>NZ_JAINWJ010000028.1 GCF_021021415.1 Martelella mediterranea | reverse complement strand
AAGGATAAGGGACCATCAAGAACAACAGAGTTGATGACGCACAGCGTTGCCACCTGCACCACGCAGATCAGCTTCCGGCGAAATGATGGCGGCAGGGGCTCGCCCAGCGCCGGCACGAAATACTGCGCGCCGACGAAGAGATAGCGCATCAGCCCGATCAGCAGCACCCACCACCCGGCCTTGCCCAGCATCAAGGCCGCCTCCGACAGGACCAGAATGAGTAGCGCGTCGACCTCCATGTCGAAGCGCGCGCCAAGGGCGGATTCCTGCCCGAACCGCCGGGCGAGATAACCATCGAAGCCATCAAGAACGAAGGCCGTCACCACGAGCGCGATCAGGATCCAGACCGCCGATTGAGCGCCCATGTCGGCGGCGAAAAACACGAAGGCCGTCACCAGGCTGACGATCGCCGTCCGGATGGCGGTGATCGCGTTGGCCGCGCCGAAAGACCTGTGCGGATGATAGGGAAGGGCGCTGAGAACGACCGTGAAAATCGCAAACAGCAGCAGCGCCGCGAACATCACCGCCCACCGTCCGAGCATCAGGTGCGGGCCCAGCATCTGATAGAAAACCAGCGCGGCGACGAACACGACGCCCAGCACCAGAAACGCGCTGGCTTTGAGGTGCGGCGGCGGTGCGGGGCTCGGCTTGTCGGTCATGCGGCTCTCAGCGTTATTTCGTTGTCGCGAGCATTTCGGGGTCGAATATGTGATCGGCCTTCGACGCCTTGGTGCGCAGGTAATTCAGGTTCTCCGCGGTGATCTTGCCATGAGTCGGCATCCGCCCCACCACCTTTATGCCCGAGGCATTGATCGCCGCGATCTTGGTCGGGTTGTTGGTGTGCAGAACGACGCTCGATATGCCGAGCAGGCGCAGGATCGCGATCGCCGCCTCATAGCGGCGATGGTCGGGCTCAAGACCGAGCTCGGCGTCGGCATCGATCGTGTCGAGGCCCTGATGCTGATAGCCATAGGCCCTCATCTTGGAGCCGATGCCGGTGCCGCGGCCTTCCTGATCGAGATAGATCAGCACGCCGCCGCCTGCCGCCCTCAGATTGGCGAGGCCGTTGCGCAACTGGTCGCCGCAATCGCATTTCAGCGAGCCGCACAGGTCGCCGGTGAGGCAGGAGGAGTGAATGCGCACTGATACCGGACGGCTGAAATCCGGATCGCCGACGATGATGGCGATCTGATCCTTCTGCGCAAGCCCGCCGCGAAACACGGCAAACTGCGCATCGCCGAGGTCTTTGAGCGGAACCCGCGTGCGCACGACCTCGGTGAAGTCCTGGCGGGCGTGCCTGGCATCGGAAAGGTGGGCGCAGTCGAGCCCTTGACAGGCGTCGAAACGATCCTCGATGCCCTTGATTTCCGTGCAGACCATGGCCGGCAGCAGCAGCGCCATACGCGCCAGTTCCGCGGCGGCCGATAGGGCCGGATCGGCCTCGCGCCATTCTCCCGGCGCGCTGGCATCCAGCGCATAGGAAAGCCTGGCTGCGGCATCGAACGACATTGTGCTCGCCGGCACCGCGATGCCGAGGCTCGATGAAATGCCCAGGCAATGGGCCCGCTGCGCGGTCACGAACAGCGCGTGACGATCTTCACTTGCGGCCGCAAAGGCATCATAGGTCTCCGGCGCGGCGCAATCGAGCGCCAGCACGGCATGCTTTTTCTTGCCACTCTCCAGAATGACCGGGCGCCCGAAGCGCAGTTCGGCGACGGCCCGTTCGATCTCCATTGCCAGGGTGCAAACTCGAAAACTGAACCTATCCATCTGTTCCTGCGTTGATCTGCTATGTTGCACGCGTATGATTCCGCCGCCTGGCGGCATCATCGTTTTGTCTCAAAATCATCGACTCGTCCCGGTCCACAGACGGGCAGCGCGTCGAAGTCATTGGAACCTAATACGTAATTAGAGCGTAAGTGGATTGGTTCCAGTCGCACGCTGCGACTGGACTTTAACAAAAAAGTGTTCGCCGGAAGGAGCGTCGGGAATTGAAGGGAAGTTTTGGCGATGATGACCGCGCGGGCCACACGGCGCGGGCGCTCTGGTTCCCGGCGGCGCGGACCTGCGCGTTGCAAGCGGAGGAACTCGGCGTGGTCGACGACGGTTCGGTAATGCTCAGGACGCTTTTCAGCGGCATCAGCCGGGGCACGGAATCACTGGTTTTCAACGGTTTGGTTCCCGAAAGCGAGCGCGATCGCATGCGCGGACCGCATATGGCGGGCGATTTTCCGTTTCCGGTGAAATACGGTTATGCCCTGGTGGGTCGCGTGGAGAGTGGCCCCGAACATCTGTCCGGCCGCAACGTCTTTTGCCTGCACCCGCATCAAAGCGCGGCCGTCGTGGCCGAAGCCATGGTCACGCCGCTGCCGGGATCGCTGCCGCCGGAACGCGCCATCCTGGCCGCCAACATGGAGACGGCGCTCAACATTGTCTGGGATGCCGGAATCATGCCCGGCGACCGGGTGGCGGTGTTCGGTGCTGGCGTTGTCGGGGCGCTGACGGCCTTCCTCGCCACCGCGATCATCGGCACGGATGTCGTGCTGGTCGACCGCAATCCGGCGAGGCGGGCACTTGCCGACAGGCTCGGCCTGACCTTTGCCGAGAGCGGCGCGCTCGATGGTGAGTTCGATGTCCTGATCAACGCCTCTGCCTCCGGCGACGCGCTTGCGGAAGCGCTGGATCACGCGGGCTTCGAGGCCCGCCTCGTCGAGGCGAGCTGGTATGGCGACAGGCAACTGTCCGTGCCGCTGGGCGGGGCGTTCCACTCGCAGCGGCTTTCTATCGTCGCTTCACAGGTCGGCGCGCTGCCGCCCGCGCGACGCGCCCGCTGGACCTTCGTGCGGCGTATGGCCAAGGCCATCGCGCTCCTTGAAGACGACCGCCTCGATGCGCTGATCTCCGGCGAGACCGCGTTCGAGGACATCGCCGCCACCTATCCCGACATCATCGATGATCCGGAAACGCTCTGCCATCGTATCCGATACTAAAAAGAGAGAAGCCATGTTTGCAGTCGAAGTCCGCGATCACATCATGATCGCCCACAGCCTCCCCCGACCCGTGTTCGGTCCCGCCCAGGGCATGCACGGCGCGACATTCGTGGTCGATGCCGCCTTCTTCACCGAGGATGTCGATGATGACGGCCTTGCCGTCGATATCGGTGCGGCGACCGAAACGCTTGCCGAAGTGCTGAAGCCGCTTAACTATCAAAATCTCGATGAGGTCGAGGCCTTCAACGGCAAGATTTCGACCACCGAGGTGATCGCGAAACACATCTTCGACCAGCTCGCTGCCGCCGTTGGCGAGAACAAGCTCGGGCCGGGCAGCCACCGGATCGCGAAAATCCGCGTGACCCTCCACGAGTCGCACGCCGCCCGCGGCTGGTATGAGGGTGCGCTTTGACGGCCCAGCTTGTCTTTGCCTATCCCGGCGATCTTTCAACCAGAACCGGCGGCTATGGTTACGACCGGCGGATGATTGCCGGGCTGGAAGCGCTTGGCTGGGACCTGGAATTGCTGGCGCTCGGCGATGGCTTTCCCGCGCCGGAACTGGCGGTGAAGCAGAACGCCGAACGTCTGCTCTCGGCCCTGCCGGACGGGGCGCTGGTGATGATAGACGGGCTCGCCTTCGGCATTCTGGACGACTGGGCGACCCGCGAGGCCGGGCGTCTGCGGATCGTGGCCCTGGTGCACCATCCGCTGGCGCTGGAAACCGGGCTCGATGCCGATCGGCAGGCCGTCTTGCGAGAAAGCGAACGCGGGGCGCTCGCTCATGTCCGTCATATCGTGGTGACCTCGCAAGCGACGGCGCAAACGCTTGTCAGCGGGTTCGCGATACCGTCGGACGACATCACCGTCGCGCTTCCCGGCACGGATCCGGCGCCGGTATCAGCCTGCGATGGCGATCCGCCGCATATCGTCTCCGTCGGCTCTCTGATCCCGCGCAAGGCGCATCATGTGCTGGTCGATGCCCTGAAGCGGATCGAAGGCCTTCCCTGGAGAGCGACCATTGCCGGCAGCCGGGATATGGACGCGCCGACCGCGCGGGCGCTCGAACGGCAGATCGCCGCGCTCGGGCTCGACGACAGAATTCTGCTGGCCGGCGACTGCGACGACACCCGCGCGCTGCTTGCCGCGGCCGATATCTTCGCGCTCGCCAGCCGTTACGAGGGATATGGCATGGTGTTCGCCGAGGCGCTGTCGCAGGGCGTGCCCGTAATCGCCTGCCGCGCCGGCGCCATTCCCGACGTGGTGCCATCGGACGCCGGCATTCTGGTGCCCGTCGATGACAGCGCAGGTTTTGCCGAAGCCCTCGAAAGGATGATCACCGACAAGGCGCTACACGCCGAAATGGCGGCGGCGGCGCGGCGCGCGGGCGAGAGATTGCCGGGATGGGATGATACGGCGCGCACCATTTCCGCGGCACTGGAGGCGATCGCATGAGCGGCTTTGAAACCGAATGGCTGGCGCTGCGCGAACCGGCGGACAAAGCCGCCCGCGCGCCGGCTCTGATCGACACGCTGTCGCGCTATCTGCAGGCCATGCCGGCGCCGGCGATTGCCGATATCGGCTGCGGCACGGGCTCGACATGGCGCAGTCTGAAAAGCCATGTGCCGGAAGGCACAAGCTGGCTGCTGCTTGACCATGACCCGGCACTTCTCGAAGAAGCGGAACGCAGCATCGGAAACAATCAAGGCGTTGCCTTTCGACGCTTTGATCTCAACGATCTACAGGACCTGCCGCTAGAAGGCGTCTCAATGGTAACGGCCTCGGCGCTGTTCGATCTGGTTTCGGAAGACTTCTGCGTCGCTTTCTGTGATCGAATCGTCGCTCAAGGCTGCGGCCTCTACGCGGCGCTGAACTATGACGGCATCATACGCTGGTCGCACCGTCATCCGCTCGATGACGATATGGTCGAGGCCTTCAACCGTCACCAGCAGACCGACAAGGGCTTCGGTAGGGCGCTCGGCCCGGCGGCGGGCGCCTGTCTTGAGCGGCTGCTGGAAGCGAGAGGCTATCAGGTCGAGGAACTGCCAAGCCCATGGCGGCTGGATGGAACGGCGGCGGTCCTGCAGAAGGCCTTCCTGTCGGGACTCCGTCAGCCTCTCAGGGAGATGTCGTACCATTCAGACGCCGAGATCGAGGACTGGCTTGCCTTCCGCCTCGCCGCCATCGCCGCGCCGGAAAGCCGCTGCGAGGTCGGCCACACCGATCTCATTGCCCTTCCGGCTTGATAACTGGCTTGAGCGGGCAATCGAACAGGATGTCGCTGCCCAGACTGTAAACCTGTGCCTCTGGCCGAAGCGCGCTTGAAAGGCGTTCGATCGGGGACAGGGCAATTCCGCTCGGGCCCGAGCCGATGATCAGCGGCGAAACCGCGACATGAAGCCGGTCGACCAGTCCGGCCTCGATGAAGCGGGCAATCGTGCGCGCGCCGCCCTCGACCAGCACGCGCCGCAGCCCAAATTCCGACAGCGCCGCCAGCATCTCCTGCGGTGCGAGGCCGTTTCCCGTGGGGCGAAGACGAATGATCTCGGCATTCGGAAGATCGTTGCGGCTTGTCTCGGCGCTCTGAAAGACGATCACCTGCGCGCCGCCGTCATGGAGCAGGCCTTCCGACCCGGTAAGCCGCCCGTGGCAGTCAATGACCACACGCACGGGATCGGGGCCGTCGACAAGGCGCACGGAAAGGCGCGGATCATCGCAACTGACGGTGTTCTCACCGACTATGACGGCATCGACCAGTGCGCGACATCGATGCAGATGCGCCAGGCCCTCCGGCCCCGAAATGTCCCGCGCATCCCCCGAAGGCGTCGCCACCCGTCCGTCCAGAGACTGGCCGACCTGCGCCAGAACGAATTGCCCCGAGGCGGTAGCGATGGGCCCGTAGAGCGCGCCTGCGGGACCGGATAAGGGCGGTGCGCTTACAGCGCCGCGCCGTAACGCGAGAAGCAGCGCCCACAGATCGTCGGTCATTCTGATTGTTTGTATTGTCACCGCATCCTGTCCGGGCCTGTTCGGGGGTGTCGTCTCACACCGGGGAATCTCCCAAACAGCGATATCGCGTTTGGTAGCATAATGCACCAAGAACGCGGTGAGGCGTAAGACCGAAAGTGAAGTTCCTTCGGTAAAGCTATGATCCGTTTTCGGAGCATCAATCGTGATCCGAGCCGGTGTTTCGCAGCGTTCGGACTAAGGGGAGCCGAAAGCCGGCTCTCGATAGATCCCGGTTATAGCAGAACGTGCAAATGGTATTGGTAGCCGCAAGTCTGCATTGCTAATCGTCAATCCGATCACGGGATATCCATTCAACGACTATCATTGAGGGCATGGTCGCGCATTTTCGAAGACGATAGACAAATCCTCAAGCCTGGTTGCCTCCGTGTCCTTCCTACCTGATCTGAATACCAGCGTAGTGCGCCCTACATTGAAGGTGACCAATAGCTGGATGCACCTCCTTTCCCCTCTTCTCCGGCTTCGGCTCCTGGTGCGCCGCGGTGACATCTGGCTGGTGCTGATCGCGACGGCAGTAAGGGCGCTGGCTGGGCCTGCACAGGCGGCAATAGCAGCTTCGGCACGAAGCCACCGATTTCTGCGGTGAATGCTGCGTGCCTTCGCCTGCCGGTCAGGCAATCACGACGGCGCTCCGTGCAAGGGGAGATGCAGGCGCTCGGCGATGACGTCGCCGAACATATAGGGTCCGATGGTCCAGACCGCGGCCCACAAAAGCCCGCCGGCGATATTGGCGGCGAGAAAGGGCGGCCAGCGCATCCCCATGGAGCCCGCCGCGATTCCATTCAGTTGCCTCAGGATGACGACGAAGCGGGCGCCGGCAACGACCCAGGCACCGCGTTTCTCATAAAGGCCTTCGATCCATTTCTGGCGGTCCTCCGTCATGCCCACGAAGCGTCCATAGCGCAGGATCAGCGCCCGTCCGCCAAACCGGCCGATCAGATAACCGGTGCTGTCCCCCATCACGGCGGCGCAGACAACGACGAAGAAGATGCCCACGATCGATAGCTGTCCGTCTGCCGCCAGCAACGAAGCGCCGATCAATGCGCTTTCGCCCGGCATCGGCGCGCCGAGCGATTCCAGATAGATGATGATGAAGAGCGCGAGCAGTCCGTAGTGGTGGAGGTAAGGTTCGATGAAGGTGATCGAGTCTTTGATGAAATGCGCCATGGGACCTGCTTGCTTGAGACGCCGGCACGTACTTGAAAGCCGGTTTGGTTGGCCTTTGGTTGCTCGTGGCTCACCTTGCCCGATTTTCGTCCACGACGCCACAACCCTGTTTCGCCTGCGAGACCCACGGTCTGGCGCGAGCTTTTGCCGGCTTCCGATCTGGTGGCGATTTCCGACGCCCAATGTGGAAGGTTAACAAAAAGTAACCCGCACAAAAGACACGTTTCCCCAATAGCAGGGTCTCCCAATCCGGGCTCACCGGAATCATCTGTTTTGAATCGGAGTAAGAGCTTGACCAGGATTCTCTGTGTTTTCGGCACCCGCCCGGAGGCCATAAAGATGGCTCCGGTGGTCAATGTGCTGAAGTGTGATAGCGCTATCACAACTGAGGTTTGTGTTACCGGCCAGCATCGCAGCATGCTTGATCAGGTGCTGTCGCTTTTCGCAATCGAGCCGGATTTCGATCTTGCGGTCATGGCGCCCAACCAGGGGCTGAATGCGCTCAGCGCGAAGATGATCGCCGGTCTCGACCAGGTGCTTGAGCAGGCGCGGCCTGATGTCGTCCTTGTCCATGGCGATACGACCACGGCAATGGCGGCGGGCATTGCCGCCTTCCACCGCGGCATTGCCGTCGGGCATGTCGAGGCGGGGCTGAGAACCTATGATCTTTCGAAGCCCTGGCCCGAAGAAATGAACCGCCGCGTCATAGATGTCGTCTCGGCCTATCATTTCGCGCCGACGCTTTCGAGTGCGCGCAATCTCGCGGGCGAGCATCTTCAGGGCAGGGTCGTCGTCACCGGCAATACGGTGATCGATGCGCTGACGGAGGTTGCGGCCCGCATTCGCGGCGACGCGGCCCTCGGGGCCCGGCTGGACGCCGATTTTCCGTTTCTGGATTCTAAGCTGAAGACCCTGCTGGTCACCGGGCATCGTCGCGAGAGTTTCGGCGGCGGTTTCATCAATATCTGCAAGGCGTTGCGGGAACTTGCCCGGCGCGAGGACTTGCAGATCGTCTATCCCGTGCATCTGAACCCCAATGTCGCGGGGCCGGTCCAGGATATGCTGGGCGGCCTGAGCAACGTGCACCTGATCGCGCCGCAGGCCTATCTCGAATTCGTTTATCTGATGGAGCGGTCCCATATCATCCTGACCGATTCGGGCGGCGTGCAGGAGGAGGCGCCTTCGCTTGGAAAACCCGTCCTGGTGATGCGCGACGTCACCGAGCGACCGGAGGCGGTTGCGGCCGGTACGGTGAAACTGGTCGGAACCGATACCGCGAGGATCATGCGCGAGGTCGTGCACCTTCTGGACGATCCCCGAGCCCATGCGCTCCAATCCGCCGCGATCAATCCCTATGGCGACGGCAAGGCCGCGCAGCGCATCGTCGATACGCTTGCCGGACGCGCCGTCATTCCCTTCGCAGCGGAGGCTGCCCCGCATGCCCGCCCGCGCCACCTGCGCGCTGTTTCCTTGAGGACTGCCACGAAATGAAGAACACCAAAACCGCCCTGTCCAGGAACGCCATGATCGCCACCCTTCTTGCGGGCACGGTGGCGCCGGTCCTGCTGGTTCCGCAGGAGAGCCATGCCGGCGCCATCGCCGATACGCTTGCGGCCGGGACCAAGGATCGGGTGATCACGCGCAAGGTCACGCTGGAGGAACTCGGCATCGGCACGCCGGTGGCGCTTGGATCGACCGGGGCCGAACGCGATATCTATATTCCCGTTCCGGCGGGCGTCGAACTGATCGACCCCACGCTTAATTTCGAAGGCCGTTACCTGCGGGCGGATGGCGGACAGACCACCTATACGCTGTCGGCTGACGATCGCGTGCTGCTTGCGCGCTCGCCGACGGATGATGGCGGCGCGGCAGATACCAGCATCGGCATCGACGGCGCGGCCCGCGACAACGGTTTCGTTCATCTGAAGGTGAACTGGTCTTCCGCCACCGGGCAATATTATTGCGACGATGCGCGGCCGATCGGCAACATGCTCGAGATCGAGCCCGACACCTATCTGGAATATGGCTATGCCGCCTCCGCGGTGAAGGATATCAGCACGGCATGGTCGGCGCTTCCCACGGAGGTGACACTGCTGGTTTCGGGAAGCCGCCTCGACAAGAACAGCTATGACGCCGCATGGCGCCTCGGAACCGCGCTGCAGCGCGACGGCAAGACCGTCAGGACCATCGCCCTGCCGAAGGTTGGCGACCGGATCGACACCGCCGCGCTGACGGTGCCGCCATCGCTTGCCGGCGTTCCGGCGTTCAAGAGCCTTGCGGGCGGCGGCGAGGTGCAGATTGCCAGCGAAGCCGAGATCGGCGCGCTGATGCTGCTCGACGCCCCGCAATTCAGCGCCGATATTGCCGTTGCCGACGGCGCGATGGCTGAGCAGTTGAAAGCCGCGCTCGATGCCGTTTCGGCGGAAATCGTCGCCGCCGATGGCGCCGCTTCCGCTGCTGTCGCGACCATCCGGCAGGATTTCAACGCGCTTGGCCAACCCGTCGGCTCGCAAACCGTCGGGCTGCGCACGCTTTCGGGCCGGCCGGTCATCGCGGTTGCGCCGGATGCGGCCAATGCCGCGGTCGGCCTGTTCGATACGTTATGGCGTCAGTCGGCGGTGTCGGGAGACCTTACGCTTGCCGCTGCGGCGATGCCGCCGGGGGCGGGCGACGCCATTGCGCTCGGTGCGCTCGGCAAGGCGCCAAGTCAGCTTGATGTCGTTGCACGGGGCGATTGGTCGACGCAATTCGACCTCGGCACGGCTGCGCCCGGAAAAGTGCCGAGCCACCTCGAGCTCAATGTCTCGGCGGCTCCCGGCGCGACGGCGACACGGCCCGTCGCCTCGGTTTCGATCAACGGCTATCTGCTGGGCGCGAAGCAATTGAAGGCCGACGGTACGCCCGAACAGATTTCAGTCGCCATACCCGCCTATACGCTGCTGCCGCGCAATGTCATCAATGTCGAATTCCAGCGCCAGCCCGCGAGCGACCACTGTCGTGAAGTTCCGCAGGCCTATCCCGTCGCGGTGCTGCCGGATAGCCGCGTCGTGTTCAAGGACGCGCCCGCCGCCGATGGTTTCACCACGCTTGTGGCGAAGCTGGCGGGCGACAGCGAGGTCGCCGTGCCGGCGGCATGGCTCGACGATGCGCTGGAGACGCTGCCGACGGTGATGGGCGTGGCCGATGCCGCGGGCATCGCGCCGGCGCGCGCCGAATTCGCGGTCGTCGATACGGTTACGGCGCCGGTGCCTGACAAGCCCTTCCTGTTCTTCGATATAGCGCCCGAAAAGGGTGCGGATCGCGTCAGCGTCACGGGCGACAAGATCACGATCGACTCCGCGCGCGGCGAGCGGCTTTTCGATGCCGCCGGGCTTTCGGACGTTTCGGTCGCCGAGGCCGTGCTCGACCAGAGCCAGCCGGGCCTTTACTATCGCACGGTCGGCGCCGGGGCCGATCTTGGCAAGCCGTTCAGCTTCGGCCGGGGCGATGTCGCCATCATCGGCGAAAGCGGTGTTCTGACGGCGCTGAATGCCAGTGGCAGCACGGTCTATGCCGCCTCCGGTGCGCCGCTCGACGAAAGCAACGGGTCGACGCTGCGTCTGATCACGAGCCCGAAATTCTGGCTGGAGCAGGCGCCATGGGCGCTCACCACGCTGATCATCGGCGGCTTCATCGTTCTTGTCCTGCTGGCCGGTATCGCGCGCCGCAGGAACCGGGACAAGCGGGACTAGGCCGACAATCATGCAGCTTTACTGGCCATTCCTGTTCGCCGACTATTATCGGCTGCTGGAGGATTTCACCGCGATCGTCGCGGTGATCATCCTGCTGTCGTGTCTCGACGATCTTTTCATCGACGCGATTTTCTATGCGCGGGCGATCAAGCGGCGGTTCGCGGCCAGGAAGCACCACTACCAGCCGCTTCAGCCGGAACAGCTTTATAACCGCCCCGAACAGCATATGGCGATCATGGTGCCTGCCTGGCTGGAGCACGACGTGATCGCGGCCATGATCGAAGGCATGGTGCGCACGCTCGACTATCGGAACTACACGATTTTCGTCGGTACTTATCGCAACGACCGCGCCACGATCGACGAGGTCGAGCGGATGCGCAAGCGCTACCGCCAGCTTGTGCGCGTCGAGGTTCCCCATGACGGGCCGACCTGCAAGGCGGATTGCCTCAACTGGGTGGTACAGGCGATTTTCGCCCATGAGAAGACGCACGGCATCACATTCGCGGGCACCATTCTGCACGACAGCGAGGACGTTCTTCATCCGCTGGAGCTGCGTTTCTTCAACTACCTGCTGCCGCGGATCGACCTGATCCAGATTCCTGTGAACTCGCTGGAGCGCAACTGGTACGAGCTCGTGGCGGGCGTATACATGGATGAGTTCGCCGAATGGCACGGGAAGGATATCGTCGTGCGCGAGGCCTTGTCAGGGATGGTGCCGTCCGCCGGCGTGGGGACATGTTTCTCGCGCAAGGCGCTGCTGATCCTTTCGGCCGAGACCGACAATCAGCCCTTCAACACCCAGACGCTCACCGAGGATTACGATATCGGGGTGCGCCTTGCCGAACACGGCATGCGCTCGATCCTGGCGCGGTTTACCGTCGATTATAAAATGCGGCGCAAGAGCTGGTTCGGCTTCGGGCCGGAGCGCGAGAAGACTGTCCGGATGCCGCTTTGCGTGCAGGAATATTTTCCCAACAGGTTCCGCACCTCCTATCGCCAGAAGGCGCGGTGGTCGCTTGGCATCTGCTTCCAGGGCTGGGCCTATTTCGGCTGGTATGGTTCGCTGGTCGACCGCTATTTCCTGCTCAGGGACAGGAAGGCGATCGTCACCAGCTTCGTCACCGTTTTCGCCTATCTGCTGGCGCTCCAGTATATCGTTTTCCATTTCGCCATCAGCTTCGGCCTGTTTACCACGACATATCCGCCGCTGCTTTCGGTTCACGGCTGGGTCGGTGTCGTGCTGATCCTGAACGCCATTGCGCTGGTGGCGCGGGTCGTGCAGCGCTTCTATTTCACGTCGCGGACTTTCGGCTGGGAGCATGGATTGCTGTCGATCCCGCGCATGGTCGTCGGCAATTTCGTGAACTTCATGGCGATGGCGCGCGCGCTCAAGCAGTATGTCACCCACCTCGTGACCGGCAAGCGGCTGGTCTGGGACAAGACCATGCATGACTTTCCCTCCGGCGACGGGCTGGTGGAGCGCAGCGCCAGGCTCGGCGATCTGCTCGTCACCTGGCAGGCGATCGACGACGCCCAGCTTGATGAGGCGCTCGCCAAGCAACGGCAGCAGCGCCGCCCGCTCGGTCGTATCCTGATCGATGAAGGCTGGCTTCAGGAGGAGGTGATCGCCGAAGCCGTGGCTTTTCAGACGGGTTACGAGATGCGGGCGATCTCGGAGGACGATGTGCTGAACGCCCGCGGTCGGCTTTCCACCGATCTCTGTGTTCGCTTGCGCGTCCTTCCGGTGCAGGACGCCAGGGACGGGTGCTTGATGCTGGCAACGGCGGTGCCGCCGGAGCCGCAGGCGCTCGCCGAGATCGTCGCGGCGTGCGGCGAAAGGCCGAAAGTCTGCGTTGTCCGCGACAGCCAGATCAAGGCGGGTCTGGACCTTCTTTGCAAACGCGATGTCGCGGATGGCAGGCGTGTTTCGCTCCTTCCCAATGACGCGTTGCCGCGCCTTGGCGATATTCTCGTTGAACGAGGCGATATCTCCCCGGAAGCGCTGCGGGCGGCGCTTGCGGACTATTCTCCCCAGCGCGACGGGCTGATCGGCGCCTATCTCGCCGCCCGGGATGTGGTCTTTAGCCCGGCGATCGAGGATGCGCTGGTCGAGCAGCGCCGCAGGATCGAGCGATTGCGCGAGAACCGGAAGCTCTCGCCACTCCAAACTGTTGCCGGAAAGGCGATTTGAACATGGCAGCGACAAACACGAAACGCCCATTCCGCAACGCCGTGTCCCGGCTCGCCCTGTCGGCGGCGGTTGCGGCGATCGCGCTCTCATTGGCTGCGCCCTCCGTTCTGGCCGACGACCAGTCTCCGCCGCCGCTCTCGCAGAGCAGTCCAGCCTATCAGGCAGCCGATGCTGCCTATCGGGCCTATGGCGCGGGCGATTATGACACGGCGGTGGAGGAGGCCAGGAAGGCCGTTGAACTTGCGCCCGATCATGAGGCCTACAAGACCCTGCTGAAGAATGCCGAGGCCGCGCGCGACCTGGAAAATAATAAGAACGCGGCAAGCGGCGGCGTTTCGGAAACGAGCCCCGTCTATGAGGCCGCGGATGCGGCCTACAAGGCCTATGCCGCGGGCCAGTACCGGAAGGCCGTGGATCAGGCCAGGAAGGCTGTGGAGCTGGCGCCGGACAATGCCGACTATCGCACGCTTCTGAAGAATGCCGAGGCGGCGGCGAGCCGGCCGCCAGCCCAGAAGGCAAGCCCTGCCGACCGGCAGGCCGACGCGGCCTACGCCGCCCAGCGCAAGGGCGATCTGGCAAGCGCTGTCGACCATGCCCGCGAGGCCGTCCGGCTTGCGCCCGGCAATCTGTCATTCCGCCTGCTGCTGATCGACCTGCTGAACGGCCAGAGCGACACCGCCGCCGCGCTGGCGGCGACGGATCAGGCGATCGCAGCGCTTGGAGACAACCGCGAGCTTCTGCGCCGGCGCGGCGTGCTGGAACAGAAGAGCGGCGACCAGACCGCGGCGCTCGCCGATTTTTCGCGCGCGCTGGAGCTTCCCGGTCCAGCGGGCGCCGAGCGCCAGTTCAGGCTGGACCTCGCCGCCGCCGCGATGGCGACCTCCGACCCTTTGCTGGCCTACCGGACGCTGCAGCCGCTCGGAGATGATGCCGGTTACGGCGTCTGGCTGCAGCGCGGCACTGCCTTGACCGCGATGGCGGATTACGCCGCCGCCGGCCGCGCGCTCGACCGGGCCGGCGCTCTGGCAGCAAGCGAGGCCGAACGGGCGGACGTTGCCGCGGCGGAAATAAGGCTTGCCGCCGCGCAGGACGGTAAGCGGCAGGCGAGGGCGATGTTTGCCGAGGCCTCGGAGGAGGGCGCGCTCGCGCCGCTTGGTTCCGCCGATATTGCCTATCTTGCCGCAAGCGTCGGCAATAAGGACATCGCCTATCAGTCCTTCAAGGATGCCTATGATCAGGGACAGTTGCGGGGCGCGCAACTGATTGACGCAGGCTACGCCGCCGTCAGGGACTATCGCAATGAAGAAGCGGTCGGCCTTTTCAAGCAGGCGATCGACCAGGCCGATGCCGGCGTCTTTCCGCTTTCCGAAACCGAACGCTTCAACCTCCGCCGCCAGATCGGCGACGTCTCGCGCCAGTGGGGCGCCTATGCCAGCGTGATCTATGGCACCAGCGGCATCTCGGATGGCTATCTGTCTCCGGCGGCCTCCGCCGGTGAGGTGATGCAGGTGGGAACGGAAATATACTGGCGACCGCCGATGTTCGGCTATCGCGACGGGCGCACGGTCGACCTGTTTCTGCGCCAGTTCACCACCCTTTATGATTCGCTCGACGGTCCGATCGGCGCGTCGACCATGCAGGGTGCGGTGGGAATCCGGATCAAGCCTTTCTCCGATTACAATTTCATTGTCGAGGGCGCGCGCTACTTCAAGATCGGGCGCGACAGCCGTGACGATTACCTGCTGCGGGCGGCGATCTCCGGCGGCTTCAATACAGACCTGATGCCGGCAATGTCCTCATGGTGGACCGGTCAGTATTTCGGCGAGGTCGGGCGCTATCTCGAAAGCAACCAGAACTTCGCCGACGGTTACGCCCAGCTGGGGCGCAGCTTCAAGCTTGGCGGCGACGACGGAAAATTCGTGCTTACGCCTTATCTCGGGATCGCCGCAGACTATAACAGCACCGACGCCAATGAATTCGCGCTTGGTGCCGGCCCCGGCCTCAAGCTCAGCTACTGGTTCCGCGAAAACAAGTACGAGGCGCCGATGTCGCATATCGACCTCAATGTGCAGTACCGCGCGCGCCTGGGCGGCGATGACAGGGCGCAAGGTTGGTTCGCGAGCCTCGGCCTGTCATTCTGACGGCAGTAAGGCAGTTCTGCCCGACGCCGTATTCACGCCCGCTTCTTCACCGGCCAGCGCTCTGCCGTGCTTCTGGTGACGGTGACCGGGTCGCCGATGCGCAGCATGCCTTCGCCGCGCGGCACGGCGTTCCAGCCGAACAGCGGGCCCGGGACGCGACGGTCGGCGGACATGCGCAGGCGGCCGAGCGCCGGCAACGGATTTGCGCCTTCGCGCGAGCCGGTGGTCTGGTCCTGCGTGGTCATGATGCAGCGGGTGCAGGGCTTGACGAAATCGAAGGCGACGCCGCCGATGTCGATGCCGGCCCAGCCATCCTCTGCCCAGGCCTCGTCGCAATCGACCACGATATTGGGCCGGAACCGCTCCATGCCGACTTCTTCCGCACCGTGGGCCTTCAGATCGGCGTTGAGCGCGGTGAGCGATCCGGTGGTGGTCACCAGCACCTGAAAACCGTCAGCGAAGGAAACCGGCGTTTCATCGCTTACCCAGTCTCGGCTTGCGATCCGCTCCGCGGCGCTGTCGAAGAAGGCGAGGCGGACCGGACGGTCGAACCAGTCCGAAAGCATGGCATCGGCCGCGCCGGTGCTCGCCGCCGCGTTGACGGTGTCTTTCCACACGGTGACATCGATCCGCTGCTCGCGGGAAGGCCCGGTTTCGATCGCGTCCTTGCCGTCCATAGACAGCACAAGGCCATCCGGCGTCGGCCGCGCCGTCACCCGGGCGAGCGCCGGCAGGTCGCGCTGGGTGATGAAACGGCCATCCGCCTCCGTCAGAACCGCGATGCGATCGCCCTCGAGGCCGGTCGCACGGCAAAGCGCGGCATCAAGGGTGATGCCGCGCGCGCTTTTCATGGGATAGATGTTGAGTTCTGCGATTTTCACCGGCGGGTTCCGATCATTCGGGTTGTTTCTTCGCGCCGGCCCTGGCCGCCGCCTTGCTTGCCGGCTTGTTGCCCGACTTGGCTGCCGGTTTGTCTTCTGCCTGGTCAGCCTGTTCGTTGTCAGCCTGTTCGTTTTTTTCCGGCTTCACCGGAAGACCGTCATCATCGAGCGTGGACAGTGTAACCTGCGGGAACGGTATCGAGATGCCGGCATCGTCAAAGGCGAGCTTGGCGTCGCGGGTCATCACATGGGTGGTTTTCCACCACAGCGGACCGGGCACCCAGTAGCGCATGGCCACCACCACGGCGCTGTCGCCGAGTTCTTTGACGAAGGCGTAAGGCTCGGGGTCGGAGAGCACGTTCTCGTTGTTCTTGGCCAGATCGAGCATGATATCGATCGCCTTGCGCAGATCGTCTTCATAACCGATGCCGATGGCGAGTTCGTGCATGCGCTGGGCGACGCGGGAGTAATTGGTGATCGAGACATTCCAGAGCGTCGAGTTCGGCGCGAGCCGGTAGAGGCCGTCGAAGGTCTTGAGCTCGGTCGCAAACAGGCCGACCTCCTGCACCGTGCCGTCGATGGAGCCGGTCGAGATATACTCGCCGACCTTGAAGGGCCGCAGCACCAGCAGCATGATGCCGGCCGCGATGTTCTGCAGCGTGCCCTGCAATGCCAGACCGATGGCGAGGCCGGCGGCGCCGAGAGCGGCGAGGATCGACGCGGTCTGCACCCCGAACTGGCCGAGCACCATGACGATGACGATGGTGAGAATGCCGTAACGCGCGATCGCGCCGAAGAAGCCGGCCAGTGTCTTGTCGACATTGTCGAACTTCATGAATGCCGTCTTCACGGAGCGCTGGGCAATCGCGGCGAAGATCCAGCCGACGATCAGCAGGATAATCGCGCCAAGCACCGAGAATGCGTAGGTGACGACCAGGGCCATCATCGCTTCGGCAAAATCGCTGGATGCATTTAGAAGGTCGGCGGCTTGCTTCTCGATCGAATCCATCAATCAGTCCTTATTAATTCATCTCAAATATCGTGGGCCAAGGGTACGGAGACTCTACCTATGGCGCAACCGCGCGATGGCAAGATCGTCGAGATCCAGTCTGAAAGGCGCGTTCAGCCGACATTCGCGGCCGCGGCCGATGGCCTTGACGGCGGCAGCGAGCCGGCCGCCGCGCTGAAGCGCTTCATCGCCTAGCGCCACAAGCCGCCTGTTCGGCGTGGCGGAGGGGGAGGCAGCGCGCAACGCCTGTGCAAGCCGGTCGTCATCGATGCCGGGCGCGACCGCGAGGGCGGCGATCATGGCCGCTGCTGGCGAACGCGAGACACCCAGCCAGCAATGCACCAGCAGCGGGCCATTGCCGCCCCACTGCCGGGCGAAATCGATGATCTGATCCACATGGGCGCGTTCCGGTGCCACGAGGTCGCCGGCGCCGGTAAAGGCGATATCGTTCATGCGCAGCACGAGGTGGCAGTCGATCATGCCGGGGCGGGCGAAATCATGGCCGGCCGCCATCAGCGAGACCATCTGCCGGCAGCCGTGACGGGCCGCCATCTCGCCGATCCGTTCGAGCGGCGATACGATGATCGCGCCATTCATTTGGCGGACTTCTTTGCTGTTTTCTGAAGTTCCGCGCGGGCCGTCTCGATTTCACCGAAGCGGTCGAGAAAACGCTGCTGGGCAAGCGCCGTCGGCATCGGATCGATCGGCAACAGCTCGATCGAGACGCCATTCGGCTCCCCGAAGAACCGTTTTGCCTCGGTGGTCGAGAAGCCGGCAAGGCTCACCGATTCGAAATAGGCGGCGATCCTGTCGGCCGCCTTGATCTTGGCCTTCAGCGCCGGGCGGGGATGCGGCGGCAGGCCGAAGCGGAGATGCACCGCCGCCTCCAGCCGCTTTTCCACCGCCTTGTAACCGCCGCCGACGACCGCCTTGAACGGCGAGATCATGTCGCCGATCACATATTCCGGGGCGTCGTGGAGCAGCGCCGCCTGGCAATCGTGGGCATTGGCCTGGGTGATGTGGCAGAACACCGCCTCGACCACGAGCGAGTGCTGCGCCACCGAATAGGCATGTTCGCCAAGCGTCTGGCCGTTCCAGCGCGCCACCCGCGCAAGCCCGTGCGCGATATCGGAAATCTCGACGTCGAGCGGCGAGGGGTCCAGAAGGTCGAGCCTGCGGCCAGAAAGCATGCGCTGCCAGGCGCGGCTGTCGTTCTTCGGCGGCATCGGCCTATTCCGCTTCGGATGCTTCGAGCGTGATGCCGCTCCAGCCATAGGGCGTGACGGTGACCGCCACATCGCCGGCCGTCAGGTTTTCGGCGGATGCCGCCCGGTCGATCCGGAGAATGGCCATCGCCGCATCGCCCGCGACCGAGCCAAGTTCGCCGGCGGGCTTGCCATCCGCAAGAACCGTCGTGCCGGCGGCGGGCAGGGCTTCCGCGCCGCGCACCATCACCAGCCTGCGCCGCGCCGTGCCGCGATGCTGCATCCGTGAGACCACTTCCTGGCCGACAAAGCAGCCCTTCCTGAACGAAACCGCGCCGTTCCTGTCGAACAGAAGATCATGCGGGAAGGCGTCCTGCGGGGCGTAGTCGGCATGCATTTCCGGCACGCCGGCCTCGATCCTGAGCGCCTTATAGGCCTCTGGGTCCGGATTGCCATGGCGACCCGGCAGGCGCTTCACGGTCATGCCGGCGGGCGAAAAGCGCATGTCGGTCACGGCGGCTCCGGGCGCGTCGCCGGTGAAGACCGTCACGCCGTCGGTCTCCTCAGCCGCGATCGTCACCTTGGCGCGCAATTTGTAAAGCATCAGCCGCTGCAGCAGGCTCGCGGCATCCTCGGCATGGGTTTCGATCGCAAACCCCGTATCGGTGCGGCTGATGAGGAAGTCGAACATCACCTTGCCCTGCGGCGTCAGAAGCGCGCCGGGCCAGGCCTCGGTGGGGCCGACGCGATCGAGATCGGTGGTGATCAGGTTCTGCAGGAAATGTTCGGCGTCATCGCCGGCAAGCGTGATGACGGCCCGTTCCGGAAGGTGGATCTTAGCCATGATCATATCCTCTGGCATGCCGGCGGCAGCTCGGCCGGCCGCAATTGAAAAATGTAGCAGCCCAGGCGCGGCCCGCAAGGCGCTCGTGCGGCAAACGTCCCAATCAACGGGGCAATTTGCCCGTGTTGTCACGCGGCGCGACGGATTCGTCAATGGTGGAAGGCTCGGGTTGCTTATGCCCGAAGGACGGTGGCGCTATTGCAGGATGCGTTCGGGCGAAAACTCGCCGGCGAGCATGCGTTCGCGCAGCGATTCGAGCATGGCTTCCGCGCCTTCCTCACCGATCATCCGCACGGTTTCGCGCATGGCAAGCGCGAGCGCCGCATCGGCGATGATCTCAGGCTCGATGCCGTCGGCCACGCCATCGGCCCAGGCTTCGTTCTGATATTCGAGAGCCACCTGCATCTTTTCGCGCACGATCATGTCGTCGATCTCGTTGGCGTTCGGCTTCATCGCATATCCTTGTAGGCTTTGTCTTCCGCAATCATGCTATCAATTTTTTCCGCCTTGTGGCAGCGCGGCCGTCCGAAAAAGTGAATTTCCGGTTAATCGCAGCGCTTTAGCGCTTATTTCACGGCGCTAATGTGCTTCTTTCGCCACAGTGTCGCGGCGCTCGCGGTCGAGCGCCTCGGCGCATTCGCGCACGCTCGAGGGTACGTTGAGCCGGGCGATATCGGCGAGCGTGAACCAGCCGAGATCGTCGGCGTCATCGGCCGCCGCCGCGATCGCGCGGTCATCGACCTCCGCCAGGAAGACGCTCAGTCGGTAAAAGCTGGTGACCGCGCCCGCTTCATTCCTGTCGATCAGGTCATACACGGAAAACAGTGTTATATTTTCGGCGGTTAGGCCGGTTTCTTCCTTCAACTCGCGAATCGCCGCCTGTTCGGCTGTTTCGCCCGCTTCGGCCTTGCCGCCCGGAAAGGCGTACATGGCCCTTGCCGGTGGATTGGCGCGGCGCACCAGCAGGAAAGTGTCTTTCCTGCGGATGATCACCGAGGAGGCGGGTTTTGGCGTCTCTGTCATGCTATATACGGGTGGCGATGCCCAATGGATGTTTCAAGGAAGGCGCGCCTTCCATTTTCAGGATGAGTTTCAAAGCGCAATGTGTGGACGTTTCGGCCTTATAGCAACCCCCGAGGCGGTGGGCGAGGCTTTCGACATTACCGGTATCGAGCCGTTCCCGCCGCGCTATAACATCGCGCCGTCGCAGCCGATCCTGATGATCGTCAGCGCTTCGGAACTGACCGGTGGCGGGGAGGGACGCAACGCGCTGCTGGTGCGCTGGGGGTTGATTCCCGCCTGGGTGAAGGACGCGCGGGAATTCTCCCTGCTGTTCAACGCGCGAAGCGAAACCGCGGCCGAAAAACCGGCCTTTCGTGGCTCGATGCGCCATTTCCGCACGCTGGTTCCGGCCTCCGGCTTTTTCGAATGGCGGAGGACCGGTGAGAAGGGCGGCGCGCAGCCTTACTGGATCCGCCCGCGCCACGGCGGGCTGATAGCCTTTGCCGGCCTGATGTCGCCGTGGATGGGGGCGGATGGCACGGAGATCGATACCGGCACGATCCTGACCACATCCTCGAGCGGCGTGATCGCGCATATTCATGAGCGTTCGCCGGTGGTGATCGCGCCTGCGGATTATGAACGCTGGCTCGATTGCCGCAATTACGAACCGCGCGAGGTCACCGACCTGCTGGCCCCGCCGCCTGCCGATTTCTTCGAGGCGCTCCCGGTCGCAAAAACCGTCAGCAATGCCCGCAATATGGGCGCAGACCTGATCGAGCCGATCGGTCCGCCGTTGGAGGGCGAGCCGGAGGATGAGGGACCGGGGCAGATGGATTTGTTTTGAGAGCGGAGCTGCTGTCGGTTGTGCCCGACCCTGCCAACCGGGTCATGCTCGTGCTTGACACGAGCATCCAGGCCATACGGCAGAAGCTGTTTGGATCCTCGGGTCAAGCCCGAGGATGACGCCGGATAGGGGGAGCGTGCGACCGCCGATGCATCAAATATCGAGATCCAGCCGGTTCTTGCGCGGCTGGTCGTCATCCTCGTCTTCGTCGGTGTCGTCCTCCATCACCAGCGTGCCGTATTTGCGGTGCCAGGCGCGGGCGCCGAGCGGCAGGCTGAGGAGGTAGAGAACCGAGCCGGCGATCATCACGTGCCAGGTATAGGCGAACAGCAGCGCCACCGAGAGCACGGCGACAAGCATCATCGGCAGTGCGAAATCGCGCCGGACGGTGAAGCCGAGACTCTTGCCGGACCAGACCGGCAGGCGGCTGATCAGCAGGAAGCCGATGAGCACGGTGTAGGCGGCTGACGCCAGCGCCACGCCGCGACCAAGTTCCATGCCGAGAAAGCCGAGATAGACCGGCAGCAGCATGATGATCGCGCCAAGCGGCGCGGGGACGCCGACGAAATACTCGCCCTGCCAGCTCGCCTTGCGCTTGCGGTCGGCCATGACGTTGAAGCGGGCGAGGCGGAGAGCCGCGGCAATCGCATAGGTCAGCGCTGCGATCCAGCCGAGCGTGCCGCCATCATTCAGCAGATAGGTATAGGCGACGAGCGCCGGCGCGATGCCGAAATTGACGACATCGGCGAGCGAATCCATCTGCTCGCCGAACTTGGAGGAGGCCTTCAGAAGCCGCGCCAGCCTGCCGTCGACGCCGTCCAGAAAGGCTGCGATCAGCAGCATCGCCACGGCCTTGGGAAACTGGCCGTCGATCGCCATCCGGATGCCGGAAAGCCCGGCGCAGATGGCAAGCACGGTCACCAGGTTGGGGATGATGAGCCGGAGCGGTATTTCGCGGAGCCGAGGTCCACGACCGGATTTGTCGCCAGTGGGCTTCACCCGTGGCTCCAGCGCACGCTCCTTACTGCCTTCATCCATCAGATTTTCCGTCCGACGGTCGGAAGATCAAAACCGCCGAAGCCGGCCAGCACGGTCTCGCCGGCCGTCGCCATCTGGCCGACGGCAACGCGCGGGGTGGCGGTCGTCGGCAGGTAGACGTCGAGACGCGAGCCGAAGCGGATCAGGCCGAAGCGCTCGCCGGCATCAAGCACATCGCCGTTCTGCGAGAAGCAGACGATCCGGCGGGCAACGAGGCCCGCGATCTGCACAACGCCGATCGACCCATGGGCGGTTTCGATCACCAGGCCGTTGCGCTCGTTGTCCTCGCTGGCCTTGTCGAGTTCGGCATTGAGAAACTTGCCGGGGCGATAGTGGATGCCGGTGATCCGGCCCGCCATCGGCGCGCGGTTCACATGGCAGTCGAACACGTTCATGAACACGCAGATGCGCAGCATCGGCTCGGCGCCGAGGCCCATTTCCGCCGGCGGAATTTCCTCGCTGATCGCGGAGACGCGGCCATCGGCCGGGCTGATCACGAGATTGTCGTCCTGGGGCACGACCCGGTCGGGATCACGGAAGAAATAGGCGCACCAGAGTGTGGCGATCAGGCCGATCCAGAACAGCGGCTGGGCAATCCATCCAAGGATCAGGGTCGCCACCAGAAAGATCGCCACAAAGCGGTGGCCTTCCTTGTGGATCGGCGCCATCGAATGCCGGATGGAATCGATAATGGTCATTGGTCCTCGCTTGGTTGCCCGGGTTCTGAAGGGCCACATTACAGGCAGCGCGCGGCCTTGGGAACATGGCCGTGCGTCGGTTTTACGGCAGTCTGTTCAGTTGGCGGGGTCGAGCCGCATGATGACGCCCATATCGTCGCTCTCGCGCACCTTGCGCAATTGCTCCTCGGCAAGGGTCGCCTCGCGCTGGCGTTCCCACATCTGCGCGTAGAGCCCGTTCTGGGCGATCAGGTCGTCATGGGTGCCGCGCTCGGCGATCTCGCCGCGTTTCAGCACGATGATCTCGTCTGCGCCGATCACGGTGGATAGACGGTGGGCGATCACCAGCGTGGTGCGGTTTTTCGAGACAACATCCAGCGCCGCCTGGATTTCGCGCTCAGTATGGGTGTCGAGCGCGGAGGTCGCCTCGTCAAGCACGAGGATCGGCGGGGCCTTGAGGATGGTGCGGGCGATGGCCACGCGCTGCTTCTCGCCGCCGGACAGTTTCAGCCCGCGCTCGCCGACCTGGGTGTCGAAGCCTTCCGGCAATTGCCGGATGAAATCGCCGACCTGGGCGAGTTCGGCTGCGGCGTTGACCTCCTCGTCGGTCGCCGAGGTGCGGCCATAGCGGATATTGTAGGCGATCGTGTCGTTGAACAGCACCGTATCCTGCGGCACCATGCCGATCGCCTCGCGCAGGCTCGACTGGCGCACCTCGCGCAGATCCTGCCCATCAATGGTGATCGCGCCCTCGTTGACATCGTAGAACCGGAACAACAGGCGCGAGATCGTCGACTTGCCGGCGCCCGTCGGTCCGACGATCGCGACTGTCTTGCCGGCCGGCACCTCGAACGACACGCCCTTCAGGATCGGGCGGGACGGGTCGTAGGAAAAGTGCACGTCCTTGAAGGCGATCGCGCCCTGGCGGATTTGCAGGTCCGGGGCGTCGGGCTTGTCGGTGATTTCGAGATCTTCCTCGAGAATGTCGAACATCTGCTCGATATCGGTCAGGCCCTGGCGGATTTCGCGATAGACCGAGCCGATGAAATTGAGCGGGATCGCAAGCTGGATCAGCATCGCATTCACGAACACGAAGTCGCCGATGGTCTGGGTGCCGTTTTTGACCGCGATCGCCGACAGCACCATCATGATCGTCATGCCGATGCCGAAGATCACGCCCTGACCGAAATTGAGCCAGCCGAGCGAGGTCCAGATGCGGGTCGCCGCGTTCTCGTAGACGGCCATGGAAGAATCGAAGCGATGCGCCTCCATCTTCTCATTGCCGAAATACTTGACGGTCTCGTAGTTCAAAAGCGAGTCGACGGCCTTGGTGTTGGCGTCGTTGTCGCTGTCGTTCATTTCGCGGCGGATGGCGATGCGCCAGTCGCTGGCCTTGATGGTGAACCAGACATAGAGCACGACCGTGACGGCGGTGATGGCGAGATAATCGAAGCCGTAGCCCCACCAGAAGATGATCGCGACCAGGAAGAATTCGAGCACGGTCGGCAACGTCGCGAGGATCGTGAACCGCACGATCGTCTCGATGCCCTTGGTGCCGCGCTCGATGATTCGCGACAGACCGCCGGTCTTGCGCGAGAGGTGGAAGCGCAGAGCGAGCTGATGCATGTGCACGAAAACGCGGTGGGCAAGGCGGCGCACGGCATATTGGCCGACGCTGGCGAACAGCGCGTCGCGCAACTGGTTGAAGCCGAGCTGGCCGATGCGCGCGAGATTGTAGAACAGCACCAGCGTCACCGCGCCGAACAAAACTGCGGGCAAGATGGTGTTGATCTGCAACTCGCCGGTCAGCGCATTGGTCGCCCATTTGAAGGAATAGGGGACCAGCAGAAGGATAAGCTTGGCGACCACCAGCGCGATCGTGGCGAGGACCACGCGACGCTTCAGGTCCGGGCGACTTTCCGGCCAGATATACGGCCACAGATTGATAATCGTCTGAAGCGGATTGGATGAATCCGCTGACACGGTTTTACCGCGATCTGCCATGCTTGTCCCCGCGCTCAAGGCCTTAAGGCCGAGCCGAAATAAGAGAAGTATCAAAATGAAAGGCGCCCCGCGAGGCGCCGCTTTCACCGCGACATAAGGTCGCCGCGGAGATATTGCAATGGCCGCGGGCCGAAACCGATTGCGCCGGCGGCGGGACGTTTTTCGCATATCGCCGATTGCGCGGTCTGTCTCGGGCTGGCGCTGGAGCGGCGAAAAAAAGCGCGGTCAGCGATTTGCTGGCCGCATTTCAGCTTCTATTGGTCGCCCGCCGGAAGATGGTATTCCGGGCCGATCGGCATACCGTCCAGCAGCCGGCGGTGGATCGTTTCCGCTTCCCCGATCGGCAGCGGTTCCTTGGGCACGGAGAAGACCTGGCCGGGCAGGATCAGGTCGGGATTGACGATCTGGGGCTCGTTGGCGAGGTAGATCGTCGTGTAGCGCACGCCGCGTCCATACATGCGCCGCGAAATGCGCCACAGATTGTCGCCGCGGCGGATGATCACGGCATTGTCGCTGCTTTCAAGCTGCGGCTGGGTAAAGGTCTGGCTGCCGTCCTGCTGCTGTTTGCCGCTGGTCGCCGGCGCGCTTGAGACTGCCGCCACCTGATCGCCGGGCGGGCGGTCGAAAGGCACGACGGCGCGGGCGACGACCTGACCATCCTCATCGAGCATATCGACGCGGATCGTATGCAGGCCTACCGAAACATCGATTTCCGCATCGAGAACGTAGTTGCCATCGACATTCACCTCCGCATCGCCGATCAGCGCGTCATCGATATAGCCGCGAATGGTGGCCCCCTGCGTGCCGCTGCCCGCCACAAACAGCCGATTGCCTTCGATTTCGACGGCCTTGATGCTGACCAGAGGCGCGGCCTGTTCGCCGCCATTCCGGTTCGTCTTTTCCGCGTCGGTCTCGACCGTAACCGTCTGAAGCTGGGTCTCTTCCTGATCGCTGGCGTTATCCGTTTGCGAAACATCCTGTCCGGTAGCCTGATCGCTAGAGCCGGTCTGTTCGGCGCTCCCGCCCGTCGAGCCTGTGTCGACGGAGGCCGTGTCGCCGCCGGCATTTTGCCGCGCGGACGGCTGGCCGCCATTGTCTTGCTCTTTGGGCCCCGTATCCTCGGCCCGCGCAACCACGGAGCCTTCGGGAGCGTCTTCGTCGCCATCCGGCGTGGAGATGATTTCGGAGGCCTTGCCGGGTTCGGTGATCAGCGCCAGCAGGTCGCCGTCCGGGGTCTCGGGGATCGAGATCGTCGCGGTCTGAAGCGAACGGGCGGTGCGCCCATCGGGCATGGTGACGTCGAGATAGATGAGGTGATCGCCGGGCGTCAGCGGCGTTTCGATGATCGCGACGAAATCGCCGGAATCGCCGACACTGGAGGAGGCGACAACGGTATCGCCCTCCTTGACGTCGAGCACGCCAAGCGGCTCGGCGGCGCCTGCGATCACAGCCGTGCCGTCGGGTTCCACGCGCAGCACATCGAAGGTGGGGATGCGCAGGCCCGTCTGCTGCTGCTCTTCGTTGGCGTCGCTGTCGCTGTCCGGGCTGCTTGCGCTCTCGCCGGATGCGTCCGCGGGCTCGCTCTGCTCGGTCTGCGGCGCGCTGCCTTCCGTGGTGTTGCCGGTCTCGCCACCATCCTCGCGGGTATAATAATAGAGGCCCGCTGCAAGGAGAACGAGCAGGATGACGGCGATGACAATACCGGACCGGTTATTTTTCATTCAGAGCTCCGAAGAGGCGACGACGCCAATTGGCTGAAAACGCTAGCCATAGTGCCGGATATATACAAGAGTTCATTGGCTGTCTCGGCAAAGCGTGAACAGGGTAAATCTGCGATTGTGTTCGAAATGCAATGAACTTGACCTGTCGCGGGCTAATGGGATTGATTGACGTCATGAAAAAACAAGACAAACCGATTCGCAGCATCTGCGTCTATTGCGGCTCCAGGCCGGGCGCGGCGCCGGAATATATGCGCGCCGGCAAGGCGCTCGGCGAGGCGATCGCCGCCGCCGGCTACGGCCTCGTTTATGGCGGCGGAACCAAGGGCATCATGGGTGCCGTCGCCGAGGGCGTGCTGAAAAATGGCGGCCACGTGCTCGGCATCATCCCGGAATTCCTCGTCGACATGGAAGCGACCCGAGACCAGCTCGAGGCGCTCGACGAGCTTATGATCACGCCGAACATGCATGTGCGCAAGCACACCATGTTCGAACGGGCGGACGCCTTCGTGGCGCTTCCCGGCGGGATCGGCACGCTTGAGGAGATCGTCGAGATCATGACCTGGGCACAGCTCGGCCGCCACACCAAGCCGATGATTCTCGGCGATATCGGCGGGTTCTGGCAGCCGATGATCGAGCTGCTCGATCATATGCTGAAGGAAGGATTCCTCCACACCAGCCATCAGGTGCGTCCGCAGCTCATCGCCAATGTCGAGGACATGATCCCCGCCATCGAGGCCGGCTGGGCGGAGACGGCCGACGACGACGGCGACGCCCGGATCATCGGTAAGATGTAGGCATCGCTATTCAGCCGATGCCTTGCGTCTGCGCCTGACCATGGGCGCGGTGTAGATCACCAGCGCCACCCAGATCAGTACGAAGGCGGCGAGTTTCGCCGGCTCCAGCGGCTCGCGGAAGATCAGCACGGCGATCAGGAAGATCACGCTCGGCGCGATATACTGCATGATGCCGATGGTCGACAGACGCAGCAGCTTGGTCGCGTTCGCATAGATCAGCAGCGGAATGGCAGTGACCGCGCCGCAACCGATCAGCAGCAGCGCCGTGACCGGCGAGCGCAGGAAATGACCGGCGCCCGTCGCTTCCAGATAGATGATGTAGCCGAGCGCGGGGCCGCTCAGCACCATCGCTTCCAGCGTGAAGGCGGTGGTGCCTTCCACCGGCATGACCTTGTGCAGAAACGCATAAAGCCCGAAACTGAGCGGCAGCGCCAGGGCGACCAGCGGCAGGCGGCCGAGTTCCACGGTCAGGATGACCACCGCGGCGAAGGCGAGGGCGACCGCGATCATCTGTCCGCGCCCGAGCTTTTCGCGCAGGATCAACGCCGCGAGCGCGATCGAAAACAGCGGGTTGATGAAATAACCAAGGGCCGCGTCCACCGTCTGGGCGGTGCTGACCGCATAGATATAGGTGCCCCAGTTGAGCGTGATGAACAGGCTGCACAGCAGCACAAGCCCCATCATCTTCGGCTTGCGCAGGACGCCGGTGACGGTGCGCGACTGGCCGGAATAGGCGACCATCGCGCCTGCGAACGGCAGCGACCAGACGATCCGGTGCGCCAGAATTTCGTCTGTCGGAAGGTCGATGACGAGCTTCATGTAAAGCGGCAGCACGCCCCACATCATGAAGACGATGAAGGCGAGGACGAAACCCTTGGTGGTATCGCCCTGCGGCGCCGGCGCTTCGTGGGCGGCTGTGATTTCGGCGGACATGGTGTTTCCTTGAAGTCTTTTGACCAAAGGCAATAGACCTTCGGCATCGCCGCCGCCACACGAAACTTGCGATCAAACCATCAATTGAATTGAACCGACCGTCTATTCGGCGGCCGCGCGGCCGGCGAGCTTGCGGTTTTTCATCAGCTTGAAGGTGATCGAATCCATCAGCGCCTGGAACGAGGCGTCGATAATGTTTTCGGAAACGCCGACCGTCCACCACCGCACACCGTCATCGTCGACGCTCTCGATCAGCACGCGGGTGATCGCCTCCGTGCCGCCATTGAGGATGCGCACCTTGTAGTCGGCAAGCTTGAGGTCGGCGATCTCGCCCTGGAACTTGCCGAGGTCCTTGCGGAATGCCTTGTCGAGCGCGTTGACCGGGCCGTCGCCCTCCGACACCGACATCACCTTGCGGCCGTCGATCTCGAGCTTGACCACGGCTTCGGATACCGTCTTCACCCGCCCGTGGCTGTCGAAGCGCCGTTCGACCATCACCCGGAAACTGTCGACGCGGAAGAACTCCGGCACGCTACCGAGTTCGCGCAGCGCCAGAAGCTCGAAACTGGCATCGGCGGCCTCATAGGCATAGCCCATGGCCTCGCGCTCCTTGACGATCGCAATCAGCTTGTCGAGGCGCGGATCGTTTTTGGCAACGGAAATGCCGAGGCGATTGAGTTCGTTGATGAAATTCGATTTTCCGCCCTGGTCGGACACCATCACCCGGCGGCTGTTGCCGACGGCTGCGGGATCGACATGCTCATAGGTCTTCGGATCCTTGAGAAGCGCCGAGGCGTGAATGCCGGCCTTGGTGGCGAAGGCCGAGGCGCCGACATAGGGAAGCTGCGGATCGGGCGCGCGGTTCAGCAGCTCGTCGAAGCCGTGGGAGAGGGCGGAGATTTCCGTCAGCCCTTCGGCGTCGATGCCGAGTTCGAAACGGCTGCTGTAGCGCTCCTTCAGCGCCAGCGTGGCGGCGAGGGTGATGATGTTGGCATTGCCGCAGCGCTCGCCGATGCCGTTCAGCGTGCCCTGCACCTGGCGCACGCCGGCGTTGACGGCGACAAGCGAGTTGGCGACCGCCTGGCCGGTATCGTTATGCGCATGGATGCCGAGGTTTTCGCCCGGAATGCCGCTTGCGATCACGGCGGCGATGATCTCCGCGATCTCGTCCGGTTGCGTGCCGCCATTGGTGTCGCACAGCACCACCCAGCGCGCGCCGGAATCATAGGCGGCCTTGGCGCAGGCGAGCGCATAGGCGGGGTTGGCCTTGTAGCCATCGAAGAAGTGTTCGCAGTCAAGCAGCGCTTCCTTGCCGGAGGCCGCGATGGCGGCAATGCTGTCTGCGATGCAATCCAGATTGTCCTCGTTGGAGATGCCGAGCGCGACCTTGACGTGATAGTCCCAGCTTTTCGCGACCAGACAGACCGCGTCGCCCGCCGCGCCGATCAGCGCTGCGAGGCCTGGATCGTTCGATGCCGAGACGCCGGCGCGCTTGGTCATGCCGAAGGCCGTCATCTTGGCCCGGCCGGTGCGTCTCTTGGAGAAGAAGGCGGTGTCGGTGGGGTTTGCGCCGGGATAGCCGCCCTCGATATAATCAATGCCGAAATGGTCGAGCATGTTGGCAATGGCGATCTTGTCCTCGACCGAGAAATCGACGCCCGGCGTCTGCTGGCCATCGCGCAAGGTTGTGTCGAACAGGTAGATGCGTTCGCGGTCTGACATTGTCGGGTCTCCATCCCTTGGGGCCTTCGCGGCCATTCTTATGGGTCTGTTATGCGTCCGGGCCGTCTTCGGGCGGCCATTGGTCGGTGTCGTGGTCGGGGTGCTGGCGCGAGACGATCTCGCTTTCCTCCAGGGTCTGGGGGCGTCCGGGCTTTTCGAACAGCGTGTCGATCCACGGCAGGCGATGATCGTGGTTGACTTGGATCTGCGGCTCGAAATACTCGGGCTCGTCGAATGCGCCGATGGCGAGCTCGATGCCTTCCTTGTACTGATAGGTCAGCGGCGTGCCGCATTTTTCGCAGAACCCGCGCAGGAAACCTTTCGAGGAGCGGAACAGGCTCGGCTTGCCGCGCGTCCATACCAGATGGGCGAAATCGGCGGTCACCAGCGCGCTGAAGAAATTGCCAAACGCCTTTTGGCACATCCGGCAGTGACAGATTGACGGTCTCCCGAGATGGCTCGCGCGAAACCGCACCGCGCCGCACTGGCATCCGCCGGAAAAACTGCGTTCATCGCTCATGGTCACGCTCCTTCGGCCAATGGTCGGTGTCATGGTCGGGATGCTGACGGCTGCTGCCGGCCACGCCTGCGGTTCCACCGGGAAGGTCGGAGCGGTCGGTGTGCCGCTCGGGAAGGCCGGGCAGGGCATGGAAGAACGACACACGCCCCTCGACGCCATCCTGCGTTGCCGGAATAATTGCGGAGGGATCATCAAGACTGCCAAGCGTCACCGAGATGCGGTCGCCGCCGTCGGTCATGAAAAACAGCGGCGTGCCGCATTGCTCGCAGAAGCCGCGCTTGATGAATTCGGACGAAAAGAACCATCGCGGCGCGCCGCACGTCAGCGAAAACGCCGAGTTATCCGCACTCGCCAGCGGCATGAAGTAATTGCCGGCTGCCTTCTGACACATGCGACAATGGCACAGATGCGGCGTCGCAAGCGCGCCCTCGACGCGATAGCGAACGGCGCCGCACTGGCACCCGCCGGAGAAGGTCGTCATGGTCGACCTCCCAGGATGAGTGTCGGGGCAGGCAGCGCCTTGCTGGGGATAGTGCCCTCCCTCACGGAGTCATGCTCGGGCTTGACCCGAGCATCCAGGCCACTCGGAAAATGCTGCCTGGATGCTCGGGTCAAGCCCGAGGATGACACGCCGAAAGGGTGCACCGTGATTGATGAGAGGAAGAGACCAGTGAGAGTGTTCACCGCTTCACCTCCCATGTGGTCATGCGCTCGCCGGTTTCCTTATCTTTTGAGTCCTTTAGCTGGATTCCCTGAGAGGCGAGTTCATCGCGGATACGGTCGGCTTCGGCCCAGTTTTTGTCGCGAATGAAGGTGAGGCGCTCGGCGATTTTGCGGTCGATATCTCCTTTTTGAGAGTCAAACGCGCTCAATTCATCAAAAGAATGTCTCAACACGTCGAGACCCAAGAAGTTCAGATCATTTAATAATGCTAGGGCAGGCTCTTGCCCCCTGCCAACACCGCGTGTGGCTTCTCGAACGAGATCAGAAAGATGTGTGATAGCGCTCGGAGTATTGAGATCATCCTCGAGGCACTCCAGAAGCCTCGCAGAAGGACGACCGTTACCGAGCCCCGCCACGATTTCTAGGCCTTCCGGAGGAAGTCCCAATCCTTCTCGGATTATTCTCTCGAACGTATGGAGGTTTGCTGACGATGCTGCCAAACGATCGACAGTCCAATCGATCGGTTGAGTATAGTGTGTTGTCAGCATTGCCAGACGCACGGCCTGACCATTCCACGGAACATCACCAAATTTGCGCGTCTCCAGCAAATCATGGATCGTCACGAAATTGCCCTCGGACTTCGCCATCTTCCGCCCCTCGACCTGCACGAATCCGTTATGCATCCAGACATTGGCCATCACGTGGTTGCCGTGGGCGGAGCAGGACTGGGCGATTTCGTTTTCGTGGTGGGGGAAGATCAGGTCGAGGCCGCCGCCGTGGATGTCGAAGGTCTCGCCGAGATGCTTTTCCGACATCACCGAGCATTCGATATGCCAGCCGGGACGACCGTGGATCGCGATGGACTGGCCGTCGAGCGTAAACCGGCCCTCCCAGCCGGGCTCGTCGGCGGCGCTCTCCTTCCACAGCACGAAATCGGCCGGGCTTTTCTTGTGGCTTTCGACGGCGATGCGGGCGCCGGCCTGCTGGTCTTCGAGGTTGCGGCGCGACAGCCTGCCGTAATCGGGCATGGACGGCACGTCGAACAGCACCTCCTTGCCTTCCGGCCCTTCGGCGACATAGGCATTGCCCTTGTCCAATAGCGTCTGGATCATCGCCACCATGCCCTCGATATGGTCGGTCGCGCGCGGCTCGACCGTGGGCGGCAGCACGCCAAGTGCGGCGATATCCTTGTGGAACTGGTCGGCGGTCTTTTCGGTGACGGCGCGGATCGCCTCGTTCAGCGGCAAATCGGGATAGTCGCGTTTGGCACGCGCGTTGATCTTGTCATCGACGTCGGTGATGTTGCGCACATAGGTGACGTGACCCTCGCCATAGAGATGGCGCAGCAGCCGGTAGAGCACGTCGAACACGATCACCGGGCGGGCATTGCCGATATGGGCGAAGTCATAGACTGTCGGTCCGCAGACATACATGCGCACATTGTCCGGATCGATCGGCTCGAAAGCCTGCTTCTCGCGGGTCAGCGTGTTGTAGAGTCTGAGGGCATTGCCCATGTCGTCTCTCCCGAAATCCGTATTGACGATCGCAACACATGCTTACGCCCCTGAGCCGGGTCGTTTGTCTGGGATGGATTTTCAGGACAAGAACGGCCGGCCAGCGAAGCGCTAGCGAATAATGATGCAGATCGTGCAGATGACCGTGTTCATGCGCGGAGTTATGCCGGGAAGGACGCAGGGCGTCAAGCCTGTCGGCATGATTCGTAAGTTCGAAGATATGAAAGAATCCCGTAATTTTAATCTTCATAATATATAATACAATGATAAATATTATTTTACAGAGACGTATATAATATCCAATTTCACAAAGTTCAAAAACTAATATAAATAAATAATTAACCATAAACTACGAACATTGCTTTTGTTGTTTCTTGGATGAGGAAGAAGGGGAATTGCAATGTTCAAGAAAGTGATGATCTGCACGGGGGTCTTGTTTTCGGCCGTGGCAGTTCAGGCTGCGGATGTCGTGATTGCGCCTGCGCCAGTCCTCGACGAAATCACTGTGAGCGAGCAAAACGGTTTCAAATGGACCGGTTTCTATCTCGGCGCGGTGGCCGGCTATCACTGGACCGACACCGATGTCGATACCTGGCGTCTGGTGGATAGGGATCTCCAGCTCGACAACTGGTTGGCCGGCGGTTTCTTCGGGGGCAATTACCAGTTTGAAAACAATATCGTACTCGGCATGGAGGGTGAGTTCGACTATGCGGACGGCGTCAGCGGCGAGAACCTCCAGGTCATCATTGCCGGCGTGCCTGAAAATGCGACTGGCGATTTCGACTTTGGCTGGGGCGGTTCGGTCAGGGGCAGGCTCGGCTACGCCATGGACCGGACCCTGATCTACGCCACGGCCGGCGGCGAGGTGGCCACGGGCAGCGTGACCGGCAGTGCGCTGACCTATTCACTGGACACCGGTGAGAAGGTCATGTTCGGCTGGACGGCCGGGGCGGGCATCGAACAGGCCTTCACAGATCACCTGTTCGCTCGTCTGGAGTATCGGTACTCCTATTATCCGAAGGTCGACCACAGTTTCAGTTGGGATCCGAATTTCAGTATAAGCGCAAGCCAGAGCCTGCTGAAAGCCGGTCTTGGCTACAAGTTCTAGGCCTGACCGCTCCTCGCATTGGCTGGAAGTGCAGGGCGGTCGCGTCCTGCCGGTTGTTGCTGCCGGGCGTCATCTCTGGCCCGACAGATTTGCGCCGCGATCGCGTTCGTATAGACAAAGATCGATTTAAAGTAGTACATCAGAACGGTTTTACTTAAGGTAGAATTTCTAGTTTCTTTTTGTTAATCAATAAGATAGATATTTATGTGTGCTTTTTATGTACCAGTATCTGCTTTTCCGAAAATAATAATCTAATTTAAACTATACTAATGCACTCTGAGCTCTACCTTTAAATCTGGAAGAGCAACAGGGGTGCATAAAATGATCAAGCGAATTTCAATTCTCGCGGCGGCGTTCGTGCCCGCCATCGGTGCTCAGGCGGCCGACGTGGTTTATACGCCGCCGGTCGTCGAGGATGTCGTTATCGTCGAGCAGCCGGGCTTTACGTGGACTGGCTTCTATCTCGGTGCGAACTTCGGCTATCACTGGACGCAAGCCAATGCCGATACCTACCGCCTCGTCGATAACAGTTTCGATTTCGACAACTGGGTTGGCGGCGCCTTCTTCGGCTACAACTACCAGCTCTCGAACGATGTCGTCGTCGGTGTGGAAGGCGAAGTCGATTACTTCGGCAATTCGGACGACCAGACGGTTCAGGTGATTATCAGCGGCGCGCCGGAACCGGCGGTCGGCAAGTTCGAGCGCGGCTGGGCCGGTTCGCTGCGCGGCCGCCTCGGCTACGCCATGGACCGGACCCTGATCTATGCCACGGCGGGCGGCGAAGTTGCCAGCGGCAAGGTGGTCGGCTCGACTGCGCTTTATTCGCTCGACACCGGCGAACAGGCCATTCTCGGCTGGACCATAGGCGCGGGCATCGAACATGCCTTCAACGACAACCTGTTTGGTCGCATCGAGTATCGGTACAGCGATTTTCCGAAATACGACAAGAGCTTCAGCTGGGACCCCAATTTCAGCATGGATGCATCGCAGAGCGTCGTGAAGGTCGGTCTCGGCTACAAGTTCTAAGATAGGGGCGTCGGGCGGAGAACGGAATTCGGTTCTCGAAAATCCCGGTGCGCCGAAGGATCTGGATAATCAGGCGGATCACAATGATTGCCTGATCATCCCGGCCTTCCGATGAAATACGGTTGGCAGCCGCGCCGGAGGGCGGGTTGCGTGGCAGAGTGATCGGGCGATAATGTTTGCTCGTGAATCACTTGTCACAGGTCCTCCCTTGCCAAATCCGCTCACATTCCGGCTGCGGCTTGCCGCGTTGGTTATCGGCGTCTTTCTGATCGGCGCCAATTCGTTCATCCTCAGCCCGATTCTGAGCGATGTCGCCGCATCACTGAACACCAGCGCCGTTCCGATCACATGGTCGATCTCGGCTTTCGGCGGGGCGACCGGCCTTTCGGCATTCTTTCTTTCGGGCGTGATCGACCGATCGGATGCGCGGCTGGTGTTTTCGGCGGCTTTTGTCGTGATGGCGCTCGGCTTTATCGGCTCGGCGGCGACCCCGGTCTGGCAGGGGCTCGCCGCCGGTCAGGCGCTGGTCGGCGTGGCGACGGGCATCCTGCTGCCGGCGATCTATTCGGAGGCGGTGCGGATCGCGCCGGAAGGTCAGGGCGCGCGGTCTCTTGGCATCGTGCTGTCGGGCTGGTCTCTTTCCCTCATGCTCGGTGTGCCGCTCTCCGCGGCGCTCAGCGACATGCTGGACTGGCGCACCGCCTATTTCGCGCTCGGCGGTATTGCCGCGCTGCAGGCCGGGGTCTTCGCGATGTTCCGCCCCTCCCGACCCCTTGAACCAGGCCGCGCAAAGGGGCCGGCCAGACTTCAGGTGTTGCGCATTGCTGGGGTCCGCAGCCTGCTGGTCACCTGCCTGTGCTTCATGAGTGCGTTTTACGGCGCCTATGCGCTGCTCGGCCACCATATGCGCGAGACGTTGGGCATCAGCGCCTCGGCGGCCAGTATGGCGGCCCTTACCTATGGCATCGGTTTCGGGCTTGGCGGCATTGCTGCGCGGCATGTGGATCGCCTTGGTCCGGCGCGAGTGTTTCCATATATCCTGGCATGTTCCAGCGTGCTCTATCTGGTACTGGCCCTTGCCACGCAGTCTTTCTGGGGGGCGCTGCTGGCGACGCTCGCTCTGGGCTTCTTCAACCATTTCGGGTTGAACCTCACCGTGCTGCGCCTGGCCGGGCGCAATCCCGCCGCGCGCGGCATTCTGATCGGTTTCAATATCACCGCGACCTATATCGCCGTCTTCTGCGGCCCTTTGCTGATGAGCGCGCTCTATGCGGCGGATGGTTTCGGCGCGGTTTCGCTGATGGCCGCCATCCTGGTCGTGGTGGCGGTCATTCTGAACTGGCGCATCCGGCGGATCTGATCAGTCGTGAAGCTGCCGCGCGATCGGCGGCCCGACCTCAAAGGCGCTGAAGCGGACCTTCAGCCCGGCGCGTTCCGGTGTGCAGGCGGTCATGCCGACAAGGGCATCGGCGGCCGGGAAGGGGCAGAGCCGCGCCATCTGCCATTTTCCATCGCCGAGATGAAACTGCACGCGAACGGCATCGCCGTGCCGGGTGATGCGGATCGAAACCGGGGTTTCCGGCGTTGCTGAATGAAGCGGGATCACGGACCAGTCGGAGACATCACGGGTCACGACCGTCGAAAAATGCATCAGGCCGTCCGTGAACTCGATCCCGGCCTTGATCCAACAGGTCTCGTCGATCCTGAGCATGATCCCGGCCTGATCGTAGAGCGCCTGATAATCGGCGCTGACGGTAAGGCTCGCGGAGAAATCGCCGGTCACCGGTTCCAGCCAGGCGTGGCCGCTGTCACGGGTGAAGCCGTAAAACGTCTCGCGCCAGAAATCGGTCGCCTTTTCGGTGACGAGCGTCAGCGATGCGTCATCTGCGGACCACTCGGCCGGCTCGTTCAGCCATTTGCGCATCGCCCGGGCCCTTATTGCGGTAGCTGATAGTCCTTGAGGCGATCCTCGCGGACGGAGTAGAGCTTGCCGCTTTCGGTGAAATCCGCACGCGTCAGTCCCACGATCTTTGCCGCAACCTCGCTTGGATGCGGCAGCGTCATCGGATCCTCGCCGGGTGCTGCCTGGGCGCGCATCGCGGTGCGGGTGCGGCCGGGATCGACGCTGTTGACCTTGAGTCCGGTGTGAGCGGTTTCGCCGGCCCAGGTGCGGGCCAGCGCCTCGACGGCGGCCTTCGACGCCGCATAGGGGCCCCAGAACGGGCGGCAGGTATGGGCGACGCCCGAGGAGAGCAGCACCGCGCGCCCGGCATCCGACTGCGTCAGCAATGGTTCCAGCGAGCGGATCAGCCGCCAGGTGGCGGTCACGTTGACGGTCATGACCTGTTCGAACACCTTGGCTTCGACATGGGCGAGCGGCGAGACGACGCCGAGCACGCCGGCATTGGCGACCATGATGTCGAGCTTGCCCCAGCGCTTGAAGATCGAGCCGCCGAGCCGGTCGATCGCGCCCATATCGGCAAGATCCATCGGCACCAGCGTTGCCGAACCATTGCCATCGGCCTTGATCGCGTCATCGAGTTCTTCCAGCCCGCCGACGGTGCGCGCGCAGGCAATCACATGCGCGCCTTCGCTTGCGAGCGTCAACGCGGTAAAATAGCCAATGCCGCGGGAGGCGCCGGTAACGACGGCCAGCCGCCCTTCGAGTGGTTTGGACATGGTATGCTCCGGAAGTGTTTTCAGCCGTTGCCGGCCAGAAGCTCTACTCTCGAGAACTCGCCCTCATGCTCCTTGTCGAGCAGACGGGTCGGGTAATCTCCGGTGAACTGGTGATCTGTGAACTGCGGCAGCGCGTTGTTGCGCTTCTGGCCGCCGACTGCCTCGTAAAGCCCGTCGAGCGACAGGAATTGCAGCGAATCCGCGCCGATGAAACGGCACATATCGGCCAGCGTCTCGTGATTGTTGGCGAGCAGCTTGTCGCGGTCGGGCGTGTCGATGCCGTAATAATCCGAAAAGTAGATCATCGGGCTTGCGACCCGGATATGCACTTCCTTGGCGCCGGCCTCGCGCAGCATCTGCACGATCTTCACCGATGTGGTGCCGCGCACGATCGAATCGTCGATCAGCACCACGCGGGCCCCGGCAATCACGGCCTTGTTGGCCGAATGTTTCAGCTTGACGCCGAAGGCGCGGATCTGCTGGGTCGGCTCGATGAAGGTGCGGCCGACATAGTGGTTGCGAATGATGCCGAGCTCGAAGGGAATGCCGCTTTCCTGGGCGTAGCCGATCGCGGCCGGCGTGCCGCCATCGGGCACCGGCACCACGACATCGGCTTCCACCGGCGCTTCCTTGGCGAGGTTGAAGCCCATATTCTTGCGGGTCTGGTAGACATTGCGGCCGCCGACGATCGAATCCGGGCGGGCGAAATAGACATATTCGAACAGGCAGAGCCGTTCGGGCTGTTTCAGCGCCGGCTTGCGGCTGTCGATCGAGATCGAGCCGTCGGGCTGGACTTCGCAGATCACCACTTCGCCGTTTTCGACATCGCGGATGAATTTCGCGCCGATAATGTCGAGCGCGCAGGTTTCCGAACAGAAGATCGGCTTGCCGTCGAGCTCGCCCATCACCAGCGGGCGGATGCCTGTCGGGTCGCGCGCGGCGATCAGCTTGGTGCGGGTCATCGCGATCATCGAATAGCCGCCTTCCATCTGGCCGATGGCATCGATGAACCGGTCGGACGAGGTCTTGGCGCGCGAACGGGCGATGAGGTGCAGCACCACCTCGGTATCGGAGGTCGACTGACAGATCGCGCCGTCGGAGATCAGCTTGCGCCGCATCGACAGACCATTGGTGAAATTGCCGTTATGGGCGATCGCGATGCCGCCGACGCCGAGTTCGGCAAACAGCGGCTGGACGTTGCGCAGCACGGTTCCGCCGGTGGTCGAATAGCGCACATGGCCCATCGCCATCGAACCGCTCAGGCTCTCCAGCATGGCGGGATCGGTGAAGTGGTCGCCGACGAGGCCGAGATGGCGTTCGGAGCGGAACTGCTGGCCGTCATAGGAGACGATGCCCGCCGCCTCCTGGCCGCGATGCTGAAGCGCATGCAGGCCGAGCGCGGTGAGCGCGGCCGCATCGGGATGGCCCAGAATGCCGAATACGCCGCATTCCTCATGCAGCGTATCGTCATCAATGCTGAAATCGTCGCTCACGTCAAAACTGGTGCTCATCATCTGGTCCGGATAAGGCGGGGCAGGGCGGTCCGCTGTAAATTCATATCGACTTATATAGTCTCGGTCGAAGCCTGTACATCGGGCGGAAGGATCACAATCGTCTTACCATCGATTTCGGCCACCACGCGGCCTTGCGCGGGCACAAGATAGGTTTCGATCTCTTCGCCGCCCGGCAGAAGAGCCTCGAGCTTGTCGGCCAGTATATCGAGTAGCGGCTTGGACTTCGCGTTCCTGATCCAGTCCGGGCTCTGCGCGTCGCCGACCAGCCAGTTCCAGAAGGCGACGGCGACGGCCAGAATGAGAACGCCGCGCAAGAGGCCGAAAACGAAACCCAGCGAACGGTCGAGCACGCCGGCGCGACTGTCGATAATATAGTCGGCAAATCGCGTTGTAACCAGCGAAAGAAGCAGCAGCGCCACCAGAAAAATAATGGCGAAGGCGCCGGCCATCGCCAGACGCGGGTCGCTCAGCAGGTTTTGAAGCATTGGCGCAAGATAGGGGTAGCCGAGATAGGCGATCACGGCGGACAGGCCCCAGGCCAGAAGCGCCAGGATCTCGCGGGAAAAACCCCGGACCATGGCCAGAAGCGCTGAAAACAGAACGACCAAAACGACGATCAGGTCAAACAGGGTCACTGGCATTCATTGCTCCGCTCGTCTTTCGGCCTTGCCTGCGGCCAGATTCTGGTTGGATCGACGCCGGAAACCTCAAAAATCGCCGTCGTCATTCGTGCGCTCCAACCGTTTGCCGCCTGCAATTTCCGCCACAAGCTCCGGTAGAGTCTCGAATCCTTTTAACCCGTTTCCCGTGACTGTTGCAATTTCAACCGTGCCGGCCGGAAGAACGGCACTGGAAAAGCCGAGTTTTGCGGCTTCTTTCAGTCGCTGAACGGCGTGGGCGACGGGTCTGATCGCGCCGGACAGGCTGATTTCGCCGAAATAAACAGAATCAGCGGGCAGGGCAAGGCCGGCCAGCGATGAAATCAGCGCCGCCGCCACAGCGAGATCGGCGGCCGGCTCGGTGACGCGATAGCCGCCGGCGACATTGAGATAGACATCGTGATTGCCGAGCCGGACGCCGCAATGGGCTTCCAGCACGGCGAGAATCATCGAAAGCCGCGCCGAATCCCAGCCGACGACCGCGCGTCGCGGCGTGCCGAGCGAGGTGGGCGCGACCAACGCCTGAATTTCCACCAACACCGGGCGGGTGCCTTCCATGCCGGCGAACACAGCCGCGCCCGGGGCCTTCTCGTTGCGTTCGCCGAGAAACAGTTCGGAGGGATTGGCGACCTCGCGCAGGCCCTTGTCGCCCATTTCGAACACGCCGATCTCATCGGTCGCGCCGAAGCGGTTCTTGACGGTGCGCAGGATGCGGTAGTGATGGCCGCGCTCGCCCTCGAAATACAGCACGGCGTCGACCATGTGCTCGACCACGCGGGGGCCGGCGATCTGGCCTTCCTTGGTGACGTGGCCGACCAGCACCATGGCGGCGCCCGTCTGCTTGGCGAAGCGGATCATCGCCTGCACGCCGGTGCGCACCTGCGTCACCGTGCCGGGGGCGGCTTCCGCCATGTCGGACCAGAGCGTCTGGATCGAATCGATGATCACGAGGTCGGGGCGATCACCGTGGGCAAGCGTTGCCAGAATGTCCTCGACATTGGTTTCGGCGGCCAGCATCACCTTTGTGTCGGCCGCGCCGAGCCGTTTTGCCCGAAGCCTGACCTGCGCGATCGCTTCTTCACCGGAGACATAGATGATACGCTGGTTCTGACGCGAGAGAGCCGCGGCCGCCTGCATCAGCAGCGTCGACTTGCCGATACCGGGATCGCCGCCGACCAGCACCGCAGAGCCGCGCACGAAACCGCCGCCGGTCACCCGGTCGAGTTCGGCAATCCGGCTCTGGACGCGCGGCGCTTCCTCGCTTTCGCCATCCAGCGGCACGAGGGCGACCGGGCGGCCCTTCTTCGGGGAGCGGGCAGGCCCGCCGCCGATGCCGGCCGTCGGATTTTCCTCAACGATGGTGTTCCACGCGCCACAGGCATCGCAGCGCCCGGACCAGCGCGGCGTGACCGATCCGCAATTCTGGCAGATGAACTGGGTTTTCGGTTTGGCCAAGGTCTCGTCTTTTCGGGAGCGGTTTCAGTCCGGCTGGATATAACGGCGGTTATAGCGCAAGCCAAGGGAGGTCAGCAATTCATACCCGATCGTGCCCGCCGCCGCCGCCGCGTCGTCCAGCGCGATATTGGGGCCGAACAGCTCGACATAATCGCCGGCCCTGACCGCGCCTTCGGGCAGATCGGTAATGTCGAAAATTGTCATATCCATGGTGATGCGGCCGAGGATGGGTACGCGATGACCGGCTATAAAGCCCATGCCGCCTGCGGGAACGGCGTCGCGCAGCGGCACGCCGGTGCCCGATTTGGCGCGCAGATAACCATCGGCATAGCCCGCCGAAACGATGGCGAGGCGGCTGTCGCGGTCAAGCTGCTGGGTCGCGCCATAGCTGACATTTTCGCCCTTCTTCGCAAACCGTGTCTGGATGATTCGGGCCTCGGCGGTGGCGGCCGGTTGCAACTTTTTCGATGCGCCCGGCGCCGAATCGCCGCCGTACAGCGCGATGCCCGGCCGGGTCAGGTCGAAATGATAGTCGTCGCCGAGCAGGATGCCGGCGGAGGCGGAAAGGCTGGCCTCAACCCCCTCGAAGGCGTTTGCGACATCGCGGAAGCGCGCCAGTTGCTCGCGGTTCATCGGGGATGCTGCATCATCGCCGCAGGCGAGGTGGGAGAGCACCAGAACCGGCGAAAAACTTGCCGGCCGCGCGTCATCGGCGACCAGCCGCAGCGCCTCGTCATGGGAAAGACCGAGCCGGTTGAAGCCGGTGTCGACCTGCAGCGCGCAAGGGTAGTCGCCATAATCGGCGATCGCGGCGAAGAAGAAGGCAAGCTGCTCGTCGCTCGCCACCACCGGCACGAGACCGTTTTCGAAGAATACGGCCTCCGTTCCCGGCCACATGCCGGAGAGCACGAAGATGCGGGCGTCTGGCGCGAACCGGCGCAGGGTCGCGCCCTCTTCGGGAACCGCGACGAAGAAATCCGCCGCGCCCGCTTCATAAAGCGCCTCGCCGACATCCTCGATGCCGAGCCCGTATCCATCCGCCTTGACCACCGCGCCGGTGCGGGCCGCCCCGGAGAGCGCACGCATGGTCTGCCAATTGCTGACGATCGCCGACAGGTCGACCGTCAGCCGGGCAGGGGCGGCATCGAAACCGATTTCGGTCTCCATGAATTCATTCGAATATTCAGTCATGAAACTGCCGTTCGTTGCGTTGTTACGGCATGTATAGCGCGTTTATCGCGTCTGACACAGAATTATTCGTCAAAACTTGAATAGGATGGATCCGCCAGATCGGCAAAGCGGGTATAGGCCGCCTGGAAGGCGAGGTTGGCCGTGCCGGTCGGTCCGTGACGCTGCTTGGCGATGATCACGTCCGCGGTGCCCTTGACCTTGTCGTATTTCATCTTCCACTCGTCATAGGCGGGATCGTCCGGGTCGCGCGGCTCGAGGTTCTGGACGTAGTACTCCTCGCGGTAGACGAACAGCACCACGTCGGCGTCCTGCTCGATCGAGCCCGATTCGCGAAGGTCGGAAAGCTGCGGGCGCTTGTCCTCGCGGTTTTCCACCTGTCGGGAAAGCTGGGAGAGCGCGATGATCGGCACGTTCAGTTCCTTGGCGAGCGCCTTCAGGCCGGTGGTGATCTCGGTCACCTCCTGCACGCGGTTCTCGCCGGATTTCTTCGAGCCGGTCATCAGCTGCACATAGTCGACCACCAGCACATCGAGCCCGCGCTGGCGCTTCAGCCGCCTTGCGCGCGCGGAAAGCTGGGCGATCGAGATGCCGCCGGTCTGGTCGATATAGAGCGGCACCTTCTGCATGGTCTGCGAGCAGGCCACCAGCTTGTCGAAATCGGCCTCGGTGATATCGCCGCGGCGGATCTTCGAGGATGAGACCTCGGTCTGCTCGGAAATGATACGGGTGGCGAGCTGCTCGCCGGACATTTCCAGCGAGTAGAAGGCGACGACGCCGCCCTGCTTGGCCTCGATCGTGCCGTCGGGCAGCACTTCGGGCTCATAGGACGAGGCGACGTTCCAGGCGATATTGGTGGCGAGCGAGGTCTTGCCCATGCCGGGACGGCCGGCGAGGATGATCAGGTCGGAGCGCTGCAGCCCGCCCATCTTGGCGTCCAGCGTGGCGAGCCCGGTGGAGATGCCGGAGAGATGGCCGTCGCTCTCGAACGCCTTGCCGGCCATGTCGATCGCGATCGATACCGCATTCTCGAAGGTCTGGAATCCGCCCTCGTAACGGCCGGTCTCGGCGAGCGCGAACAGCTTGCGCTCGGTCTCCTCGATCTGTTCGGACGGCGGCATGTCGATCGGCGCGTCATAGGCGGTGTTGACCACGTCCTCGCCGATCTCGATCAACTGGCGGCGGATCGCGAGATCGTAGATCGTGCGGCCGTAATCCTCGGCATTGATGATGGTCACGGCTTCCGCCGCAAGGCGGGCCAGATACTGCGCCACCGTCAAGTCGCCGACCTTGACGTTGGCGGGCAGGTGGGTCTTGAGCGTGATCGTATTGGCGATCTTGTCCATGCGGATCGTATCGCCGGCAAGCTCGTAGATCTTTCGATGGAGCGGCTCGTAGAAATGCTCGGGCTTCAGAAAGTCCGAAACCCGGTAGAAGGCCGAGTTGTTGACCAGGATCGCGCCCAGCAGCGCCTGCTCGACTTCCAGATTGTTCGGCGCTTCGCGTTGCGGTGCGGCGGCTTGGAAGGATGGCGCAAGATCGTTCATGGTGGCTTTCCGGAGGTTCCCGACTGGTTTGGCGAAGCATAGATGATCGTCAGTGAGTCGCGTAGACATTCCCGCGATCGCATCGAACGCTCCCCAGTCTACCCGCTTTCCACAGGTCGAAAAAATAACGTGCCCGGCAGCAGGTACTGAGTCGCGTTAACGCCTTGACATGATGACGCCGATTATACATCGCGCGCGGCTAAAGCCAAATGCAGTGCATGGGTGCAGTCCACAGCGCTCACGTGGTCGCGAGGAAGTGCCGCGCGGTCTATCTCCCCCTCAAGGGGGGAGATTGGAGCCATGGGGCTATTCCAAAAGAAAAATGCCCGGCCTTGCGAGAGGCCAGGCATCTGCATCTGAATCCGCCAAGGCCAAAAGCCTTACTTGTCTTCGTCTTCGCCGGCTTCCTCGGAGGCTTCCGGGGCTTCTTCGGCTTCCTCGTCCAGATCGTAATCGGCATCGGGGTTGAAGAAGTCTTCCGGGCGCAGCGCGTCCTCGTCGACGCCGTAGATCGCATCGGCGGAGGTGAGGTCTTCACCCTTGGCCTGGCGCTCGGCTTCTTCCTTGGTGCGGGCGACGTTCAGCTCGATGGTGATCTCGACTTCGGCGTGCAGGTGCAGCTCGACATTGTGCAGGCCGACGGTCTTGATCGGGGCATGCAGTTCGACCTGGTTGCGGCCGACATTGAAGCCCTCTTCGGCGAGGATTTCAACGACGTCGCGGGCGGCGACCGAGCCGTAGAGCTGGCCGGTTTCGCCGGCGGCGCGCACGGCGATGAAGGACTTGCCTTCCAGCACGTCGGCAACCTTCTGGGCTTCGTTCTTGCGCTCGAGGTTGCGGGCTTCGAGCACCGCGCGCTCGGCCTCGAAACGGGCCTTGTTGGCGGCGTTGGCGCGCAGCGCACGGCCGGTCGGCAGCAGATAGTTACGCGCATAGCCGTCGCGAACCTTTACGGTTTCGCCCATCTGGCCAAGCTTGGCGATGCGTTCAAGCAGGATTACGTCCATGGTTCATTCCTTTCATCATCATCATTGTTGGTGGGCGCGCCCGGTGAAAGAGCGATCGCCCGGCGCGTGTCGAGAAGGCCCATGACGACGAACACCAGGGCCGGGAAGGTAAAGATCAGCGAGAGGTAGGAGAGAATAATCACCGGCACGGCCCAGCTTTTGCCGCGGGCGGCAAAATGCATGCGGGCAAGGCCGGAAAGCAGGAACCCGCCGCCGAAGGCGCCGAGGCAGGCAGCACCAATCAGGCCGATCGGGCCGCCGAAGAAGAACGTCACAACCAGCGCGGCCAGGAACACGAAGATCGCGTTGGTGTTCATCCGCAGCGCCACGGCCACATCCTCGCGCGGGCGGTTGGAGAGGCCCGAGGCGATGGCGATGCGGCTGGCGAAATGGAAGGCGACGAACAGCAGGATCACCGAGGTCGCGCCCTGCACCATCGGCAACAGCACGGCAAACATCGCCTTGTACTGCGCGATCAGCACCGGCTCCAGGGCAAGCTCGGGGTTCTCGGAGTTCAGCGCGTCGATGACGGCGTCGATCACCTGGCCGGTGGTGTCGGGACCGTAGCCCGCGACCGCGCCGACGACGATCAGCGCCAGCGTCACGGCGGCGCAGAGATGCATCATGATGTCGGCGAGCGGATACCACGCCATCTGGCCGTCCGGCCCGCCGATCTCGGAGGCCGGGCGGGCGAGGTTGCCGAGATGGCTGAGCCAGCCGGCCGGGATCAGCGTGACGGCGAGCGTATAGAGCGCGAAGAAGGGCGAGGCGAGCGCAAGGCCAAGCGCGCCGGCAACCACGATGCCGACGATCGCGGGCACGAGCCCATAGCCGAGGCCGGCAATCAGGATGGGAAGGGCGGAGGCGGCGGCAAGCAGCGTCGAAAACAGCACGGTCACGCCGGCGGCATAGGCGAGCGCAAAGGCCGCGACGCCGGAAAGCGCACCGATCAGCAATGTTCTTGCGTTAAGCGTCTTCATCTCGCTGTCCTGCCGTTCAAGCAGTTAGGGAAAGCCACGTTTCCCAACCTGGGTTCAGTTTTTCGGCTGCTGCGCGCCCACCGCGCCGGAGCCTGACGGAGGTTGCCCTCCAGTTTCGCCGCTTTCCGATCAATCTCTCCCCTTGAGGGAGAGATGTTGCGAAAGCGACAGAGAGGGGTGAACCCTTGCCGGATTTCCGGCAAAGCCCGCCTTCCTCTCATGCGTCATGCTCGGGCTTGACCCGAGCATCCATGCCACTCGGGAAAACCCGCCTGGATCCTCGGGTCAAGCCCGAGGATGACACGGAGCGTGTGGCGGGCGGGGAGTATTGAAGCGGACCCCGCCCGCCAAAACCTTAAAGCCGAACCTTACGAAACGACGTAGGGCAGAAGGCCGAGGAAGCGGGCGCGCTTGATGGCGCGGGCCAGTTCACGCTGCTTCTTCTGGCTGACGGCGGTGATGCGCGAAGGCACGATCTTGCCGCGTTCGGAAATGTAACGCTGCAGCAGACGCACGTCCTTGTAATCGATCTTCGGAGCGTTGGCGCCGGAGAACGGGCAGGTCTTGCGACGGCGGTTGAACGGGCGACGCGTCGGGATAGAAGCGATGGCTACCATTGTGATTATCCTTTATCTTACGATCAGAAGCGCGGGCGGCGTTCGCCGCGATCGCCGCCGCGGTTGTCGCGGCCGCCGTCGCGTCCGCCATCACGGCGGGGACGGTCGTCGCGGTCGCGCTTCTGCATCATGGCCGACGGACCTTCCTCATGCGCTTCGACCTTGATGGTCATGTAGCGCAGGATGTCTTCATTGATGCGCATCTGGCGTTCCATCTCGTGGATCGCGGCAGCCGGTGCATCGATGTCCATCAGCGCGTAATGCGCCTTGCGGTTCTTCTTGATGCGGTAGGTGAGGGACTTCAGGCCCCAGTTTTCGATACGGCCGACCTTGCCGCCGTTTTCCTCGATCAGTCCCTTGTACTGCTCGACGATGGCGTCAACCTGCTGGGCCGTGATGTCCTGGCGGGCCAGGAACACGTGTTCGTAAAGTGCCATTGATATTTGCCTTTCTTGCGTTTCCAGGACCCGGAATTCGGCGGCTAAGCCTCAACGACTGCTCCTGAGGGGAAACCCCGGCAAGAAAAGCGTTAGACGAGACGGTCGAGAGCGGCGACACGGGAGGCAGGCGCTTTTACCGCGCCAGGCATTTCCGCCACAGCGAAAACAGCCCTCCGTTCAGCCACCAGCCTGAAGACCGGACCTTTGGATGAGCGGCTTATACGGATTTTCGGGCGGAATGCAAGGGGTGGGGGCTGATGGTGGAGGGGAGGCAGCTTTGCGCGCCCCATTTTGGTTGTTAAAGGGGCCCCGAACAGGTCTTGAAAGCAGACGAATACAAAAACTGATCGCCAAATTTTTATGTTGTCGCGCGTCGTGTTCGAACGGCGCAAAACTCGGGCACCGGCGGTCTCCAGAAAATCTGGGCGGTTCACTACATGCGTTCTGCTTTTTATTTCGATACCCCGTCATCCAGACCAACAAGTCGAGCGATTTCATCTCGAACACAGTGTCTTGAGCGTTTGCGAATGTGATGTAGGCCAAACAAATTCTGCCAATCTTCGTTGGCCATATTAGCCGAAGCCCAGAAAACTGAAAAAAAGGGAAACGATAGAAAAAATCCAATTACGATACCAAAATATATATAATTTTCGTTGTCAAAAAAACTATCAAAAAACCATAACGGTATTATATAGCAAAATGAAAAAACAAAAATGCTAATAACAGCCAAAGGTATACTTGACCATATTCCAAATTTAGCATTATACTGAATATTTTTCATAATTAAAATTCTGCTTATTCTCATAAATGCCATCTTTTTTAAAATATATCCGCCCATATATATTAAACCGGCGCTTCATTGTTGAGAGTAAAGTTCATAATAAGAACACGATTCTAAGAAGAATATACCACCTTCAAGCGAATTTCACGATCCTGATTGTCAGTTCCTCAACAGGTTTTGACGAGACCAGCGAGCCGTGCTGAGTCGCAAGGGATATCTTTGTATAATACCTGCAAGCAACAGACGATGCTTTGATAGGTCACGGCCATTTGGGAAGCCCCCAAAACTGGCTTTCAATACCGATAGCACACCTGAAGGGACGAAGCCTGTGCCGCTAGTGAGAGCCTGAACGCCGTATCCGTGAGTTTAGAGTGCGACATTGAGAGGCAGACCTGGGCCGGATGTTTCAACAGAAGAATTTGTCGATGATGGCGGCTAATTCATTGTCCCACTCTACGAGCAGCCATTCCGCTGACGGCCCCGGTTGTGCCATCTCTGGCAACGGAACAGACATTGATTTTATGCGAGCATCACGACCAAGCCTCTCCCAAAGAGGACATATCATTGCCTTGCGATACTGACGATCCCTGCAAAGCTCGCGTCAGAGCGGCTTCTCTCAACCCGCCACCGTCTCCGCATCCGCCCGCTTCACCACCCGGTGCTGATCCTCCCCGAGCCCCTGTTTCCAGTAGCTGGAAATATAGAGCTGATCCGGCCCAAGCCCACGTTCCTGCCTCAGATACGCCCGCACACGGCGCATGGTTTCGAATTCGGCGGCGCACCAGGCGTAGACGCGGCCGGTTCGCCAAGGGAGCGCGCGGACGAAGGTTTCGAATTTTTGCGGGTGATGGCCGGGGTCGGGGTTGATGCGCCAGTGCAGGGTGACGCCATCGGGGTGGGGGAGGTCCTGGCGGTCCGCTTCGCTCTGGATCTCGATCACCGCGTCGCCGACGGCATCCTCGGGCAGCGCCTCCAGATTGACGGCGACGGCGGGGAGCGCGGTCATGTCGCCGAGGACGAGATACCAGTCGGCGCCGGGCGCAAGCGGCTTGGCCGGTCCCGGTCCGCCGACGGTGATCGTCTCGCCGGGCTTTACGGTCTGCGCCCAAGACACGGCCGGTCCGCCGCTGCCGTGGTCGCCGTGGAGCGCGAAATCGATGTCGAGGGCGTCCGCCGTCTGGCGGCGGATCGTGTAGGTGCGCACAAGCGGCTTTTCATCCGGGCCGGGCAGCATCAGCTTCACATAGCCGCCGTCCTGCTGAAGGGGAAACTGCGCCATGGCCGGCCCGCCAAGGGAAACGCGGCGCATGTTCGGGGTGATTTGCGCCGTTGAGATGACCTCAAAGCGCTTCGGTTCCGGTCGTTTGTTCATGGATTTAATATGACTATTTTAGTCCAGTTTGGCAATGTCCCGCGCGAGGCCTATACCAGCGCCCAGATATACGCCGCATAGGCCGCCAGCATCGCCGCCCCCGTCGCCCGGTGGAATTTCGGGGCGAAGAACAGCATCAGGGCGAAGAACACGGTCGCGGCCAGCATCACCGGCACGTCGAAGGTCGCGAAGCCCTCCGGCACGGGCAGCGGCGCGATCACGGCGGTGGCGCCGATGATGCACAGCACGTTGAAGATGCAAGAGCCGGTGACATTGCCGATCGCGACGTCCGAGTGGCGCTTGAGGGCGGCGACGACGGCGGTGGCGAGTTCCGGCAGGCTGGTGCCGAGCGCGACGACCGTCAGCCCCACCACCGCGTCCGATATGCCGAAATGGGCGGCAAGCTCGGTCGCGCCGCGGATCAGCAGTTCCGCGCCGATGATCAGCAGGATGAGCCCCGCGACGATCAGCACCGTCATCTTCCACACCGGCATCGCGCCATCGGCCGGCAGTTCCGGCGCGGTGTCCGCGGCGGCGGCGAAGCGATAGGTTCTGAAAAGGTAGAGCGCGAGCAGCGCCAGTAGCACGACGCCTGCGAGCCTGCCGATCACGTCAAACTGCACCAGCAGCAGCAGCAGCACGGCGGAGGCCGTCATGGCGATGGCATCGCGGCGCACATTCCTGTCCCAGGCGGAAATCGGGAAGATCACTGCCGCGGCGCCGACGATCAGCAGGATATTGGCGATGTTGGAGCCGACCACATTGCCAAGCGCGATGCCCGGCGAGCCGGTGAGCGCGGCGCGGACGGAAACCAGAAGCTCCGGCAGCGAGGTGCCGAAACCGACGATCACCAGCGAGGCCACCAGCGGCGATATCCCCATCCGCCGCGCGGTCGCAACCGCGCCTGAAACCAGCCATTCCGCCCCGAAGTAAAGCCCGATTAGACCGAGCGCGATATAAAGAAAATCCAATGCAAGTCCCCATTCTGGCCGGGCGTCGCCGGCATTCGGATGGGATATGGGGGCTTACGCGCAAGAGACAATGCTGTTGGCGCGGAAATTGGGCGGGAGAAGTGCCGCGATCTGGGCGAAATTGCTGCGCACCGCGTCG
>NZ_JAINWJ010000027.1 GCF_021021415.1 Martelella mediterranea | reverse complement strand
GGGCGGGAGAAGTGCCGCGATCTGGGCGAAATTGCTGCGCACCGCGTCGCAGCCATCAATCTCCCCCCTTGAGGGGGAGATGTCGCGAAAGCGACAGAGAGGGGTAAAGGGCGCAAGCCCTAGAAACCGCAGTCTCCGTGCTCTCGGATAAGTTTCACCCCTCTCTGCCCCTGTCGGGGCATCTCCCCCTCAAGGGGGGAGATTGTTGGGGGGCTCTGCGGCTGGGCCTCAGATGGGCGCAGGGAAGGTCCGGTGCACCCTTGCGATATCGCCGAGAATATCGTCGGTCATGGCGACGTCTGCTGCGGCGATGTTGGTCTTGAGCTGCTCCATTGTGGTCGCGCCGATGATGGCGGCGGTCACGAAGGGGCGGGACAGCACGAAGCCGAGCGCCATCTGCGCCGGGTCCAGCCCGTGGGTTTCGGCAAGCTTGCAATAGGCGTCGACCGCCGGTTCCTGGTGCTCCTGCAGTCGCCCGCCGAGATCGGCGGACGAGACCGCCGCGCGCGAGCCTTCCGGCAGCTTGCCATTGCGGTATTTGCCGGTCAGAAGCCCGGCGGCGAGCGGCGAGAACGCCAGAAGGCCGACATCCTCGTGATAGGCAAGCTCGGCCATGTCGAGGTCGTGGTGGCGGTAGAGCAGATTGTACTCGTTCTGAACGGTCGCGATCCGCGCCCGGTCCTTGGCCTCGGCGCGTTCCAGATATTTCATCGCGCCCCAGCAGGTCTCGTTGGAAAGGCCGATGGCGCGGATCTTGCCGGCTTTCACCAGATCGTCCAGCGTGTCGAGCGTCTCGGCGATATCGATGCGCGCCTGGAACCGGTCCTGCCCGAAGGGGGAGTAGGACCAGGAATTGCGGAAATGGAAATGGTTCCGGTTCGGCCAGTGCACCTGGTAGAGGTCGATGTAATCGGTCTTCAGCCGCTTCAGGCTGTCATCGAGCGCCGTGCGGATGCCCTCCGGCGTCAGCGGGCCGCCATTGCGCACCCATGGGCGGCCGGGGCCCGCCACCTTGCTGGCGAGCACGATATCGTCGCGCTTCTTGCGCGCGCTCAGCCATTCGCCGATGAATTCCTCGGTGCGGCCGTAGGTTTCCGGGCCGATTGGGGTCACCGGATACATCTCGGCGGTGTCGAAGAAGTTGACGCCGTTTTCCACGGCATAGTCCATCTGGGCGGAAGCTTCCTCCAGCGTGTTCTGCGTGCCCCATGTCATGGTGCCGAGACAGATTTGCGAAACCCTGATGCCGGTGCGGCCCAAACTTTTGATTTTCATAAGTTTACCTTGAAAAACGGCTGGTGTGATCGGTGAGGCGACTTTAGCCGGAACCGCCCCGGGCGCAAGCGCATGCAGGTTTTTTTCGGTACCGACTTGTCGCGGCGCGTCGTGGCGCGCCCTTGACTTGGGCGAACGAAACGTCAATTGGAGAACGAAAACCGACGCGATCCGGTAGTATAAGGAACGCGCGGGAGGTTTCACGGCAAAGAGGCTGATTGAAATGAGCGTTGCATTCACCTTTCCCGGTCAGGGAAGCCAGACCGTCGGCATGGGCAAGGCGCTGGCGGATGAGTTTACCGCCGCCCGGCTGGTGTTCGAGGAAGTCGACGATGCGCTCGACGAAAAGCTCTCCGCCACGATCTGGGAAGGGCCTGAGGATCAGTTGCAGCTCACCGCCAACGCCCAGCCGGCGCTGATGGCGGTCTCGCTTGCAACCGTCAGGGTGCTGGAGGCCGAAGGCCTCGATCTGGCAAAAGACATATCCTATGTCGCCGGTCACTCGCTCGGCGAATATTCGGCGCTGTGCGCTGCAGGCACCTTCTCGCTGGCCGATACCGCCCGGCTGTTGCGCATCCGCGGCAATGCCATGCAGCGCGCGGTCCCCGTCGGCAAGGGCGCGATGGCAGCGATCATCGGGCTTGAGTTCGAGGATGTTGAAGCGGTGTGCGAAGACGCCTCGGCGACCGGCGTCTGCCAGATCGCAAACGATAATGGCGGTGGCCAGGTGGTGATCTCCGGCAGCAAGGACGCTGTCGAAAAGGCGGTCGGGATCGCGACGGAGAAGGGCGCCAAGCGCGCGCTGCTGCTGCCGGTCTCCGCACCCTTCCATTGCGCGCTGATGGCGCCGGCCGCCGATGCGATGGAGGAGGCGCTTGCCGAAGTCCGTCGCGGCGAACCGGTCGTGCCCGTTATCGCCAATGTCCGCGCCGCCCCCGTTTCCGATCCCGATGAGATCACGAAGCTGCTGGTGGAGCAGGTCACGGGCCGGGTGCGCTGGCGCGAGACGGTAAGCTGGTTTGCGGCAAATGAAATCGAAACGCTCTATGAAGTCGGCGCCGGCAAGGTGCTGACCGGTCTTGCGCGGCGCATCGAGCGTTCGCTCTCCGGCGTCGCGATCAACGCGCCGGGCGATATCGACGCGGCGCTGAAGGCGATCAAGGGCTGAAACCGAAACGGCCCGCGATTGGCGGGCAAACATCTGACGAGGTTATGACATGTTGGATCTGACTGGCCGAAAGGCGCTCGTTACCGGCGCCAGCGGCGGCATCGGCGAGGCGATCGCCCGCATGCTTCACGCCCAGGGCGCGACCGTGGCACTCCACGGTACCCGCGCGGAAAAGCTCGAGGCGCTCGCCGGCGAGCTGGGCGAGCGCACCCATGTGTTCCCCGCCAATCTTTCCGATCGCGATGCCGTCAAGGCGCTTGGCGAAAAGGCCGAGGCGGATCTCGGCGGCATCGACATCCTGGTCAACAATGCCGGCATCACCAAGGACGGCCTGTTCGTGCGCATGAGCGACGCGGACTGGGAAAGCGTGCTGGAGGTCAACCTCACCGCCGCCTTCGTGCTGACCCGCACCATCATGCATCCGATGATGCGCCGCCGTTTCGGCCGGGTCATCAACATCACCTCGATCGTCGGCGTCACCGGCAATCCGGGGCAGGCGAACTATTGCGCCGCCAAGGCCGGCATGATCGGCTTTTCGAAATCGCTGGCGCAGGAGGTCGCGCCGCGCAACGTCACGGTCAATTGCGTCGCCCCCGGCTTCATCGAAACCGCAATGACCGACAAGCTGAACGACAAGCAGAAAGAAGCGATCCTTGGCGCGGTGCCGATGAAGCGGATGGGCAGCGGGGATGACATCGCCGCCGCCGTCACCTATCTTGCCTCCAACGAGGCCGGCTATGTCACGGGCCAGACCTTGCATATCAATGGCGGCATGGCCATGATCTGACATCGCGGTCCGCTCCACGCGGGTCGTCGAAAATGCTGGAGAGACCGGCAACGCGGTGTTTTTTGGGCTTTGCGCTCAGAACAAAGCATGGTAAGCGGGCCGGGACTGCCAAGAACAGTCCAATGAACGAAGCCCGGTCCATCGGCCGGGATTTCGGTTTAAGTGGGCTTTGGTTCACATATCTGCCGCGGCGTGTTTCCTTTTGGAGGGCCGGCGGCTTTCACATAGCGGATGTCAAGGCATCCGGTAGAACTTGAGACAGGTCGAGGAAACCGACATGAGCGATATCGCAGAACGCGTTAAGAAAATTGTAGTTGACCACCTGGGCGTGGATGCCGACAAGGTTGTCGAAAGCGCAAGCTTCATCGACGATCTCGGCGCCGACTCGCTCGATACCGTCGAGCTGGTCATGGCCTTCGAAGAAGAGTTCGGTGTGGAAATCCCCGACGATGCCGCTGATTCGATCCTCACGGTCGGCGATGCCATCAAGTTCATCGAAAAGGCTCAGGCCTGATCGACTGAAAATTCAGGGCGGCGTTCGGGTCATACCTGCAACCCGCCTCGAACGGCCCGGTAATACGGGCCATTTTTTTGTCCGGCGTTCCGGGACGGGAACGCATCAAGGACGGTTTTGCGCTTGTGACGAGAGCGTTTATAGTCGGGCGAATGTCGATTCCACTCGGCATTGGCCGGCATGAAACACTGGTCATGATGGCAAGAAACTTGAGAAAAATGGGGGCGATCCACCAATGAGGCGTGTCGTAATCACCGGTCTGGGCATGGTAACGCCGCTGGGCTCAGGAACCGAGACAACCTGGTCGCGTCTGCTTGACGGCGTCAGCGGAGCAGGGAAGGTCACCGCGTTCGAGACCGAAGACCTTGCAGCCCGGATTGCATGCATGATCCCGGTCGGCGACGGCAGCGATGGCACCTTCAACGCCGATCAGTGGCTGGAGCCGAAGGAGCAGCGCAAGGTCGATCCGTTCATCACCTACGCGATCGCTGCCGCTGACATGGCGCTTGACGATGCCGGCTGGCATCCCGAAAGCGATGACGACCAGATCTCGACCGGCGTGCTGATCGGCTCCGGCATCGGCGGGCTCGAAGGCATCGTCGAAGCCGGCTACACGCTGCGCGATCGCGGCCCCCGCCGCGTTTCCCCGTTCTTCATTCCCGGCCGTCTGATCAATCTCGCTTCCGGCCAGGTATCGATCCGCCACAAGCTGCGCGGCCCCAACCACTCCGTGGTCACGGCGTGCTCCACGGGCGCGCATGCGATCGGCGACGCCAGCCGGATCATCGGTTACGGCGATGCCGATGTGATGGTCGCCGGCGGCACGGAATCGCCGATCTGCCGCATCGCGCTTGCCGGCTTTGCCGCCTGCAAGGCGCTCTCCACCAATTTCAACGATGATCCCCAGCGCGCTTCGCGCCCCTATGATGTCGACCGCGACGGGTTCGTGATGGGCGAGGGCTCCGGTATCGTGGTGCTCGAGGAGCTGGAACACGCCAAGGCGCGCGGCGCCAAGATCTATGCCGAGGTGGTCGGCTACGGCATGAGCGGCGATGCCTTCCACATCACCGCGCCGAGCGAGGACGGTGAGGGTGCGTTCCGTTGCATGACCTCAGCGCTGAAGCGCGCCGGCGTCGCGCCGTCCGAGGTCGACTACATCAATGCCCATGGCACGTCGACCATGGCCGACACGATCGAGCTTGGCGCCGTCGAGCGGCTGCTGGGCGATGCCGCCGGCAAGGTCTCAATGTCCTCCACCAAGTCCGCAACCGGCCATCTTCTGGGCGCGGCGGGCGCGATCGAGGCGATCTTTTCGACGCTGGCGATCCGAGACAACATAGCGCCGCCGACGCTCAACCTCGATAATCCCGAGCGCGAGACGGCGATCGATCTGGTGCCGAAGGCGGCCCGCAAGCGCAATATCGATGTCGCGCTGTCGAATTCCTTCGGTTTCGGCGGCACCAATGCCTCGCTGGTGCTACGACGCTACGCGGATTGAGCCGACCGCCATTGTGGACATGGAAAAGAAACGGCTGACATTTTGCAGCCGTTTTTTTATTGAAGAGCAGGCTTTGGCAGCCGTTAACGACGAATCGGCGGCTCAACCGGTTAAGCTTCGACTGGCCGTTTTCATCCGGTTCGCCGGCAATGTCGGACATTGATAACAACACCGGCAATTCATTTGGGTCAGGCGGCTTTTTAAAAGTCGTCGAGGAACATGCGAAAAGGGGGTCCGGTGAGCGGCTCGGATCAGGACAGTGAGCGCGGTTCGGCGCCGGAACGCAGGCCGGCGGCGGTGAAATCGGCCAAACAGGCGCTGAGGCCGGAGCGTGTACCCCAACCAAGCGCGCGTTCGAAGAAGGCCAAGAGCCCGGTCGTCATCCTGCTTAATTTCATGATGACGCTGCTGGTGCTGTGCTGCCTCGGCGCAATCGCGATCTATTACTACGCCATGTCGAGCTATCGCGATCCCGGTCCGCTGGCCGCCGACACGGAATTCACGGTGAAAAGCGGCGCGGGGCTGGCGATGATCGCGCGTGACCTGGAGCGCGAGGGCATCATCTCCGATTCCCGGATTTTCCGCTATGTGACGGCGGCGCGCATGCGCGATGGTGAGACCCTGAAGGCCGGCGATTACGAGATCGAGGCGGGCGCTTCGATGCAGGAGATCGCCGATCTGTTCGAATCCGGCAAGTCGATCCTGTTCAGCATTTCGTTTCCCGAGGGGCTGACGGTGCGCGAGGTCTTCGACAAGCTGGCCGCCGACCCGAACCTGTCCGGCGACCTGCCGGAGGAATTGCCGCCGGAAGGCAGCCTGATGCCGCAGACCTTCTCCTTTGCGCGCGGAACGCCGCGCACCGAGATCGTCGAAAAGATGCGGGCGGGCCAGGAGGCGCTGGTCGATGAAATCTGGCTGCAGCGCGCCAGGGACCTGCCGATCGAGAACAAGGAGGAATTCCTCACCCTGGCCTCGATCGTGGAAAAGGAAACCGGCGTGGCGGAAGAGCGGCCGCTGGTGGCGGCGGTGTTTCTCAACCGTCTCAAGCGCGGCATGCGCCTTCAGTCCGATCCGACCGTGATCTACGGCATCTTCGGCGGCGAGGGAAAACCCTCCGACCGCCCGATCTACCGCTCTGATCTCGACAAGGAAACGCCTTACAACACCTACCGCATCAACGGTCTGCCGCCGGGGCCGATCGCCAATCCCGGACGCGATGCGCTGGAGGCCGTCGCCAACCCCGCCGAGACCGATGCGCTCTATTTCGTTGCCGATGGCAGCGGCGGCCACGCCTTTGCCGAGACGCTGGATGAGCACAACGCCAACGTGCGTGCATGGCGCAAGGTGGAGGCCGAGCGTTCCGCCAACTGATCCTCGGTATAAAACCGTGCGTTTGCCTGTCTATTGCGTTCCGACGTTGTGTCAAATCCTGTAGTGTGCCGCCAAGCGAGCGTTAGCGAGGGACCATGACACAGCAATCGATGACAGGTTTTGCCCGCAGTCAGGGGCAGTTTGATCGCTATCGCTGGACCTGGGAGCTGCGTTCCGTCAACGGCAAGGGCCTAGATCTGCGTCTTCGACTGCCGCAGGGTTTTGACCATCTGGAAAGCGCTGTCAGAAAGCTTGCCGCCGCAAGGCTGACGCGCGGCAATGTGCAGGTTGCGCTCAACCTCAGCGTTGCCGACAGCAAGCTCGAACTGGCCGTCAATGACAGCGCGCTCGAGGCGGTACTCAATCTCAAGACCCGACTTGCTTCCAGGCTGGATGATTCGCGCCTGTCGCTTGAAGGATTGCTGGCGATTCGCGGCATCGCCGAGCTGCGCGAGGCGGAGGAGCGCGGCGAGACCCTTCAAAAGCGCGAAGCCCTGATCCTGCGCGATCTTGAACTCGCGATCGATCGGCTCGCGGCCATGCGGACGGAGGAGGGCGAGAAGATCGTCGCCGTGCTGCAAGGGCAGGTCGACGCGATCGAGGCGCTGACGGACGATATCGAGGCAGACCCTTCGCGCCAGCCCGCGGTGATTGCGGCGAAGCTCTCCGAACAGGTGCAGCGGCTTCTTGAAGCCGCCCCCTCGCTCGAAAGCGACCGGCTCTATGCCGAGGCGGTGCTGCTGGCCACCAAAGCCGATATTCGCGAGGAAATCGACCGGCTGCGCGCCCATGTGACGGCCGCCCGCGCGCTGCTGGCCGAGCCCGGGCCGTGCGGGCGACGGCTCGACTTTCTCGCGCAGGAATTCAACCGCGAAACCAATACGATCTGTTCCAAATCCAATTCGGTGGGGGTGACGGCTGCCGGGCTTGAATTGAAAACGGTGATCGATCAATTTCGCGAGCAATTGCAGAATCTGGAGTGAGCATGGACGTGAGCGAAACGGTGAGACGGCGGGGCGTGATGCTGGTGCTGGCGGCGCCTTCGGGCGCTGGCAAATCGACGATCGCGCGGCGGCTTCTGGCCGAGGACCCGATGATCGATCTGTCGATCAGCGCCACCACGCGGCAGATCCGCCCGAGCGAGCGCGAGGGCGTGCATTATTTCTTCATGGACCCGGAAGGCTTCATGAAGAAGCGCGACGAGGGCGCGTTTCTGGAGTGGGCGGAAGTGCACGGCAATTACTATGCCACGCCGAAGGCCGCCGTCGAGCAATCGCTTGCCGCCGGCCGCGACGTGCTGTTCGATATCGACGTGCAGGGCGCCGAGCAGTTGAAACAGGCCATGCCCGGCGATGTCGTCGGCATCTTCGTGCTGCCGCCCTCGATGGAGGCGCTGAGGGCCCGGCTGCTGGCGCGCGCGGAAGACAGCAAGGCCGCCATGGAAGTGCGCCTCAAGAACGCCACCGGTGAAATCTCGCACTGGCGGGACTACGAATATGTCGTCATCAACGACGACCTCGACGATGCCTACGACCTCGTCCGCTCAATCCTGCGCGCCGAACGCGCTAAACGCGAGCGCGAAACGGCAATCCCGCGTCACGTCGAAAGCCTGCTGGGCCAATAGGGCCTGCCGCATCCGGCGCGTTGCCGGATGCGGCCTGATCGCCTTCGTCAGGCCTTGAGGAAGGTGGCGACGGCGTCAATCTCCTCCGGGCGGATTTCGTGGCCGCCGGGATGGAAGAGTGAGCGAAGCCCCGCTTTCTGCGCTTCGAAATAGCCGATCAGGGCCCGGGTCAGCGATGGCGGGCAGATCGGGTCGCGCTCGCCCGCCGTCACCAGGATTTGCTTGCCGGCGAGGCCGGCATTGTCCCTGGGTGTCCAGGGGATCAGCGGGTGGAGCAGCACGGCGCGGTCAAAGAGCTCCGGTCTTTCGAGAAGCACCGAGGCGAGAATGTTCGCGCCGTTGGAATAGCCGATGCCATAGACGGGGCGACCGGGATTGGCCGCCCTGTGCATCTCTATGAAGCGGGTCATCTTCTCCGTGCGGCGGGCGAGATCGTCCATGTCGTAGACGCCTTCGCCGGTGCGGCGGAAAAAGCGCAGGGCGCCATGCTCGGATACATCGCCACGCGGCGAGACAATCGCCGCCTCCGGCAGAAGCTGGTCCACCAGGGGCACGAACTGATGCTCGTTGCCGCCCGTGCCGTGGAAGCTGAAAACCAGCGGTTCGCCAGCCGCGCCGGCGCGAGTGAATGCCTGATATGTATCATTGGTCATGATCTTCGTGCTCCAACCGGCCGCGCATCCGCGATCGACCGGCGTCAGGTGGCCCAGCCGAACCGGACCGGACCTTGATATGTGTGAGATCCCTGCTCAGCCGAACGGTTGGGCAGGGCCGATGCTAGTCCCTGAGCGGCGTCAGGATCTGCTCGATCTGCGCACGATGCTGCTCATATTGCGGCGGCAGTTTCAGCGCCTCGCCGAGATGGGCGGTGTCCTCGTCGGCGTCAAAGCCCGGTTCGTTGGTGGCGATTTCGAACAGCACGCCGCCGGGCGTGCGGAAATAGATCGCCCAGAAATAGTTCCGGTCGATCACCGGGGTCACCTGATAGCCGGTATCCATCAGCGCCTTGCGGACTTCGAACTGGGCGGCGCGATCTTCCACCGCGAACGCGATGTGATGGACCGAGCCGGCGCCCTGACGGGCGGCGTTGGCCGAGGGCAGGGTCTGGATGTCGATGACATCGGCGCCATTGCCGTGGCCGATCGCAAAACGGGTCCAGTCGTCCTTGCTGTCGACCTTTTCATAGCCCATGAAGCCGAGCAGTTCCGCCGTCGCGCCGCTGTCAGCGAGCCGCAGGCTTGCGCCATGGAAGCCCCGGATTGCTTCGGCTTCGGCGATATCGCCCTTGAGCCAGCCGGCGCGGTGATCATTGTCCACCTCGACCAGCGCGAAGGCATCCCGGTCCGGCCCCGCGAAATGCAGCCGCTTTTCGCCGAAGACTTCGCTTTCCGTGATGTTTCCGACCCCAAGCTTGCCGAGACGCTCCTTCCAGAAGCCGAGCGAACCGCGCGGGACCGCAAACAGCGTTTCGCCGACCTCGCCCGTTCCGGGTTTTCCCGCCGCTATGTGCGGGAAGGGGAAGTAGGTCATCACCGAGCCGGGCGTGCCGATCTCGTCGCCGTAATAGAGGTGATAGACATCGGGCGCGTCGAAGTTCACCGTCTTCTTGACGCGCCTTAGCCCGAGCGCGCCGGTGAAGAAGTCGTTATTGGCCTGGGCATCCGCCGCCATCGAGGTGATGTGATGCAGGCCCTTGATCTGCTGTAACATCAAACTGTTCCTTGCTGTGCGGGCGCATCTGCCGCGCCGCGCTTCTGGCCATAAGATGGCAATTATGGGTCTACGCGTGTAGTGCAATAAAATTGACATTATTATTGCGAAAAACGTAATAATCTTCCGATGAAGGACATGAACGACATTCGGGTTTTCCTGAGCGTCGCCGAACTGGGTAGTTTCGCCGCGGCGGCGCGCACGCTTGCGATGACCGCGCCGAGCGTGACGCGGGCGGTCGGCGCGCTGGAGGATCGGCTCGGTGTGCAGCTCTTCGTGCGCACCACGCGCCAGGTGTCGCTCACCGCGGCGGGCGCGATCTATGCGGCGCGGATGCGGCCGCTGCTGAAGGCCTTCGACGATGCCAGCGAGGAGGTGCGCGAGCGTGAAAGCGCCGTCAGCGGCCATATCCGACTGAACGCGCCGCTGTCGCTTGGCCAGCAGATATTGCCGGACGTGCTTTCAGGCTTCCGCTCGGAGCATCCGGCGATCAGCCTTTCGGTGACGCTGGAGGACAGCTTCGTCGATATCGTCGGCGCGCCGTTCGATCTGGCGATCCGCATTTCCGGCCCGCCGGACGACAAGTCGACGATCTGGCGCAAGTTGTGCCCGGTCCGTCGGGTGCTGGTGGCCTCGCCCGGCTTTCTCGCCGCAAACGGAACGCCGCAAACGCCCGACGATCTCGCCGCCGCCGCCTGCCTCGCCTTCGACGCCGAGGCGACGGGTGAAACCTGGGAGCTGACGAGCGCCGGGAAAAAGCGGCGGGTGAGGGCGGGAACGAATCTCGCCGGCAACAACGGCGAATTGCTGGCGCGGCTTGCCGAGAATGGCGAGGGCGTGGCGCTGCTGCCGCATTTCATTGTTGAGGAAGCGCTGGGAGAGGGACGGCTGAAGCAGGTGCTTTCCGACTGGTCACCGCCGGAACTCTGGTTGACGCTTTACTATCCGCCCTATGAGAGGCTGCCGATCCGGGTTGCTCGGTTTTCGGATTTCTTCGAGGCCTATGTCACCCGCGTCCGGCCGCTGTGACGCGCGGCGCGCAAACGCGCTTGCCCGAAAGGCGCAACTTCTTTACCTCTGGCATCGTTTCACGCTCGTGCTGAAAGGTCTGTCGTACATATGGCTAAGGCAATCTATCGCTCTCCGGCGCTGACCGGGGCCTTCTGGATGGTGATGGCCGGCGTGGTTTACGCGGCCGGTAATGTGGCGCTTCAGCAGGTGACGATGAATATGGGGTTCGCCGCCTCGTCGGTCGCCTTCTGGCAATATGGCATCGCGCTGGTCTTTGCCGTGCCCTATCTCTGGCGCACCGGCCTTTCGGTGATGCGCACAAACCATCCCTGGCAGCATGTTTTCCGGGTCGCGCTTTCCGCGCTCGGGGTACAGGCGTGGGCCATCGGCCTTGCCTCGGTTCCGATCAGCCAGGCGATCGCGCTGGTCATGACCTCGCCCTTCTTCATCATCGTCGGGGCGAAACTGTTCCTGGGCGAGACGGTCGGCCCCTCGCGCTGGATCGCGACGGCGGTCGGTTTCACCGGCGCGCTGCTGATCCTTCAGCCATGGTCGGAAAGCTTTACCTGGGCGGCGCTTCTGCCGGTTGCCTCCGCGCTTCTGTGGGGCGGAACCTCGCTGATCACCAAGCGGCTGACGGCCCATGAACGCCCCGAATCGATCACCGTCTGGCTCCTGATGCTGCTGACCCCGATCAACGCGCTGGTCGCCATCGGCGGCGGCTTTGCCGTGCCGACCGGCGATATCATCTGGATCATGCTGGCGCTCGGCCTGCTGACGGCGCTGGCGCAGTATTTTCTGACGCTTGCCTATTCGAGCGCGGACGCGGCCTATGTCCAGCCCTTTGACGACCTGAAACTGCCGCTCAACGTGCTCGGCGGCTGGCTGGTGTTCGGCTATGCGCCGGACACGCTGTTCTGGATTGGCGGCGTGATGATCCTCTGCGCCTCGCTTTCGATCATGCTGATCGAGCGCCGGCGGGAAAAGTAGGCGGGGTTGTCATCGTCGTGTCATCACGGCGTAATCCTGCTGTCACACCGCGCGCGCAGAACCCTCCGGACATCATCACCTTGGAGGGTATATTCATGCGATTCCGTCTCACCGGCGCGGCCTTGAGCGCTGCGCTTCTGGCTTCCGCCGCTTTCCCCGCCGCCGCCGATCCCGTCTTCAACCGCATCGCGGTTTTCTCCGTTGCCGAAAACCTGCCCGCCGACATGGACCCCGCGACCGAGACCTCGGCCGAGATCATCGCGGCCAGCGAAGACGGCAACACGCTGATTTATTCCGACAGCCCGCTCGGCGCGCTCGGCTTCTTCGACATCACCGACATGAAGGTCCCGGCCGCGCTCGGCATCACCACGCTTGAAGGTGAGCCGACTTCGGTTGCCGTTTCCGGCGCAAAGGCGCTGGTCGGCGTCAATACGTCGGAAAGCTATACCGATCCGTCCGGCTTCCTCGGCGTTGTCGATATCGCCTCGCGCACGCTGGAAAGCCAGTGCGATCTCGGCGGCCAGCCTGATTCCGTCGCCGTGTCTCCGGACGGCTCGATCGTTGCCATCGCGATCGAAAACGAGCGCGACGAAGAGTTGAACGACGGCGAAATCCCGCAGATGCCGGCCGGCGATCTGGTGATCATTTCGCTCAATGACGGTGTTGCCGATTGCGCCACGATCAAGCACGTTGCGCTCGCCGGTTTCTCCGAAATGGTCGCGCCCACCGATCCCGAACCGGAATTCGTCGACATCAACGACGACAATGAAATCGTCGTGACGCTGCAGGAAAACAACGGCATCGCGATCATCGACGGCAATACCGGCGAGGTGAAGAACCACTTCTCCGCAGGCTCCGTCGATATCAGCGGCGTCGACATCGAAAAGGACGGCAAGCTCGACTTCACCGGTTCGCTGTCCGGCATCGCGCGCGAGCCCGACACCGTTAAATGGCTCGACAATGACCGCTTCGCCATCGCCAATGAGGGCGACTACAAGGGCGGCTCGCGCGGCTTCTCGATCTTCTCCGATGCCGGCGAACTGCTCTATGATTCCGGCAGCTCGTTCGAGCGCGCCGTCGCCTCGATCGGCCATTTCCCGGACAAGCGCGCCGACAAGAAGGGCGTCGAGCCCGAGGGCATGATCAAGGGCACCTTCGGCGACACCAACTATCTGTTCGTGCTCTCCGAGCGCGCCTCCGTCGTCGGCGTCTATGATGACAGCGCCGCCGACGCGCCCGAGCTGGTTCAGCTCCTGCCGTCCGGTCTGTCGCCGGAAAGCGGCGTTGCCATTCCCGCCCGCAACCTGCTGGTCACCGCCAACGAGACCGATCTCGGCCCCGATGGCGGCGTGCGCGCCCATGTGATGCTTTATGCCTACGAAGACGCCGAGCCGAACTATCCGCAGATACTCTCCGATGTCTCGCGCGATGAGCTGATCGGCTTCGGTGCGCTTTCGGGCCTCGCCGCCGATCCGGGCGATGCTTCGAAGCTCTATGCCGTCAATGACAGCTTCTATTCCGCCCAGCCGTCAATTTTCATCATCGACGCCTCGCAGAAGCCGGCGATGATCACCGATGTCATCCGCGTCACCCGCGATGGCGCCCCGGCCGAAAAGCTCGACCTCGAAGGCGTTGCGACCGACGGCAATGGCGGCTTCTGGCTCGCCTCGGAAGGCAATCCCGACAAGGAAGTGCCGCATGCGGTCTATCATGTCGACGGCACCGGCGCGATCACCGAGACGATCGACCTCCCGGAGGCTCTGCTCGCCAACCAGACCCGCTTCGGCATGGAAGGCATCACCACGGTCGGCGAGGGCGATGACCTGACGCTGTGGATGGCGGTGCAGCGCGAATGGGCAGACGACGAGAAGGGCTTCGTCAAGCTGCTCGCCTACAAGCCCGCCACCAAGGAATGGGGCGCGGTCGCCTATCCGCTGGAAACGCCGGAAAAGGGCTGGATCGGTCTTTCCGAGATCACGGCGAACGGCGACAGCGTCTACATCGTCGAGCGCGACAACCAGATCGGCGAGGCCGCCAAGCTGAAGAAGCTCTACAAGGTCGCCCTTTCCGACATGCAGCCGGCGCCGATCGGCTCCGATCTGCCGGTTGTAGAGAAGCAGGAAGCCGCCGATCTGATGCCGCTGATGAAGTCGGCCTCCAACGGCTTCGTCGTCGACAAGATCGAAGGCTTCACCATCGCCGCCGACGGCACGGCCTATGCGGTCACCGACAATGACGGCGTCGACGATTCCTCCGGCGAGACGCTGTTCTTCACGGTTTCGCTGAACTGATCGTTACTGTATTCGAAAACAAGGAGGCCGGGCGTCAATGCCCGGCCTCTTTGCGTTGTTCAACGATCGCATGCGAAGACGTCACATTCCCCTGACGCTCGCGAAGCTTTCCGGACGAGCCGACAATGGTCGGTTTGCAGCCGGCAGGTCTCTTACACCCGTTCGGCGTGCCAGCGCAGGTGATCGTCCATGAAGGTCGAGATGAAGTAGTAGGAGTGGTCGTAGCGCTCGTGCATGCGCAGCGTGAGTTCGATATCGGTGCCCTTGACGGCCTCCTCGAACAGCCACGGCTTCAGCCCGTCCTCCAGGAAATTGTCGGCCTTGCCCTGGTCGATCAGGAAGGCGGGAAAGCGCGCGCCATCCTCCACCAGCGCGCAGGCATCGTGCTTGCGCCAGATAGACTGGTCGGAGCCCAGATATTTCGTGAACGCGCCCTGCGCCCAAGCCGATGTCGAGGGCGAGACGATCGGCGCGAAGGCCGAGCAGCTCTTGTAGCGGCCGGGATTTTTCAACGCCAGCGTCATCGCGCCGTGGCCGCCCATGGAATGGCCGAAAATGCCCTGGCGATCCATGTCGACGCGGAAGCTCTTGGCGATCAGCGCCGGCAACTCCTCCGTGATGTAGCTTTCCATCCTGTAGTTCCGCGACCACGGCTCCTCGGTGGCATCGACATAGAAGCCTGCCCCCTTGCCGATCTGCCAGTCGGTGAGCGCATCGGGAACGTCAGTGCCGCGCGGGCTGGTATCCGGGCAGACGATGATCAGGCCGAGCTCGGCGGCCATGCGCCGGTACTCGCCCTTTTCCATGACATTGGCATGGGTGCAGGTAAGGCCGGAGAGATACCAAAGCACAGGGCAGGGTCGCTCGGTCGCCTGGGGCGGAAGGAAGACGGCGAAGGTCATCTCGCATCCGCAGGCTTCCGATTCGTACGAGAAAACGCCCTGCATGCCGCCGAAGGCAGTGTTTTCGGAAATAATGTTCATCGTGATTTCCTTCGTCATTCACCGGACGACTTCGCCTTGCGGCAAAGCTGTTCCATGGTTTGTAGAAAAGCCGATCGGTCGCGGGCCGAAAACGGCGCGTTGTAGCCCTTGCTCTCGCCGGTCTCGCGCAGATGCTGGCCGAGATCGCGCATGGCGCGGGCCATGCCGATATTCTTGTCGTCGAAGACCCTGCCGGTCGGGCCGGTGACCAGCGCGCCGGCTTGAACGCAACGCTCGGCAAGCGGCACATCGGCGGTCACGACGATATCGCCCGCGCCGGCGCGTTCGGCAATCCAGTCATCGGCGGCATCGAATGCGCCGGAGACGATGACATTGGAGATCATCGGATCGCGCGATGGGCGCAGGCCGGTATTGGCCACGAAGGTGACGCGCATCCCGTGACGCTCCGCCACCTTGATCACCTCCGGCTTCACCGGACAGGCATCGGCATCGACATAGATCATGAGGCGATCCTCTCGGCGGGGCGGATCATGTCCACATGCGGGATGCCGTCCTCAAGATATTCCGCCGAGGTCACGCTGAAGCCGAGACCGCCATAGAAGCGCTGCAGGTGCGCCTGCGCCGAAATCGCGATCGCAGCGCCCGGCGCGCGTTTTTCACAGGCGGCGATCGCCTCCCGCATGATGCGCTCGCCGAGACGCCGGCCGCGATAATCGGGCGCGACGACGACGCGGCCGATTCGCGCCTCGCTCGTGGTCGCGTTGGCTGCGAAGATACGGGCATAGGCGGCAAGCCGGCCCTCGTCCAGAAGGCGCAGATGCAGCGCCTCGGGGTCCTTGCCGTCGATCTCGGGATAGGGGCAGTTCTGCTCGACCACGAACACGTCGATCCTCAGCCGGAACAGGTCATGCAATTCGCCCGGCGTGAGCGCATCCAGCCGGGCGATATCGACGGTCAATGCCATCAGTAGAGGACAACCGAGCGGATGCTCTCGCCGCCATGCATCAGATCGAAGCCCTTGTTGATGTCTTCCAGCTTCAGGAGATGGGTAATCATCGGATCGATCTCGATCTTGCCGTCCATGTACCAGTCGACGATCTTCGGCACGTCGGTGCGCCCGCGCGCGCCGCCAAAGGCGGTGCCCATCCAGGAGCGCCCGGTGACGAGCTGGAACGGACGGGTGGAGATTTCCTGGCCCGCGCCGGCAACGCCGATGACGACCGACTTGCCCCAGCCGCGATGGGAGCTTTCCAGAGCCTGACGCATGACGGTGGTGTTGCCGGTGCAATCAAACGTGTAGTCCGCGCCGCCGATCGTGTCCGCGCCGCGCTTCGTCAGATTGATCAGATAGGGGACGAGGTCCTCGCCGATCTCCTTCGGATTGACGAAATGGGTCATGCCGAAGCGCTCGCCCCATTCCTTCTTGTCGTTGTTGAGGTCGACGCCGATGATCATGTCCGCGCCGGCAAGCCTGAGCCCCTGGATGACATTGAGGCCGATGCCGCCGAGACCGAAGACGATCGCCGTCGCGCCGATTTCCACCTTGGCCGTATTGATCACCGCGCCGACGCCTGTCGTGACGCCACAGCCGATATAGCAGACTTTGTCGAAGGGTGCGTCCGGGTTGATCTTGGCGACCGCGATTTCAGGCAGCACGGTGAAATTCGCGAAGGTCGAGCAGCCCATATAGTGGTAGAGCGGCTTGCCATCGAGCGAAAACCGGGACGTGCCGTCCGGCATCAGGCCCTGACCCTGGGTCGAGCGGATGGCGGTGCACAGGTTCGTCTTGCGCGACAGGCAGGAGGGGCATTCGCGGCATTCCGGGGTGTAGAGCGGGATCACGTGATCGCCCTTCTTCACCGAGGTTACGCCCGGGCCGACGTCAACCACCACGCCCGCGCCCTCATGGCCGAGGATCGCCGGGAAAATACCTTCCGGATCGGCGCCCGACAGCGTGAAATCGTCGGTATGGCAAATGCCCGTGGCCTTGACCTCGATCAGGACTTCGCCCGCTTTCGGTCCTTCGAGCTGAACATTCATGATTTCCAGCGGCTTTCCCGCTTCAACAGCCACTGCGGCGCGTACATCCATCGGCGTTACTCCCGGATTCTCTTGTTTTCGTGCACCGAGTTTCGCATGCGCGCTCCGTCGTCGGCAAGTATGCAAGCGACCAATTTCAGTTGATTTGCGGAAAGCAGCGGGTGTGGGTGGCGGTTTTGCCCGCGATTGGCTATGAAGGATCAAGACCGGGCAAACCGGCGCGGTTTTCGGGAAGGAAGCGCAATGGACGAGAAATTCTACGCCGACGACACGCTCGGCGGCAGGCTGCTTGCCGCGCGCGAAAGCGCAGGATTGAGCCTCGATACCGCGGCCGCGCGGCTTGGCGTTGCGCCACTGACGCTCAGGAACTGGGAATGCGACCGCGCCGAACCGACCGTAGAGCGCCTGGTGAAGATCGCCGCGATCCTCGGCGTGCGGCCGTTCTGGCTGATTTCCGGCGACTGGGAAGACGATTGCGGCGAGGCCGGGATGAAACACACCGACATGGTGATGGGCATCAACCGCGTGGGAAAAACCGGCCGTCGCGACGGCGATGCCAAAGGCAGCGCATCGCGCGCGCGTCTTTCAGGCTTTGCGACCGGCAACCGAACGCTGCAATAGCAGGGTCAGCCCTCGATTTCCGTTTCTCCGAATACATCCTCGAAGGCCTTGCGCAGCGCGATGTCGACATCGCCCATGGTCACCGGCAGGCCGAGATCCACGAGACTGGTGACGCCATAGCCTGAAATGCCGCAGGGCACGATGCCGCCGAAATGCTCGAGTTCCGGCTCGACATTGATCGACAGGCCGTGAAAGCTGACCCAGCGCCGGAGCCTGATCCCGATCGCGGCGATCTTGTCCTCGGCCATGGAGCCGTCCGGCAGCGGCGGGCGTTCGGGCCGCCGGACCCAGACGCCAACCCGGTCCTCGCGCCGCTCGCCGCGCACATTCATCGAATCGAGCGTCTTGATGATGGTCTCCTCGATCGCGGCGACGAAGGCGCGCACATCGCGGCGGCGGCGCTTCAGGTCGAGCATCAGATAGGCGACCCGCTGGCCGGGGCCGTGATAGGTATATTCGCCGCCGCGTCCGGTTTCATAGACCGGGAATCGATCGGCGATCAGCAGGTCGCCGGCATTGGCGCTGGTGCCGGCTGTATAGAGCGGCGGATGCTCGACCAGCCAGACGAGCTCGTCCGCTTCGCCGGACGCGATCAGGTCGACCTCACGCTCCATTTCGGCAAGCGCCGCAGGGTATTCCGTCAGTCCCTCGCTCACCCGCCAGCGCACCGGCGGGCTGCCGGGCTCGGGCTGCATCAGGGTCTCGATGTCGCTTCTTTGCATGTGCGGATCCTTCGGCCTTCTCCTCGCAGATTTGGGGCGGGACGGCAAGCGCCGCAAGGCCTGTCGCGGCGGGCGGAGAGCGCGGTTTCACACTTCGCGTGCAGAAATGAAAAAAAACGATCAATGGCGCTTGTGTGGCGAGTTTGCTTTTGCTACATGCTGCGGCGCCGGCACAAACCGGCATCTACCACGATGCGGTCGTGGCGGAATTGGTAGACGCGCAGCGTTGAGGTCGCTGTGGGGCAACCCGTGGAAGTTCGAGTCTTCTCGACCGCACCATTTTTTGAATTTCATTCAGTAAAAACAATCGTTTATGCCGTATTGTGCCCCACGTTGGAGCCATGTGTGGAGCACTTCGAGGCGGCGCATGGCGTCTGAGGCGAGTTTCCAGCGCTCAATTCGTCTGGTGTGAACCTCGCTGGTCTTCGTGAGATTGGTTGAAAGTGTTCTGAAACACCCTCAACCAACCTCGCGCGAATCTATGGGATTGTTCGCTCTTACTCTCCGTCTTCATCCGCCGTATCAGGCGGAGCCGAGGCGCTGTTCCAGCGCAGGTTCATCGTGCGGTCGAGCCAGCCGAGGCCGGCCAGCGCCAAACCGAGGCCGATGAAGGAGACGACGCGCAACAGGCCTTCCAGGCCGGATATATCGACCAGGAAGACCTTCGCTATGGTGAGGCCGGTTGCTGCCATGGCGACCTTGCGCAGCGCATTGGAGCGTCTTGCGAAGCTCACCAGCAGCAGGACCGCGCAGACGATCACCAGCGCGATCGTGTAGCTGTAGAGCTCTGGTTGGGTGACGCCCGGAACCGAAAGGTCGTTGCCGCGCCAGAACCGCCGGATCTCGCACACCACATAATAGCTGGCCAGCAGGCCCGCGACCCCGATAAAGCCGATTCGCAACCATCGCCCGAGAGTGCCGATCTTCCAGGCGCCGATCGCGAGGACCACCGAAAGCGGCAGATAGGCGAGCGCCAGACTGTCGAATATCGGCGGGCCGGTTACCAGGTTGGATCGGAAGAGAAGCGGGTTAGTGAGTGTCAGTGGCACGGCGATCAGCGTCAGGGTGATCAGGCCGAAGACGACTGCCAGGGCGACCCGAAGATGCCACAGCCATCTGTTCGAAGTCGACAGACGGCTGATCTGCCCCAGCATGGCGATGGCCGTCACGGCGGCAAGCAAGCCCGGCTCTTCAGGAACCAACCGTTGCAGCAGCGCGCAGGCGAATACGGCGGCAATCGTCCAGGTGGTGGTTTCGATGGCCGCCTGCACCGACGCGCGCGCGCGCTCCACGGTCAGGCGCCATCCGACATAAAGCAGCGCCAGCGTGCCGACATAGGCCTCGAAAAACATAAGCCAGGATGTGTTGCTGCGCATCGCCCAGAAAAAGCCGGGGCTAATCACCAGCCGGTAGGCGATGATCGCCAGCGCAATCTTGGTGAAGATGCCAACCAGCGCGAGATCGAACCGGCGATCGAGCCAGATCGTGAGAATGACCACGACGCCCAGCGCCAATGTGAGCGCCGTTTGGGTGAGTACAACGAATAGCGCCAGCGCCAGCATCGAGAGTGCGGAAATGGCGAATAGCGCCGCCTGCAGTTGCCGCCTTCCGTGATTTTCTCCGCGCAGCACCCGGTCCGTCATAAACGCCATCACCGCGGCGATGGCGAGAATATGCAGGCTCCAGAGATAATCCCCGAAGGCCGCCGCCGGCGACCACAGAAACTGGAAGATGAAGGCGCAGGCCGGCGCGAATACCGCGGCGCCAAGGGCAAATCCCAGCGCCGTCTTTTCTTCGTCTGCGCAATGCGTCATCCGCCAGAAGCTCATCACAGACGCGATCGCCGACAGGACAAGGGAAAGGGTGATGAAGGATGACGCCGGGGCTCCATCGGTCTCGACCTGCAGCGCAGCAACGAAATGGCTGAACAGCGGTCCATATTCGACGGCCTGCAGCACAGGCACCGCCAGAAACGCGGCGGCGGGCAGGAGCGGCATATCCGTCAGCGCTTCCGCCCGGTGCATCCAAATCAACGTCGCGCCAAGAACAAGGGCGATGAGCACGAAGGCGATGTTGGCCTCCGCGATTGACTGCGCTTCAAGGGAAAGAACTATGCCCGCGCCGCAGACGAAGGCCGTCATCGCCGCAACGATCCGGGCGGGGAAGTCGGCGCGCGGCGTTTTGCCCGCGAAAGTCGCCACTATCGTCTGGCCTACATGGTTCGGCACGAGGCTCTGCACTGGAATTATAACGGCTGCCAGCCAGGATAGGGCAAGGAAGGCCGTGTAGTGGATGAGGCCGCCCGTCGCGGCATAAAGCACTGTTGCGGCGGCGGTGGTGGCGATCAGCACGAGTGCGGAGACCCATGCCCAACGCTTCACACAGTCGACCGCAAGGCCGGCTATCGCGATCAGTGCAAAATAGTAGAAGAACAGCCAGCCGCTGTCCGATTCGCCGCCGACGAGAAACGGGGCGGCTGTGGCGCCGATAATACCAACGGCGCTGAGTACGGAGCCATAAAGCCAGCCGAGCGCCACTGCCAGAACGCTGACCAGAACAAGCCCGGCGAGCGTCGTCTCCGCGGAAACAAGACCATAAAGCAGACGCGCGGCAAGCACGGCGGAAAAAAGCGTTATCAGACCCGCGCCGGCGAAGACGGAGGGCAGGGATCGGGTGGCCGGCGTCTCCTCATCGCCATAGCGGCGGCGAAGCCTCTCGCCGACGCCCACCAGCAGCGCGCCCAGGATCAGCGCTCCGATAACCCTCCAGACCGGCGTCAGAAGCCCGTTTTCGACGCCGTACTGCACCATGAAGATTCCGCCGAGCGCCAGCGACAGCGCCGCAAGGGCGATCGTCCAGTTGCCGCGAAGCCAGCCGCCGAACTGCCGCAGCAGCGTTCCGGTAAAGACGAAGGCGCGGGGGGGACCACTTGACGCGGCCGCCGGTCGAGGGGCTTCTGTCGTTTCTCTTTGCTGCGGCGGCGCGGCGTTTGCAGTTTTAGTCATATCGGTTCTGGCGCCGATCGGCTCGATCGCAACCTTTTGCGGCTCCTCGACGTCGGAGGCCGCGGCGCCTTTCGCCGCGCCATCGCCGCCGCGCTCCAGCGCCTCCACCCGGCTGCGAATCGTTCGATGTTCATCCTCCAGCCTGTTCAGTCGACGCTTCAGCTCCTTGTTCGAAACCGCCAGCGCGGCCAGAATCAGAAGCAAAAACAGAAGTCCAAAGAACGAAGTCATTTCAACACATTCCACTTTCAAACGCGGTGCGACAGGTCTAGCCGAGATGTTTGCCGCCGTTAAGGCCCAACATGGGCTTCTGCGCAAGCGACGTAACCACGACGTGTTCCAAAGTCACGGCTGCCTGAGAGGGGGTGAGCGGCGACCGGAGCGATGAAACTCCGCGATGATGGGCTCCGGGGTTTGGCCTTTCCCTCAAGGTCGATGCTTGTCAGCGCCTGTCGACCTGAGGGATGATGCGATATCTTTTCGGGTCGAAGGCTCGCCGTCGCAGGCCAGTAGCGCCGGGGCTCTACCGTTCATACGGCTCGCCGAGCGAGGCGATGCCGTTCAGCTTCAGCAGGCGTCGGTCGGCGGAGATGATGCCCAGCACGATGATGGTGACGATGTAGGGCAGGGCGGAGAGCAGTTGCGAGGGCAGGCCGACGCCGGAGGCCTGGGCGGCAAGGCTCAGGAGCGAAACCAGTCCGAACATGCAGGCGCCGAGAAAGACCCGGCCCGTCAGCCACGTGCCGAAGACGACGAGGGCGATGGCGATCCAGCCGCGCCCGGCGATCATGCCGTCGGCCCAGAGCGGGGTGTAGACCGTCGCCGCATAGGCGCCGGCAAAGCCTGCCATCGCACCGCCGAAGACGATTGCCGCCAGACGCACGGCGATAACGGGAAAGCCGATCGCATGCGCGGCCTTGGGGTTTTCGCCGACGGCCCGTATGACGAGACCGGTCTTGGTGCGATTGAGCATGAACCAGACGCCGAAGGTTGCCGCCAGCGATAGCCAGACGACGATATCCTGGCTGAACAGCCCGCCCACAACGGGGATATCGGAAAGGCCGGGGATCGCGAGCTTCGGCAGGCCCTTGATCGTCAGGCTCTCATAGGTCTTGCCGAACAGCGCCGAAAGCCCCTGTCCGAGAATGCCGATCGCAAGCCCGGCCGCGACCTGATTGGCGCGAAATCCCAGCACCACGAAGGCAAAGATCAACGCAAGCAGCGCGCTGACGATGCCTGCGGCGATAAAACCGAGAATATGGCTTCCGCTTTGATAGACGACGATGAAGGCGATCGCCGCGCCCAGTGCCATCAGCCCCTCCAGGCCGAGATTGATCACGCCGGAGCGCTCGACCACGAGCTCGCCGAGGGCCGCCAGCAGGAACGGCGTTGCGGCGGCCAGCATGCCGGCGATAATGAATTCGACTGCGTTCATGCCGTGCTCCGCCGATGGGTGGCCGGCCACTCCAGCCGATAGCGCGTGAAGGCGATGGCGACGAGATAGGCCAGAAGCAGGCTGCCCTGGAAGACCCGAACCGCCGCGACCGGCAGGTTGGCGGAGACCATGGCGTTGTCGCCGCCGATATAGAGCGCTGCCATGAACAGCGAGGAGAAGATGATGCCGATCGGATGCAGGCCGCCGAGATAGGCGACGATGATCGCGGCATAGCCATAGCCGGTCGCAATCGAGCGCTGGAGCTGGCCGACGGGGCCGGCCACTTCGGCAGCGCCCGCGAGGCCGGCCGCAAAGCCGCCGATCAGCAGCGAAAGCCAGATCGCGCTCTTGTCGCTGAAACCGGCATAGCCCGCCGCCTTCGGCGCAAGCCCGCCGACCTGTAGCTTGTAGCCCATGAAGCTCTTCTGCATGAACACGAAGGCGGCCGCCGAGAAGACGAGGGCGATCAGCAGCGAGACATTGACGCGGGTGCCGGGGATCAGCGTCGGCACCATCGCGTCATACTGGAACATCACCGATTGCGGGAAATTGAAGCCGTTCGGGTCCTTCCACGGCCCGAGCAGCAGGTAGTAGAGCAGTTGCAGGGCGACGAGGCTCAGCATCAGCGAAACGAGAATTTCACTGGCGTTGAGGCGCGCGCGCCAGAACGCCGTGATCGCGGCCCAGAGCGCGCCGCCGACGGCGCCGAGCAGAAGCATCAGCGGCCAGATCCAGAACCCCGTCGCCATCGGGAACCAGACCGGTATCGCAGAGGCGAAGATCGCGCCGAGTATGAACTGTCCCTCCGCGCCGATATTGAACACCTTCGCCCGGAACCCGATGGCGAGACCCTGCGCGATCAGCAATAAAGGTCCGGTCTTCAGCAGCACCTCCGAAAACGAGGTCCACGAGATGAACGGTTCGAGCAGCATGGCATAGACGACCGCCGTCGGGCTGCGGCCCATCAGCACATAGAGGCCGACATTGAGGATGACCGCCGCCAGCAGCGCCAACAGCGGCGCGAGCAGGGTCGCCTTCAGCGAGGCCTGTTCTCGCTTCACCAGATTGGGCAGGAACGACAGGGCGGTCATGAGGCGCGTTTTCCTGTTTCGGAGCCGATCATGTAGCGACCGATTTCCTCGGGTCGGGTGTCGCGGGTGACGAGCGGCGGGCTGAGCTTTCCGTGGTGGAGCACCTGGATATGGTCGGAAAGCTCGAACAGTTCCTCAAGCTCCTCGGAAATCACTAGGATCGCCATGCCGGCATTACGCAGCGCGATCAGTCGCTGGCGGATCGCGGTCGCGGCTCCGATATCCACGCCCCATGTCGGCTGGGCGACGAACAGCAGTTTCGGCGCGAGCATGATCTCGCGCCCGACGATGAATTTCTGCAGATTGCCGCCGGAAAGCGCGCCGGCTTCGGCCTGCGGCCCCGGCGTGCGGACATCGTATTCGCTGATGCACTCAAGGGCGAAGGCCTCCGCCGCTTTCCTGTCGATCACGCCGTTGCGGACCACGTTGCGGCCATGGGCGGTCAGAATGGCGTTCATCGCCAGCGACATTTCCGGAACCGCGCCCCGGCCAAGCCGTTCTTCCGGAACGAAGGCGAAGCCGAGCTTGCGGCGGGCGGCGGCACCCATGGGGCCGACATCCTTGCCCATCATGAAGATGCGGTCAGCGGTGGCAAGCCGGGTCTCGCCGGAAATCAGCGCGGTCAGCTCGCTCTGGCCATTGCCGGAAATGCCGGCGATGCCGAGGATTTCGCCGCCGCGAACGGTGAGTGTGATGCCTTCGAGGGACACGCCGAACGGGTCTTCGGGCTTGTAGTCGAGACCGACGATCTCGAGCTGCTTGTCGCCCTGTTCCACAGGTTCGGCTGGCATTGGTTCGGGTATGTCGCGGCCGATCATCATCTTCGCGAGCGTGTGCTCGTCATGCGCGCGCGGGTCGAGATGGCCGGTGACGCGACCGGCGCGCAGGATTGTCGCCCGGTCGCAGATCGCCTGGATTTCCTCCAGCTTGTGCGAGATCAGCAGGATCGACACGCCGCCATCGCGCAGGCGCTGCAGCGTTTCGAACAGAAGGGTGACCGCTTGCGGCGGGAGCACCGATGTCGGCTCGTCGAGGATCAGAAGCTTGGGGTCGGTCATCAGGCAGCGGATGATCTCGACCCGCTGACGCTCGCCTACCGAAAGCGCGTGGACATGGGCGAAGGGATCGACCTCCAGCCCGAAATCGCGGCCGAGCGCGCGCATGCGCTCGGCAAGCGCGGCCTTGGTTCCGGGCATGACGAGCTGGATGTTCTCGACGACGGTCAGCGTCTCGAACAGGGAGAAATGCTGGAACACCATTCCGATGCCCTGGCGGCGGGCGGCGGCGGGAGAGGCGAGCGCGATCGGCGCGCCATTCCACGCCATGCTGCCGGCGTCGGGCTGCTCCACGCCGTAGATCAGCTTCATCAGCGTGGATTTGCCCGCGCCGTTTTCACCGAGGATCGCGTGGATCGATCGCGGAGCGACGGCGAGGTCGATGTCCTGGTTGGCCTGGACCTGTCCGTAGCTCTTCGAAATGCCCTTGAGCGAAAGGAGTGGTGTCTCCATTCCCTGCGGGCCTTATTGCGGCAGCGGCGTGGTGACGCCCTTGACGTGCCAGTCCATGGCGACGATCTGCTCGTCGGTCATGATCTCGCCCGCGGCCACGCCCTCGCTACCGTCAGCCTTGGCGATCGGCCCGGTGAACGGCGAGAAGCTGCCGTCGGCGATCTGGGCTTCGGTCGACTTGATCTTCTCCATGATGTCGGCAGGGATGTCGCTGTTGAGGTCAACGACTTCGACCACATTGTCAGCCATGCCGAGGAAGGCATTGGCACCCTTGAATGTTCCGTTCATATGCGCCTCGACCTGCGCCTTGAAATAGGGCGACCAGTCGGTGGCCACGCAGCCGAGATATTTCTCCGGCGCGTATTTCTGCATCGAGGAATTGAGGTTGAAGGCATAGACGCCGGCTTCCTCGCAGGCCGAGATCACCGAGGGCGTGTCCTGGGCGTTGGAGAAGATCACGTCGCAGCCCTGCGCGATCAGCGCCTTGGCGGCATCCTGTTCCTGTGCCGGATCGAACCAGGAATTGACCCAGACCACCGAGACCTCGATATCCGGATTGACCGCCTGCGCGCCGAGCGTGAAGGCATTGATCGAGGTGATCAGTTCGGGAATGGCGAAGGCCGAGACAGAGCCGAGCTTGCCGGATTTTGAAACCGCGGCAGCGGCCATGCCGAGCAGATAGGTGCCCTGGAAATATTTGGCGGCAAACGGCGAGAAATTCGGCCCGACCATGTAGCCCGAGGCATGCAACACGCTGATCTTCGGATTGCGCCGCGCGATCTGGAACGCGCCGTTCTGATAGCCGAACGAGCCGGCGATCAGGAAATTATTCCCATCGGCGACGGTCTTGTTCATGATCCGGTCGGCGTCGGGGCCTTCCATGATATTTTCAAGCACGGTGACCTTGACCTTGTCGCCATAGGCTTCCTTGACCGGTTCAAGGCCGGCGGCCAGCGCATGGCCCCAGCCGACATCGCCGATCGGCGACGGCACGACGAGGGTGATGCCGAGCGGTTCGTCGGCGGCAAAGGCGCGCTGTGCGCCCATCGCGCCGGCGAGGCCGGTGGCGGCTGCGGCCTGGATCAAGGTTCTGCGGGTAATCTTGGTCATGTTATCGGTTCCCTGGAGGTTGGTCTTCACATTGCAATGCCGGCGAGCGCCTGTTCGGCGTCCGCGAAGAGTTTCTGTTCATCGAGACCGGCGAACTCGCCATCCTGCCAGATGATCCGTCCGTTGATCATGGTCATGTCGGTCGTGCTGCCGATGCCGACGCGTGGGATCAGGCTCAGCGGATCGTGTCGGGTGCCGACATAGTCCATGCGGCGCGTGTCGATCGCGAACAGGTCGGCCGCCATGCCGGGCGCGAGCCGGCCAATATCGCTGCGCCCGAGCAGGCTTGCGCCGCCGGTCGTGCCATAGGCCAGGAAATCGGCTGGCGGCGGCACTAGGTGCTCGCGGGTCGATGAGACGAGGCATTGCAGCATGTAGCCCGAATGCAGGCAGTGCATCAGGTTGGAATTGTCGTTGGAGGCAGCACCATCGCAGCCCAGCCCGACACGCAGGCCGAAGGCGGCCATCGCCGGAATGTCGGTCACCTCGGCGCCGACGAGATAGACCGGCTCTGGGCAGTGGGAAACGCCGGTGCCGCTTGCCGCCATCCGGCGAAGCTCGTCATGGGTCAGTTCCCAGCAATGGGCATAGAAGGTGTCGGGGCCGGCAAAGCCCATCTCTTCCAGATAGTCGACGGTGCGCTTGCCGTGGCGGGCCTCCATCACCGGGCTTTCACCCTCGCCGACATGGGTGTGCAGCAACACGCCCCGATCGCGCGCCAGGCGAACCGATTCCACGAAGGTCTCGCGATAGCTGTTGACCGGCTGGCAGGGCGAGACCACGACTTGGCGCATGCTGAAGGGGTTGGCATCGTGATAGGCGTCGATCAGCCGCGCGCAGTCGCCGATGAATTCGTCGGTGGTCTCCAGCATCTCGTCGGGTATGGTCGAGCCTTCGGATTTCGGCAGGCTGTTGCCGCCGCGCCCGGCGTGAAACCGCATGCCGAACAGGTCCGCGGCCTCGAACTGGCGGTCGATCAGCCGTTTGCCGGCATGGCGCGGGAAATTGTACTGGTGGTCGAAGGCGGTGGTGCAGCCATGCTTGATCAGTTCGGCCATTGCCGTGACCGAGGAATGGTAGAAACAGTCTTCATTGAGGCACGCAAACACCGGATAGATCCGGTCGAGCCATTCGATGACCGACAGTTTGGTCCAGTCCAGATCGGCCCGGTTGCGCACGAAGCACTGGAAGAAGTGATGATGCGTGTTGACGAGGCCGGGATAGACAAACCATCCATCCGCATCGATTTCTGTCGTGCCCTCCGGCATCTCCCGGTCCGCAAGACCAATGCCGATGGCTTTGATCGCCGGGCCCTCGGTGAGAAGATCGACATTGCGCAGCACGGTCGGACCGTTGCCTTCATCGACAACAACGGCCGCGCAGTTCTTGAGCAGATGACCGGCCACTCAGCTTTCCTCCGCAGTGTGTTCCGGTTCAGGCTTCAGTTCATGCAGCCGGTGGATGCCCGGCATCTCGATGAAGCCGTCGAGCGAGCGGATGGCGCGCAGCCACATGCGGATCGTCGGGTAGGGATCGAGCAGGATATTGCCGTCGGGAGCGAGCGCCACATAGGGGAAGCAGGCGATATCGGCTATCGTCGGCCGGTCGGCGGCAAGATAGCGCATGCCGCGTTCGCGTTGCTCGAAAAGACCCATCTCCAGTTCCCTGAGGGCCGCGACGCCCGCGGCGGACATGGCATCGATATCGCCCGGCATGTTGAGCATCTGATGAAGCCTGGCGCCGCCGAGGCTCGCCGTCAGCCTGGGCGAGAAGGCAAGCCATTGCTGCACGAGGGCAATCTCGACGGAATTATCGGCCCGGCCAAGCCAGGCGGGCGCCGAACCGGCCGCGATATAGGCGAGCATGGCCGAGGATTCGGTCAGGACGAGATCGCCATCCGTCAGGATCGGGAGCGTTCCCGCCGGATTGAGCTGCCGCATTTCCGGGCCGCGATGTTCCTTGCCGGGGTGAAAGTCAACCGCGCGGGTCTCGAGCGTGACGCCGGCCAGCGCCGCCATCAGCCGGACCTTGTAACAGCTTGGAGAAAGGATGTAGTCGTAGAGTTTCATTGGGCCACCAATTGCGCGCCATAGGTATAGTTGTGGCGCTTCAGCCAGCGTCTGTAGGCGATGGATGTCATGTCGGCCCGCGTCGGGATTTCCTTGCCGGGGTCAAGCGGCAGGCGCGCGGGGATCTGGTTTTCGAGGATCGAACGATCCTGCAGGAAGATCATCTGCTGGAACTGGATCAGGTCGGTCATCGAGGAGGTGTCGTCGAACAGCGCCATCCATGGCCACACCTCACACACTTCCTCCGTCAGCGGCTGAACGAACAGCGCGATCACATCCCACTCGCCGGGGCGCGGCGGACAGGATTTGTAGAGCACCGAGCAGGTGGGGGCGGGGACGCGGTACATATAGTCGGTATCGATGCCGCCGCTTGCCGATTTGGCCGCCTGCGGCTGGTAGAACTTCACCTGGGTCGCCCAGACCTCGTCCCCTTCCTCGCGGATTTCGACTTTGTAATTTGCCACCTCGGTATGCGGCTCGGCGCCGAGAATATCGGTATGGACGAAGGGGAAATGGGCGATGTCGAGAAAATTCTCCACGGCCCGCAGCGGCGAGCACTGAACCCGGACGATCCCGACTTCGACAAGGCGGCGCTCGGGATCGGCGGCCTCCGGGATATCGAACAGCTCGTGGTCGGGCGTGCCGAGCGAGGTCCAGACGTGGCCGTAGCGTAAGCGCACGGGGAGCGCGCGGCCATCCGAGGCGGTCACCTTCGCCTCGTCAGCGCCGACGCGCGCGACGGTGATGTTTTCGCCCATCAGCATGGTGTCGCGGCGATCGAGCTGGCTGAACAGCGCGACCGGATACCATTCGTCTCGCATGGCATTCATGATCCGGCTCCCTGGTTGCTGGCGGCTTCCGCCTTGCGGCGCAGCGTTTCCGCCTGTCGCGAGGCGGCGATCCGCTGCGGCGGCGTTGCGTCGGCGAAAACGAGCACATGAATCAACGTTGCGGTTTTGCCCTGCGGGGCAAGCAGAAGGCAGAAGGCGTCATCGGATGGCCTCACCACGCCGTCGGCATCCGCTTTTGCATCGGCGGCCAGCTCGATGGCGGCAATGCCGGCGCTCACGTTCAGCGAACGAAGCGGCATCAGCCCGTTCAGGGGCGGCGGCGCGCCGGCATCCTCGCCGTCCGCGATCCAGATGATGCCGTCCTGTTCGATCACGGGGTAGGTTTCAACGCGGATGGTCTTTGGCGGGGTGAGATCGGGATGAGCCGGGATGCGCAGACACTGGCCGTCCTGGCCATAGCGCCAGCCATGATAGATGCAGGACAGCGCCTCGCCGCGCACGAAGCCGTGGGAAAGGCGCATGCCCCTGTGAGGACAGCGATCGTCGGAGGCGGTCAGGCGGCCGGAGGCGCTGCGCCACAGGGCGATGGTCTTGTCCGTGAGGCTGGCCGGCATCGCCGTGCCCGCGGCCAGGTCGGCCGAGAGCGCCGCCGGCGTCCATCTGCCTGTTGTCTGGGGGTGCATTTCGGGGCTTTCCAAACATTGATTTCTCATCGGCCGGCGCGCCCTTTCAACAAGCGATCGCGTCGACGCTGTCTAAATTTGCACAGCAAATATGCATTGGCAAGAATGAACAAATTTGATGCAAAGGTAATTCAGCGTGCGGTCGCCGAAGCCGGGCGTCCTGCGGCATATCCCGTCCGGTCAATGGCTGACCGGCTCATCGGATTTCGGCATGGCATTGAGCGGCAGGCATTCGATGTCCTCGACCCAGATCTCGATCGGCCCAAGCGAACAGGCCATTTCCATCGCGTCGATCAGGGCAGGCGGGCCTTTGACCGCCATTTCGATGCGCTCGGGCGAGGCGGTGATGATTCGCTTCTCCAGTCCAAGCTTGCGGGCATGCCGGTCCATCCACGGGATGAAGCTGTCGGCGCCGAAACGGCCGCGCATGATGAATTTCTGTGTCTGGTCGATCTGGGTCAAAGGCGGTTCTCTGAAAGGGTCGTCGCGCCTGCCGAAGGCTTTCGGCCAGATTATGCAGTCACGACGCGCCCGTCCAGCCCTGGTGCAGACAACCCTCTGGCATTGCACCTTGCGAGAAGGGTATGGCATGAAGCGGCGAGCCGCTTTTGAGGAGCCCATTCATGGAAAAAATCGATATCGTGCTGGTCGCGGCCGTGGCCGAAAACGGGGTGATCGGCCGGGCCGGCGACATGCCCTGGCACCTGGGCTCCGATTTCAAACGCTTTCGCGCGATCACCAAAGGCAAGCCGCAGATCATGGGCCGCAAGACCTTCGCGTCCATCGGCAAGCCGCTTCCCGGCCGCACCAACATCGTCGTTTCGCGGGACCCGGACCTTACGATCGAGGGATGCCTGACGGCGACCTCGCTTGAGGATGCGCTGGCGCTCGCCAGAAAGGACGCCGTGGAAAAGGGCGTGGATGAAATCTGCATTCAGGGCGGCGGCGAGATCTACCGGCAGGCGATAGGGCTGGCCGACCGCCTGCGCATCACCCATGTCGAGACCACGCTTGCAGGCGATACGGTTTTTCCGCACATCGATCCCGCGCTCTGGGAGGTTGGCGAGGAGGAAAGGCTTCCCGCCGGCGAGAAGGATGACTATCCGACCTGCTACAGGGTCTATGAGCGGCGTCGTTGAACAGGAATTTACCGAGAAAACTCTTTCGTTATCACGGATCGCGTTGAAAGCGGTCGTCTGCATCCTTATAACGGGTCAAACGCCTTGCGCGTCAACGGGGCCGCGCTTTGCGGTTCAGAGGAAACAAACAGTTAAGAGGTGTGGATGCCCTGGAGCAATCAGAATGGCGGCGGTCCCTGGGGAGGCGGCGGCGATAATCAGGGACCCTGGGGGCAGGGGCCGAAGCGCCCCTCCGGCGGCAATGGCGGCAGCGGAAACGGCGGCCCGCCCGATATCGAGGACTTCTTCCGCAAGGGCCAGGATCAGTTCAAGGGCATGTTCCCCGGCGGTTTCAGCGCCGGCTTGATCGCGATCATCGTTCTGGTGTTGGCGGTGTTCTGGATCATGCAGTCTGTCTACACCATCCAGCCCGACCAGCGCGGCGTGGAACTGCGCTTCGGCAAGCCCAAGACGGACGTCGCCCAGCCGGGTCTGCACTTCATGTTCTGGCCGTTCGAGACCGTCGAAAAGGTCGACATCACCGAACGCCGCATGACCCTTGGCGGCGGCCGCGGAGACCCCGACGGCATCATGCTGACCGGCGATCAGAACATCGTCGATCTCAGCTTCTCGGTGATCTACAACGTGACCGATCCGAAGAGCTTCCTGTTTGACGTGGAATCGCCCATCGAGACGCTCAATCAGGTTTCCGAAAGCGCCATGCGCGAAGTTGTCGGCCGCAGGCCCGCCAACGACGTCTATCGTGAGCAGCGCGAGGCGATCGCCGTCAACGTGAAGTCGATCATACAGGATACGATGAATGAATACGGCTCCGGCATCACCGTAAACGCGGTGTCCTTCCAGGATGCGTCGCCGCCGCAGCAGGTGGCCGATGCCTTTGACGAGGTGCAGCGCGCCGGACAGGATGCGGACCGCTTCCAGCAGGAAGCCAACCAGTATGCCAACAAGGAACTGGGTGCTGCCCGCGGTAACGCGGCCGTGGTCCGCGAGGCGGCGGCCGCCTACAAGGATCGCGTCGTCAAGGAAGCGGAGGGTGAGGCCGAGCGCTTCATCTCGATCTATGATTCCTATCGCACCGCGCCTGACGTGACCCGCAAGCGTCTCTATCTCGAGACCATGCAGGGCGCGCTGTCGCAGTCCAAGAACGTCATCGTCGACGATGAAGGGCAGGGGGTCGTTCCCTATCTGCCGCTCGATCAGATCGACCGCGATGCGGCCCAGCGGACGCAACGGACGCTTCCCGCATCATCCTCGACGCAGAACCTGACGCAGGGAGCGAGCCAGTAATGTCATCCAATCGTCTTCTCGCTACCCTTGCCGCCATTGGCGTCATTCTCGTGGTGCTTTACGGCTCGTTTTTCGTGGTCAATCCGCGCCAGCAGGCGATCGTCATCCGCTTCGGTGAGATCCAGCGCGTGGAGTCGGAGCCGGGAATCTATTTCAAGCTTCCCTTCTCCTTCATCGATGCCGACCGCGTTCAGTATGTCTCGAAGCAGGATCTCCGCTTCGACCTCAGCGATCTGCGCATCCAGGTCGCCGACGGCAAGTTCTACATCGTCGACGCTTTCGCGGTGTACAACATCAACGATCCGGAACGCTTCCGCGAGGCCGTCTCGGGCGACCGGACGGAGGCCGAGGGACAGTTGCGGTCGCTGCTCGATTCAGCCCTGCGCCGGGTCTATGGTCTGCGCGGCTTCCAGGCGGCGCTTTCCTTCGAACGCGCTTCGATGATGGAGGAAGTGCAGGAACTGCTGCGCAACGACGCCGAAAAGCTCGGCATCAAGATCGTCGACGTCCGCGTGCTGCGCACCGATCTGACGCCCGAGGTATCGGAAGATACCTATTCGCGAATGAAGTCGGAGCGTCTTGCGGAAGCCGAGGCGATCCGGGCGAACGGCCGCGAACAGGCCGAAACCCGGCGGGCCGTGGCCGATCGCCAGGTCGTCGAGATCACCTCGCAGGCGGAAAAGGAAGCCGAAATCCTGCGCGGTGAGGGCGATGGCCAACGCAACCGCATCCTTGGCGATGCCTATGGCCGCGATCCTGCCTTCTTCGCCTTCTATCGTTCGATGAACGCCTACAAGGACGTCATCAACGACAATGCGACGATGGTGCTGTCGCCGAATTCGGAGTTCTTCGAGTATTTCGGCTCCAGCGGCAGCGACAATGCGCCCGCGCCATTCGCGCCGGACGTGGAAGAGGATACGACGGAAGCTCCCGCCGGGAGCAACTGATCCATGCTGATGCAGGATATCCTGATCGGATTCGCTTTCTTTCTGATCATCGAGGGGCTGGTCTATGCACTGGCCCCTTCGTTTCTTGTCTCCATGGCAAGACTGCTGCCGACTTTTTCGGAAGGCGCATTGAGACTGGCAGGCGTTGTCGCCGTCGCGCTTGGCGTGCTGCTGGTGTTCCTGGTGCACGGCTGAAGTGGTGGTGGTCCGGCGTTTTCGGAGGCTCCGGTCTCGATCTTCGCCGGAAATGCCCTATGATCTGATCATCAATGACGGAGGCTTCATGTCGAAGACAGTCGATTCCCTCTTTGTCCGCCGCCTTGCCGGTCTCGGGCTTGCCGTCGCTCTGGCCGCTTCGACGCCGCTTGCGGGGCCGGCCGGCCGGGCGGAGGCGGAAACCCTCTCCGACGTCTCGATCGCCGACATGGCCGAAAGGCTGTTGCCCTCCGTGGTCAATATCTCGATCTCGCAGGAAGGCGATGGCGATGCTGGCGATCGTCCGGTGCCCAAGGTGCCCGAAGGCCAGCCCTTCGAGGAATTCTTCGAGGACTTCTTCGATGGCGAAGGCGGGCCCGGCAGCCGGCCGGTGTCGTCGCTCGGTTCCGGCTTCATCATCGATCCGGATGGCATCATCGTCACAAATAACCACGTGATCGAGAATGCCGACACGATTTCCGTGTCGTTCGCCGACGGCGAAACGCTGGACGCGACGCTGCTCGGCGTCGATGACAAGACCGATCTCGCGGTCCTGAAGGTGGAGCCCGATGCGCCGCTGCCGGCGGTGAAGTTCGGTGATTCGCGCACCGTCAGGATCGGCGAATGGGTGGTGGCGATCGGCAATCCCTTCGGTCTCGGCGGTTCGGTGACGCTCGGCATCGTCTCGGCGCGCGGGCGCGAACTCGACGGGCCCTATGACAATTTCATCCAGACCGATGCGGCGATCAACAAGGGCAATTCCGGCGGCCCGCTGTTCAACATGGATGGCGAGGTGATCGGCATCAACACCGCGATCCTGTCGCCCTCGGGCGGCTCGATCGGCATCGGTTTTGCCGTCCCAAGCGAACTGGCGGAGAATATCGTCGACCAGCTCGTCGAGTTCGGCCAGACGCGACGCGGCTGGATCGGCATTCGCGTGCTGGAGGTCAGCGATGATCTTGCCGCCTCGCTCGGCGCTGACGATCCCTCAGGCGTCGCGGTCGGCTCCATTATCGAGGACGGGCCAAGTGCCGGCGGCCCGCTCGAGGAAGGCGATATCATCCTCAGTTTCGACGGCCATCCGATCGAAAGCCCCCGCGATCTGCCGCGCTTTGTCGCCGAAAGCCGGATCGGCGAGCCGGCCGATGTCGAGATCGTGCGCGACGGTGAACGAATGACGGTTCAGGTCACGCCGCAATTGCTGGAAGAACCCGAACTGGCGGAAAGCGAGCCGGCATTGACCGATGAAGCTCTGCCGGAGGATGGCGTGCCCGATCAGCCCGGCCTGCCGGTGTCGCTCTACGGGCTGACGCTTGGCGATCTCGACGACAATGGCCGCGCGCTCTACCAGATCGACGGCGATGTCGAGGGCGTGCTGATCACCGAGGTCGAGCCGGACAGCGCGGGCGCCGACGAGGGGCTGGAACCCGGCATGGTGATCGTGGAGGTCGAGCAGGATGCGGTTGCCACCCCGCAAGAGGTGCGGTCCCGCATCGTCAAGCTGATCTCCGAGGGCCGCCGCAGCGTGTCGTTGATGGTCGCGGCCCCGGACGGCGCGCTCAGCATCGTCAGCCTGGTGCTGGAATAGCGGGCTCAGCCCTGCCAGTCGGTCTTGTGGAGACGATAGAGCACGTGGCGTTTCAGGTGCGGATGGCTGTCCGGGATTGAAGGATGGTCGAAATCGCCCTCAAGGTCCCGCTCCATGCCCAGCCGTTCCATGACCGCCGTCGAGCGGTGGTTATCGGCGACCGCGAATGAGACGAGCTGGTCGTGGCCGCGTTCGTCGAAGGCGAGCGCGATCATGGCGCGGGCCGCTTCGGTGGCATAGCCCTTGCCCCAGTGGCGCGTCGTCATCCGCCATCCGATCTCGGGCGTGCCGTCCGGTTTGATGTCGGCGCTGTAGACCTTGTTCAGGCCCGTGAAGCCGATCACCTCGCCGCTTTCCTTCAGTTCAACGGCCGGGAAGCCATAGCCGGTCTCCGCGATCTTCGCGCGGATCATGTCGAAGAGTGCGTCGCTCTCCGCCCTGTTTCTCCGCATCGGGAAGAACGCCATCACGGTGTCGTCGGAATTGATCTCGTGGAAAAGATCGCGGTCGCGGTCTTCCCAGTTGCGGATGATCAGGCGTTCGGTTTCAGCGAGCTTCATGGCGCGAAGTCCTCCTGTCGGTAACCCTGAATGTAAAGCAACGCCGTTAGATCGCCATGGTCGATGCGGATTGACGCCTCCGCGGCAACCTTCGGCTTGGCATGGAGCGCGACGCCGCTGCCGGCAAGCTTGATCATGCCGAGATCGTTGGCGCCGTCGCCGACGGCCATGACATCGGCCACGGAAATGCCGCGCTTGGCCGCGACATCATGCAGCGCCTCGACCTTGGCCTCGCGCCCGAGGATGGGATCGGCAACGTGGCCCGTGAGCTTTCCGCCGTCCTCCAGCAGAATATTGGCGCGGTTCTCGTCAAAACCCAGCATTGCCGCGATCCGGCTGGTGAACACGGTGAAGCCGCCGGAGACCAGCGCCGCATAGCCGCCATTGGCCTTCATCGTCGCGATCAGCGCCTTGCCGCCCGGCGTGAGCGTGATGCGCTTTTCGATGATCTCGTCGACGATGCCGATCGAAAGCCCCTTCAGCAATGCGACCCGCTCGCGCACCGCCGGCTCGAACTCGATCTCGCCATTCATGGCGCGGGCGGTGATGGCGGCGACCTTGTCCTTGAGGCCAACTTCGGCGGCCAGCTCATCGATGCATTCCTGGCCGATCATGGTGGAGTCCATATCCGCCAGCAGCGCCTTCTTGCGGCGCGTTGCGGCATCCTGCACCACCACGTCGACCGGCAACGCGCCGATCGCGGTTCTGAGGGCGTTCTCCGCCGCCGCGGCATCCGCGCTTTCGGATAGCAACAGGTCAGCCGCGATGCCGGTTGCCAGCCAGTTGGCTTTTTCCGTCCGCGCGGCGTCGGAAAGCCGGGAAACGAGGTCCTCGGTCACGACAGGGTTTGACGGATTGGCGACAAGCGTGGCAACGAGAGCCATGGCGAATTCCTCGGGTGAACATTGGCGTGCCGTTCTGATAACGGGGCCGACGGCGAGCGGCAAGTCCGCTTATGCGATCGCGCGGGCCGAAGCGGCCGGCGGCGTGGTGATCAATGCCGACAGCATGCAGGTCTACGACACCCTGCGCGTGCTGACGGCACGGCCTTCCGTGGATGACATGCAGGGCATACCGCATTATCTTTACGGCCATGTCCCTGCCGGCGACGAGTACTCCACCGGCGCGTGGCTGCGCGACATGGAAGCACTGCTCAAGCAGTTTGCAGGCGAGGGGCGGATGCCGGTGATCGTCGGCGGCACTGGGCTCTATTTCAAGGCGCTGACCGAGGGTCTTGCCGCAATGCCGCCGGTCCCCGCCGATATCCGCGCCCGGTGGCGGCAGGCGCTTGCAGAGGAGGGAGCCGTCGCGCTTCATTCCAGGCTTGCCGAATGCGACCCCGCAATGGCGGCTAGGCTCCAGCCTTCCGATGGCCAGCGGATCGTGCGCGCGCTTGAGGTATTCGAGGCCTGCGGCCGCTCGATCGCCGATTTTCAGGCGGAAAACCCGCCGCCGCTGATCGACGCGGCGAACGCCGACAAGATCGTAGTGCTGCCGGAAAGGTCTGTTCTCCATGACCGCATCAACCGCCGCTTCGAGACGATGCTGGAGGCGGGCGCGGTGGAGGAGATCGAGGCGCTGCTGGCGCTCGGTCTCGATCCGGCGGCCCCGGTGATGCGCGCCATCGGCGTCAAGGAGATCGCGGCCATGCTTTCCGGCGCGATCAGTCGGGACGAGGTGATCGAAAAGGCGAGCGCTGCCACCCGGCAATATGCCAAGCGGCAGATGACATGGTTTCGCAACCAGATGGGGCCGGAGTGGAAAAGGCTCGATCCGGCAAAGGGTTAGGGCGAGGAATGCATATCCAGGCCGGCTAATTTTATTGCGCGGGCTTGGGCTTCGCGGCATTTTTCTTGCAGTTGCGCGTTGACTGAGGCGGAAAGTCGGGCTATCAGGCCAAGCATGGCTAAGAAAGAACTTCTTATTGTGGTGGGATCGCGCATGGGCAGGATGGTGTAACCATCCGGCAGCAGCCACCCATGCGCGACGACAGGCTCCTTGAAGGGGCCTTTTTTTATGCCCGAGGAAACCCAGGACCATCAAACGGAAAAATGAGATGACCGCAGCGGACAACATGATGACAGGCGCCGAAATCGTTTTGCAGGCGTTGAAGGAAAACGGGGTCGAACACATTTTCGGATACCCCGGCGGCGCCGTGCTGCCGATCTACGACGAAATCTTTCAGCAGGACGAAATCGAGCATGTGCTTGTCCGCCATGAGCAGGGCGCCGGTCATGCCGCCGAAGGCTATGCCCGCTCCACCGGCAAGGTCGGTGTCATGCTTGTCACCTCCGGCCCCGGCGCCACCAATGCGGTAACGCCGCTGCAGGACGCGCTGATGGATTCCATTCCGCTGGTCTGCATTTCCGGCCAGGTTCCGACCGCGCTGATCGGCTCGGATGCTTTCCAGGAATGCGATACCGTCGGCATCACCCGACCTTGCACCAAATATAACTGGTTGGTCAAGGACGTAAACGAGCTGGCTGATGTCATTCATGAAGCCTTCCGCATCGCCCAGACCGGTCGTCCGGGCCCGGTCGTCGTCGATGTTCCGAAGGATATCCAGTTTGCCACCGGCCGCTACACGCCGCTGGCCGAACACATGATCCGCGAAAGCTACCAGCCGAAGGTCCAGGGCAATGCTGAGGCGATCCAGGCGGCGATCGAACTGATGGCCCACGCGAAGCGTCCGGTTCTCTACACCGGCGGCGGCGTCATCAATTCCGGCGACGAGGCTTCGCGCCTGTTGCGCGAGCTGGTCGAACTGACCGACTTTCCGATCACATCGACGCTGATGGGGCTTGGCGCCTATCCGGCGTCGGGCAAGAACTGGCTGGGCATGCTGGGCATGCACGGCTCCTACGAGGCCAATATGGCGATGCATGACTGTGACGTCATGGTCTGTATCGGCGCGCGCTTCGATGACCGCATTACCGGCAGGGTCGATGCCTTCTCGCCGAATTCGAAAAAGATACACATCGATATCGATCCGTCCTCGATCAACAAGAACATTCGCGTCGATATCCCCATTCTGGGCGATGTCGCTCATGTTCTGGAAGACATGGTGCGGCTGTGGCGGGCGCTGCCGGCCGAAAAGCCGTCGCTCGACGACTGGTGGCGGAACATCGACCGCTGGCGCGGCCGCGACTGCTTCGCCTATGCGCCGAACAAGGACGTCATCATGCCGCAATACGCGCTGGAGCGGCTGAATGCGGCGATCAAGGATCGTGACGCCTATATCACCACCGAGGTCGGTCAGCACCAGATGTGGGCCGCGCAGTTCCTGCATTTCGAGGAACCGAAGCGCTGGATGACGTCGGGCGGGCTGGGCACGATGGGCTACGGCCTGCCGGCGGCGCTGGGCGTCCAGATCGCCCATCCGGAAGCACTGGTCATCGATGTCGCGGGCGATGCCTCGATCCAGATGTGCATTCAGGAAATGGCGGCGGCGATCCAGCACAATGCGCCGATCAAGATCTTCATCCTGAACAACCAGTATATGGGCATGGTGCGCCAGTGGCAGCAGCTGCTCCACGGCAACCGGCTGTCGCATTCCTATACCGAGGCGATGCCGGACTTCGTCAAGCTGGCGGAGGCCTATGGTGCGGAAGGCATCTATTGCGACAATCCGAACGATCTCGACGAGGCGATCCAGCGGATGATCGACAGCCCCAGGCCGGTGATCTTCGATTGCCGCGTCGCCAATCTCGCCAACTGCTTCCCGATGATCCCGTCGGGCAGGGCGCATAACGACATGCTGTTGCCGGACGAGGCCAATGACGAGGCCGTCGCCACCGCCATTGATGCCAAGGGCCGTCAGCTCGTCTAACGTTTGAAAGAGGTCAGAATAATGAACGCGAAACTACAGCCCACCGGCTCGGCCTATTTCATTTCGAGCCAGACCGCAGCGCCCGAACGCCACACGCTTTCGGTCGTCGTCGCCAACGAGCCGGGCGTTCTCGCCCGGGTCATCGGCCTGTTCTCGGGCCGCGGCTACAATATCGAAAGCCTCACCGTTTCGGAGACGGAGCACGAGGCGCATCTGTCGCGCATCACCATCGTCACCAAGGGCACGCCGGACGTGCTGGAGCAGATCAAGGCGCAGCTTGACCGGATGGTGCCGGTTCACAAGGTCGTCGATCTTTCGGTGCGCGCCCGCGAACTGGGCCAGGCCCCGCCGGTCGAGCGCGAGGTCGCGCTGGTCAAGGTCGTCGGCAATGGTGAGCAGCGCCAGGAAGCGCTCCGTCTTGCCGATGCCTTCGAGGCCAAGGTGGTCGACGCGACGGTCGAGCATTTCCTGTTCGAGATCACCGGCAAGGTGTCGAAGGTCGATCAGTTCATCGCCATCATGAAGCCGCTCGGTCTCGTCGAGATCTGCCGCACCGGCCCCGCCTCGATGAACCGCGGCCCCGAGGGGATGTAGGCGTCATTGGTATATGAGTGAGTAGCTCGCGGGCCCTTTGCCGACGAGCTGCGGGTTACTCCCAATACTCTCTCCCGCTGGCGGGAGAGATGCCCCGACAGGGGCAGTGAGGGTGGCGCGGCCTTTCAGTTTCGTGAAGGTGTTCGCGAGGATAGACTCCCCCCTCACTGTCGCTGTCGCGACATCTCTCCCCTCCGGGGCGAGAAGATTGGGGGGCTGTGCGGCGGGCGAAAACGCTGCCGCTGTATCTTCTTTCCGCAGACCGCGTTCGTGGACCTCCGGCTGTTGACGCCCATGTCGCGACGCGGCACAAGCGGATGTCGCTTCTCGCGGGAAAGGGCCTTCTCCAATGCATATCTGGATACTCACGGACGGCAAGATCGGGGATCGGGTGCAGTGCCTTGGGGTGGTCTCGCGGCTGGGCGAGGCAGCGGAGGAGAAGGTGATTTCGCCGGGCAAGCCGTGGGAATGGCTGATGCCGCGCGGACCCGTGCCGCCGAAACACCGCCCCGGCAAGCCGGGCAGTCCGATCACGCCGCCATTCCCCGATGTCGCAATTGCGAGCGGCCGGCGCATGGTGCCTTATCTGAAAGCGGTGAAGGCCGCTTCGGGCGGCAGGACATTCACGGTGTTTCTGAAGGATCCGAGGATTGGCAAATCGGCCGCCGATCTGATCTGGATGCCGCGCCACGATCGTTTTCGCGCAGACAATGTTCTGGTCACCGATACCGGGCCGCATCCGTTGACGCCCGAGGCAATCGCGGCGGCGGTCGCCACGCGGCCGTACGAATGGGGCCAACTTCCGTCGCCGCGGCTTGGCGTGCTGATCGGCAACCCGGTCTCCGGCACGCGGGATCAGGCGGCAGCGCTTGATCACTTCATGCAGCAGATCGATCAAGCGAAGGCTAAGGTCGGCAGCATCATCGTGACCCAGTCGCGCCGCACGCCGGAACCGGTGATGGCGGCTCTGCGCAAGCGGCTCGACGGCTTCCCGCACTGGATCTGGTCGCCGGAAACCGACAATCCCTATCGCGCGATGCTCGGTTCTGTCGACATGCTGGCGGTGACGGCCGATTCGCACAATATGATGAGCGAGGCGCTTTCCACCGGCAAACCGGTGTTTCCAATGCGGCCCTACCGACTCAATCCCAAGCTCGCCGGCTTCATCGACAGGCTGGATGCGGCGGGCCAGACGCGGCCGTTCGAGGGCGCGCTTGCGCCTTATGACTATGTGCCGGTCGATGCGACGGAAGAGATTGCGCAAGCAATTCGGAGGGGGCTTGCAAAACGCGGGCGGTGAGGGCTGCAGCACGGCTTCGTTTGCAACCACGCCCGGAACGTTGTGTTTCTTGGCGGCACTGGCAAAAACAATCGCCCCTCAAGGGCAGGGTTATCGCATATGACATTGTCGCATAGCCCCCAATCTTCTCGCCCCGGAGGGGAGAGATGTCGCGAAAGCGACAGTGAGGGGGGAGTCTATCCCCGCGAAAGCTCTCACGTTTGGAAAAGGCTGCTCCACCCTCACTGTCCCTTTCGGGGCCTCTCTCCCGCCAGCGGGAGAGAGTATTGGGAGCAAGCTGCTACACCATATGCGATAGCCCTGCCCTCAAGGGGGGAGATTGGGGGCTGAAACGCCTCGTCCTCAGGCGACCTTGATCGGCTGGTCGGGATAGGCGAGCTGTTCGCGGGCGCGCCATTCCGGCGTCACGTAATTGATGATCAGCGATTTGCGCACGCCCTGGATCGGCCGCTTCTCGAAGCCGTGCCAGGTGTTGGAGGAGGGCACGAAGATCATCGCGTAGTTCGGCGCGAAGGGCGAGCGGCCGACATGCTCCTCCTTTGAGGCGTAGATATCGGTTCCAAGCTCGTCATGACCGGGGCCATCGGAGAGGTAGATCAGCAGGGTGAACAGCTTCACACCGATATCGGTGTGCGGCTCCAGCCAGAAGCCGTCGATATCCTGCGCGAATTCGATGCGCAGGCTCGAGCCCTCGATATTGGTGCCGAAAGTGTCCTGGATGACTGCGGCAACTTCGGGTGACTGAAAGGCTTCAGCGACGGCTGCGCAGCATGCATGTTTCGCGATATTGGGCTGGTCGAAATAATGCCGGCTCTTGTTGTGAACCTCGCGCGTGCCCGATACGCCGCCAAGATCCGGTTTAGGATAATCCAGCGACTGAATGTCCTTCAGAAGCTCCGTCGGAAACATGTCCGAAAGCAGCCAGTGGCGATAGGGCTCGGCATTTGAGTGGGCATTCCTGAATGCCGACTTCACATGCTCCTGAACGTTTCCGTAATCTGTCATTTCTGAACCATATGCTTGTTTGATCAACGTTATCGTATCGCCATCGGCGGGCGGGCACAACCATTGTCGCCGCCCGTCTTATTTCCCCGGCTTGCCGGTCTTTCCGGTGCGGCGGCCGCGCCGTTTCTGCTCGCCGGGATCTTCGTAGGAGCCCGTGCCGATCTTGCCGCGCTTGACCGGCTTGACGTCGCCGCCGAGCGGCTTTTCCGTGCGGCCGACGGTCATCTCGTCGAGATCGTTCTTGCGGAACAGCGGGCGGGCGGTATCGGTGCCCGGGCCCATGTCGTCCAGCGAAGGCTTGGCGAAATAGCCGCTCTGTCCGCCGCTTTCCGCCTGCCGCGATTCCTGCCGCTCCAGCTTGTCGTCCATGCCCTGGAGTTCGGCGGCCTTGAGGCGCTTGATCTCGTCGCGCACGCGGGCGGCCGTCTCGAAGTCGAGATCGGCGGCGGCGTCGCGCATCTGCTTTTCGAGCGCGTCGAGATGAGCCTGCAGATTGTTGCCGACGAGATGGCCATCGGCCGCGAAACCCTTGCCGCCCTTGGTGCCGATATCGGCGCGGACATGGTCGCGTTCGTAGACCGAGTCGAGAATATCCGAAATCCTGGCCTTGACCGATTCCGGCGTGATGCCGTGCTCCTCATTATAGGCAAGCTGCTTTTCGCGGCGACGGCTGGTTTCGTCCATGGCGCGCTGCATCGAACCGGTGACCCGGTCGGCATAAAGCACGACCTTGCCGTCAACGTTACGGGCGGCACGGCCGATCGTCTGGATCAGCGAGGTTTCCGAGCGCAGGAAACCTTCCTTGTCGGCGTCGAGGATCGCGACGAAGCCGCATTCGGGAATGTCGAGACCCTCGCGCAGCAGGTTGATGCCGACCAGCACGTCGAAGGCGCCGAGCCGCAGGTCGCGGATGATCTCGATCCGCTCCAGTGTGTCGATATCGGAGTGCATGTAGCGCACCCTTATGCCCTGTTCGTGCAGGTATTCGGTGAGGTCTTCGGCCATGCGCTTGGTCAGCACCGTCACCAGCGTACGGTAACCCTTCGCTGAAACCTCGCGGATTTCGGAGAGCACGTCATCGACCTGGGTCTTGGCGGAGCGGATTTCCACCGGCGGATCGATCAGCCCGGTCGGGCGGATGACCTGCTCGGCGAACACGCCGCCGGCCTGCTCCATCTCCCAGCCGCCGGGCGTCGCCGACACCGCGATTGTGTCGGGCCGCATCGCATCCCATTCCTCGAAACGCAGCGGCCGGTTGTCCATGCAGGAGGGCAGGCGGAAGCCGTATTCGGCCAGCGTCGCCTTGCGGCGGAAGTCGCCGCGATACATGCCGCCGATCTGCGGCACGGTGACGTGGCTCTCATCGATGAAGATCAGCGCATCGTCCGGAATATATTCGAACAGCGTCGGCGGCGGCTCGCCGGGGCGGCGGCCGGTCAGATAGCGCGAATAGTTCTCGATGCCGGGGCAGGAGCCGGTCGCCTCCATCATCTCGATATCGAAGCGGGTGCGCTGCTCGAGGCGCTGTGCTTCAAGAAGACGTCCAGCCTTTTCAAGCTCTTGCAGGCGCGCCTTCAACTCTTCCTTGATCGATTTGATCGCCGCGTTCAGCGTCGGGCGCGGGGTGACGTAGTGGGAGTTGGCGTAGATCTTCACCGATTGCAGGTCGCCGGTCTTCTGGCCGGTGAGCGGGTCGAATTCCGTGATCGCATCAATCTCGTCGCCGAACATCGAAATCCGCCATGCCGCGTCCTCAAGGTGGGCGGGAAAGATTTCGATCGTGTCGCCGCGCACCCGGAACGAGCCGCGCTGGAAATCCATGTCGCGGCGCTTGTATTGCTGGGCCACGAGGTCGGCGAGCAATTGCCGCTGGTCGAGCGTGTCGCCGACCGACATCTGGAAGGTCATCGCGGTATAGGTCTCGACCGAACCGATACCGTAGATGCAGGAGACCGAGGCGACGATGATGCAGTCGTCGCGTTCCAGAATGGCGCGGGTGGCGGCGTGGCGCATCCGGTCGATCTGCTCGTTGATCGAGGATTCCTTCTCGATATAGGTGTCGGAGCGCGGCACATAGGCTTCCGGCTGGTAGTAATCGTAATAGGAAACGAAATACTCGACCGCATTGTCCGGAAAGAAGTTCTTGAACTCGGAATAGAGCTGGGCGGCGAGCGTCTTGTTGGGCGCGAGGATCACCGCCGGGCGCTGAGTCTCCTCGATCACCTTGGCCATGGTGAAGGTCTTGCCCGAGCCGGTGACGCCGAGCAGCACCTGGCTGCGGTCTCCGGATTTCAGCCCCTCGACGAGATCGGCGATCGCGGTCGGCTGGTCGCCGGACGGCTTGTATTCCGTGACCATGCGGATCGGGATGCCGCCCTCGGATTTTTCCGGGCGCTCCGGCCGGTGCGGGGTCCAGATCTTGCCGTCCTTGAACAGCGGGTTGCCGCTTTCGATCAGGCTCGAGAGCGCATCCACGGTCGCGGTGACGCCGCCCTTGGCGAGGTTCTGGGCTTCTTCCAGCGAGACATCAACGCCGGCAACCGGGTTCAGACCGGCGGCGGCGCGGGTCTTGGGGTCGGAGGAGCCGCCGATGGAGACGCCGCGCGCGGTGCGGCTGGCCGTCGCGCCGCCGCTTTCGGCGGCCTTGCGGCGATGCTTGCCGGCTTTCGAGGCGAGCTTGCGCTGGCTGTCGACGGTCTCGGCCTCGGCCTCCTTCTCCAGCCCGGCAAGCCAGTCCGTCATCGAGCCTTCATAGCTCTCGCCCTCGAATGGCGCCTGGGGCGCTTCTTCGAAACCTTGTTTGTCGGAGGATTTCCTGGGTGATCTGGCCATGGGGCGAATATGGGGAACAAGCCTGTAAAAGAAAAGGGTGTTGCGACAGAACAAAAATAGAACTTGCGCCGCGATTCGGTCAAGTTTCGCGGCTCAAATTCCTGATGCTGTCCGCAACAGTTTGCGCTAAGAATGCGCGAAGCTGCCGGGCTGGCGGCGTTTCCGGAGAAAATTCATGCCATTTTCGTTTTCGCCCGCGGCCCTGTGGCCGGTTCTTATGCTGGTCTGCTCGAATGTTTTCATGACCTTTGCCTGGTACGGGCATTTGAAGTTCAAAAGCGCGCCGCTGCTGCTGGTGATCATCACCGCATGGGGGATCGCGTTTTTCGAATACTGCCTCGCGGTTCCGGCCAACCGGATCGGCGCGTCGGTCTATTCGACCGCGCAGTTGAAGACGATCCAGGAAGTGATCACGCTACTGGTGTTTTCGGGCTTTTCGGTCCTGTGGCTGAAGGAGGCGATCACCCTCAATCACGTAATCGGCTTCGCGCTGATCGCGGTCGGCGCGGCGTTCATTTTTCGGGGCTGACGCTCACGCCTCCTGCGGAACGACGGCCGGCCTGCCGGTTTCATCCATCGCCACCATCACGAACTGGGCTTCGGTTACCTGTTCGCGGTGCGGCATGCGGTGGCGGTGCACCCAGGCCTCGACATGGATCGTCATCGAGGTGCGGCCGATCCGCTCGAACGAGGTGTAGACGCAGAGCGTGTCGCCGACCTTGACCGGCTGGGCAAAGGCCATCGAGTTGACCGCGGCGGTGACCGTCCTGTTGTTGGCGCGCTCGGAGGAGGCGACATAGGCGGCGAGGTCCATCTGCGACATCACCCATCCGCCGAAAATATCCCCTGACGGATTGGCATTGGCCGGCATGGCGACCGTGCGCATGGTCAGGTTGCCGGTGGGCGATTTCTCGTCGTTCATCGATCTCTCCTGTGGCTACGGGCGCTGTACCCTGGTCAGTTTCAGACAATATGCGACGGCTGCGGAATTGCAACTCGGGCCATCCGGCCAGCCGGCAACACAAGGTTGTCTTTTCATCACCGCCGCAAAAGCATTTGTTTACTCTTGTCTGGTCTACTCGCATCCGGAGTATCAACGCGATTTCGGTTCAGTATGACGTTTCCCTTGCGACGCGCGGTTTCATTGGCAGCCATTGCGGCAACGCTCACCGGTTGTTCCATCGGCGGTTTGATGACGTCATTTTCGGTGGATACCAGCGACAAGGGCCCCCAGATCGTCACCCGCAGCGAGGAGGCCGCGCAAAACCCGCAGCCGCAACAGACCGCCGCCGCGCCTGCACCGGCCGCCGCGCCATCGCCGCCGCCTTCCATCGAGCAACTGATCGCCAGCACCGAAACCGAGGCCGGCGTGCCGATCGACAGCTATCTCGGCGTTTCGACGAACGAGGAAGCCGCCGTTGTTGCGACCAATGCCGCAGCGCCCTTGACGCCCGACAATCCGAAGGCTGAGAGCCCGGCATCCGATGTCGCGGCGCCGGATCCCGGTATCGACCCGATCCAGACCGCCTCGTTGCTGCCGCTGAGCGAGCCTGGCGGCGTCGCCTCGCCGCAAAAGGGCCGGCTGCCCGGTCTGATGCCGCTGGCCGAGCGGCAGTGCCGCAGCTCGCTCAGGGAAATGGGCGTCAGCTTTTCCGATGTCGCGGCGATCGCGAACGGCAGCCAGTGCGGCATTGCCTATCCGGTCGAGCTGGAATCACTGTCGGGCAATGTCGCGATCTCGCCCAGCGTCACGGTCAACTGCCAGACGGCGCTTGCCTTCGCCGAATGGGTCCAGAACGATGTCGCGCCCGCCGTGCGCGTGCGCTATCTCACCGGGCTCAAATCGGTGAACACGATGGGCGGCTATTCCTGCCGGCGCGTGAACAACGGCACCAACTCCCGCACATGGTCCGAGCATTCGAAGGGCAATGCCATCGACGTTGGCGGCTTCACGCTCAATACCGGAAAGACCATCGATGTCTCGCCCAAGGGCTTCTTCGCCTTCCGGGAGAAAGGGCTGCTGAAATCAGTCCGCGCCAGCGGTTGCGACTATTTCAACACCGTCCTGGGGCCGGGCTACCCCAAACACAACGACCACCTGCATTTCGACCTGAAGCAGCGTAATTCCGGGCGGAGCTACTGCAAGTAGGGCTTTCGCCGCACCGGCGTGGCCGCGATTTTCGCTTCGCGCTATCCTCACTTTATATTTATCGGCTTCATCCTGTGCGGGTTTCGTTTGGGAACCGTCTGCGGGCCGCGCACGCGCGTCCTCTGCGGGCAAAAGCGGCGATCCTGCCACCATGAGATGCTTAAAAGCCGGTATTTTGTTAATGACAAGCCCGGAACATCGGCATTAAGATCGGATCAGTCGAAGGGAGCTTGAAACGGACTCGGTAGATACAGATATGAACACCAACAAAAGACTTGGTGAACACGCCTGAGAGACTTACGGAGTTAGTGAGAATGATCGCGATGTCGATCCGGATGCAGAACGATCCCTCCAAGAATGGGGACAATCCGAGCCGCGGAACGGCGGTCATCGCGCGTACCAAGCCGAAAACAAAGAAACCCAGCCTGTACCGGGTTCTCCTGTTGAATGATGACTACACACCAATGGAATTTGTCATCCATATTCTGGAGCGTTTTTTCCAGAAGGATCGCGAAGCGGCGACCCGCATCATGCTCAATGTCCATAACAATGGCGTGGGCGAATGCGGGGTCTTTACCTTCGAAGTGGCCGAAACCAAGGTCACGCAGGTGATGGATTTCGCGCGCCAGCATCAACATCCATTGCAATGTGTCATGGAAAAGAAGTGAGGAACTGATCGTGCCAACTTTCTCCCCCAGTCTTGAAAAGGCGCTGCATCAAGCTCTGACCTATGCCAACGACCGGCACCACGAATATGCAACGCTGGAACACCTCCTGCTGGCGTTGATCGATGATGGTGACGCAGCCGCCGTCATGGGTGCCTGCAATGTCGATCTCGACGCATTGCGCAAGATTGTAACCGAATATGTCGATACCGAACTCGCAAACCTGATCACCGGCTATGACGAGGACTCCAAGCCCACCTCCGGCTTCCAGCGCGTCATTCAGCGCGCGGTGATCCATGTGCAGTCCTCCGGTCGCGAAGAAGTGACCGGCGCCAACGTGCTCGTCGCCATCTTTGCCGAGCGCGAGAGCCATGCCGCCTATTTCCTGCAGCAGCAGGAGATGACGCGCTATGATGCCGTGAACTACATTTCCCATGGCATCGGCAAACGTCCCGGCTCCTCCGAGACCCGTACGCCGCGCGGCGTCAACGAGCCGGAGGAAAGCGATGCAAGCGGCCAGCGCGAGAGCGAGGACAGCGCTCGCAAGCAGCCGGATGCGCTGAAGGCCTATTGCGTCAACCTCAATGAAAAGGCGATGACCGGCAAGATCGATCCGCTGATCGGCCGCGATTCCGAGGTCAACCGCACCATCCAGGTCCTGTGCCGCCGGTCGAAGAACAACCCGCTCTATGTCGGCGATCCCGGCGTCGGCAAGACGGCGATCGCCGAGGGCCTCGCCAAGCGGATTGTCGAAGGCAAGGTGCCTGAAGCGCTGATCGATGCGACGATCTTCTCGCTCGACATGGGCACGCTGCTCGCTGGCACCCGCTATCGTGGCGATTTCGAGGAGCGGCTGAAGCAGGTGGTCAAGGAACTCGAGGAATATGAGGGCGCCGTGCTCTTCATCGACGAGATCCATACCGTAATCGGGGCAGGCGCCACCTCTGGCGGCGCGATGGACGCTTCGAACCTCTTGAAGCCGGCGCTCTCTTCGGGTGCGATCCGCTGCATCGGTTCGACCACCTACAAGGAATACCGCCAGTTCTTCGAAAAGGACCGGGCGCTGGTGCGTCGGTTCCAGAAGATCGATGTCAACGAGCCCTCCGTGGACGATGCCATCGCGATCATGAAGGGCCTGAAGCCCTATTTCGAGGAATATCACAACCTGCGCTACACCAACGACGCCATCAAGGCGGCGGTGGAGCTGTCCGCGCGCTACATCACCGATCGCAAGCTGCCCGACAAGGCCATCGACGTGATCGATGAAAGCGGTGCGGCGCAGATGCTGGTGCCGGTTTCGCGCCGCCGCAAGATGATCACCGAAAGGGAGATCGAGGCGACGATCGCGACCATGGCCCGTATTCCGCCGAAGACCGTCTCCAAGGATGACGAGCAGGTGCTTGCCAATCTGGAGCAGGAGCTGCGCTCCGTGGTCTACGGCCAGGACAAGGCGATCGACGCACTGTCGACTTCGATCAAGCTGGCCCGTGCCGGGCTTCGCGAGCCCAACAAGCCGATCGGCTCCTACATCTTCTCCGGCCCCACAGGCGTCGGCAAGACCGAGGTGTCGAAGCAGCTTGCCTCCTCGCTCGGCGTCGAGCTTTTGCGCTTCGACATGTCGGAATATATGGAGCGGCACACGGTCTCGCGTCTGCTCGGCGCGCCTCCCGGCTATGTCGGCTTCGACCAGGGCGGCCTCCTGACCGATGGCGTCGACCAGCATCCGCATTGCGTGGTGCTGCTTGACGAGATCGAGAAGGCGCATCCGGATATTTACAACCTCCTGTTGCAGGTGATGGATCACGGCTCGCTGACCGACCACAACGGCAAGAAGATCGACTTCCGCAACGTCATCCTGATCATGACGACCAATGCGGGCGCTGCCGAAATGTCGAAGTCGGCGATCGGCTTCGGCTCCTCCCGGCGCACCGGCGAGGACGAAGAGGCGCTCAACCGCATCTTCACGCCGGAGTTCCGCAACCGTCTCGACGCGATCATCCAGTTCGCGCCGCTGCCGACCGAGGTCATTCATCAGGTCGTCCAGAAGTTCGTCATGCAGCTCGAAAGCCAGCTTTCGGAACGCAACGTCACCTTCGAACTGGAGGACAAGGCCGTCGAATGGCTCGCCGAACGCGGCTACGACGAAAAGATGGGCGCGCGGCCGCTGTCGCGGGTCATCCAGGAGCACATCAAGAAGCCGCTCGCCAACGAGATCCTGTTTGGCAAGCTCAAGAAGGGCGGCGTCGTCCGCGTCGGCGTGGCCGAAAAGGATGGCAAGCCGGAACTGACGCTGGAGGCGATCCCCGAGGCAACGCCGATCAAGCCCAGCGAGTTGAAGTCCGATGGGCCAAAAGGGAAATCCGGCAAGACGGCTTCCGCCGCCGATACCTGAATACGCGTAAAGGTCGGGTTGTCGTCCTGACCGGTCCGCTTGAAGAACGCATGAAACGCCGGGGTTCTGCTCCGGCGTTTTGCATTTACAGGGCTGGGCGTCGCCTCGCATTGGCGTCGCCTCGCGTTGCCGCTCGGCCCGACGAGCCAAGTGCAAAACCGGGCGAGGGGGCTATCTCAGCACCCCGCTCCGCCAGGCGGTGGCCCGCGTTACATGCGGCCGCGCCTGTCAAGAGCGGGCATCGAAGCGTAGTATTCCCGCTTCTGGCGGTACATTTCCTTGTCCGCGCGCCGGACGGCCGATTCGACGGTTTCGCCCTTCTCGCAGATTGCCACTCCGACCGAGATGCTGATCGGCGCGTCGGCGTAAAACTGATTGTTGATATTCAGAAGCTTGCCGATCTGTTCCACCATGACCTTGACGTCGTCTTCGCTTGCGCCCGGCATGAGCACGGCAAACTCGTCGCCGCCGATGCGGGCGGCGCAATGGGGCGTGCTGACGGCTTCGCTCAGCACCTCGCCGAGCCGGCGCAGCAGGCCGTCGCCGGCGTCATGGCCAAGCGAATCATTGGCTTCCTTCAAGCCGTTGAGATCGATGATCAGCACGCCGATCGGCCGGAAGTCCTTGCGCTCGAGCCGGTTGATCTCCTCGGTATAGTAGGAGCGGTTGTAGAGCTTGGTCAGCACATCGTGACGGCCGAGATATTCGAGATAGGCCTCCGCCTTCTTGCGCGCGGTGATGTCGGTCAGCGACACCAGCACCAGCGACCAGTCGTGCTCGTGGCCCGGCAGCACCGAGAAATGCAGCAGCACGTAGCGCTCGGAGCCGTCGAGGGCGTAATTCATCACCTCGTGGCTGTGGAACAGCCGGCCTTCCCAGAGATCGATGAGCTGTTCGCGGAAATGCTCCTCGACATCGTCGCGGAAGATGGCATGCTGGTTCTGCAACAGGGCCTGCCGGTCGGCGGCGCGGAACATGTCGAGCGTGGCCTGGTTAACGTCGATCACCTTGATCTCGTTCAGGCATTGGCGCACGAAATCGGGGTGCACGTCCATGAACACCCTGAGATCGACGATGTGGCGCGAACGCAGGTCCTCCAGCAGGTTGCGGATGCGCGAGAAGTCCTCGACCCACAGCGAGACCGGAGAATGCTCGAACAGGCCCTGCGCATAAAGCGCCTGCGCGCGTTCGCGCCGATGCGCCGCCTCGCGCAGGGAGACGTCCTCGGTGGTGAGCAGGATCCGGTCCAGCGTGTCCTCATGGCCGGGCAGAACCTGGCCGCGAAGCTGGATGTCGAGCCGCTTGCCGGAGAGCGTGTAGTTGACGGTGTTGCTGGAAAAGGAATGCGCACCCTCGAATAGCTGGACCAACTCGTCGATATGGCTTTCCAGCGTGTCGTCGCGAAACACCTGATCGATGCTGGAGACCAGCTGCTCCATGTCGCTGGCTTCAAACAGGTCAAGCGTCTTGCGGTTGACCTGTAGCACCCGGATCGCCCGGGAACAGGCCGCTACGCGCGACCGGTCGGCCCTGAGAAACGCCTCGATATCCGTCACGCCGGCGGAGCGCCAACGGTCGAAAAGGCATTTGACGCCACTGAAATCCTCCACCCACATGGCAATGGGCGCGAGTTCAAACATCTGTTCAAAAGAGCTGTTTTCCAACTTAATGCTCATCATTCGTGCGTCCCGTCAGCGAAAAGTCAGGCGACCGATACGGAATCGGAGGTGCAATGTCATGTAAGCGCAACCATCGGTTCACTCTTTTGCCCGTATCGCTGATCGCGACTCAGTATTCTCTTTTGCCGACTTGGAACTATAAGGCTATCTGCCGCAATTTGCCGCCCGTAATTTTGGGTTCCGCCTCGTTCCCGGCGTGATGATGATCGGCCCGGTTCCGCACGCGGCTTGCCTCCCCCGACACGCAGGGCGGGCGACAAATGCTATTCTCATGTCAGATGTATTTGACTTGCATAAAAACCACAACCCTTCGCACCCCGTTGCCCGCAGGCGTTTTACCGCGCTGGCCCGCGGGGCGGCGTTATTTCAGGCATTGTGGACATATTCGCGTGTTGTCGCCGGTTTTTCGGCTTGATTTTTATTGCTCATGGGCAAAAATTGCGTAACAAGGGCACGGGCTGGCGCAACGCCGCCGGCCGGACAATCAAAGCGGAGCAAAAGCGATGTCGGCGAAGATTTACCGCCCCGCCAGAACGGCGATGCAGCAGGGCAATGCCAAGACCCATGAATGGGTGCTCGAATTCGATCAGCAGGCGCCGCGCACGATTGATCCCTTGTTCGGTTATACTTCGTCCTCCGACACGCTGCAGCAGGTCAAGCTTCGCTTCGAGACGCAGCAGGACGCCGAGGACTATGCCCGCCGCAAGGGCATCGCCTACCGGGTCATCCCGCCGAAGGAAAAGACGGTGAAGGTGGTCTCCTATTCGGAGAACTTCAGCCCCAACCGCACCCAGCCCTGGACACACTGATCGCGATCCGCCGCATCAACGCGGCGCAACGGCCGCCTCAGACTTGCCCTTTACGTCCTCATCAGGCATTGATGCGGCCGATACCCGGCCCCTTAGCTCAGCTGGATAGAGCACCGGCCTTCTAAGCCGACGGTCGCAGGTTCGAATCCTGCAGGGGTCGCCAATCTTTCAATTGTTGACAATGAAGCATAAGAATGCACGAAATCGCCATTTCTCGTGCACCCCCGAGTCAAGCGATTTCTCTTGATTTGCAAATTTTCTTTTGAAAATCAAATTAAATCAGATGGTTGTGGCTTTATTGGATCAGATCACGATGAAAATCGGGATTCTGTCGTGTTAGGACTTTAATCAGAGTTCAGCTCTTGCCGCCTTCTCTTGAAGGCGGGGAAACCAAAAGCGTACGGGGCAAAGCCTCCAGAAAACACCACCTACCGTGTCGATGCGCCCGGAAGTTTACAGGCGCGGCATCTGGGAACGATAGCTTAGCGCTTCCATTTAGGTCATTCAATCTACGACTTGATGCTCCCGAAACCTGCCGTTCGCTGAACAGAGATAAGAACAACGCAAATGTTGGTCAGGGAGGGTATGATAGTACCGTTCCCATCCATCGTGACGATGCGGCCGACGAGGACTTGTCGAACGCCGTGAACTGCCGCAATGAGATTTCCCATTTAAACTCCCCCCAGAGACCGAACTTGAAATTTTTAGGCGTTCTCATCGTGCTGCGACGACTGTTAGGCCCGGTGTCGCTCACTTCCCAAGGCCTGGTAGCGTCGAAGTAGCGCCTGAAATTCGTCCCAAACGTCGGTTTTTGCTTTAATCTTCATGATGAGCAGAGTGGCGATTATCATGGAAATGCCAAGCTCTGTCATCGAGCGTTGAAAATCGTCGTCATCGAGCTCCGGATGAAGGGTCAGCGTTGCCAAGCCGGTTTCGGGATGCTCGATATAGTGCCGGTTGAGGGCGGTGATGCTCACGTGAGCCGCGTCCCCGGAAATGTCGCGATGGGTACTCAGAGGTGGCTCGGGAAATCTGCACAGCTAGGATAAGTGGAG
>NZ_JAINWJ010000026.1 GCF_021021415.1 Martelella mediterranea | reverse complement strand
CCACAACAATCATAACACCTCTTCAAACAAACAATCCTCGTTGTGAACGCCGGCGGCAAGGCCGGTGCGCGCGACGGCGTCGAAGCAGGCGCGCAACAATGCCGGCGGGATGCGCGGAAACCGTTCCGGGTCTGTGCCGAAGGTCGAAAACTTGAAGCCGCATACGCCGGCTGCCGCCTGTTCGGCAATCCGCGCCGCGCCATCTGCGGGGCGGATGGTGCCGTAGAGCGCGACGCTGACCCGCGCCTCGCGATCGGCGAGCGCGGCCTTGCGCGCTACAGCCTCGGCGGAGCAGATCAGATCGCCCTCGTCATAGGGCATGTCGACGATTGTGGTTACCCCGCCTGCCGCAGCCGCGCGCGTCGAGGCCGCAAACCCCTCGGTTCCGCGCTGCGACAGGGAGTGGACCTGGGCATCCACCGCGCCGGGCAGAATAAGTCCGTCGCCGAAATCATGTCTCTCGGCGGCCGCGGGCGGTTTTCCCTGACCGATCATCGCGATCTTGCCGTCCGCCACCGCAATGAAGCCATCGGGAATCTCGCGATCGGCGAGCACGATCCGTCCCGTCAGAACCAGTTCGAAGTCAGCCATGCATTCCCTCCCTGTCGAAAATGACTATGCGGCGGATTCTGGAACATGCTATATCCCAAAATCCGGATGCCATATGTCCTATTGCCCCGCCCATCGCGTTTGCATGGAGAGTGGAAATGAAAATCTCGACCATTTTCGTTGCGGATCAGGCCATGGTGAGAGGCGGCGTTTTGCGGGCCGCGCGCAGCCTGGACATGCCCGCCTCGACGGTCTCCGACGCGATTAAACGGCTGGAAAAGACGCTTTCGGTGCAGCTTTTTCAGCAGGGCGCGCAAGGGTTGACCCTGACGGCGGAAGGTGCCCGCCTCCGGCCGCTGCTGCATGAAGCGGCCTACGCCATCCGGGCGATCTATGCGCAATGTCAGGATGCTTCGGAACGCACGATCATCGAAAGCCCGATTTCGCTTTCCGCTCTTTTCCGGTTTGCCGATGTCATGGAAACGGGATCGATCAGAAAGTCCGCGCGCCGGTTGCAGATCGGCCAGCCGCAACTGACGCGCATGATCTCGGCCACTGAGAAGAGCCTCGGCGGCGCGCTGTTCGCGCGCGGCCGCGATGGCTCAACGCCCTCGCGGCTGGCGCTCAGGATATTGCCGCATGTCGAAAAACTAAGGGATATATGGACGCGGCTTTCCACCGCATCGGAAAGTCGTTTTCGCCGTCACCTGAAATTCTGGTCGCTTGGCGGCGTTCCACCGGCGACACCGGAGAGCCCGTCGGCAAGGATACTGGGGCATGTCATTGCCAATTGGAGCAGCCGTTTCGGTTCACAGATCTATCTGCAGCCAGGACTTGCGAATGCTTTGTTCGAGGGCCTCGAACTGCAGCGCTATGATGCGATCCTGGTGGATTCGCCAGCCACATCGCCGCGCCTGAAGAGCCGTGACATTCATCGCAGCAACCTCAGTTTCTTCGTCCGCCGAACGGGAGTGGAGGTCAGGGACTGGCATGACGAGCAGAGCCTGATCCGGGAAACGCTGCTCAACGGCCATCTGGTGTTGCCATCGCGCGCAGCCGGGCTGCGACAGGTGGCCGAGGAGGTTCTTGAACACATTCTGGGAAGCAACTGGCTGTCGCAGATCCGCTTTACCGAGATCGACAGTATCCCGGTGTCGGTCGACCTTGTCGCAAACCACGGCTATTGCTCGATACTGCCCGCCAATCTCAGGATCTCGAACGACGATGTCATTGCCTGTCCGCTTGCCGACAGGTTTAACCTCGTTCTCCGCCTCGTGTGGGCAGATAATCTCCGCGGGCAACAGATGGCCGATCACCTTCAGGATATTCTGGGCTTTTGGCGCTACGACACGGGACACGGGTCTCGTCAGCAAAAGCCTTCGCAAACTGACCGAGGCTAAGGGAATCACGGCTCGCCGATCAGTTCCCGCCCGATCTGCGTTGGCGCGAGTGGATGCTCAGGATCGAGGCCGCGATCTTCGCCTTTGCCGAGCCGGTCGCCCGTGAAACGCTTGCCCGCGTTGTCGGCAAAGATTGAAAATATCCTGCTCACACCACTCCTCGTCGAAATGCCGTTCGGGAACTTGCTACGAGCGCTTCCGTCCCGTGACTTTTCTGTATGGCATATATCCAGTCGGCAAAGTGTGATCCCTTCAAGACCTTGATGCTGTCCAGCAACATGGAATATGTCGCTCAAGTTCGGCCGACATTTTAAAGGCAGCTACGCCGAGGTACAGGGTTTCGCCACTTCGTCTCAAAGGCGGCGAGGCGGGGCAGGCTTGCCAAGATGCCGATGTATTCGGATTCACCTGTCTATCAGCTCCAGTCATCCACCCGATAGCTTACGAAGGAGGGGTTTCTCGTGTAGGATGTCAAAAGAGCGGGATGAGATGAAAAGTTGTCTCGCGGCTTGCCATAAGGCTTTTCTCCAAAGGGAATGAACACATGAACGAATTCGACTATATGGTCGAAGCTGCCCTCTATCCCGGTCGCAGGGCCAAGGGAAACCGCAGCCCTCGCTACAAACGGTTTGAGACTGCCGCAGATGCAGTGCGTTTTGCCGTGGAAGAGAGAGAAGGCTGCCAGCTTCGGGGATCGGTGCTGGAGATTGATGAAAGCCGTTACGACGACAGACAGATCCGTAGACTGTACGATGCGCCGGAATACCCGCTTGTGCGCAGCGAAAAGTGATGAAAACGACCGGTCTCAAAGAGGTATCCCGGCACTGTCCGCGTGACTGTGCAGGCCTTGAATGACGGTCTTTTCGGTGCGTCATCTCACGGTCTATCGCTATCGACGGCCGGTCGGTTTCGGGCGTCATCGGCTGATGTTCCGGCCCCGTGACAGTTTCGACCAGACGCTTTTGAGCTGCACGCTGAAGGTTCGCCCGCATGAGGCCCGCATTCATTGGATCCACGATGTCTTCGGCAATTGCGTCGCGCTCGTCGATGTTGGCGTTTCCGCCTCGGAGCTCAGCTTCGAGACCACGATCGAGGTCGATCATACGGCGCACATCCCGCTCGATCTGGAGATGGACCACAGAGCATCCGGCTTCCCGTTTTCCTATGATCACGAAGAAGCCATCGATCTTGAGAAGACCATTGCGCGGCACTATCCCGACCCCGGTGATGAGGTCGGGCGCTGGGCGAAACGGTTCGTGCCCTATGGCAATACGGCGCGCACCGGTCATGTGCTGATGACGCTGTGCAACGGGATCAGGGAGAGTTTCAGCTATGTCCGGCGCAGCGAATACGGCACGCAGACGCCCGGCGAAACGCTTGCGCTTCGCAGCGGCACGTGCCGCGACTTCGCGCTCTTGATGATGGAGGCGGCCCGCTCGCTCGGGCTCGCGGCCTCTTTCGTGACCGGCTATATCTATGTGCCGGACCGCGACGGTTCCGTGACGCTGGGCGGCGGCTCGACCCACGCCTGGTGCCAGGTCTACCTGCCGGGAGCGGGGTGGGTGGAGTTCGATCCGACCAACGGCATCGTCGGCAATCGCGATCTTATCCGCGTCGGCATCGCCCGGGACCCGGGCCAGGCGGTTCCGCTGTCGGGCAGTTATGATGGAGGGGCGCTCGATTTCGACGGCATGGAGGTGCAGGTCAATGTCACGACGCAGCCGGACCACATAAGCGCGGCAGTCTGACCGCGCTACCGTGGCGGCTTGTATAGCGGGGCGACAATGTTCCTGCGCGAATATTGCGGAGCGGGATCGATTTATTCGGCCGTTCGATCGGGCGGAACGCCGCGCCGCCGCGTTAGGTGTGTAGATGCGATCGATCAATCAATCAAAGCAAGGGACAGGTAGGACATGAAGATACGCGCTGGCTTTCATATCGGCTACGACTGCGAAAATCCGACGCCGATGCTGCTGACCCTCAATGTCTTCCCGTCCCGCTGGGCGGATCTCCTGACGGCGCAGGTCCTGTCCTTCGATCGCCCGATCGATGTATCGTCTTATACCGATGTTTTCGGCAATGCCTGCAACCGCATCGTCGCGCCGCCGGGCAGGACCACGATCTCCACCGCGTTCGAGATATATGATGACGGCCTTGCCGATCCTGTTCCCTATGGCGCGATTCAGCACCAGATCAACGACCTGCCCGATGATGTGCTGGTCTACCTGCTCGGCAGCCGCTACTGCGACACCGACCGGCTTGCCGATTTTGCCTGGAGGACCTTTGCCGATACGCCGCTCGGATGGCCGCGCGTTCAGGCGATCCTGGATTTCACCCATCAGCGGATCGCATTCGACTATATGAAGGCCGACCCGTTCCGGACCGCCTTTGGCGGGTTCACCGACGGTGTCGGGGTCTGCCGCGACTATGCCCATCTCGCCATCACGCTCTGCCGCTGCCTCAATATCCCGGCGCGGTATTGCACCGGCTATTTGGGCGATATTGGCGTGCCGAAGGATCCGAACCCGATGGATTTCAGCGCCTGGATGGAAGTCTATCTCGGCGGTCGTTGGTATACGGTCGATGCACGCCACAACAGGCCGCGCATCGGTCGCATCCTGATGGCAAGGGGCCGCGATGCCACGGACGTGGCGATGTCGACGGCCTTCGGCCCGGCCATTCTCCGCCAGTTCGATGTCGTCACCGAGGAAATCTGAACCGGCGAGGCGTGTACAGAAGGCTCAGGTAACGTCAGAGGCTGTCAGGGTATAAACCGCCCTGCGGCCTTTCAGGTAAATCCTGCGTGCTGCATCGTAGATTTTCTCGCGCGCTGCGTCGAATGCAGCGAGATAACTTGCCTCGCCTTCGGCCGGATCGCGCAGCGCATCGGCCCTGACGAAAAACCTGACCTCGAACATGCCGTCATGCCCGGTGAAGCGGACGCGTCTGCCGTTTTCGTCGTAGCTGCGGCTTTGATTGGGAAAATCGAGTGCCATGACCGGATAGATCCTTGAGAATGTGGCGCGAAATGCCACTGTTTGAAACTGGCGATCAGACCGAACCCTGTCCCCAGCAAAGACGCTTGGCAGACGATCGTTCGGCAGGGCTGTGGCGTATTAACCGACGGCCCTCGCGTGTGGTTCAGCCTTTCGGCTTGCCACGCGTGACATTGCTGTTGCCGGCGTTTCTGACCAGCGAACCCGCAAACGGCGCGTCGACAACCGCCGCGGTCTTTTCCTTTTTGGGTTTTCTGATTTCGCGATTGCTTCGCTTTTGACCTTTGGCCATCTGGAGACTCCATTTGTGCGGCGCGCTTTGTTGCGGTGGCGCCTCTTGCTTGCCGCTTGTAAATCCAGGCATTTCGCACGATGCGAAAGCCGTTTCCGGCTGCGTCATCGGCAGCTCATTTGCTGTTGCTCTTTACCCTGCGAGCGCGCTGGCGCATGCCGTGGCAGCGGCGCGACTTGCGTCGTCCTCTCCCGGCATCGTTGCCCAGCCGCCAGCCTCAATGAACTGACGCTGTTTATAGGAGCTGTCGATGGCCTTCAGTTCGCTCAACTGCCGTGCTGAATCGGGCGCCGCCTTGAACCTCTGGACGCAAATGACCGTCGCCAGCTCATCGCGCGAGAGATCCCCGGCTTCGGCAGCGAGTGTTCTTGATGTGCCGCCTGTTACCCATCCGCCCCAGGTGAAACCAATGGCGATGGTGACGATGGCGGTGATGATGCAAGCCCAAACAAGTGTCGATTTTGCCGGGTGATAGGCTTTCCACCGTTCTCCGATGGATGACGCCCCATTGTTTTCTGCTGCCATGATGCCGATTCCTTCCGATTTGGGATGAATTGTCTGGTGTGATCGGCGGCAGCGCTCCCCGGCCGCTTTAGCGTATATCGACGCGCGTTATTGGCGTCGCGGGCCTGGAAAAGACGCTCTCTTTTGCGCGCATGCGCCATCATCGCTTCACAATACGAGCGAAATTCTGGAGAGCGTTTTTTCAGGCGATTTTTTAAGAGGCCGGTTTTAGCGGACCATGAAATCATATATAACTACGATTGAGATTAAATAATAGGCCATAGTAATAATATTTTAAAAGTAATTATATTTTTATTTTTTTGATATTTCTTCAGAAAAACTGAAATTTGGCCTTGTTTTAAACACGAAGGCAGCGCATATAACGCTCATCGATCTTGTTTGACGAACTTTGTTTTGCGCCTCGCGCTCTGGTGATTTTCCCATCAACATCGACTTTATCGTCCGGCCGCGGCCATCATGGCCCGTCGGGCATTCTCTCTGATTGATTGAAAGGAAATCGTCATGAGCACTGGTACAGTGAAGTTTTTCAACAGCACCAAAGGTTTTGGCTTCATTGAGGTCGAGGGCGGCGGATCGGATGTATTCGTCCATATTTCCGCCGTCGAACGCTCCGGAATGAGCGCCATTGCCGAAGGCCAGAAGCTGTCCTTCGATGTCGTGACCGATGACAGGTCCGGCAAGAGCGCCGCGGAAAACCTGCGCGCTGCATAAAGTTTGTCTCTGTTCCGTGACCACGGATGTACTGGCACGGAATGTCGAGACGGATGGATCGGCCGGGCAATGCGCTCGGCCTTTCTTGCTTTGAGCGACCGTATGCAGGTCGCGGCGGCGAACATTTCGAGACAGATTTCGCGCGTCCCGGTCAAGCTTGGACCGGAGCCAGGAGAAGCCATGGATCGCAATACCGCAAAGGCCGAAATCGAACGGAACCATCGTTCCTGGATCGCAGCGCTTGCGCCTTACCGGCAGGCCAGCCCGCTCCGCAGCACGATCGAGATCGCGGTCACGGCGTTGCCCTTCGTCTGTTTGTGGGGACTGCTGGCACTGGCTGTCCTCAACGGCCACTGGTGGGCGCTGCTGCTGACGGTCCCCGCGGCCGGTTTCCTTGTACGCCTGTTTGTCCTGCAGCATGATTGCGGGCATGGCGCGCTCTTCGCCCGCCGCCGCGCCAATGACTGGACCGGCCGCGTCATCGGCGTTTTCACCCTGACGCCATACGATTACTGGCGCCGGACCCACGCGGTTCATCACGCCACGACCGGCAATCTCGACAAGCGCGGCATCGGCGATGTCGATACGCTGACGGTCAGGGAATATCATGCCCGATCGTCCTGGGGGCGGCTGCGCTATCGTCTTTATCGCCATCCGGTCGTGATGTTCGGGTTCGGTCCCGCCTGGCTGTTCATCTGCCAGTACCGGTTGCCGCTCGGCCTGATGCGGGCAGGTCTGGAGCCTTGGACCTCGACCATCGTCACCACGGTCGGGGCAGCCATTCCCGTTGCCCTGCTGATGTGGCTCATGGGGCCGCTTGCGTTTCTGACGGTACAGCTGCCGATCACGCTGATGGCCGCGACGGCCGGGGTGTGGCTGTTCTATATCCAGCACCAGTTCGAGGAAACCCACTGGTCTGAGGGCCGCAACTGGGATTTCCAGAACGCGGCGCTCAATGGCAGTTCGCATTACGACCTTCCGCGCCCGTTGCGCTGGATCACCGGCAATATCGGTATCCACCACGTCCACCACCTTGCGGCAAAGGTGCCGTTCTATCGCCTGCCGGACGTGCTGCGCGATTACCCGGAACTGCGCGACATCGGCCGGATCACGCTCATGGAGAGCCTGCGTTGTGTCAGGTTTGTGCTGTGGGATGAAAGGACGGGTCGACTGGTTTCATTCCGGCAGGCGCGCTTGAGCGCGTGATGCCAGGAACCTGTTCAAGCGGTATGCGCCTCCTCCAGGCCCAGCCCTGTTTTATCCGCCGCAAAGAGGGGCAACCGGTGTCACAACCAGATGCCGAAGAAATCGAAGCCGGAAAACTAAAAGTTGACAGCCGGATGAAAAGGCCCCATATATCGATGGTCGATATTTGCTTGTTAAGCTTTAGTTATTGTGCGTTTGACACCGCTCCTTGAACGAACCTTTTCTTCCAAAAATCGCTATCACCATCCGCAGCGCTTTCGGCGTTGTGGTCTCCTATTGCTATGAAAGGGTTCATCATGACCACTGGCACAGTTAAATGGTTCAATTCGACGAAGGGCTTCGGCTTTATTCAGCCTGACAATGGCGGCGCCGATGCGTTTGTTCACATCTCCGCCGTAGAACGCTCCGGAATGCGCGAACTCGTGGAAGGCCAGAAGATCGGCTACGAGCTCGAGCGCGACAGCAAGTCGGGCAAGATGTCAGCCTGCAACCTGCAGGCTGCCTGAAATATCCCGGTATCCGCTCTCCATTGACCACGGATGTACTGGCACTGTCGAGAGCACGATACCAACAAGGTCAGGCTTACCGCCTGGCCTTTTTTTGTTGCCGCGCTACGGTGCGGCGTCCAATTCGGAAAAGATCATGTCACAGACACACAGCAAATCTCGCCAGAAGGCCGAGATCGCCTTCGCCAATGCGCAATCGCAATTCTTCGCGCGCAATGCGGTCGTCGAGGAGATGGATTTCCTCGCTCTGGCCCGCGAGGAAAAGACGCGGCGGCTTCGTGAAGCCCGCCTTGCAAAGGAACTTGAACACCGGAAGTCGGCGACCGCCGCTCTCATCGCCAAACGGGCCAGGATGGCATGACGTGTTCAACACGACGTGCAGATGGTGTTTTGCAGAGCGCCGGAAACAGCGCCTGATCGCTCAAAGACGATCAGGCGCTTGAGAACAAATTGGGCTTAAAGGCCCGGAGAGATGGCATCCGAATTCAGAATCGCCAGCTCAGCGTGCCCCGAACGTCATTCTGCCGCGTTTCGCTGGCGAACTGGCCAACATAGGAAATGCCAGCGGTCATCGAGCTGCCGATCTGGAGATCGAGGCCGATGTCGAGCAGTGCCGAATTTTCGGACAGAGGGACGCCGCTTGCGGTAAACGCCGAGCCGCCGAGTGCGGCAAAGCTCAAGCTCGTCCCAGGGTTCAGGTCGCCAAACGCATATTGCCATGCAAGTGCTGCGCGGGGCGTGAGCACGCTGCCTCCCTGCATCGCGAAGTCTTTCGCGATCCGGATGCCAAGGGTGCCGTAGCCGACATCGGAGCTTTGGCTCTCGCCTGTCAGCCCGGCCGCCGCGCTGGTTTCGGTGAAGCCGTCGGTGTTGAGATGCGCCCAGGCAAGACCCGCGAACGGTTCAATCGCCATTTCCTGGAATTCCATGCCATAGCCGATCTCGCCGAAGACCTGGGTGAGCCCGGCATTGAACTGACCATCCGCACTGGTGACAAGCGCCGGAAGCGCTATGCCGCGGGAGGTGTTCACGTCGCTGAAGGTATAGCTTACACCGCCGCGCACGTTCACGCCGTCCAGATTTGTTCCCGCATAGGCGGCGATGATCCCGCTGTTGGCGTCTGCCGAGCTGTTCACGCCGTCGCTGGTGCTGCTGGAATGAGAGTAGCCGAGAGCCACGCCGGCATAGCTGTTGGGGTCGAGCCTGGCATCGATGCCGGTCATGATCCCGCCAAGCGACGTGTCGAGGCTCGCGGCATTGCCGTCACCATCGAAGCTGCCCCAGCTGCCGTAACCCGTTCCCCACACGGAAAACCCTGAACTGCCGCCGTCATAAAAGCCGGGGGCGCTCGCGGATGTGTCAGCGGCGTAACCGGTCACCAGACTGCCGGTGTCGGCCTGCTCGCCGCCGAGCGCTGTCAGCGGTCCCGCCGTGTTTCCATAGTTGAGCTGACGCAGCCGGTCCAGAACCGCCTCACGCGTAAAACGGCCATCATTGAGCAGAACCGAACGCTGGCTGGCATAGATTTCGCCGGAGAGACTGCCGAGCGCCGGCGCCAGCTGGGAACCGGACAGGCTGTAGATGCTGTTGAGCGCATCCGCGGTCGCGTTTCCGGCCGTTGCCAGGAGGCCGCTGTTGAAGGCCGCATCCACGGCGCCGCCGACGGCGGACTGGTTGGCCGTCAGGCCGGTCTGCGAAGCCATCTGCGAGGTCAGGTCGAGCGTGACGATGTTATCGGCGTAATCGAGCGCCGTTGCCACGTAACCCGGCAGGCCGGGCGTGGTCAGGGTGGTGAAGGTGCCGGTGATCTCGTCGGTGGCGGCGAACAGGTCATAGCTCGTGGCCAGCGTCGCGGTCTGGAACGGAACCTCGAGCGTGCCGGCAAGCCGGGCGGTGCCTGTCAGGCCGAACCTGTCATGGCCGGTTTCGCCGACCCGCAGCGACAGCGTTCCGGCCTCGGTCTGCGAATAGATGCCGCTGAGGAGATGGGTGATCGGGACCCCGTTGCCGCTGACGCCGATCCAGCCGCTGTTTTCGAACCGCTTTGCCGGCCCCGCCGTCGCGGCGATGCGGCCGTCGATGACGCCGGCGTTGACGATAACGGTGCCAAAGCTGTCGGGGCCGGTGCGCAGGGCATCCGCGACAGCCGGCGCGCTCAGCGTGCCGTAGTTCAGGAACGTGCCATAAACGCCGTGCAGCTCGACCGCCGCGCCGGCGATGCCGGAGGCGGCAATCGTGCCGTTATTGGTGAGCACGCCATATGTCTCGCCGCGCATGCCGATGCCGCCATTGCCGGTCATGCTGATGGTGCCGTCATTGATGATGTCATCGCCCTTGCGGCCCGACAGGGCGGCATCGCCGTCAATTCCGGAGGTCAGCGCACCGGCATTGCGGATCGGATTGTAGATCCCCGCAACCGTGGCGACGTAGCCGTTGGGCGCCGTGTCCCCGGGCATCAGATAGATGCCGACCACGGTATCGCCATAGGCCGAGTTCGAAGACACAACATCGGCGCCGGGGATGTCGAGTTCGTACCAGCTGGGGATGCCGAGGGCATTCACGTGCAGCACGCCGGCATGCAGCGAGCCATCCGGCATGACCCAGTTTGCCACCATGTTGTACTCGCCGGAGCGGCCCGCGCTGGTGATGCCTTCCAGATGCGTGACGATCGCGCCGGGATGATCATAGGTCGCCCAGGTGTCGGTGACGGTGTTGTAGAGATAACCGTGCTCGAACCCGATGCCGCCGCCGAGGCCGACCTCGGCGTAGCCGCCGGCGATCATGTCGCCATAGACGCCATAGGCGGTGGTGCTGACGGCGCCGGGCTTGTTGTTGGTGACATAGGTGCCGGTGCTGATCGTGTAGATCATGGCGTTACCGGTCGCCAGCCGGGTATCGTAATTGCCCACCACGGTATCGCCGAACGTGCTGTGCGCGATCGTGTAGAGCGTCGGGTTGTCGGATGTGCCGGGATAGACCAGTTCGGTGAGCTGGGCTCCCGGAGCCGCGGCCGCGTCATAGAGATAGCTGAGGTCGTAGGGCGAGGAGGCCTCGGTGATGTAACTGCCCACGGTGCGCAATACGCCGCCCTGATTGCCAAAGCTCGGCCCATAGGGCGAGGAGCCGATCGCGCCCGGATAGTTGACGCCATTTGCGGTCGCCACCGGCATCGCCGACCATGTGCCGTAGCGGGTGTCGTAAAGAAGACCGCCCGTGGCCGTGGTGCCGGGCACCACGTAATTGCCGACGATGGTATTGCCGCGAATGCCGGTGAGGAATGTCCCGCTCGACCCGAAATTCAGCGTTGTATACGGCGTCGGTGTCTGCGCATGGGCATGAAGGGCAACGCCGAAAGCCGCCAGAAAGCCGAACGGAAAAGCACTGGACGACAGCAAAACAGTGCGTGATTTGCTTTTATTCACAAAAATTCCTGACGCGATGGAGGGGTAAAACATAATCTTATAAATAAGGTATATAGAAAATTCTTGTATTAACAATTCTATTATTAGCGAGATAACTGAAGGGTGAGTATCGGGAAGGTCGAGATCCAGGATGATCAGGTCGGGCTCGTTTGCCGCGACGCTCTCCATCGCCCCCGGGCATTCATCGCTTCAACGACCTTGTAGCCTTCGGCCGACAGACCAACGCGCAGCATTTTGCGGATCGACACTTCATCGTCGACGATGAGTATCCGGATGGTTGGATTGGTCATGAGGCATCTCCCAATGTTGGCAGGCGCACTGGCGCCGGCATCCGGATCGTGGTCCGCGGCGGTGCATATTTTGCCGCATTGTCCAGAAGATTAAAGATCACCTGCTCGAACAGGGCGGGATCAATCTTGTGCATGGGAAGAAGAGGCCAAGACATAAAAATCTCATAGGAAAAGCGCGAGTTTTTGTTCGATCCGGAGCTGGAAGAGACGCTTGCTGCAAGGGTTGTCTTAGCGACTGACGGTCGCCAATATCTCGGACCGTGCGGTCATGCCCTCCCGTCAACCAGGTGAAAGCTGCAGCAGAAGTTTAATCGCCTGTGAGGGCAGGCGATAACGCCTCGATGATCCGACATTCGGCGATCGTACCGCAGCCGCATTGATCGATGATGCTACCGAGTTCGCGTCGCAAGGCCTGCAGGTCGGCGATCTTGCGATCCACCTCGGTGAGATGCGCGCAGGCGATCGCATCGACGGCTTCGCATGATCGGTCACGTTGATCGGACAGACTGAGCAGGTCGCGTACCTGCTCAATAGTGAAGCCAAGGTCCCGCGCCCGGCGGATAAAGCTGAGGCGGCCGAGATGCGCCGCCGAATAACTGCGGTAATTGCCGGCCGTGCGCTCGGGCGCCGGCAGCAGATCGATCCGCTCGTAGTAACGGATGGTTACTACCTTCGTATCCGTGGCCTTCGCGAGATCGCCGATCGAGAAGTTTTGGTGTGCCATGGTCTTGACCCTATAGTTGCTACAGGGTGCATATACGGTGTCGCATCGAACACGTCGAGGGACACATGGCTGCCGAAGTTGACAACGCGCTCAAACTCCGCGTCGAAGGCATGGATTGCGGCGCATGTGCGATCAAGATCGAGAACGGGTTGAAGCGCCTGCCGGGCGTCACCGAGATCAAGGTGAACTATGGGCTGGAGGCGCTGTCGCTCGTCCTCGATGAAGACCGCACGTCTCGTAGCTCGGTGGAGGACCGCATCCGCTCGCTTGGCTACACGCCGCATTTAATGCCGGATGAAGGGGCCGATGCGGAAAAAAACTCCACCGGCGACCGTGGCGTTTCCGACCGAGCCTGGTGGCAGACACGCAAAGGCCAACTCGTCATCGGCGCCGGCGTTCTTTTGGGTCTCGCATTCATCATCGCAACGGTTGTGCCCGCGATCGCCGAATGGGTCTATCTGGCGGCGGCGCTGTTTGGGATCCTGCCGATCCTCCGGCGCGCCATCGCCGGTGTCCGGCATGGCACGCCGTTCAGCATAGAAACGCTGATGTCGATCGCCGCTATCGGTGCGGTTGCCCTCGGCGAGAGTGCAGAGGCTGCGATCGTCGTCTTTCTCTTCGCGGTCGGCGAAATTCTCGAGAACGTGGCCGCGGGCCGGGCGCGCGCCGGCATCGAGTCGCTGATGAAGCTCGTACCGCGCGTGGCGCGCTGCGAACGCGACGGTGCAGTGACGGAGGTGCCCGCCGATGAGCTCGGCATCGATGACATCGTCGTGGTCCGGCCGGGCGACCGCGTGCCATCTGACGGAGAGGTGATCGATGGCAAATCCGAACTCGACGAGGCGCCGGTCACCGGCGAGTCCGTGCCGGTGTTGAAGGAGGCGGGTAGCGCCATCTATGCCGGCAGCATCAACGCCAATGGTGTGCTTCGGGTGCGCATCACCCGAACGGCCGCTGACAACACGATTGCCCGCATCATCCATCTCGTCGAGGACGCGCAAGGCTCGAAGGCGCCGACGGCGCGCTTCATCGACCGCTTCAGCGCCTACTACACGCCCGCGGCCATGGCGGTCTCGGCCTTCATCATGGTGGTGCCGCCGATGTTCTTTGGCGCGGAATGGTCGATCTGGATCTATCGCGGACTGGCGACGTTGCTCATTGCCTGCCCGTGCGCGCTGGTCATCTCTACACCGGCGGCAATTGCCTCGGGGCTCGCCGCCGGCGCGCGGCGCGGGCTCCTGGTCAAAGGCGGTGCTGCGCTGGAAATCCTTGGCAAGGTGCGCACCGTCGCTTTCGACAAGACGGGCACGTTGACGGTCGGACAGCCGCGCGTGACCGACATCATTGCCCTTGAAGGCGACGAAGCCGAGTTGCTGGCGAAAGCGGCAGCGGTCGAGGGCGGTTCCAGTCACCCGCTTGGCGAGGCGATCGTCGAAGAGGCAGCCCAGCGAGGTCTCGAACTGCCGAGGATATTCGGCGGGGCGATGGCCATACCCGGCAAGGCCGTCACCGCGCGGCTGCGCGATGGTTTCGTCTTCGTCGGTTCGCCGCGCTATGCGGCGGAGCAGGGGGATCTCACGCCGGAACTCAGTTCAAGACTTGAAACGCTGGAGGCAGAGGGCAAAACTGCCGTGATCGTATTGTCCGGCAAGCGTCCCATAGGCGTCATAGCGCTGCGCGACGAGCCGCGGGCGGATGCCGCGAGCGGACTTGCGCGCCTCAATGCTCTCGGTGTCCGCACGGTGATGTTGACGGGCGACAACCGGCGCACGGCAGGCGCGATCGCCCGAGAGCTCGGCCTTGAGGCCAAGGCGGAACTGTTGCCGGACGCCAAGCTTGCGGAGATCGCCAAGCTTCATGAGCACGGCGGCATTGCCATGGTGGGCGACGGGATCAACGACGCGCCGGCGCTTGCGGCATCCTCTATTGGCATTGCCATGGGCTCTGGCACAGACGTCGCTCTGGCGACGGCTGATGCGGCTCTGCTCAAGAACCGTGTGATGGGCGTCGCGGAACTGGTCGGATTGTCGCGCGCCACGCTCGGCAATATCTGGCAGAACATTGCGCTGGCGCTCGGGCTGAAAGCGGTCTTCCTGATCACGACGCTGACCGGCGTGACGACGCTGTGGATGGCGATCCTGGCCGACACCGGCGCCACCGTGCTCGTCACCGTAAATGCCCTGCGTTTGCTGCGCTTTCGCGGGGAGGACGCACACCAAGGCGCATCTGGGGATAGGCTGAACAAGAACGGCGCCGTCGACGCGCATGTTCCCAGTCAGGAACTGCACCAAACGGGGCGTGGCACATGAGCGAGCGCCAGAAGCTCCTGAAACGGGCTGTAGCATGTTATGCAATTATATATACATCAGCTTCACCGGCCGGCCCCGCGAGTTGTCCCGGTCGCCGGCGGCGGGTAGCACCCCAGTCGCCTGCTCTGTGCGGTGAAACCAACGGCTGACGCGAAGGCAATCGTCTCAGCGTATTTCGCGCGCCATGCCGGTCTTCGCCAAACCAACGGATCGACCTCACCGTGCCGCCGCATCTGTCCCAAAGCGAGAACGACTTCGGGCAAGACCGGCCAGTCGCAGGTCGCGTCGTGACCGGTGTGGCTATCGGGCCCGATATTCATGCCTTGCGTCAGGCCGCATTCAGCAATTCTGCTTGCCCGCAGCATCCTGGAATTTGTCGTCGAGCATCTCACGCAGGGCTTTGCTTCTGAGCGAAAGCGCGGCGGATGTGTTTGCGCCTTGATGCGGAGAAAGGATGACGTTTGCAAGCTTGGCGAAGGCGGGATTCGGCGTCGGCTCATCTTCGAAGACATCGAGTGCGGCGCCTCTTATTCCACCCGTCTCGAGCATCCTGATGAGGGCGGCTTCGTCAACAAGAGAACCACGTCCGATGTTGATGAGTGTGCCTTCGGGTCCCAGCGCCTTCAACACGTCCTCGTTCACGATGCCGTCGGTCGAGGGGTCGCCCGGCAAGGCCAGCACCAGCCAGTTGGCCCAGGTCGTCATAGTCTTGAGATCGCTGAAATGCCGGACAAAATTGTCGTGCGGCGGGCGCCGCGTAAACGTCGCCACCTCCATGCCGAAGGCCATCGCGCGGCGGATGATCCCCTGGCCGATTGCCCCGTAGCCCGCGACTCCGAGCCGCTGCCCGGAAAGAAGTATGCCTGGGCGGTAGCGTCTTTCACGCCATCGGCCGGATCTGACATGGGCATCGAGAGCGGGCAGTTCACGCGCGCTGGCAAGCATCAAGGCAACAGCCAGATCAGCGACCGATCCGGCCAGCGCCGCACCGTTCGAGACGACATCGATACCCTTCCTGGAAGCCGCCTCGGTATCAACCATGTCCCGGCCTGACGTAAAACATGCGATGATCTCGATGTTCGGGTAGCGCGCGAGCAGGGTCGCGTCCACTTTTCCGCCATAGCCGGTGATAATGCCGCGGCAGCTATCGGGCACACCGTCTTCGGGTCGAAGCAGCTCATAGCGCTCCCGCAGGGCCGAGACCGCCTCTGCGGGCAGGTCGATCAGACACAGAAGCGGAACCCGGTGCGCGTTCATCTTGCCTGCTTTCCTGCAACGGTCATCGGACGAAAATCGACAAGGTCGCGGGCGACCTTTTCGGTCAGCTCGACCTCCCAGTCCAGATAGGCTTCGGCCGCTTTTTTTTCGGCTTGCGGGTCATCCAGCTCGAAAGGCTTGTACCAGACGTCATTCACCGGACCGATTGGCTTTGTCATTCCGGTTTCGACCGGGTGGCCCGCGTCTTTCCAGGCCTTCACATCGCCATCGAGGCAGGCAACAACTGCACCGGTTGCCTGCGCGATCTCGGGCGCGACAAGTTGCAACAGATCCGCATCTTCGCCGGTCAGCACGATCTGGTCGACGGGGCCCAGGGTCGCGGCAAGAGCGGCTTCACGTCCTCGTACCGCCCAGAAGGCGCCCGGAATGTGGCCCTCGCGATGGCGAACAGAAACGGAATAGTCAACGACTGCCGTTCTCGCATTCGTGCGCCGTTGTTCCGCCAGATCGGCAACTGTCATGCGGGATATCGCCGGCAAGTTGAGGACGGCCGATTCCGGCTTGCCGGTTTCGCCAAGCGGCGGACACGGATCGAGGACATAGGTTTCGCACTGGGCCACCTGATTGAGCCAGGAGGCCGTCATGACCGCCCGCATGAGCAACGGGTCGACCAGGACGACAATGCCGTTTCTCACGGCCACATAGTCATCCATGGCCTGCACCAGCTGTCCGCCGGGGGCGTTCACGCTGCCCGCCACATGCCCGGCGCAAAACGCGTCGGGTGTGCGCACATCGAACAGATAGACGTTGCGGTCTCCGGGCGCCTTCAGTGTTGCGAGGTCTTGCGGGTTGAGCATCGTCACGTCGAATTTTTCCGCCAGATTGCGGGCGCGATGGCGCAGCGCGTCGGCGTCGAGCGTTTCACTTGCGGCTGCATTGCGCGTTGCCCCGGTTTCCGGGTTGAAGCCTGCCAGTTTCCAACCCATCGTACCGTTGCGCAGGGCGTGTACCCTGTTGGGCAGACCCGCATTGATCAGGGACTGACAACCGATGATGGAGCGGGTCCGGCCTGCGCAATTGACGACAATAGTGGTATCCGGCGAGGGGGCCAGTTCCGCCGCGCGGGCCGCCAGTTCCGCGCCCGGGACGGAGAGCGATCCGGGAATGGTATGCTCGTGATATTCGGCATAAGGGCGCGCATCCAGAATGACGAGATCCTTGCCGTCATCAATCCAGTCCTTGAGTTCCCTGGCGGTTATGTCAGGCGTGCCGCACTGGCGGTGAATGACCTCCCCGAAGGCCTTTGTCAGAACATTGACGCCGCTGTAGACAGGTAGTCCCGCAGCTTCCCATGCCGCAACGCCGCCGTCGAGGATGACGATGTCTTCGTAGCCGAGCGCCGAGAGCCGCTCTGCGCCGACTTCCGCAAGTCCCTCGCCGGCGCCATCCATGATGACGAGAGGCGTCGAGAGTCGTGGAACCAGCATGCGGGCGCGCAGCTCCAGCCGGCTGAGCGGCAGGCAGGAGGCCAGCATAAGGCGCTTCTCGCTGAAATCGCCTTCCTCGCGCATATCCAGCAATGCGTATTCTCCGCCGCGTGCGGCCAGATCGCGAACCTCTGTAGCGGTCATACGCTGGGTCATGCGGACCTCCGCTCGATGATGCCGGAGGTCGGCGGCACCCTGGTCCACACTGCGCGCTTGGCGTCCCAGAACTCGCGATCGTGAAGCTTTTCCATGGCGAGGCCATAAAGATGCAGGTTCTTCAGCGGTTCCGTTCCCCCTGCGCGAATGGAATGCACATCGTCGGGCATGAGTGAGATCGACTCGCCTTTTCGGATTGGCCTTTGGCCGGTGAGAACCGGTGCATCGCCATTCGTCCGTTCATAGAGGAAATTCGTCTCCTCTCCTCCAATGCCGGCGATGGCGGCCCAGGTCGCGTGATTATGCGGAGCGACTTCGGCAGGCACATTGGCCGCGTGAAGGTAGAGCGCGAAGCCGCCGTCTGGATCTTCGGCCAGGCGATAGAGGCGAATTTTTTCGTCCGTCGGGATTCCGAATTCGCTATCGGGAAAAAGGTCTTGCCGCGCGGCGAGTTCCAGCAGCACTTCCTCGATCTGCCCCAGTTTGTCGCGGCTCATGTCACCGGATCCGCAGATCGCGCGGACCCTGGCGATGGTCTTGGCGACCTCAGCGTGACGGTTCTGTTCCACACTCATTTTATCCTCCACTCAAAAAAAGCTGTTGCATATTGTATGCAATCCATTACCATGTACGTATATTGTATGCAATATGCAATTGAGAGGCGGGCAGGCAATCATGGCGATGAGCGGTAATAATGGGCTTTCCACACTTGCTGAAATGCAGGTGACTCCTTTCCCGGAACGGGTGGTCGAGATGATCAACGACCTGATCGCCACCGGCGAGCTTCGCGGCGGCGACCGGTTGACCGAAAAGGCGCTGAGCGACGTGTTAGGCGTATCGCGCACGCCGTTGCGCGAGGCGATAAAGATGCTCGCCGCCCGCGGCCTCGTGAGAACCCGCCCGAATGCCGGAGCCGTTCTGAGTCTGCCTGACGCGCGCGAAGCTGGAGAGCTTGTGGAGGTCATGGGTTGGCTGTGGGACAAGATGGCCGTGCAGGTTGTGGAGCGGATCACGCAGGCGCAACTGGCGGAGATCGAACGCCATCACGAGGAAATGGGCCGTCTGTGCGAAGCTGGCGATATGCTGGGATGGGCCAAGATCAATCGCCGTTTCCACGAGGCTATCATTGAGGCAAGCAACAACGCCGTGCTCTGCGAGATCGCCATGAACCTGCAGATGCGAATCTATCTCTGTTTCGCAATCGGCCAGCGCACGCAGGAGCGTCAGGAGCGCTCCAACGCCGAACATGGAGAAATCATCGACATCATCCGCGCCGGTGATGGCGCGCGGCTGGCGCAGGCCTTGATGCAGCACACCTCGCGCGCTTTCGAGACGGCTTACGAGACCGGAGTCATTCAGTCCGAAACGGGAGAAGAGAAGCGCTAGGGCGCCGATGTTTCGGACTGAGGGAGCAGCTCAATCAAAACAACAAAGGGAGGAGACCCATGTTTACTAAAGTGAAAACCCTGAGCGCCACGGTCGCGGTAGCGGCGGTGGCCATGACGGCGCCGATGGCGGGTGCGCAAACATTCCCCGACAAGTCGATCGAGCTGATTGCGGCTTATGCCCCGGGCGGCGGGTCCGATATTTCCGCGCGTGTTTTCGCCGGCTGCCTCGACAAGGTGCTTCCGGAGAAAGTTCTCGTCCGCAATATCACGGGCGGTGCGGGTGCCGTCGCCGAAGATACCGTCGTCAAGGAGCGTCCGACGGGCTACAAGCTGCTGTGGCAGCATCAGTCGCTGCATGCGCTTTCGGCCCGCGGCGTGACAGAACACGCGCCCTCCGATTACGACGTGGTGGCCCAGGCGGCCTTTGGTCCATGGGGCGTGTTCGCAAACGCCAACGTTCCGTTCGACGATCTTGCCGGCATGAAGGCCTATATCGCCGAAAATCCGGGCGAGCTGAAGGTCGGTGCGGCGCTCGGCGGGCTCTCGCATTTCGCATCCCTGATCGTCATGGAAGCGGACGACATGGATATCGCTCAGACACAGATTATCGGCCTCGCCGGATCGAAGAACCGCGTGGTGGCCATCCTTCAGGGCAATCTAGACCTTGCCACAATGGATCTCGCGACCGCCAAGCCTTACATCGAGGCCGGTCAGCTCAAGCCCATCGCCATACTCGCCGACGAACGCGTCGAGCAGATGCCTGACGCGACGACCGCCAAGGAGCAGGGCGTCGACGTCTCTTACGGCGTCAACATCATTACCTGGGCGCCCAAGGGCACGCCTGAAGAAGCGCTGAACGTCCTGCGAGAGGCCTGGGAGAAGGCCGCCACTGACGAGGAATGTGCCGCGGCGCTCGAGGAAAAGGGCTTTCAGGCGATGTACAAGGATGCCGCCGAAGTGGAGGCCTATAACGAGGCCGAGATGAAGGTCTACAAGGATCTGATAAAGAAGTACTCGGTCCAGTGACGCGAGCGTGAAGCGCGAGCCGCGCCGAGCGCGGCTCTCTCATCGCCGCCGTGACCATGCGGCGGCGGTCGTCAGATCACTCGGGAAAAACTCATGAAATCCATCGACCTGTTGATAACGGGCGGGCTTACCCTGCTCGTGCTCGGGCTGGCGGCGCAACTGCCGCAGATCCAGAGCGCCACGAATGTCAGCCAGTTCTATTCGCCGCGCACGATTCCGATGGTCTTCATCGTGGCCACGCTTGCCCTGTTCGCGGTTTTGCTGATCCGCTCCGTCGTCTGGAGCAAGCGCTTCGCTGATCAGTACATTCCCGCCTGGGGCGAGATTTTCAGCGGCCGGCGCGTACTGTTCCTTGTCGCCGCCGTCCTTTTCGTTCTGGCCTTCGGATCGCTCGGTTTCATGCTCTCCTCGGTCATTTTCATGACGGTGACCGCATTCCTTCTGGGTAAACGCGATGCGCGATCCCTCGTGATCTCCGCATCGGTCGCGGTTGCGGTAACGGCGTTCGTCTATCTCGTGGTGGTCTACGGGCTGGAGAGCTTTCTCCCTGAAATGACATTGGGCGGATGAGGCAAGGATCATGAGCGGTTATATCTTTTCGGCCCTCGGCGATCTGGCGGCAAATCCCATGCTGCTGGTGATGATCGCGGCCGGCGTGGCGGCTGGTCTCGTCATCGGCTCCATCCCGGGCCTCACATCAACCATGGCGCTGGCGCTGCTGGTGCCGCTGACATTCACGATGGATTTCGAATCCTCCATCGGATTGCTGATGGGCGTCTATTGCGGCGCCATCTCGGGAGGCCTGGTCGGGGCGATCGTGCTCAACATTCCAGGCACGCCGGCCGCGGCCGCGACCTGTCTCGACGGTTATCCGATGGCCAAGAAGGGGCAGCTTTCCCGCGCGCTCGGTCTCGGCGTCTACGCCTCGATGATCGGCGGCGTCATCAGCGGTCTGGCGCTGGTGCTGATCGCGCCCGCCCTGTCGCGTTTCGCGATGCAATTCGGTCCGTGGGAATACTTCGCAATCGTTATCTTCACCTTCCTCACCATTGCCAGCCTTTCGGAGGGCGACACGCTCAAGGCGGTGGCCATCGCAATGTTTGGCGTGTGTCTGTCGATGATCGGCTATTCGACCGGCGTCGGCGCGTCCCGGTTCAGTTTCGGCGTTGCCGCTTTCGAGGGCGGCATCAATGTTCTGCCTGCTCTGGTCGGTGCGTTCGCGCTGCCGCAGCTTATTCTCGATACGGACCGCATCGGCGCGACCGTGAACCGGCTGCAAACGGCTTTCAGACTGCCGGAGTTCGCGCGCGCCTTTACAGAGGTTCTGAGCGTGAAATGGGCGTTGCTGCGCTCCACGCTGATCGGCATCGGTATCGGAATCCTGCCGGGCGTAGGCCCGGGTCTCTCCAATATATTGGCCTACAGCCAGGCGCGGGCGAGTTCGAAGACGCCTGAGAAGTTCGGGACGGGAGAACTGCCCGAGGCAATCGTCTCGCCGGAGGCGGCCAACAACGCTTCGATGGGAGGTTCCCTCATTCCCATGCTGACGCTGGGCATTCCGGGCGATGCCTCGACGCTCATGCTGCTGTCGGCGCTGATGCTCCACAATGTCGAACCCGGTCCGCTGCTGTTCGTGATGAACGGCGATTACGTTGCATTCATCTTTGTCGCCTTTTTCGTGTCCTTCGCGTTCTGCACCATTTTCTACCATCTGCTGATCGGCACGATCATCCGGGTGTTGACGATCCCCACGCAGTATATCGTCTCGGTCATCTTCGTGCTCTGCGTCATTGGCAGCTATGTCCTGAACAACCGCATGTTCGACGTCTACACGCTGCTGGCGTTCGGTGTTCTTGGCTACGGCCTGAGGGTGGCGCGCTTTCCGATCCTGCCTCTGATTCTGGGCATTATCCTTGGCCCGATGGCCGAAGAGCAGTTGCGCCTCGCCCTCGAATACGGCCGAGGTTCCTATCTGCCCTTCGTGACCCGACCCTTTTCCGCGGTGATCCTCGCCCTGACGCTGGTCGCCATTGTGGTCCCGCTCCTGCGCTATCTGCGTTCCTTCAATTCTTCCAGAAAAGGTGCCCGCCCATGAAAATCAGCAAGGTGGAAATATTCGATGTCCAGATGCCCGACGGGATCGCGATCCCGTGGCACCCGGTTCTGGTGCGCGTCCATACTGATGAAGGCCTGACCGGCGTCGGCGAGGTCGGACTGGCCTATGGTATCGGACATGCGGCCGGAGCGCAGGCGGCACGGGAAATTGCCGAACGTTTCTTCATCGGCGCCGATCCGATGCGTCGCGAGGCTTTGTGGGAGAACGTTTATCGCGGCAGTTTCTGGGGACAGTCCGCAAACACTCATGTCCTCGCCGGATTGAGCGGAATCGATACCGCGCTCTGGGACATCCAGGGCAAGGCGCTCGGCGTGCCCTGCCACCAGCTTCTGGGCGGCAAGACGCGTGATCGCCTGCGCACCTATGCCAGCCAGCTTCAACTCGGTTGGGGCGACACCTATCTGCAGCTTGGTTCGGCCGAGGATTATGGCCGCTCGGCAAGCGCTGCCCGCGCGCAGGGCTTCACCTGCGTCAAGGTGGACCCGATCAACATGGATGCCGAAGGCAACCGCCTCGACCGCCATGTCACCTATTTCACCCGGTCGCAACTTGACCTTTTCCGCGACCGCATGGCGGCCGTGCGCGAGGCGCTGGGGCCGGAGGGAGAAATCATTCTCGAAGTGCACAGTCTGACAAGCGGTCCTGCCGCGGTGCAGCTCATCGAGGCGCTTGAGGAATTCGGCATCTACTATTTCGAGGAGCCGGTCAGCTATACCAATTCGCGCATGCAGTCCTATGTCGCCGGGCGCACGACGATACCGCTGGCGGCGGGCGAACGGATCTTCTCCCGCTGGGGCGTGAGACCCTATCTCGAAGAGCAGAGCCTGGAGGTATTGCAGCCCGACATCGGACTGGTGGGCGGTCTCACCGAAGCCAAGAAGATGTGCGACTACGCGCATATCTATGACGTGACCGTGCAGGTTCACGTCTGCGGCAGCCCGGTGGCGACAGCGGCCTCGTTGCATCTTGAGGCGGCGATCCCGAACTTCCTGATCCATGAGCACCACAGCCATGCCATGAAGGCCTACAATGTCGAACTCTGCGATATCGACCTGCAGCCCCGCGACGGCTATTTCGATGTTCCCGATACGCCGGGGCTCGGCATTTCGCTCAACGACGATGTTCTGAAGCGTTCGCCGAAACTTGAGGTCACGGCCTGAAACAGGGCCTGAAGGTCAGGAAAGGAAAGGCGCGATGCCACGCTACACCTCATCGCACTGGGGGATTTTCGAGATCGACACCGACGCTTCAGGCTCGGTGCGCGCCAGGCCACTCGCCGGCGATGAGGACCCGGCGGGCATCGGTCTCGATCTTGACCAGCCCGAACTGCGCGCCCTGCGGGTGAAGCGTCCGGCTGTGCGCGAAGGCTGGCTGAAGAACGGACCGGGCGCAAAGCCCGGCGACCGCGGTGGCGAGCGGATGATCGAAGTCCCGTGGGACGAGGCCCTCGATCTCGCTTCCGCCGAAATAAGACGCGTGATCGATGAACATGGCAATGCCTCGATATTCGCCGGCTCCTATGGCTGGGCCAGCGCGGGCCGTTTCCATCACGGACAGAGCCAGGTTCACCGGTTTATGAACTGTCTCGGCGGTTACGTGCCGCACGTCAACACCTACAGCCTTGGCGCCGCCCACGCGCTGATGCCCTATATCATCGGGCCGATGAAGGGGCTGATGGCGGAGCACACAACCTGGGACGTGATGGCCGAACACACGAAACTATTCGTGACCTTCGGCGGAGTCCCGCGCAAGAACACCCAGGTCTCGCCCGGCGGGGTGCGCACGCATTTTACCCGCAGCGGCGTTCAGGCGATGCGGGAGCGCGGCGTGAGGTTCGTCAATTTCAGCCCGGTGCGCGACAATCTCGATGTTCCAGAGGCCGAATGGGTACCTATACGCCCCAACACCGACACCGCCGTTATGCTGGCGATTGCCCACGTCATCGTCCGTGAAGGCCTGCATGACCGGGCCTTCCTGCAGAGCCACTGCACCGGTTTCGATCGGGTGGAGGCCTATCTGATGGGGCGTGACGGGAGTGAACCCTGCACGCCCGAATGGGCTGAGGCGATCTCGGGCGTAGCGGCCGGGCGCATCGCGGCGCTTGCCCGCGAGATGGCGGGTACGCGCACGATGCTCAACATGGCGTGGTCGCTGCAAAGGGCAAGCCACGGCGAACAGCCCTGCTGGATGCTGGTCACGCTGGCCGCCATTGTCGGGCAGATCGGCTTGCCGGGCGGCGGCTTTGGTTTCGGTTACGGCACGACAAATGCGCTCGGCAGCCCGTTTGCGGCCGTTCCCGGTCCGACGCTCGATCAGGGAAAGAACCCGGTCCGCGACTTCATCCCGGTCGCGCGGATCTCCGACATGCTGGAAAATCCCGGCGGCCCGTTTCAATACGGGGGGCAAACCCACAGCTATCCCGATATCAGGCTGATCTACTGGGTTGGCGGCAATCCCTACCATCATCATCAGGATCTCAATCGGCTGGAGCGGGCCTGGGCGCGACCCGAGACGATCATCGTCCATGAACAGTACTGGACGCCGACGGCCCGCCGCGCCGACATCGTGTTTCCGGCCAACACCGTTCTGGAGCGCAATGATATTGGCTTTGCCACCCGCGAAGGCCATCTCGTTGCCATGCGACAGGCCGCGCAAAGTCTCGGGCAGTCGTGCAGTGACTATGAAATCTTCTGCGGGCTGGCCGAAAGGCTTGGCGTCTCCGAAGCCTTCAGCGAAGGGCGCACCGAGATCGACTGGCTGCACCACATCTACGAGCAAACGCGCCAACGGCTTGTCGGCGAAGACTGCCAACTTCCGGCGTTTGATGATTTCTGGGAGGAGGGGTTGATCCTGCTCGCGCGCGAGGCGCGACCGACCGTCATGATGGAAGCCTTCCGGGACGACCCGGGGACCCATAGAAGGCCGACGCCGTCGGGCAAAATCGAGCTCTTCAGCGAGAAGATCGCAGGTTTCGACCTGCCGGACTGCCTTGGACACGCCAGCTGGTTTCCGCCGGCGGAATGGCTTGGCGAGGCCGAAGCCGACGAGCTTCACCTGCTGTCCGACCAGCCTTCCCGCCGACTCCACTCCCAGCTTGATGCCAGCGCGCACAGCCGGGCCGGCAAGATTGCCGGTCGCGAGCCGGTCATGATCAGCGAGGCAGACGCCGCCGCGCGCGGCATCGTGACCGGAGATCTGGTCGAACTCAGCAATGAACGGGGGCGGGCGCTCGCCGGCGCCCGGGTTTCGGCGGATATCATGCCGGGTGTGCTCAAGCTTTCGACCGGCGCCTGGTACGATCCGGACGGGGCAGGGGGTGAGCGACACGGAAACCCGAATGTTCTGACGCTGGATCGCGGCACATCGTCGCTGACACAGGGGTGTTCGGCGCAAACCTGCCTCGTGAGCCTCTCCGGCCCTGTCGCCGAGCCAGCGCCCGTCAGCGTGCTGGATCCGCCGGATATCGTGGTGCTTGAAGACAGAAACCAATAGACCGCGACGTATCGGCCGTCAGCGCCAACGGCCCGCGCTGTGAACAAAATCCCGAACCCGCAAGAGATAGTCATGGAACCTGCATTGTTCTGCTTTCATACGCCTGCGGCGCTCCACTTCGAATGGGGCGGTGCGTCACGCCTGGGGTCGCTTCTGGGCAACTGGTTTTCACAGCGGTCTCTGCTTCTCGTGACCGATCGGTTTTTGCGCGAGTCCGGCCTTCTCGCGCCCGCCCTGAAATCGCTGGGCGAATCCGGTTTCAAGGTAACGATATTCGATGCGGTCGTCGCCGATCCGCCTGAAAGCGTGTTGATGGACTGCCTCGCCCGGGGCCGGGACGCAGAGGCGGATATCGTCGTCGGTTTGGGCGGCGGTTCGTCCATGGATGTGGCGAAACTCGCAGCGGTCATGCTTGTGAGCGAACAGCGGTTGGGGGAACTCTACGGCATCGGCAAAATCGCCGGCGGCCGGGTTCCGTTGGTGCAGATACCGACGACGGCGGGGACCGGATCGGAAGTGACCAATATAAGCATCCTGACCACCGGCGAGAGCGAGAAAATGGGGATCGTTGCGCCTCAGCTTTACGCCGACCGCGTTTTGCTGGACGCCGAATTGACGGTGGGATTGCCTCGTCCGCAGACGGCGGCGACCGGGATCGACGCCATGGTCCACGCGATCGAGGCCTATACTGGACGCCACAAGAAGAATCCCGTTTCCGACCTTCTTGCAAGGGAAGCGCTTCGGTTGATGTCTGCCAATCTCATCAGGGCCTGCACGCACGGGGACGACCGCGTCGCCCGCGAGGCCATGCTGCTGGGCTCGACTCTCGCGGGTCAGGCGTTTGCCAACAGCCCTGTCGGCGCGGTGCATGCGCTGGCCTATCCGCTGGGCGGTCGCTATCATCTGCCGCACGGTTTGACCAATGCCCTGATGCTGGGCCCGGTGCTCCGTTTCAATATGACGGCCGCTGCGCCGCTTTATGCAGAACTGGCCGATGTGATCTCTGCGCCAAAGGATGAAGGCATCCATGCGCGCGCAGCACAATTCGTCTCAACAATGCAGGGGCTGATGGAACAGTCCGGAGCCCCCCTCAGGTTGCGGGATGTAGATGTGCCCGAGCAGGATATTCCAATGCTCGCGCGTGACGCGATGAAGCAGACCCGCCTGCTGATCAACAATCCCGCCGAAATTAACGAAGCCGATGCAGCAAGGCTTTATCGCGAAGCCTATTAGATACAGGATATGCAATGGGCCTGTCACAAGCATTTTTGAGGCGCGCGAGCAAATCGTTCTGGTTGTTGACAGTCCAATCACCCGTGAGGCCGAAGGGCTTTTTGACCACGAAACGATTTTGGAAATCGATGAGCATTCTGCCGATACCGGCGGCGCCGGCGATCATGTCTTTGCGCTATTTGCCTTGATTGGCAAACGCTTCGCACAGCGGCTCCGCAACGGCTGCGCCTGGCCACCTCGGTCACGGCACGCACAGTTGCACCCTCGATAAACCTCAAGAGGCTCTCGGTTTCCTCGAAATCGAGCAACCTGGCCAGAGCACTATGAGAAATCGGCCGCATTGAGCGAACGCTGTTGAATGGTATTCTCAAGCCCTTCATTGCGTAGACGCTGCCAAGCTGGCCTGAACAAAGGGAAGGCTGCCCACAAACTGAAGCGTGCGGCTTTTTGTTGGCCGTTAGTGCAAGGCGCCTTTATCAACCAAAGACAGCAATTCGTTGCATTTCCTCTGTTCAAATGAGCTTCTCCAGGCAGGTTTTGAAGAAGGTTTCGACGTCTGACGACGTTCTGGCTGTGCTTTTGATGATCCGAACTGTCGACGAGATGACGAAGGCGTTCTCGGACGAAGCGCGTTGTCGGTGTCTGGTGGAAGCGATGGTTTGGCCGAAAGGCCAGATCTGCTCGGCGTGTGGCTATGAACGCTCCATCGCGATCGCCTGGCGTGACATGGGAAAGCACCGAGCTCGTCCTGAGATCGGCTTCTGCTGGTCACAGCGCATCGCTGCCGGCACCACGACGCGGAAAACCCGAACGGGCCGGGGCATCACACAAACCTGTTGGTCTCGGCTGCCGCCGGCACTCCAACTGCCGAACGTTTTCCGCGCAGTGATCGTTCGCCCAAATACGACCAACTCTCGCCGGAGGCATCGCCATCAAATCACAGGTAGCTGTCTTTGGCTGATAACGGCCGCGCAGGATTTTGAACTGTCCTTGTTCCGGCTCCCACAGGAATGCATCACTCAAAATGCACTTGTATTTTTATTTTAACAGATGTATCCAATCTTTGGCCGTTGGGCGTTTCGCCCCTCCGCCAGGAGGGTCGCCCGTAAGAGCGGCGAACACGATCGGGAGGAAAATCGATGAAGAAACTCACCGCTTTGCTGGCGGGACTGGTTATTGCCATGCCGCTGGCCGCTGCTGCGCAGGACGCAGCCGGGACCGCCACGAAGGACAGCTACCGCTTTCTTATCGTGCCGAAGGTCGTCCATCCGTGGTTCGACAAGGTCAATGACGGCGCGCAGATGGCCGCCGAAGCGCTGAAGGCGCAGACCGGCGCGGATATCGAGATCGTCTACTCAGCACCGCAGACGGCGGACGTCGTCCAGCAGGTCCAGATCGTTGAAAGCGCGATCTCGACACGCCCCGACGGCATCGCAATCGACCTGCTCGACCCCTCGGGCAATCGCGGGTCGCTTGAAGCGGCCCAGAGCCAGGACATTCCGCTGGTCATCTTCGACTCGATCCCGCCGGAAGGCATGGCGATCCCCTATATCGGCTCGGATTTCTGCGAACAGGCAAAGATCGCCTCGCGGCGGCTGGTCGAGGTTCTCGGCGGCGAAGGCGAAGTCGCGATCATGATGGGCGTGCCGACGGCGCCGAACCATTCGATCCGCGCCGAGTGCCACCGCGAGGTCTTCGCCGAGCATGAAGGCATCAAGGTCGTTGCCGAAGGCATCGACAATGACAGCATCGAGATTGCTCAGCAGCAGGCCGCCGCCATCATGCAGGCCCATCCGAACCTGAAGGGCTGGGTCGCCTCCGACGCCGCCGGTCCGATCGGCATCGGCCAGGCGATCATCGAGGCCGGCAAGCAGGACCAGGTCACGCTCGTTGGCCTCGACAACCTGCCGGAAATGCTGGACATGATCCGTTCGGGCGTCGCCGACAGCTCGTCGGCTTCGCAGCCAGAGCTTCAGGGCTACTGGTCGGTCATGCTGCTCTGGGCACAGGCCACCGGCGCGCCGGTTCCGCAATATCTCGATACCGGCAATGCGTTCCTGACCAAGGACAATGTGGACGGCTGAGCCGTTTGCCGCGGCCGGCATTGCGCCGGCCGCATTCTCCGGGCCGCAGATGCGGCCCGCGTTCCTTTCAATGCCACGCGATGGATTGATCGGAAACATGCTCAGGAGGACACATGACCTACCTCAAGGCACGCGGCCTCGGCAGGGTTTTTCCCGGCGTGACCGCGCTTGACGACGTCGATCTCGACATCGAACTGGGGCGGACCCACATTCTGGCCGGCGAAAACGGCGCCGGAAAATCCACGCTGGTCAAGATCCTGACCGGCTCCGATCGCGCAACCACCGGCACGATCGAGATCGATGGCAAGGATCCCGTCGATCATCCCGATCTCTTTCGCAACATCGCCTATGTGCCGCAGGAACTGTCGCTGTTCGCCGATGTCAGCGTGGCGGAGAACCTGTTCATGCCCTTCGATCGCACCGGCCACGGCCCGTTCGTGAACCGGCGTCGGATGGAGGCCGAGGCGCAGACCTATCTCGACCGGTTCGGCATTGACGCAAGACCGTCGGATCTCGTGCGCCACATATCGGTACCCGACCAGCAGCTTCTGCAGATCGCCCGCGCCTCAACCAACAAGGACATGAAGGTCCTGATCCTGGACGAGCCGACCTCGGCCCTGACGGCCCGCGAGGTGGCGCGGATATTCAAGGTGATCCGCGGATTTCTGGACCGGGACCACGCGATCGTCTTCATCTCGCACAAGATGGAGGAAGTCTTCGAGATCGGCGATGACTACACCGTTCTGCGCAATGGCCGGAAGGTGGATGCGGGCCGTATCGCCGATATCGACGAGACCGCGCTGATCCGGGCGATGTCCGGCCGCGAGGTGGCGATCGACGAGCACTTCCGGCCAAACTGCCCCGTCAGCGACACGATCATGACCGTCGAACACCTGTCGGGTCACATGTTCGACGACATCAGCTTCAGCCTGAAACGCGGCGAAATTCTCGGTTTTGCCGGACTGGTGGGCGCGGGCCGCTCGGAACTGATGCAGACCATCTTCGGCTTTCGCAAGGCATCGTCCGGCAAGGTCGAGGTCGAAGGCCGCAAATGGCGTTTGAACGACACGGCCGCCTCGGTCAACGCCGGCATGCTCTATCTCTCCGAGGAACGCAAGCATCACGGGATTTTTCCGCTGCTCTCGCTGCGCGAAAATATCGGCATCTCCGCATTGTCGCTCACCTCGGGCGCTACCGGCATCGATTTCGGCAAGGAAAGCAAGCTCGTGCGCCGGGTGATCGACGACTACGACATCCAGGCATCGAGCCCCGGCCAGCGGATTTCCAACCTCTCCGGCGGCAACCAGCAAAAGGCGATCATCGGCCGGGCCATGGCCACCACGCCCCGCATCCTGATCTTCGATGAGCCGACAAAGGGCATCGACATCCGCACCAAGGCGGAGATTTACCGGATCATGAGAGAGCTCGCCGAGGACGGCGTCGGCATCATCCTGATCTCATCGGAGATGACGGAACTCAGGCGCTGCGCAAGCCGGATCATCACCATGCATGGCGGCCGCATCACCGGCGATTTCGATGCCGCCGCCACCGATACCGAAACATTGGTTGGCGCGATCTTCGCGACCGGCGCCGGGTCTGAGGCACAGACCCCGAACGAGGCAGAGGCTTCCCATGTCAACTGACAAGACCACTCAATCCCGCGCGCCATCGGCGCTTGCAATCCTGGTCCGCAATCCGCTCGCCGGCGTCTTCGTGGCGCTCGTCGTCATTTTCGCCATTTCGGCTCTGGTATCGCCCTACTTCCTGTCGGGCTACAACATGTCGGTGATCGCGCGCGGGCTGGCCTTTGTCGGGCTGGTCACCATCGCTCAGTCGTCGCTGATGATTCTGGGCGAACTCGACCTGTCGCTTGGCACCATCGGTGGCCTTTGCGGCGTAGTGTCGGGCATGCTGATGGTGCAGGCCGGCCTCCCCTGGGGCATGGCCCTGGTTCTGGCGCTGGCGCTGGGCATGGCGCTCGGCTTCCTCAACGGCTTCCTGGTCACCACGCTCGGCCTGCATTCTCTGGTGCTGACGATCGGTACGGCCGGCATTTACGGCGGCGCGATTCTGGTCCTGACCAAGGGCGTCGCGATCACCGGCATTCCGCAGGGCATCCAGTTCCTTGGCCGGGGCGATGTCTTCGGCCTTCCGGTACCTTTCCTCATCATGCTGGTCGTGCTGGTCATCGCGCTTTTTCTGACAATGAAGACATCGATGGGCCGTTACATGTATGCCATCGGCAACAATGCGGCGGCAGCGCGCATGCTGGGCATTCGCGTCGACCGGATCCGGATCCTGGTCTTCACCTTCGCCGGTATGCTCTCCGCCCTGGCGGGGCTCTTGATGGTGGCGCGGCTTGGAACCGCCCAGCCTTCGATCGGCCAGACCTGGGTTCTGGCGCCGATCGCCGCGGCGGTCATCGGCGGGGTGGCGACCACAGGCGGCGTCGGGTCGCCGCTCGGCGCGATCTTTGGCGCTTGCATCATCGCAATCATCGAGAACATCATTGTCCTGTTCGGCGTCTCGCCCTATTGGCAGGGCGTCGTGTCCGGTGCCATCGTGGTGATCGCGATCTCGTTTGATGCAATCTCCCGCCGCTATCTTCGCCGCGACGGCGCATGAACTGACAAAGTGGAATACAAATGACCAAGACCAAAAAACTCATCAACGCGCCCGAAGATATCATCCCGCAACTGATCTCGGGCATGGTCGCTGCGCATCCCGACATGCTGACGCGCGAAGGCGGCACGGGCCGCGCCATTGTCGCCGTGGATGGTCCGCGTGACGGCAAGGTGGGGATCGTCGTTGGCGGCGGCTCCGGACACGAGCCCGCCTTTGCCGGCTATGTGGGGCGCGGCCTTGCCGATGCGGCCGCGGTCGGCAACATTTTTGCCTCTCCGTCTCCCGAACAGATCCTCGACGCGGCCCGTGCGGCCGATGGCGGCGCGGGCGTCGTTTTCCTTTATGGCAACTACACCGGCGACGTGATGAACTTCACCATGGCCGCGGAGGAGCTGGAAGCCTCAGGCACGCAGGTGCGGCAGGTGCAGGTCGCAGACGACGTCGCCTCCGCTCCGAAGGAACGGCGCTCCGAGCGGCGCGGCATTGCCGGCGACTTCTTCGTGTTCAAGATCGCCGGTGCGGCGGCCGATCTGGGCGAACCGCTCGCCCGGGTCGAAGCTCTGGCACAGAAGGCCAATGACGCAACGCTTTCAATGGGCGTAGCACTCGGCGCCTGCTCCCTACCCCAGACCGGCAAGCCGAATTTCGAGATCGGCGACGACGAGATGGAAATCGGCATGGGCCTGCACGGCGAGCCGGGCGTCCGCCGCGAGAAGCTGGCGCCGGCCGATACAGTGACGGACGAACTGATGGACACCATCCTCAGCGAAATGGCCCCCGCCAAGGGGGACCGCGTCGCCGTGCTCGTCAACGGGCTGGGCTCGACCTCACTGGTCGAACTCTACATCATCTTCGACCGGCTCAAGCATATCCTCGATGAAAAGGGCATCGAGATCCATCACTCATGGGTGGGCGAATATGCCACCTCGCTGGAAATGGCGGGCGCGTCCATCACGCTGATGAAGCTGGACGACGAGTTGACGCGGCTTCTGGACCATCCCTGCCGGACGCCAGCCCTAACGGTCGGAGCCATCGAGGGCGCCGCGGCAAGCAGCGCCCGCTCGGCAAGAAGAACGGCCCAGGCTGGGGACACGCCTGCCAAGGCGAAAGTCGCAGCCAATCTGAAGCGCGAAGGGATCATTACGCCCGAAATCTTCCGCGCCATGATGCAGCGGGCCGGCGACGAGATCATTGCCGAGCGCGACTGGCTGTCCGAACTGGATGGCGTTATCGGTGACGGCGATCACGGCGTCACCATGGAAATCGGCTGGAAGGCCGTTCAGGGCGCGCTCGCCAATGCCGAGGAAGACGAAACCATCGAGGGAAGCTGCAAGCGCATGGCCAAGGCCTTCCTCGATGCCGTCGGTGCTTCCTCCGGGCCGCTTTACGCGACCGCCTTCCTGCGCGCGGGCGCTGCGGTCAGCGACCGCCTGAACCTTGACCCCGAGGCGCTTTCGGCGTGGCTTGCCGCAGCGCTCCAGGGCGTGCGCGACCGGGGCCGCGCCGAGCCGGGCGACAAGACCATGATCGATGCGTGGGTGCCGGCGGTGGAGCGTGCGCAGCAGGCCGCCGCCAATGGAACGGAGCTCGATGTCATTAATGCCGCCCGGGACGGCGCGGAGGCCGGCATGAAGGCAACGGCCGATCTTGAATCCCGCCGTGGCCGCTCGGCCAAGCTCGGTGCGCGTTCCAAGGGCCATATCGACCCGGGCGCGGCATCGACATGGGTCACGCTGCGGGCCATGGCCGCCGCTCTGGCGGAGGCTCGCGCTCCCAAGTGAAATCTACCGTGGCCCGGCCATCAGCGCCCGGGCCACGGCTTCGTTGGTGGCAAGCCGGTTGACGTAGCCGCCGCGCAGGATCGCCCGGATGATCTGCACCTTCTCGATGCCGCCGGACACCAGCATCGACATCGGCTTGAGCTTCATCTTCTCGGGGCTGAGCGCCATGATCGAATCATTCAGGAAATGATCGACCGGCTGACCCTGGGAATCCAGGAAACAGCCCAGAAATTCGCCGACCGCGCCGCGTTTCAGGATCTCGTCCAGATTGTCCTTCACCACCCTGATCAGCGTCAGCGTCGTATCCTCGGCGAGCCAGCCGCAGGAGGCAATGCCGAGATCGGCGATCTCGGTCCGGGCCAGTACGTCCGTCAACTCATCGATCAGGAGCAGCGCCTCGCGGCTTTCGGGCGAGGCGCAATAGAGCGGGGCCGTCAGATAATGGCATTCGACGCCCAGCTTGCGGGCAAGGCTCGTCGCCACTTCGAATGTGTTGGTGCCGGAGGAGCGCGTGGCGCCCCCGGTCAGGCCAACCACCCAGCTATTGGCATGCGGGCGCGCGTTGAGGCGGCGCACGGCGAAACTCAGCGTGCGGCCCGTCGCGATGCCGATGCCGAGATCCCGCCGTTCGATCAGCCCGCTGGCCATCGCGCCGGCCGCCTCGCCGATCACCCGTTTCTGTTCAAGAAAATCCGGAACGTCAGGCACCACGGTGGCTTCGGCAAGGCCGTAGCGCTCGGCCACTGCCTCGGCCAGCGCAATGCAGCCGCTGAGCGGCAGCTTGACGTCGATCTGGACCGCGCCGTCCTCGCGCACCTGGCCAATGATCTTGTTCACCCTGAGCCGGGTCATGTTCATCCGGGCCGCGATTTCCTGCTGCGTCAATCCGCCCACAAAGTAGAACCAGGCGACGCGCGCGCGCTCAAGCTGTTCCGGAAGGCTGTCGTTCGGATCGTCCACGCTCGGTTCACCCATCATTCTGGTCGGCGGCCCGGTCTATCAGCAAGACCAAACCGAGACTTGCCGATATATGCGAATCTGCGCTGAAAGAATACCATAAGATATCGGTACGAAGGTGATCGCGAAGCCGTGCCCGGTCAGCTCTGGTCGAAGCAGCTAATAGCGGGCCGATGTCGCGGTCGGGCCAACCACCGTACATGTCCTGACGGAGGGATGTCAGGTTAATGCCGGTGACGAGATTCGCCGCTACCCCGCTGTGATGAGTCACCGTCCTGTCAGCTACGAACGCACCATAATGAATGCCGCGGTATCTACCGTGCGACGAGTCCTGTTTTGAGTGCAGGAAACTCACATCTGAATTGACCTGTCCCTCGCAAGCGCGCGCATGATGTCGGGAAGGCGCGCCTGTGCGCCGGCACTGAGATCGGCATAGACCGAGTTTCCGTGCGCATCGATGGCCACTGTCAGCGGCCCGAACATGTCCAGCCTGACCCGGGAAAGGCGGAACTGGACGATCAGATCGTTCCAGCCGGTTTCGCAGACCGCCTCGATCCCCTCCGTCAGCAGCGGCGCACCACCGCCAAGGATGGAAAGATAGACGCAACCCGTCTTCTTCATGGCGGCAACACAGGCGTCATCGAGCCCTCCCTTGCCGCCAATAATGGTCAGGCCGAAATGCTCGATGATGGGCGGCATGAAGGCGTTGAAGCGTGTGCTGGTGGTGGGATTGACGTAAAGCGGCCGGAGCGTGCCTTCCTCCTCGCGGCTCATGCAGCCGAGATGGAAGAATGCCCCGCCATCCAGTGAAACCGGTGGCGGCCGCCCTTCCTCGACGCAGTCCATCAGGCGCTGATGCGTCGGATAGCCGGCGGTGATCACGGCATCCCCGCGCAGGAAAACGGTATCGCCGAGCTTCAAGGAGCGAGCGAGATCGCGGGAGACCGGCAGATCGAGAATGTATTCACTCAAGATAGCGCACCTCCCCGTCATTGCCGATGCGCGCCCGGGTGCGCCTGTTGATCCAGCAGTTGAAACAGACCGCGACGGGGGTGAAGCCATGGCCGGACGCGTAATCGATGTGAACGCCGAGGGCGGTTGTGTCGCCGCCGGTGCCCATCGGCCCGAATCCGGTCTTGTTGACGGCGCGGGTAAGCCGCTCCTCCATCGCGGCAAGGATTGGCTCAGGATTGGTGGTCCCGAACGGTCGCAATGTCTGCAGTTTCGCCATTTTCGCCGCGTGGTCGAAGGAGCCGCCAATGCCCACGCCGATGACCACCGGCGGGCAATGCTGCGATCCCGCCCTTATGGAAACATCGAGAATATAGCGCTCGATCTCCTCAAGCCTGGGATAGCTGAAGATTTCCAGCGCGGCCCAGCGCCCGGAACCAAGCGCCTTGGGCGAACAGGTGATGTCGATGCAATCGTCGTCCGAGACGAAGTCCCAGGTGATATGCGGCATGTCCTTGCCGTGATAACTGCGCTCGCCGGTCAGCGGATTGGTAACGAATTTCAGGATCGGCGGCTCGATCGTTCTCACCAGTTCGTCGAACGCATCGACAAACGCCCTCTTGATATCGCCCTCGAACCGGGCGTTCGTGCCGATCTTGACGAAATAGACCGGAAAACCCGCATCCGAACAGACATAGGTCGACTTCTCTTCGGCGCGGCGGGCGCTTTTGATCATGAATTCGAGCGTCGTGCGGGCAGAAGGCGAGCTTTCTGTTTCGAGGGCGTTCTCCAGCGCCGCCTTCGAATTTTCCGGAATGCGCTTGATCGCCCGATCATACAGCGTCCGAGCGGTTTCCCTGATGATGTCGTAGCCGATGGTCATGGCTCATCACTCCAGAAATTCTGCAGGCACGGTGATGCCGAGTTGCCGGCCGCGTTCGGCAAGCGCTTTTACGACGGCGGGGGCGAGCCTGATCTCACCTTTGCTCGCCGCGAGCTGTTCCGCGCTGCGTTCACCGGGTGTATAGAGCCGGTCCACGCCGTCTGCCCTTTGCGATTGCCGTACCCCGGCGATCGCTTCGTCCGCTTCCGCCTTGAATTCCTCAAGTGGCCGGAAAGACGCGATATCGAGCACGATGAAAAGATAGGACGACATCTGTGGTCCGACGGTGCTGTCGTCGATCAGGCCGAGTTTTGTTCCCCAGGCCCCGCCGGACAACAACCCCGCGAGAAGGTCGATCATGAAGGACAGGGCAAAGCCCTTTGCGCCGCCGACCGGCAGCAACAATCCTTTCATCGCCTCCGCCGGGTCCGTGGTCGCAACGCCATCGGCATCCAGCGCCCAGCCGGCGGGAATATCCAGGCCAAGGGCGTTTGCCTGCCGGATGCGGCCGTAGGTGCCCGCGCTGGTTGCCATATCGAGCACGACCGCCTCACGCGTCGCCGGTATGCCGATCGCAAGCGGATTGGTGCCCACGAGTTTTTCCACACCGCCGGGGGCGGCCATTACGGGCTTGGTGTTGCCCATGGCAATTCCCACGCAGCCGGCCTCGGCGGCCATGCGCACATAACGCCCGACCACGCCCATATGCTGCGCCCGGCGAACCGCGACGGCCGCAATGCCGGTTTCACGGGCCGTTTCTATGGCCAATTTCATCGCATCCTCGGCGACCAGATGCCCTTCCATGCCATCGGCATCGAGCACGATCGCGCCGTGACTTCGGCTGACGACCTGTGGCACGTCGGCGATCGACATCGCACCGGCAATCAGCCGCTCGATATACCTGTCGGCCTGCAACATCCCGTGCGAACCGCGCCCGGAAAGATCGGCCTCGATCAGGGCGTCGGAAACGCGCCCCGCCGCCTGCGCCGAAAGACCCGCCGCCGTGAAAAGATCAGTCGCGTAGCGACGCAGGAGATCGGCTGAAAAAGTTACCTCGTCTGACATTGGCAGAGCTCCGCAGCATGGCAAAACGCATTCGCCTGCAAGCAGGCATGCGTCGGGAAGCCGGGCACGAACTCTGTCCTTGCCCGACTTGTCTGGCTTATTGCGCGGTGATGCCCGCTTCCTTGATCACCACTGCGAATTTTTCGTAGTCGCCGGCAATCACCTGTTCGAATTCTTCGGGCGTGCTCGCGGCGATCGCGGTTCCGAGCTTGCCGAAGAACGCCTTGGCCGCGTCGGTCTCGAGATATTCCACGATCGCGGCGTTCAATTGGTCGACGATTTCCCTGGGTGTGCCCGCCGGCGCGACAAAGCCGTTCCAGGCGGTCAGTTCGTAGCCTTCAACGAACTCGCCGACCGCGGGCACCTCCGGCAATATCTCGGACCGCTCGGAGCTGGTGATCGCCAGGGGAATGAGCGCACCGGATTCGATGTGCGGCACGGCCGTCGTCAGCGTGTCGAAGGCGAATGGAATCTCGCCCGAGATCAGGGCGCCGAGCAGGTTGCCGCTGCCGGCATAGGGGATATGCACGACATCGCCGCCGATATCCTGCAACAGCATTTCCATCGACAGATGCTGGCTGTAGCCGATCCCGCCGCTGCCATAGTCATACTTGCCGGGATTGGCCTTGATCTTGTCGACCCATTCCGGAAAGGTTTTCACGCCGAAGGACGGGTTCACGAGCAGAAGGTTCGGCGCATAGGAGACCATGGTAATGGCTTCGAAATCCTTGACCGGGTCGTAGTTCACATCCGGGTTCAGCGAGGGCAGGATCGAGAACGACGAGAAGATGAACTGGATGGTGTAGCCATCCGGCTCCGCGCTCCTGACCTCGGATGCCGCAAGCGCGCCGCCGGCCCCCGGCAGGTTCTCGACGACGAAGGTTTCGCCGAACTTGTCGCTCAGGGCGTCGGCAACGATCCGGGAAACGGTATCGGCCGTGCCGCCCGGCGATGAACCGACGACAACGCGGACAAGATCGTTTGGATAGTCGCTCTCCTGTGCAATGGCGGCGCCTGTCAATGCCGCAAGCGCCAGGGAAACGGACGTCAATAGTGTCAAGGGTTTCATGGGGTCCTCCTCCTCATTTTGGGTTCAGATCGCGCCTGTTGCTCGCAGGTTGGCGATTTCTTCGGCGCTATAGCCGAGCTCGGCGAGCAATTCCTCGTTGTGCTCGCCCAGACGCGGTGGCGGGCGATCGATCCGCGCGCCGCCGTGATCCAGTTTGAACGCGGCCTTGGGAGCCGTGATCTTTCCGGGAATACCGGGCTCATCTTCGTAATGGTGCAGAATGTCGCGGCTTTCGAGCTGGCCGTGGGCCAGCGTTTCCGGCAACGTCCATATCCGGGCGGCGGGGATATGATGGTCCTGAAACCAGTCCTCCCACTCGGCCGCCGTTTTGGTGAGCAGGATGGGCAACAGGATTGCGCGCTCGGCATCCGCGTCCTTGCGGCGTTCACCATTATTGGCTTTGACCAGTTCGGGATGCCCCAGCGCCTTCCAGAGCCGCGCCTGCTGGCGCAGATTGATGGCGGCGATCTGAAGCTTGCCGTCAGCCGTGTCGTAGAGCCCGCATGTCGAAAACTCGTGCCGGTTGCCGCCCGCCTTTGGTTCCTTGCCCGAACGGCTGTAATTGGTCAGATGGGCGCCCATCAGCATCAAGGCGGTATCGAGCATGGAAAGATCGATATATTGCCCGATCCCGGTCCTTTCTCTTTGGAAAAGGGCTGCGGCGAGCGCGAACGCGCCCATCGCGCCTGTGGAATAGTCAACGGCGGGCGTGCCGACCTTCATCGGCACCATATCGTCTGTTCCGTTGACCATCATCAGGCCCGACACCGCCTGGATGACCTGATCGTATCCGGTCTGCCCGCCGCGCGGCCCGTCCTGCCCGAAGGCGGACATCGAGGCGTAGATCAGGCGAGGGTTGAGTTTTCTGAGATCCTCATAGCCGAGCCCCAGCGCCTTCAGTGCTCCCGGCCGGAAGTTTTCGACCAGAATATCCGCGCCGGGCACCAGCTTGCGCAGGATCTCACGCCCTTGCTCGGTTTTAAGGTCCAGTGTGAGCGATCGCTTGCCGCCATTCTGGATGATGAAGTGGGTGCCGATATTGTCGGCCGAAAGCTGCGGATCGCTGCCATCGATACGGGTCTGTTCCGGTTCGTGCGGGTTTTCGATCTTGATGACGTCGGCCCCGAAAACCGCGAGCTGATAGGTCGCGAAGGGCGCCGCCAGAACATGGGTGATGTCGAGTACCCTGATGCCCTCGAAGGGGCGGATGTCATTGATGGGGACCATGGTCTAGCCCTCGCTTTCAAGGAAGGCTTCTTCGCGCTTGCGGGCGATCGACGGCAGCGCCAGCAGGGCGAGCACGATGGCGGCGGCAACGAGAAATGCCAGGCTGATCGGCTCTGTCAGGAAGACGGTCGGATCGCCGCGCGACATCAACATGCTGCGCCGCAATTGCTCCTCCATCATCGGGCCGAGAATGAAGCCGAGCGTCAGCGGCGCCGGCTCGCAGCCAAGCCGCATCAGCAGGTATCCGAGCAAGGCGAAGAAGCCGAGTTCGTACATCGAGAAAAGCGTGCCGGAGGCCGAGTAGATGCCGACAGCGCTGAACGCCATCACCGCCACAACCAATACCGAATAGGGCACCGACAGAAACTTCACCCACAGGCCGATCAGCGGCAGGTTCAGGAGCACCAGCATGAAGTTGCCGATCCACATCGACACGATCAGGCCCCAGAACATGCCAGGCTGCTTGACGATGATGTCGGGTCCCGGCTGGATGCCCTGGATGATCATCGCCCCGATCATCAGCGCCATGACCGCATTCGAAGGCAGGCCGAGCGTCAGCATCGGAATGAAGGCGGTCTGCGATCCGGCATTGTTGGCCGCTTCCGGTGCGGCGACGCCCTCGATCGCGCCCTGGCCGAATTCCGCCCGGTTCTTCGAGACCTTCTTTTCCACGATATAGGCCGCGAACGAGGAGAGCATCGCCCCTCCGCCCGGCAGAATGCCGAGTGCCGAGCCAATCGCGGTTCCGCGCACCGAGGGCATGAAGATGCGCTTGAGATCGGCCAGCGACAGCCACAGCCCTCTGACCTTCTCGTTCAGGACATCGCGGACCTCGTTCGTCTCCAGATTGCGCAGGATCTCGGCGATGCCGAACAACCCTATGGCCAGCGCAACGATGTCGACGCCATCGGCAAGTTCGAGCATGCCCATGTTGAGGCGGGTTGTGCCGGTGTAGATATCCGTGCCGATAATGCCGAGCAACAGCCCGAGCAGCACCATGGCGATCGCCTTCAGCACCGAGCCATGGGCAAGCACGACGGACGCGATCAGGCCGAGCACCATCATCGAGAAGTAGGAGGGCGGGCGGAAGGCCATCGCCACATGGGTAAGCGGGGCCGCGAACAAAGCGATGACCAGCGTGGCAATGGTTCCGGCAAACAGGGAAGACAGCGCCGCGGTCGCAAGCGCCGGCCCCGCTCTGCCGTTACGGGCCATCTGGTAGCCGTCGAGCGTCGTGACGGCTGATGACGCCTCACCGGGAAGATTGAGCAGGATCGCGGTGGTCGAGCCGCCATACTGGGCGCCGTAATAGATGCCGGCAAGCATGATCAGCGCCGAATCCGGCCCCATGGAAAAAGTGACGGGCAACAGGATGGCGATCGTCGCCAATGGTCCGACGCCCGGCAGCACGCCGACCAGCGTACCGCCCAACACGCCCACAAAGCAGAAAAACAGGTTCTTGACGGCGAAGGCGACCGAAAAACCCAGTGCGAGATTGTTGATGAAATCCATGGGATCCGCCTCCTATCGCAGCCAATTGCCCAGAAGAGGCAGGTTGAGCCCGAGCGCGACGGAGAAGATGCCGATGCAGAGCAGCGTAACAGCGACCGACAACGCCGCCGATTTCAGCACCGTCATCTCCTTGATCGCCATGGCCGAACAGAAGCACAGCAGGAGAAGGGCAATGGCAAGGCCGAGCGGTTTCATGGCCGCGCCGAACAGGATGAGCGCCACCGGCAGGAGCACGACAGCCCGCCAGGGCACGTTCGGCAGCGTCAACGGCGCTTCATCCGAACGCAGGCCGCTGACGACGATGACGAGGCCGAGCAGCGCGAGAAGACCGCCAAGCACGGCCGGAAAGAAGCCCGGTCCCATGCGGAACGCGTTACCGATTTTGAGTCCATAGACCGAAGAGCCGCAGAACCAGAGACCGAACGCTATGAACAGCAATCCGGAAATCAGATCGGCGTTGAGTTTTGATTTCTGCATGTTTCGAGCATTTCTCGTCTTTTTTGAAGGAATCCGCGACGGCGCGTTCACAATATCCGCGTGCCGATTCAGCGATACAGCCACTCGCCGACGTTTCGGCAGGCGAAAGGCGGGGATAACGACAAGGTACGCGTCCCCCGGCTCCGGCAAGATGGGCCGGCGCAAGGCTGCTGCCAGAACGGCACGGCTTTCCGGGTAAGCGAGGGAGGCGATAACCGACATGAAAATTACCGAAGTCCGCTGCAGCGGCTACCGATTGCCTTTGAAGCAACCCTTCACCTCCAGCCGCGTGACCATGACCCATCGCGAACTGGTGCTGGTCGAGGTAAACACGTCGGATGGGCAGAGCGGAACCGGCTGGTGCACGACGGCGGGCGTGGGCGCCGCCTCCGCTGAAGCGTTGATCACCGGCTATCTCGCTCCGATGCTGATCGGCATGGATCCGCGCAACACCGAGCAGGTCTGGCAGCGGCTATGGATGGAATGCCATGCCGCCGGGCCGGGCGGCATCACCACGCTGGCGCTTTCGGCGATCGACATTGCCATGTGGGATCTGAAGGCGAAGGCCGCCGGCGAGCCGCTCCACCGGTTGCTGGGCGGCGCCCGAAGCACGGTCGAAGTCTATGCCAGCGCCATCAATCTTCATCTTTCGAAGGACGACCTTCTGGCGCAAACGCGCGGGCAACTCGAAGAGGGCTACAGGGCCTTCAAGCTCAAGGTCGGCAGGCCCGGATTGGATGAAGACCGCGAGCGGGTCATGGCGGTCCGCAAACTGATCGGGCCGGACTGCCAGCTCATGCTCGACGCCAATCAGAAATGGTCGCTCGGCGAAGCCATCCAGCGTTCCCGCCTGCTGCTCGAGGCCGCGCCGCTGTTTCTGGAAGAGCCGCTGCTTTCCGATACGATCGATGGCCATGCCGTCTTGCGGGCAGCCACCGGCATGCCGATCGCGGCGGGCGAGCAGCTTTGCAACCGTTTCGAATTCTGGAACTATATACGCGCCGGCGCGCTGGATTTCCTGCAGCCCGATGTCTGGAAGGTCGGCGGCATTACCGAATTCGTGAAGATCGCGGCGCTCGGCGCGGCAGCGGGCATCCCGGTCTCCCCACACGGAGCCGCGGAGCTTTCGGTCCATCTCGCGGCTGCGCTCCCGAACGCCATGCATGTGGAGAATATCTTCGGCCTCAACCTGTTCGATTTCGGCGCGACATCCGCACCGCTACCGATCAGCGGGGGAAAACACCAGCTCTCCGATGCGCCGGGCCACGGCGTCCGGTTCGAAAAAGATGCGCTTCAAGCCCACAAACTCGTTCCCGGAAGCACCGTCGACAGAAAGCCGCTCTACCATTTTTCCAGCTAGAGCATCGTTTTGACGCATCGGGTTATCGGAAAACCGGCGACCACTTTTTCGCCCGATGTGTCATTCGGCGCGGCATCGGGACCCCGCACGCTTTGAATATTTCAAAGAGTTATCGTGCCGATCGGCATCGAACCCCGATATCCGGGCGACGGTCCAAAGGCAGGCGCTTCGAACTGGCAGCTTCGCTGATTCGAGCCTGACATGATTGTGGCGACTGCCGAACACCGAAACCGAGCAGGTTGCGCGCGATGCCGGAATGCGCGTTGCCTGCCTGCTTTTCGCAGAACGCGCTTATGACGATGCGGGCAGGCTTGTCGCGCGCGGTATGGACGGCGCCGTCATCGCGGCCCCCAAGACAATCGCGCGACGTGTGATCCAGGCAATCGTTGAAAGCACGAGCGACCCAACTGAAGCTGGAGATCGCCAAACTCCGATGGGAACATTATGGCTACAGCTCGGAGCGCAGCGCCCGGCTGATCGACCAGATGGAGATGCAACTCGAAGAACTCGAAGCCGCTGCGATCGAAGACGAGATCGAAGCCCTGAACATGGCGAAGACCACGGCCGTTGCCAGTCTTGAGCGTCGCCGTCCGGCGTGCAAGCCATTCCCGGGCCACCTGCCACGGAGCGTGTGGTCATCGAAACGCCCACCACCTGCTCCCGCTATGGATCGGATCGCGTCGTGAAGAAGATCGACACCATCTTTGACGTCGAGCGTCAGATCAACGGCCTGGACGTCGCCAGCCGGCTCGACGCCCGACAAACCGCTGGTCCGCCCTCTGGTCGAGGACCTCCACAACTGGACGCGGGCCGAGCAAGGACCATGTCGAAGCACAACCCCGTCGCCAAGGCGATCGCCTACATGTTCAAGCACGACCGTTGGGATGCCTTCACGCTCTTCCTCGAAGATGGGCGGATCCGCCCTACGAACAACGCGGCCGAACGCGCGCTTCGCGGTATCGCTCTGGGGAGGACATCATGGCTCTTCGCCGGCTCGGAGCGGGACCGTGACAGAGCAGCCTTCATGTACTCCCTGATCGTCACGGCAATGTTGAACGACACAGATCCCCAAGCCTGGCTTGATGACGTCCTCGCCCTTCTTCCCAACACAACGGCTTCAAGGGTGCCGGATCGTCTGCCCTGGAATTGGCAGCCATCTAAACGCCGACGCGCCGCATGACCACGGCCTGCGCCGGATGCTTACGGCTGGGCGAGATGCCGGTGCGGTACTTCTTTAAACCAGCACTCGTACGGCGAAAGTTGGGACGTGGTTGACGTGGTCCGGCCGCGCTGCATCGTGCTTGCTGGAAATCGATTGGGGTTGTCGGCCTGATACGCTAGCCTTTTGGAGTTGGCGTCACCTGGGGTTTGCGGCGGGAGCGTTTGAGCCGTTCGAAAGCGGCACTGAGGTGGGAAGTGACCGAGGACCGCGCCCATCGCTCGTTGCGGGCCCTGAGCGCGTGCAGAATATCCTCGTGCTGCTGAATGCTCTCCTGGATCTCGTTATCCGAGTAGATGTAAAAACCACCCAACAATTTGGGATATTCCAGAAGCGAGGTGCCGAAATTGCGCAATCTTGCGCTGCCGCAGGCCTGGTAGATCTGCATGTGGAATTCATGGTTCACCGACTGGACGATGTCCCTGAAATTACGGGCTTTGCCTTCAAACGCACGAGCGATGTCGCGGTTCATCTCTTCCATTTTTGTGATATCGGCGTCCGACATGTTGCGCGTCGCCCAGGCGGCGGCCAGACCTTCCGCGAGGATGCGCAGCTCGAAGATTTCCTCGATATCATTGTCGGTCCACTGGCTGACCACGGCCCCGCGCTTCGGCGCGGCCTCGAGCAGACCTTCCGTGATCAACCGCTGAAGTGCTGCCCGGACGGGGGTGCGGCTGACATGCAGTTCGGTCGCGATATGTTCTTCCCGCAGTTTTTCCCCGGGTGAGAAATGGCCCGCGATCAGCCGGCGCCTCAATTCCGTGTGTACATCGTCACTGACGCTCATGCGACACCTGACCTTATCATTCAACTCTCGTAGGCTTGTCCGCGAAAAGATGAGTCTCCCATCGACCGCCGGCAGGTTAGAACGCAGGTCTCATGGATACAAGCTGTCATCCGTAACTTGAAACCTTCCCTTTCGCGCTTCAACGATAGAGCGTCTGAGGGTTTTCCGACATGATACGGCGCAGGACGGTTTCATCGTCGGCCGCCGTGCGAATGAAAGAGAGGAGCTTCGAGAAGTCCGGGGGCTTACTCTCGGTCACATGCGGCCAGTCGCTTCCCCATATGAGCCGAGAGGAATCGGTGGCGATCAGCCGCTTTGCGACATCAAGGCTATGCGCCCAGGAGAGGTCGTCCACATCCTCATGGTAAGGGCCCGAAAGCTTGACCCAGACATGCGGCAGTTCATAAAGCCGCAGGAGCGCCTCCAGATCCGTGCCATGACCGGGACGGCAGCGGCCGAGGTGGTTGAGCACAAGCGGGACGCCGAGATCGGCGAGCATCTCATGATGGCGGGAGAGCTCCCTGGCGGGCAGGTGCAGTTCAAGGCTCCAGCCGAGATCGCGGACGAGCGCCGCGGTTTTTGACATGTCTTCGATCTGCGTCGCGCCGGCTTGAACCTGATTGAAGCGCGCGCCCCTCATCCCGGCCGCGTGCCACGCTGAAAGCGCATCGCGATCGACATCCGGCGTGATCACGCCGGTCGCGCGGTAGCCCGCGCCAAGTTCAGCGAGCGCGCGCAGCAGGACCGTATGATCGCCGCCGTAGAGCGAAGGCTGCACCAGCACGCCGCGGGTCAGACCCAGCCCGTCCGTCGCCGCCCGATAGTCGGCGCAACTGGCAGTCCGGTTCGCGATGACGGCATTGGCGACGACCGGCGCTGCGGCATCGAGGATATGAAAATGGCAGTCCCAGGCGCCGGAAGCGGTGTTCGTGGTCATTGCAGGCTTTCCGGCAGCCAGAGCGCAATCTGCGGGAATGCGATCATCAGGCCGATCATGGCGATGATCGCGCCGAGGAAGGGCAGGATACCGATGAAAACGTCGTTTGGCGACCCCGATTTCCGCAGGCCCTGAACCACGTAGCAATTGATTCCGATCGGCGGCGTGATCATCCCGGCCTCGATCACCATCATCAGGATGATGCCGAACCAGACTGGATCATAGCCGAGGCCGATAATGAGCGGCGCGGTGACCGGGACCGTCAGCACGATCATCGAAATCCCGTCCAGTACGCAGCCGAGCGCCATGTAGAACACGATGATAATGCACAGAACGGCCAGGGGCGGCATCGCCAGACCGGAAATATAGTCCGTGATTTGCTCGATAAAGCCGGACATGCCGAGCGCAAAGTTCAGGAAATAGGCGCCAATCAGGAGCAGCATGATCATGCCCGTCGAACGCATCGTGCCTTCGATCGCCTTGTTGAGCATGGCGATAGACAGCGTGCCGTTGAAGGCGCTGAGGATCAGGGAAGCGGCAATGCCGAGCGCGGAGGCCTCGGTCGGGGTGGCGACGCCGGCATAGATCGAACCGACCACGACGATGAAGATAAAGAAGATCGGCAGCAATTGCGGCAGGCTGCCCAGCCGTTCGGCCCAGCCATAGGTCTCTTTCCGCCCGCCCCAGGACGGAAAGAACACGCAACAGATAATCACCGCCAGCATGAAGATCAGCGCCAGCAATATGCCGGGGATGAAGCCCGCCAGATAAAGCTGCGGGATCGAGGTCTGGGTGATCGCGCCATAGATGATCATATTGATGGACGGCGGGATCAGCGTGCCCAGCGTTCCGCCGGCAGCGACCGTACCGAGGAACAGCCGCTCATTGTAGCCGTTCTTCTCGATCTCGGGAAAGGCGATGGTGCCCACGGTGGCGGCCGTGGCCACGCTGGAGCCGGAGGTGGCGGCGAACATGGTGCAGGCGGCGATATTGGTGTGCATCAGCCCGCCTGGAAGGCGGTTCAGCCACGGCAGCAAGGCGCGGTACATGGACGATGCGCTGCCGCTGTGCAGCATGATTTCGCCCATGAGAATGAACAGCGGAATGGCGACCAGCAAGTCGTTGGTGGCCGTTTCCCAGGTGGTGATCCCGATCACCGAGATGATGTTGACGGGCAGCCAGAACAGGCTGAGAAGGATACCCGCAAACAGAAGAACAATCCCGACGGGAATGCTTGTCGCGATCAGGCCGAAGAGACTGCCGATAAATCCGAGAATAGACATGGCTTTTGTTCCGGGGCTTTCTAGAGGTCGCCGAGGTCTTCGAGGCTTTGATGTCCCTCAGAGCCCGGGTGCTCAACCGTCCTGGGAAACCTGCGCAACAGCCCGATGAGGACGAGCGCCGAGACCAGCGTGAAAAGCAACAGCCCGAGCAGGAAGAGCGCATGCGGATAGACCAGCGGAATATTGAGCAAGGTCGAGGTCGCATCGAATTCGAGGGCCTCCTTCAGCTGAAGCCACTCGTTCCAGCTCAGGATGGCCGCGCCGATCAGCATGGTCAGCGCCGCCAGCACATCGAGCGACCCCCGAAGGCGGGTGGGCAACAGACGTTGCACGACATCGAGCCGGATATGCGCGGTGAACAGCGCCGCATACGCAATCGCAACGCCGGTGGCAAAGGCGAAAACGAAACCGGTGATCTCGGTCGACCCGGTAATCGAGACCTTGAACAGCTTGCGCGAGATCGTATCCACGCAAATCATCGCAGCGATGCCGAGCAGGCCATAACCGCCGGCGCGGGAGGCCAGGGTCGTTACCTGTTGCAACAGCGAGCGCTTCTTCAGAACGGGTGCGGAGGTCATATGCGGCGTTTCCACGTCAACGGTTTCAGACAAATCGGAGCTGCGATGCCGAAAGGGAAAGGGGCCGATCAGGTCTCTTGACCCGACCGGACCCCGTTGCCAACCGGCTCTACTGCTTCATCTCAATCCCGACAAGCTCGCCGATCGTTGCATTCCATTCCGATACACAGGCCTCACCGCAGTTGCGGGCGAAATTCGGCAGCACCTTCTCCTGCGTCAGCCTTGCGACTTCGGCCAGTTCGGCCTCGGTCGGAACGGTGACGGTCGCATCATATTTCTGGAACGCGCCGCTATCGTCGCACTGCGCGTCGCCGGCCGTGCACCACAGGCCCATATTGTGGTTGCGGATCTGCGTCGGCCAGGCCATTTCCTGCTCGAAATATTCGCTGGCAAGGCGCAGCCATTCCTGGACCTCGGGCGCCTGCTTGTTGAACCAGTATTCATTCACAATCCTGATCTGCGGGGCCCAACCTGTGTTCAGCGCATAGACATATTTCGTGACCTCCGGCAGCTTGGCGATATTGCCGCTGGCGGTACCGGTGATGCCGCAATCAATCACGCCGCGCTGCAGGGCCGGCGCCATCTCGGCAAACGGCATGGAAACCGCCGTCGCGCCGAGCGCGGTGATCAGATCGGCCTGCGTGCCGCTGAAGACGCGAACGGTTTTGCCCTTCAGGTCTTCGAGGCTTTCAACCTTTGCCCCGCACCACAGAACGAGCCCGGTGGTCGGCCAGCTTGCGAGCGCAACCGATCCCGCCTTTTTCGACAGGGTCTCGTTGATGACCGGCATGAAGGCGTCGCTGCTGGCGCGCACGCCCTCGATCGTCGGCGTGACGCCGGAAATATCCATACCATCCAGGATCTTCATGTTTTCGCTGGCATAGGATGCCACGGTATCGGCCATGTCGTAGACCCCCGAGCGCACCAGCGTAACCATCTGCGAGCCGGGCACGCCCAGCTCGGTGATCGAGCTGAGCTTGACGTCGATCCGACCGTCGCTGAGGCGCGGCACGACCTCCTCCCAGAAGGGCTTCTCAAGCATGCTCCATTCCGACGTGCTGCTGTCGATCGCCAGCACCGAGACCTGGGTCTTTTCCGGCAAGGTCTTCGCCAGTTCCTGCAACTGCACCTCGGTCACCTCGGCCTGCGCCGATCCGTGGGCGGCAAGCGCCAGGGTCATCGCCGCGGCAAGCGCTGTCAGTGTTTTCTTTTCCATGGTTTTCTCCTCCTAGAGTGTTAACTGTCAGTCGAAATATTCAACGTTGCGGTTCGCCAGAATTTCATTCACCCAGCTGCGGTCGACCGTGCCGTTGCGGATCGCGGCGATCTCCTTCTGCTCCGCGGCCTGTTTTGCGCGCGCAGCCTCAAGGATTTCCGCCGCTTCACCGGCCGGAACGCAGAGCACGCCATCGCCATCGCCGAGGATCAGGTCGCCGGGCTTAATCACCATCCCGTCGATGGCAACCGGAACATTGATTTCGCCGGGGCCGTCCTTGTAGGGGCCGCGATGGGAGACGCCGGCGGCAAACATCGCCATGCCGCTTTCGCGGATTTCCTCGGCATCACGGATCGCGCCGTTGATCACGAACCCGGCCACGCGGTTTTCCTGCGCGAGATAGACCATGATCTCACCCATGATCGAGTTGGTCAGGTCTCCGCCGGCGTCAACGACGATGACATCGCCCTCTTCCGCCATGTCGATCGCCTTGTGCACCATCAGATTGTCGCCGGGACGGGTTTTTACCGTCAGCGCGGGACCAGCCATGATCCGCCCTTCGGCATGGTACGGACGCAACCGCGATCCGGCGGCGGTCATCCGGTTCATCGCGTCCGAGACATTGGCGACGGGAAGGCTTGCAAACCCGTCCACAAGCGCACTTTCCACCCTGGATTTGCGGGCATGAATTCTGAAGCCGGCAGTCATTTCTTCTCTCCGATAGTCAAATGGTGGTGTGTGGGAAGCGGCCGCCGGGCTTTCAGAGGGCGGCGTAAGCGACGCCCGGTCACGACAGACCTGCGGAAAGCCAGCGCACCGCCTCCGCTACATTGGCCGGCGGGGTGGGGCTTTCTTCCGCAATTCGCTGTGATGTCCTCGCATAGGCGGCTAGAACCGCGTCGGACACCGGCGTCTGCAGCCCGAAACTGCGCGCCTGGGCGATGGCGTCCTCGACCTCATGCTCGCGTCGCGGGGCATGCAGGACATGTGTCCGCACCATCGCATCGAGCAGATTGGGAAAGGGCCGTGCGCTGATATCGGCAAGGTTTTCGCGCAACTCCGCCTCAAGCCCCATGCGCTGCGCGGTCGCATAGCACTCGACAGCCAGCGCCTCGATCCCCTTGGACATCAGCGTGCGCAGGAGCTTCAACCCGCCGGCTTCTCCCGGGAGAGAATTGGCCATTGCGCGGGTGTTGAAGCCAAGACGATTGAGCGCCGCGGACACGCTCTTGGCCCCAGCGCCTGAAAGAATGATCGGCGAGCCCGCGCCGGACAGATCGACCGAGCCCATGATGGCGCCATCGACGAAAGCAACCTCCGTGCCCGCCAGAATAGCATCGCAGTCGCGCATCAGCGTCATCGGCGAAGTCGACAGGTCGACATAGGTGAAAGCGCCAGCCCGCTTCGCGACTTCGCGCGCCACGCTGGCGGCGACGGCGGAGGGAAACACGCCGAGCACCAGCGACCCGGGTTCAATATGGTCAGGCAAGGCGGGGACGACCTGATGCTTCGGATCCCTGGGGGCTGCGACTGGATCGACATAAAGAGGCCGCTCGCCCATTTTCTCCAACTGATCGCCAAAGGCGCGGCCGACCTCTCCATATCCGATGATGACGATTTTGCTGGCGGCGGCAATTACAGTCATGGAATCTCCCCTTCGGAACGAGATAATCCATTTTTGGATACAAAATGCAACTGAAAAATCTGAATGTCGGAGTTTTTTGAGGTTTTATTCCCAGTGATCACTTATAATGTTTTTATTTTGCATTTCTATATCCGCATTTCAGGCCTCACCGATCTCAGGTGTATTCGCCGCTGAAACGGCACCCTACCTTCGCCCCGCCAAGATGGGGGACGTCTATTACCTTCATTACGGACATGGGTATTCCTCACAATTTCTCGGTGTTTGCGGCAGATGGCGATTGCATCTCCACGCGGTCCGCAACACCTTAGCTAAGGCCGCCTCACACCGTGCTTCCGGTCTTGCTGACCCGCCCCCGGATTTACACTCGCTTTGAGGTGGAATGGCTCGAGGGAAACTTGCGAGGCGGCATAAGTGGTTTTCGGTGCGGCATTCGTCATCATGATGCGATCACGGAACCAAAGGGCAAGAAGAGAACGCCGCAAAGCCGATCCCGCCTTCAAAGCAGAAGTCGCTCTGACCGCGATCAAGCGCGCGAAGACGGCGGTGGCCCTATGATTTAGAACTGCACGTGTCCCGCCCCTGAATGGATCACGTTGGAGGCTAGCTGGATTCGGCGAAGAAGGTGCGAAAGTCGCAGCATTGTTGCGCCATGTCGGCAATGCGTTTCTTGAAACTGGAACTACGGTCGTGACGGTACAGCACGGCGTAGCGAATGTTTGGCAGATCGCCGCGCATGGCCAGGTGCTTCAGCCTTCCATCCCGAACGAGCTGCCGGGTCACCGGCACGGGCAGATAGCTGACGCCGAGGCCTGAAACCGTGAAACCGATCTGCGCCAACATGCTTTCGCAATAGATCGTCTTGGAGGGGATAATATTATGCTCGGCAAGCCAGCGGCCGTAGATAAGACCCGTGCCGGAGCGGGTGCCCTGAACCAGCATGGTAAAATTTGACAGATCCTCGAGCGACAAGGTTTCCCCGCCCGGATCAAGTTCCGGCACGCACATCCAGGCATTCTCCACGGCCTTCAGCGGCGTCACGACGCAGCGCGAATCGTTGAAGACGTCGGGAATGACGATCAGGTCGATCGTATCGTCCATCAGGCGGTCGAAAAGCGTCGCGCTGAGTTCGACCTCCGGTTCGATGCTGACGCGCGGATATTCTGTCTTGATTTCCTTCACGAGTTGGGGAAGCCAGGTCATGGCGGTCAGCTCCGTGACCCCGATCCGGAAGTGCCGGATCAAAACCTGGTTTGAGCTGACGCGCTCGATGAAATTGTCGCGCTCCTCAAGCAGGGACTTGGCATAGTGCAGGATTTCCGCGCCCTTCTCTGTCAGGCGCGCGGTGCGCTTCGACCGGTCGAAAATTTCGACGCTGAACTGCTGTTCCAGCTCCTGCACCCGCTTCGAGATTGCCGACTGGGTCGTGTTGAGGCGGTCGGCAGCCGCTGCGAAGCTCCCAAGTTCGGTTATCCAGTATATCGCTTCAAGCTGTTTGAAGGTAATCAAGCGGTCGCGCTCCCTCTGCCGGCCTTGCAGGTCCGGCATACACTCTGCGGATTTTGCCGGCGCGGGCAAGAGCCCGCAAGCCTTCAGAGGGAGGCGGGTGATGCCGGATTCTGTCAGGCAGCAGGACCGGCCGGCTTGCCATAGGCGCCCTTATAGGTGCCATCGGCAATGCTCTTCATAATCTCGGCCTCCTTCGCTTCCTGGGCGCGGACGCCCTTCAGCAATTCGGCGGCAATGGACTGCGGAAAGGCGACCACGCCGTCCTCGTCGCCCACGACAATGTCGCCGGGTTCGATGACGAAGTCGCCGATGGAGACCGGAACATTGATCTCGCCGGGACCATTCTTGTAGGGGCCGCGATGGACGGCAGAGCGGGCGAAACACGGAAACGGGTTCTGCGCGAGCGCGCCGGCGTCGCGGATCGAGCCGTTGATGACGAAGCCGACGGCCCCGCGCGATGCGCCGATGGACGTCATGATTTCGCCGACAAGAGCACGGTTCTCATGCCCCTCGCCATCGACGACAAGAACGTATCCGGGTTGCATCTGGTCCAACGCTTTATGAATGAGGAGGTTGTCGCCAGCCGGCACCCTCACGGTCAGGGCCGTGCCCACCATTACGCCGTCCATCTTGTGGAAGGGGCGCAGCCCGACAGCCCCGGGGAGGCGTTCGAGATTGTCGCTTATGATCGCCGTTGCGCTGGCGCGGAAGGCTTCGATGATCGCGGGGTCAGCGTGTGTTGCGTTCGGGAAGATGCGGTTTCCGATCATGATTCGGTTCCTTCAAGCGGTGCCCGACTGGCGGGTTTTGTTTTCAAACAGCGCCTCACAGGCGGCAACGACATTGGCGCAGCCCTGCTCGATGGTCTCGATGCCGGTTGCGAAGGAGAGGCGGATATAGGGAGAGAGCCCGTAGGCGCCGCCATCCACAACGGCGACATTTGCCGCTTCCAGCAGGTAGAGCGCGACGTCCGTGTCGGTCTCGAGCGTCTTTCCGCCCGGCGTGGTCTTGCCGATGAGGCCCGCCACGCAGGGGTATAGATAAAAGGCGCCGGCAGGCGCGCGCACTTCGAGGCCGGGGGCCTCTCCGAGAAGCTCGACCATCCTGTCTCTGCGCTTGCGATAGAGCGCCGTCGCTTCCTCCACACAGGTCTGGTCGCCGTCGAGCGCGGCGACGGCCGCAGCCTGGCTGATGGAACTGGGGCAGGTGGTGCTCTGGCTGAGGAGCTTGGTCATGACATCGATCAGCGGCTTGGGGCCGACCGCATAGCCGATGCGCCAACCCGTCATCGCATAGGCCTTCGAGACCCCGCTAATCACAAGCGAGCGGTCCGCCAGGTCCGGCGCGACTTCGATGATGCTCGGCGAGCGTTCGCCTTCGTAGAACAGGTTCTCGTAAATCTCGTCCGTCATGATCCAGACATGCGGATGGCGACGCAGCACATCGGCCAGCGCGGCAAGCTCCTCATGTGCGTAGTAGGAGCCGGTGGGGTTGTTGGGGGCATTCAGCACCAGCCAGCGCGTCGCAGGCGTTATGGCAGCTTCGAGTGCCGCCGGCGTGAGCTTGAAGTCATGCTCCGCGCCGCAGGTTACGGTTATGGCCTTGCCGCCCTGCAATCCGACGATATCGGGATAGGAAACCCAGTAGGGGGCGGGAACGATGACCTCCACGCCCGGCTCGACGGTGGCGGCGAATGCTTCATAGATGAGCTGCTTTGCGCCGCAGCCGATGACCACGTTCTCGGCCTTGCAGGCAAACCCCTTTTCCCGGACGATCTTTCGGGCCACGGCATCGCGCAGCGCTGGCGTTCCCGCGGATGCGGTGTAATGCGTCTCGCCGTTCTTCATCGCCGAAATCGCCGCCTCGATGATGTGCGCGGGCGTTGGCTGGTCCGGCTCGCCAAGGGTGAAATCGAGAATCTTCCGGCCCGCCGCCTCCAGCTCCGTCACCATTTTCTTGGCGGCGATGCTCGCCGACGGTTTCAGCTTTACGACCCTCTCGGCCAGTTTCAGCGTCATTTCAAGTACCTCGTCGCATGCCGCCTTGCGGCTTTTGAAAGATCATATTCAAACAAAAATATGAATAATAGCGATAATTATTTATGTTTTATAATGAATAATTCGACTTAATTAAAGGTTGCTCTTCTCTGCCTGCCGGCATCTTCCAAAGCCGGGATTTCAGCCTTTGCAGGACGTTTTTTATCTGCCGGGAATCAGAGCTTGCCGGGCAGGAAGGTCGCGATCTGTGGGAATGCCGCCAACAGGAACACAAAGGCGATCATGATCAGGAAGAAGGGGAGCACCGCCCTGGCGATCCGCCCGAGCTTCTCGCCCGTCAGGCCCTGGATCACGAAGAGATTGAGGCCGACCGGCGGGGTGATCTGCGCCATTTCCACGACGATGACGAGGAAAACGCCGAACCATACCTTGTCGTAGCCGACATTCGTGACCAGCGGCAGCACGATCGGCAGCGTCATGACGATGAGCGACATGCCTTCGAGAAAACAGCCCAGAACGATATAAATCACGACCAGAAGCGCAATCAGCATCATCGGGCTGAGATCAAGCGCGTTGATCTGCGCGGAAATCGCCTGTGGCAGCCCGAGATAGACAACCGCTGTTGAAAGGAACGAGGCCGCGCCGATGATGAGCCCGAGCATGCTCGCGGTTCGGGCCGTGCCGAGGCAGGCATCGGTCACGGCCTTGACGCTGAGCGTACCCTCGACCGCCATGATCACAAGGGTCGTGAAGACAGCGATGGCGGCCGCCTCCGACGGGCTTGCCAGACCGCCATACATCGAGCCGAGCAGCACGCCCATCAGGATGAAGAAGGGCAGCAGGGTGGGAAAGGCGCGAAGACGCTCCTTCCATATGTTTTCCGACGCGTCTTGCTCCGGTTCGTATTGCCGTTTGAGGACGATGGCGCGAATGGCAAGATAGAGAATGAACATGCAGGCGAGCAGCAGCCCCGGCAGAATGCCCGCCGCGAAAAGCTTCAGCACCGAGGTCTGCGCAAGGACGCCGTAGATGATCAGGATGACGCTTGGTGGGATGAGGAAGCCCAGCGTACCGGCGCCCGCCAGCGATCCCATGACGATCGAGCGTTCATAGCCGCGCTTTTCCAGTTCGCGCACGGTAATACGGCCGACGGCGCTGGTTGTCGCGGCGGAAGAGCCCGAGATCAGCGCGAAGAAGGTGCAGCCGATGACATTCGTATGCAACAGGCCACCGGGCAGGCGGCGCACCCATGGTTCGAGCGCGCTGAAAAGCCCGTCAATGAACCGTGAGCGAAACAGAAGCTCAGCCATGAGAATGAAGAGCGGAAGGGCCACCAGTTCCGGCGAGGTGAGGCCGTTCCACACGGTCTGCGCCAGAATTTTGTCCACGGGCAGGGAGCGGAACAGGGTGAGCCCGCCGATACCCACGCCCATCAGGGCAAGTCCGACCCAGGCACCGCTTGTCAGCAGCACCAGGAACAGGAGAATCGTTGTAACAATCGGCATCATTTCTGCTTCCCTCCGCTCACTCGGCGCGCGCGGTTTCGTGCCACGGCACCACGAGCGGATTGCCTATGACCGCCTGAACGAGGCGAAGCGCGAGTTGCACAGTCAGCATCGCCGCGCCTGCCGAGACGAAGATTGCCGGAATGATGAGTGGGACGTCATTGATTGTTCCGGATGTGCGACCGGTCGCGCCATAGCCCCATGCCATCCCGAAAAGTGCTTTTGTCAGGTAGGACGAGATTGCCAGTCCGATTATGGTTGCAACGATTTCGAACAGGCGCGGATTGAGGCCGCGCACCAGCGTGACGCGGATATGCCCGCCGGTCCTGAGCGTGAAGGCCGCACCGAGAAAGATGGCGCTGATATGAAGATAGGATGCGTATTCCCAGACGAAGGGCAGGCTTATGCCGGCGAAATTGCGAAGAATGATCTCTGCCATCTGCATGACGGCAATGAGCAGGATCGCGGCGCCTGAAAGATAGGCGAGCATGCGGGAAAAGCGATCGACCAGCGAATTGACGGCCTGCCACATCGGTTTCTCTCCTGGAAAGAGCGAGGCGGGCGCGGTTTGTCGCAGGCCTGCCATGCGAGCGCCACGTGGGCGGTCAAACGGATTGCGCCGGCCTGTTGGGCCGGCGCAAGTCTCGATTACTGGTTCTGGAACTCTTCGACAACGGCCTTCGCCTTGTCGCCCATTTCGTTGAGGGCAGCTTCACGCAGCGGCGCTGCACGCTCGCGAAGCGCATCGCGGGTCTCTTCCGAAAGCGTGCCGATCACCATGCCATTGTCGGCAAGGGTCTCCATCGCGTTGGCGTCGACTTCCTGTGCTGCCGCCCAGAACTTCGGTTCCAGTTCCTCGGCGATTGCCGAAATCTGGTCCTGCTGTTCCTTGGTCAGTGCGTTCCATGCGTCAAGGTTTACGCTGACGACATTGGTGTTCCAGGTCTGCCGGGTCGGGTAGGCGTAGCCCAGGAACTCCCAGAATGCGCCGTCGATCGCGGATGGCGAGGAGGTCGCGACGGCATCGATGGCGCCGGCGGCCAGCGAGGGAATGACTTCGCCCCAGGGAAGCTGTACCGGCGTCATGCCGGCGGCCTTGAAAATCTCCGTCGAGGACTTGTCGTAGGAGCGGATCTTGATGCCGCTCATGTCTTCGATCGTGTTGATTTCCTTCTTGGTGAAGATCTGTTGCTGCGGCCACGGAATGGTGAAGAGCACCTTCTGGTTGGCAGCGCCGAACACCTCGTCGAGGAGCGGACGGTAAGGCTTCTGGAATTCGCGAAGCTCGTCGAAGCTGCCGATCAGGTAGGGCAGGGATTCAAGGCCGAGCAGCTTGTTTTCACCGACCTGCTGGTTGAGCAGCATGTCGCCGATCGGCACCAGACCATCGCGCACGGCGGAAAACATCTCCGGCCCCTTGAAGCCCAGCGAACCGCCGGGATGCAGCGTGATGACGACGTCGCCATTGGTCGCTTCCTTGACCTCATCGGCGAAGATCTGCTCATTCTCGGTAATGTAGTTGTCGGCCGGCCAGGCAAGCGGCAGATCCCAGCTGGTCTGCGCCATGGCAGATGTTGCGCCAAGCATCAACGATGCGGTGAGTGCGGCCGAGAGCAAGGATTTGATCATGGATTTCCCCTTTTTGCGTTGAGGGCAAGGTCAAGAGTTGTGCGGAAATGCCCTTCATTATCAGCTATAGAGAGTTTCATAATAATTCTATTCTGAATAGCGATAATAATTTATCATAATATATCTCTTTAATTCATGAGTTTTTTGTGGTGCCTTCTCGTGCTGGCGTCAGAAGGCATGCCGGCAAAACCTCTGCCTATAGTCATGTCTTTCAAAACCGGTAGCGGGGCTTGCTGGACTGCGGAGGTTCAACCATCTGATTTAAGAATGATTCAAAATGCGAATTTATCGCTTTTTTGCGCGTTCGGTTTTGGCCATGACTTCATTGGTAATCTTGGAGACCGAAACCGTGAAAATCGACAAGATCAAGGCCTATATCGACCTGGTCCGGAAAGGTGGAATAGCTGAGCTGGAAATCACCGAAGGTGATACGACATCGCGCGCGGCGAGCCCCTTTCATTTGCCCAGCAGAATCTGGTTTTTACCGGCCATGCCATCGAGTGCCGCATCAATGCGGAGGAGCTCGCGCGGTTGCGCGGCGCATTGCGTGAAATAGTCGTGGAGGGCATAGAGACCAATGTTCCGCTGCACCGCCGCTTGCTTGATGACCAAGGCTTCATGGCCGGAGGATGCAGCATCCACCATCTGGAGCGCTTATTGAAAGAGCCGCAGGATGCATGAGACCCAACCCTTGCGCTTCAGCCCATTCGGCGAGGCGGCCATCCATTGCGATGCGGCCGGCGAGAAGCTCGACCATGCGGTCCAGGAGCGCATCTGGAGCCTGGCCGAGCTTGCGGCCGGCTGGCCGCATGTCCGCGAAGCGGTCCCGGGCATGAACAATCTTCTTCTGGTTTACGACCCCGAACGTGCCGATTTCGAAGACATGTGCGCTGCTGTGGAAGAGGCATGGTCAACACTGGACGTGAGCCGCAGGCAAGGCCGCGTCGTGGAGATCCCGGTTTGCTATGGCGGCGAAGCAGGGGTCGATCTGGAGGAGGTGGCACGCCACGCCGGCCTTTCCGTCGAGGCTGTCGCCGAACGCCATGCAGCCAGCGAATGCACGGTCTATTGTCTAGGGTCGCAGCCCGGTTTCGCCTATCTCGCCGGCATGGATGAGCGTCTTGCAACCCCGCGCCGCGACGTGCCGCGCACGCGCGTCGAAGCGGGCAGCGTGGTGATCGGCGGCGCGCAAACGGGCGTTATCTCCTGCGATTCCCCGTCCGGTTGGCATATCATCGGGGGAACGGAAATCAGGCTCTTCGACCCGGATCGCGAGGCGCCCATTCTGCTGTCGCCTGGCGACCGTATACGCTTTCGCATTCAGGAGGTGCGCTGATGATAACGGTGCTTGCCTCCGGCCCGATGATTACCGTTCAGGACCTCGGGCGTCCCGGCTATCGCGCGTCCGGCGTTGGCCTGACCGGCGCCATGGATACGCTTGCCCTCAAACTCGCGAACCTTCTGCTCGGCAATGAACCCGGGGCGGCAGGCATCGAGATTGCCGCTTCCGGCCTTACCATACGCTTCGAGCAGGATATGGTTTTCGCCCTGACCGGGGGCGACTGCAATGCGCGGCTTGGTGAGCGCGCCGTGCCACCCTGGTGGACAATGCTGGCGCGAAAGGGCGACGTGCTTGCCCTGCAGCCGCCGCGCGACGCCTCTTTTGCTTATCTCGCTGTGGCCGGCGGCTTGTCCGTCGAGCCTGTCTTTGGCTCTGCGAGCACTGATCTGAAAGGCCGTTTCGGCGGCTTCGATGGGCGGGCGCTTCGGCCGGATGATCGCCTGCGTATCAATCCCGCCGCCAATCCCGCGCCTGCGACCAACGGGTCCGAGGCCGGCTTCGGTCTTTCGCCGAGGCTTTTTGAAAAGACGCCTCACGAGCCGGCAATCCTGCGTATTCTCACTGCCGCCGAATATGATGCGTTTACCCCGGAAAGCCGCGATGCCTTCTGGGAGAGCGAATGGCGGCTCGAGAGAAACAATAGCCGCGTCGGCTATCGCCTTTCCGGTCCGCAACTGCATCTTGAAGCGCCGATGGAGCTCTTTTCTCACGGCATTCTGCCGGGCGTGGTGCAGCTTCCACCTTCAGGTCAGCCGGTCGTGCAGATGGCCGATGGCAATACGTCAGGAGGCTATCCGCGGCTCGGCGTGATCATCGCAACCGATTTGAGGCGACTGGCCCAATCGAGGCCGGGTGAGGCGGTTCGTTTTGTTGAGGTTTCGCAGCGCGAGGCGCTGGCTGCCGCCCATGAGGAGGACGCTTTCCTTCGCAAGGTCGCACATTTCATATCGCTCGCCGCCATGAGGTCCAAGCCGTGAAACCAGCTGAAGTTGCGGCGCTTGCAGAGCGCAAGCGCGCGGCGGGCGCGTACGGCCTGGACGTGAACATGACGAGTTTTTCTCTCCGTGTCCGGCTTGCCGCCGCTGCTGCGGAGGGGAGTGTTCCGGACCGTGCGCGCAAACAACCCAGGAACACCGTTGCGGCGGAGGCGCCCGGCCTGTTTCGCGCCGCTGAACAGGTTAGGAGTGGGGCGGTTTCGGCTGGCGATGTGGTTGCTTTTATCGATGCGGGACCGCTGGCGTTTCCGGTTCTGGCCCACCGGGAAACGCGCCTTGGCCTTCCTCTTGTCCGGGAGGGAGAGGCTGTGGAATTCGGTCAGGTTTTTTTTGAGTATGAGGAGATCTAGAATGCGGATGATCGACATCAATTCGGATCTGGGGGAGGGGTTTGGCCCCTACCGCATTGCCGATGACGAAGCGCTTCTGTCCATCGTCTCGTCGGCAAATATCGCTTGCGGCTTCCATGCCGGAGACCCGTTGATCATGGATGAGACCGTGCGGATTGCCGTTCGCAATGGCGTCGATATCGGCGCCCATGTGGGTTTTGCCGACCGCATGGGGTTCGGGCGCCGTCAGATTCCGATGGATAGCCGCGAACTGGAAACCATGGTTCTCTATCAGCTTGGTGCATTGCAGGCGATTGCGGGCGCTCGCGGCCGCAAGGTTAGCCATGTGAGCGCCCATGGCGCGCTCGGCAACATGTCATTTGCCGACCCCGCGCTGGCGGCCTCTTTGATCCGGGCCTACAAGGCTTTCGATCCCGAGATGATTGTGGTGACCCTTCCGAACACCGAAGCCGAACGGGCTGCGCGCAAGGCGGGAATGCGCGTTGCCTGCCTGTTCCTCGCCGACCGCGCCTATGACGATGCGGGCCGGCTTGTGGCCCGCAATGTGGATGGCGCCGTCATCGCGGACCCGAAGGCAATCGCGCGACGCGTGACCCAGGCAATCGTTGAAGGCACGATCGACACGATTGAGGGCAACACCATTCGCACACAGGTGCACTCCATCCTGGTCCACAGCGACACGCCCAAAGCCGTCGATCTCGGCCGGTCCATCCGAGCTGCTGTCGAGACGGCAGGTTTCACGGTGTCGGGCCTGAGGCAACATCCAGACCTTTGAACGGTGGGACTAGGCGAGTTGGGGGCGCTCCGCTTTCAAAGCGAGCGGCACCTTGCTCATGGAGCACCTTGTCCAGGATCGACTTGGTCAAGGCGATCGCCGCCGGGGAGCCCTGGTCAGTTCCTTGACCCGGGCGCACGCGCTTGAGAGAGCTGGTTCATCGATCTCCACCAGATCTCCATCATTTCTCGACCGAAAACCGAA
>NZ_JAINWJ010000025.1 GCF_021021415.1 Martelella mediterranea | reverse complement strand
ATCTCCACCAGATCTCCATCATTTCTCGACCGAAAACCGAAGGGCGCATGTCAGGTGCGGATGACAAACACCAGTCCGGACGCCTTCCATGTCGCATCGCCTTTCATTTGTCGCCGCTATCGTTGGCGTCACCGCCCTCGCATTGTTTCTGGTTCTCCGCCACGGGGCGGTTTCGCAGCCGCAAGAACCGTCTGCCGATGCGGGAGGGGCCGTGCAGGTCACCACGCTGACGCTTCAGCCGGAGCGCGTGGTCCTGATCGACGCCTTTCCCGGGCGCGTGGCGGCCTATCGGCGGGTTGAAATCCGGCCGCAGGTCACCGGCATCATCAAGAAGCGGCTTGTCGAAGGCGGGACCGAGGTCGAGTCGGGCGAGGTCCTCTTCGAAATCGATCCCGCCCTGCTTGAGGCCGATCTCGAAACGGCGCAGGCAGGGGTGATGCGGGCGGAAGGGGCGCTGGCGCATGCCCGCCAGGGGCTGGCGCGGGCAAAGGCGTTGATCGCGGAAAACGTGACCAGCCGCAAGAATTACGAGGAAGCGCAAAATGATCTAACCGCGGCAGAGGCGAACCTTGCCGAAGCAAAGGCTGTCGCGCATCGCCGCAAGCTCGACCTCGATTTCGCCACGATACGCTCGCCGATCAGCGGCTATGTGGGCCGCACGGTCGCCGATGAGGGCGCGCTTGCCTCCAGCCAGACGGAGCTGGCCGTGGTGCAGGAACTGGACCGTGTCTATGTCGATCTGCGCCTGCCGGCAACGAAGCTGGATGGCGTGCAGTCTGCCGCCGAGGCGGGATTGGGGCCGGCGGAGATCCTCGACGCGGACGGCAAGCCGCATCCCCGCCCGGGCCGGCTGGCGCTTTCCGATGTCACGGTCGATCCGGGAACCGGGGATGCCGCGGTCCGGGTCGAGGTGGAAAACCCCGGTCTCAGCCTCCTGCCCGGCATGTATGTCCGCGTTCGCCTGCCGCGCGGCGTCCTTCCCGATGCGCTGCTGGTGCCGGAGGAAGCGGTCGTGCGCAATGGCGCCGGCGAGGCGCAGCTCGTCGTCGTGACGGCGGATGGCCGGGCCGAGCGGCGCAGCGTGGTTCTCGGCGATGCTATCGGCGGACGCCTTGTCGTCACAGCGGGGCTGAAAGCGGGCGAGATGATCGTCATTCGCGGTCAGGATCGCGTTCAGGGCGGAATGCGCGTGCGCCCGGCGAGCGTGCCGCAGGATGCCGCAATGGCGGTCGATACGCTCTAATTCTTTGTTTTTCGCGCAATTCCGGACGGTGAACCGGCATCCACTTCACCTGGAATTGCTTTGAAGGTCAGACATCATGCCACAATTCTTTATCGACCGTCCGGTCTTTGCCTGGGTTATCGCGATCTTCATCGCGCTGGCCGGTCTCGTCGCCATTCCGAAGCTTCCCGTGGCCCGCTTTCCGGACATTGCGCCGCCAAGCATCAGCATCTTCGCGACCTATACCGGCGCGAGCGTCGATACGGTCAATGACAGCGTCGTTCGGCCCATCGAGAAGGAACTCTCGAGCGTCAAGAACGTGCTCTATTACGAATCCACCGCCGACTCGACCGGCGGCGCCAACATCATGGTGACATTCAAGCCCGGAACCGATGCGGAACTGGCGCAGGTGGATGTTCAAAACCGGCTGAAGAATGCCGAAGCGCAGCTTCCCGAGGCGGTCCGTCGCGGCGGCATCAGCGTCGAGGCCGCTGAATCCGGCTTCCTGATGGTGCTCACGCTCCGGTCGGTCAGCGGCGAGACCGACGAGCTCGCCCTTGGCGACTATATGACCCGCAATGTGAGCGAGGAGCTGAAGCGCCTGCCGGGCGTCGGGCGCGTCCAGCAATTCGGCTCGCCACGGGCCATGCGCGTCTGGGTGGATCCGGCCAAGCTCGCGGCCTACGACCTGACCATGGCCGATGTGACCGAGGCGATCACCCGCGAAAACGCGCAGGTCTCACCCGGTCGGGTCGGCGACGAACCGACGGTTCCGGGCACAAAGGTCTCGACGCCGCTGACCGTCCATGGCCAGCTGACCACGCCGGAGGCATTCGCGGCGATACCGCTCAGGGCCAAGGCCGATGGCGGGCGGCTTCTGCTTTCGGATGTGGCGCGGGTCGAGCTCGGCGCCCAGACGCTGGCCTTCAGCGTCAGCAGCAATGGCAAGCCGGCCGCTGCTGCCGCGATCCAGATGCGGCCCGGCGCCAACGCCGTCAGCACGGCCGCCGCAATCGAAAAGCGCCTCGCGGAACTGAGGCCCTCAATGCCGCAGGATATGGAGATCGCGATCTCCTACAACACCGCGCCCTTCGTGAAGGTCTCGATCACCAAGGTCGTCCATACGCTGATCGAGGCTATGGTGCTGGTCTTCCTGGTGATCCTGCTGTTCCTGCAGAACATCCGCTATACGCTGATCCCGACCATCGTCGCGCCGATCGCGTTGCTCGGCACATTTGCGGTGATGCAGCTCGCCGGCTATTCAATCAACGTTCTGACCATGTTCGGCATGGTGCTCGCCATCGGCATCATCGTCGATGATGCCATCGTCGTCGTCGAGAATGTCGAGCGGATCATGTCGCGGCAAGGGCTGTCGCCGCGCGACGCCACCCGCCAGGCGATGCGCGAGATTTCAGGCGCGATCTTCGGAATTACACTGGTTCTCGCCGCCGTCTTCATCCCGATGGGCATGGCCGCCGGGTCCGTCGGCGCGATCTATCGCCAGTTCACCCTGTCGATGGCGGTGTCGATCCTGTTCTCCGCCTTCCTTGCGCTGACGTTGACGCCGGCGCTGTGCGCCACGATCCTGAAACCCGTCCAGACCCATGCCAAAGACGGTTTCTCCGGGTGGTTCAACAGGGGATTCGATGCGCTGGCGACGCGCTATACCGGCGCGGTCGGCTGGGTCCTGCGGCGCGGCGGGCGGATGTTGGTCATCTATGTCGCGCTGCTTGCGGCACTCGGCTACGGCTATTCGAAGATACCGACATCGTTCGTGCCGGAAGAGGATCAGGGCAACTTCATGGCGATGTTCGAGCTTCCGGCAGGCGCCACCGCCGAACGCACGCGCGCGGTCGTCAAGATCTATGAGGCCCATACCGCGACACGGCCCGATATTGTCGAGAGCCTCGTGATTCTGGGCTTCGGCTTTTCCGGCTCCGGCCCCAATGCCGCCCAGGCCTTCACCAGCCTGAAGGACTGGGGCGACCGCGACACCACGGTGGACCGGGAGATCGCGGCGGCGGAAGCCGCCATGGCCGACATTCCTGAAGGCATGGCCATGATCATGAAACCGCCGGCGATCGAATCGCTCGGCACCACATCCGGCTTCGCGCTGAGGCTCGAGGACCGCGCCAATGCCGGGCCGGAGGCGCTGAAGGCGGCCGAAGACCAGTTGATCGCGCTCGCCGCCGAAAGCAGGCTGGTGACCGGCGTGATGGCGGACGGGCTGCCCGATGGCCAGAGCATCGCGCTCAGGATCGATCGCCAGAAGGCGCTGGCGCTCGGGGTGTCCTTCTCGGCCATCAGCGATATGATCTCGACGGCGATCGGGTCGACCTATGTCAACGACTTCCCCAATAACGGGCAGCTTCAGCAGGTGGTCGTGCAGGCCGATGCGCCCGCAAGGATGCATGTCGAGGATGTGCTGCGTCTCAAGGTGCGCAATATCGATGGCGGCATGGTGTCCCTGTCGGAAGTCGTCGAGCCGGTGTGGGAAACAACGCCGCTGCAGGTGCAACGCTATAACGGCTATCCGGCAGCGAACATCTCGGGCGCGGCGGCGCCGGGCGTTTCGAGCGGCGCGGCGATGACCGAGATGGAGCGTCTGGCGCAACAATTGCCGCGCGGCTTCGCTGTGGAATGGACCGGGCAATCGCTGCAGGAACGGCAATCCGCCACGCAGACGCCAATGCTGCTGGCCGCCTCGATGCTGGTCGTGTTCCTCGTGCTTGCGGCACTTTATGAAAGCTGGTCGATCCCGCTCTCGGTCATGCTGGTCGTGCCGCTCGGCGCGCTCGGCGCGGTCGTGGCGGTGCTGGCGCGCGGCATGGACAATGACGTCTTCTTCAAGGTGGGCCTGATCACCATCATCGGGCTTTCGGCCAAGAACGCCATTCTTCTGGTCGAATACGCCCGCCATCTGAGAAATGACGGCATGAGCCTCCATCGGGCCGTGCTGCGGGCATCCCGGCTGCGGCTGCGGCCGATCGTGATGACCTCGCTGGCCTTCATCCTCGGCGTCGTCCCATTGATGCTCGCGCATGGCGCCGGCTCCGAAATCCAGAACGCAATCGGAACCGGCGTGTTTGGCGGCATGCTGTCGGCGACGACGCTTGCGGTATTCTTCGTGCCGGTGCTCTACGTTACAGTCAGCCGACTGACGCTCAGCGGATCGCGGAGGACGGGTGTTGCCGACAAACCCGAACCCGCCGCGCCGGCGCAATGAGTTCGGGCGTTCCCCGTCATTCGAAAGGATGGACGGGGAACGCTCCGGACCGCGTTTCAAAGATCGAAGACATGGCCATGAACAATGCTCTGATCCTGATTATCGAAGACGAACCCGAGATTGCGGAAATCATCGGCACGTACATGGCGCGCGAGGGCTTCCGGGTCATCACCGCGGGCGACGGGACCGTCGGGCTTGCCCATCATCTGCGCTTGCGCCCCGATCTGGTGGTGCTCGACATCAAGCTTCCCGGACAGGACGGCTACGAGGTGCTGGCGGCGATCAGGCGACGCGGCGACACGCCGGTGATCATGGTCACAGCACTTGCGGAGGATCTCGACAAGCTGCAAGCGCTGCGCATCGGCGCTGACGACTATGTCGTTAAACCGTTCAACCCGCTCGAGATCGTGGCCCGCGCCAAGGCCGTTTTGCGCCGGACCATGGGCCGCGGGGCCGCCGAGGTGCTGCGCGTCGGCCCGCTGACCGTCGATCCGCAGGCCTATCGCGCAGCGGTCGAAACGCCCGCCGGATCGGTGGCGCTCGACCTGACCCGGACCGAGTTCCGCATTCTCGCCCATATGGCCGCAAGCTCCGGCCGGGCATTCGAGCGCGCGGAACTGGTCGATGCCTGCATGCCGGAGAGCGAAGCGCTCGACCGCACGGTGGATAGCCATGTCAGCAATCTGCGCCGCAAGCTTTCCGCCGCCGGAGCGGACGGCTTGCTCACTGCCGTGCGCGGCGTCGGCTACCGGCTGGACAGCATCGATGGCTAGAAACCTGAATTCCCGGATCGTCCGTGCGATGATCGCACTGACCCTGCTTGCCTTCGCCGTCGTCTATTTCGGCCTGATTGCGTATTTCTTCTTCATCTATGAATGGCTCTATCCCGAATTCACTGACGATGACTTTCTGCGCACCGGCGATATCGTCACATTGGGCCTGCTTCTGGGGATCGGCATATCCACCGCCTCATTGCTCGGCTGGATCCTGGCGCGACGGATCGTGGAACCACTGAAATCGGTTGCGGAAGCCGCGCGCAGGGTCGCGGAGGGCGATTTTTCGGCGCGCGCCTCGTTGCGCAGCGGCAATTTCGGCGAGGCCGGCGACCTTGTCGACGATTTCAACCAGATGGCGGAACGGCTGCAACGCGCCGAGACCGAGCTCCAATATTCCAACTCGGCGATTGCGCATGAGCTCAGGACCCCGCTCACCATTCTGCGCGGGCGGTTGCAGGGCCTTTCGGACGGCGCTTTCACTCCCAGCCCGAAACTTTATTCCCGGCTGATCGAACATGTGGACGACCTGTCGGCCATCGTGGAGGAATTGCGCACGCTGGCGCTGGGCAATGCCGGCCAGCTCGATCTGCAGGTCGCACGCCTCGACCTCGCGGAGGAGGCCGAGGCGGCGATGAATTCGCTCGAGGAGGCGCTTGCAAGGGCGGGGATCGCCGCGACCCGGCATCTGGGTAGCGCTGGGACGAACGCCGATCGCGCAAGGTTGCGACAGGCCTTCGTAGCGCTTCTCGACAACTGCTGCCGTTATGCACCGGGAAGCAGCGTGCTCGTGGAGACGGGCGTTTCCGCAGAGCATGTCTTCTTCCGCTGCACCGATACCGGCCCCGGCCTTTCCGCCGAAAACCGGGCGCGCGCCTTCGAGCGGTTCTGGCGGGCGGACGAGTCGCGCGGCCGGGCAAGGGGCGGTTCGGGTCTCGGCCTGCCGATCGTCAAGGCGATCGCCAAGGCGCATGGCGGCGACGCGCTGATCCTTCCTTCCCAAAACGCCGGCCTTGCCGTCGAAATCCGGCTGCCGCGCCGGGATTAGCCTTTTCAGCGAGATTACCGATGTCAGATCATCTCCACGACCCCGACGCCTATGACGGCATCGCCGCCAGGCATGTGTCCATGCGGCGCGTGCTGGTCCTGTTCGCGCCTTATCGAAAGCGGATCGCCATGGTCATGCTGCTGATGGTGGTTGCTTCCGCGACCGGTCTGGCGGGTCCATTCCTGTTGCGCGCGATCATCGATCAGGCCCTGCCGCAAAATGATATCGACCTGCTGCTCTGGCTCGTCGCGGGCATGGTGCTTGTCGCGCTGTTGTCGGCTGTCATCGGCGCCGGTCAGGTTATTCTCGCTTCGCGCATCGGACAGACGGTCCTGCATGATCTTAGGGTGCGGCTCTACGCCCATCTCCAGAGCCTGTCGCTGCGTTTTTTCACTGGCACCCGCGTTGGCGAGGTTCAGTCACGGATCGCCAGCGACATCGACGGGCTGCAATCGCTGGTCACCGATACCGCCAATGAGCTGGGACGCTCACTGAGCGCCGTGATCATGGCGGCAATCGCCATTTTGATCCTTGACTGGCGTCTGGCGCTGTTCGTGCTTTTCATCGTGCCGGGAACGGTGCTGATCAGCAGCCGCGTGGCGCGGATGCGCGAGGCGCTGACCTATCAGCAGCAGGCGCGCGCCGCCGACATGTCCGTCGCCGTTCAGGAGACGCTTTCGGCCTCGGGCATTATCCTTGCGCGCACCATGGGAAGAGGCACCCATCTGACGCAGCGTTTCGCGCGGATTTCCGGCGATCTGGCAAAGCTGGAAGTGCAGTCGCGCACCGCCGGCGAATGGCAATGGTCGCTGATCGGCCTGGCGCTGGCGATCCTGCCGGCGATGACGTTGCTGGCGGGCGGCCTTCTGATGCAGACCGGCAATCCTGCCAGCATCGGCACGCTGGTGGCGATGATCGCGCTGCAGGAACAGCTGTTGTGGCCGTTCGAGCAATTGCTGGAAATCGGTCGCGACACGCGCAAGACGCGCGCTTTGTTCGCGCGGATCTTCGAATATCTGGACAAGCCCGTGGAAATCACCGAACGGGCCGATCCCGTGACGATCCCGCGGGCCGCGATGCGAGGCGATGTCGCGCTCGATCACGTCAGCTTCGCCTATCGCGAGGAGGGGCGTCCCGCCCTGCATGATATCAGCCTGACCATTCCGGCCGGCAGCCATGTGGCGATTGTCGGCCCCACGGGTTCGGGCAAGACCACGCTCGGATACCTGCTGGCGCGGCTTTATGATGTCGACAGCGGCGCAATCCGGTTCGACGGCGTTGATCTGCGCGACCTCAGCTTTCAGTCGTTGTCGGACATGCTGGGCGTCGTCTCGCAGGATCCCTATCTGCTGCATGCATCGGTGGCCGAGAACCTGCGCTTTGCCAAGCCGGAGGCGAGCGACGACGAACTGGTCGCGGCCGCAAGGATCGCCCAGATCCACGACCATGTCGCATCCCTGCCAGAGGGTTATGACACGCTGGTCGGCGATGATGGCTACCGTTTTTCCGGCGGCGAGAAGCAGCGTCTGGCGCTGGCGCGCACCATTCTGCGCGACCCCCGGGTGTTGCTTCTGGACGAGGCGACCAGCGCGCTCGATACCCGCACCGAACGCGCGATGTCGCAGGCGCTCGAGCGGATGTCGAAGGGGCGCACGACGATCACCATCGCGCACCGGCTGTCGACCATCCGCCATGCCGATCTGATCGTGGTCATGCAGGCGGGCCGCATCGTCGAACAGGGCAGTCATGACCGGCTGATGGCGCTCGACGGCGTTTATGCCGGCCTGACGCGGGGCGCATGATCGGCGAGGGCAAAGAACCGTCCGACCTCGGCCCGCACCGGCGAAATCCGTGGCTGGCGTGGCCGATCGGACGCTGGTCAGTCTTGGTCTCTGGCGAGGATCCATTCGGTTACCGTATCGAGCGCGCCGGGCGCAAAGGCATGCCGGCCTTCGAGGAAAAACCGGGCCGTTGCAAACCATGGCCATTCTTCGGTCAGTTGCCAGTTGTAGGCGGAGGCTTTCAGAAGGCCGTGCGTGGCCTTAGGCCAGATGATGATTTCGGTCTCCTTGTCCCGCCCGGCCAACAGCGCGCGAAAGATCGCCGCATTGCGGGCGGGATCGACATTCAGGTCGTCCGCGCCCCAGATCGCGAGCAAAGGCAGATCGAGCCGGGCCAGCGCATCGCGCGCATCGGCGTCTCGGTTGATCCTGATGAACTGCCAGCGGTCGGCACTCATCCCGGCGGGCGGGCCGGCCGCTTCCGGCCCGAAGATGCGCTCGTCTTTAAGGCTTTGTTCCGCAATCGCCCGATCGATTGCCTGTGGATCAAGCCCCTCGCGCAAAAGCCTTGTACGCGTATAGTAGTCCCCCTGATCCTGCCAGGACACGGCTGCGCCGATCAGCACAATGAAATCCGCATCGTCCGATGAAAGCTGCGGCAGCACCCAGCCGGCCTGCGAAAAGCCGACAGCACCGCGCGCAAGGCCATCGAAACGCCGGGCCAGGCGTTCGAGCGCACCGCGCGTTTCGTCCGCGCGGTCTTCCATGGTCTGGCGCAGCCAGTTTCCCTGAGACGCGCCAACGCCAGGCTTGTCCCACGACGCTACGGCGATGCCCTGATCGAGCATTGTGTTGATCAGCGGCGCATATCCGCCCGCCGAGGTGCGATCCTGAGCGCCGTCACCATGGACGAGCAAGACCGCCGCCTTCGGCGCCCCGTCGGGAAGCCAGAGCGTCCCCGACACGGTTTCGCCCGCGGACACGAAATCGAAGCGCTCGCTGTTGCGCCGGTCGAGGTCATGATCAGTCAGCCGCCAGAGGAGAAATCCCGCGGCGACCACCATAACCACAACGGTTGTCAGTACCGCGCGCCGTCTCAATTGTTGCGATCTCCATATTTCACGATTTGACGCTATAGGTATGGAAACGGCGGATTGAATGCAAAGCTGAAACAGCCATCAAACCAGATTGGGCCCGTCCTCGGCATTCCAATCTTGCCGCACGGGGATGCTGGCAGCTAGCGTCGGGTGCCGGCCGGTACGAATGTACGTCCCCCCGCTTCTCGTATGTGTTCGGTTTCCAGGAGTTCAAAGTTGAGCGATATCATGACAACCGGGTCGCCGGTTCGTATCCCATCAAGACCTCACGCTGCCCTTCACCATGGACCATGTCCCTCAGGCTTAGCCGGCCTTTTTAAGGCAGCGTCACGCTTCCAAGCCGGACGTTGGGTCGGTCGCGCGTGGTTCGCGAACGCGGCCATCAAGGCGGGGCTGGGCCGAAACGCTTCGATCAGGCAGGGCGCTTCGGTTTGCGGCCCTTGTGTTTCGCGGTTTTGCCGCGGTCGACCGATGGGGCCGGATGTTTGCGGGGCGGCTTGCCGTCCTGCTTGAATTTCTGTTTCGCCTGTCTCGGCTTTTCGCGCATCTCGCCAGCCGGCGCGATCATGATCCCTCTTTCGAGACTGCCTGGCTGCCTGATCTGTTTCGCATAACCGGCGGCCTTGTCGGCGGAGATTTCGAAACGGGTTTCGGTGTCGTCGATTTTGATCTTGCCGACATCGCGCTTGGTCACGACGCCGGCGTTGCAGATCATCGGCAGCAGGAATTTCGGATCGGCGCGCTGCTTGCGCCCGAGCGAGATGGTGAACCATACGCCGTCCTGCAGGTCCGGGCCGCGCGCCTCGCGAACCGACGCTTGTTTGTCTGCGGACCGACGGTCGCGACCCGGCGTCTTGCTCTCGAGCGTTTCGACGGGCAGCGGCACGAGCTCCTCGGGAACGGGGTTTGCGGCCAGTTGCTGGCGCAGGAATGCCGCCGCGATGCGCTCGGGCCCCACCCGGTCCAGCAATTCGGCCACGAATTCCACCTCCGCTCCGTTGGGGGGCGCGGCAGAGGCGGCCGCATCGATGATCCGTCGGCGGTAGCGCGCCTCGATATCGGCGATGCCGGGGGCCGCGCGGGTGGTCGCCGTCAGCTTCGCCAATGCAAGCACGCGCCGAACCGCGCCACGCCTGTTTTCCGGAACGATCAGCACGCAGATGCCCTTTCGGCCGGCGCGGCCGGTCCGGCCGGAGCGATGCAGCAGCGTCTCCGGATTGCTCGGCACGTCGGCGTGGACCACGAGGTCGAGATTCGGAAGGTCGATGCCGCGCGCCGCGACATCGGTCGCGACGCAGACACGCGCGCGCCCGTCGCGCATCGATTGCAACGCATTCGACCGCTCCGATTGCGCCATCTCACCCGAAAGCGAAACCACCGCGAAGCCACGATTTGCCAGCCGCGCCGTCAGATGGCGGACGGCTTCGCGCGTGTGGCAGAACACCAGTGCGCTTGCGCTGTCGGTATCGAGCAGGGTGTTGATAATGGCGTGTTCGCGTTCGTCGCGCCGCACCAGCATCACCTGGTATTCTATGTCGGCATGCTGCGCGGTGGACGCCATCGTCTCGATGCGCACCGCGTTTTTCTGGACGGTCCTGGCCAGTTCGGCGATGCCGCGCCGCACGGTCGCCGAAAACAGGAGTGTGCGGCGCTCCTGCGGTGCGGCGCCGAGGATGAATTCCAGGTCGTCGCGGAAACCGAGATCCAGCATCTCGTCGGCTTCGTCGAGCACCACGGCGCGAATGGCGCCGAGGTCCAGCGCGCCCCGCATGATGTGATCGCGCAGGCGTCCGGGCGTGCCGACGACGATATGGGCGCCACGGTCGAGCGCGCGGCGTTCATTGCGCATGTCCATGCCGCCCACGCAGGTGGCGATCCTGACCTCAGCGGTCGCGTAGAGCCACTCCAGCTCCCTTTGGACCTGAATGGCAAGTTCGCGGGTCGGCGCGATGACCAGACCGAGCGGCGCGGCGGCGGCATCGAACCGCGCGCCGTTTCCAAGCAGCGTCGACGCGATGGCGATGCCGAAGGCGACCGTCTTTCCCGAGCCCGTCTGCGCCGAGACCAGGAGATCGGCGTCACCGTGATCTTCATTCGTCATCGCCATTTGAACCGGCGTCAGCGCGCTGTAGCCTTTCGCCGCGATGGCGGAGGCAAGGGCCGGATGGATCGCGGCAAACGGGGATTTGGCGTTGGTATCGGTATTCGGGGTCATGGGCACCACCTTTGTGAGCCGCCGAATAACATCATGTATGCGCTGTGGATAGCAATAGTTTGCCGAATACCGCGCCCCTTGGAGCGATCGCTGATAAAGGCATGCCTCAGCCGTTGCCAAGCCAGCGCAGGTAGCCTTCCGTGCCGCCGTTGCGTGCGGAGGCGAGCGCTTCTTCCGGGTCGATCTCTTCCCATGCGCCGCGCGAGATTTCGTCCCTGAGCGCTGCGGCGACGAGTTCGGCGTGGCCCGGCAGAAGATTGCAGGGATCGAGCTGGAAGTATCCGAGCTCGGCCTCGTGGCCGCGCACGATGATGGCCGGATCGCGTCTGCTGAGGGCGGCCGCGATCACGGGAGCGCCCGCGCCGGCCTTGTCCGGATCGACGTCGACCTGCAGCCGTTCCAGTGGATTGCCGGTCGGGTCGGGGACGCGATAGGCGGAAATGCCGGGGAGATCGCTGAGCGCCTCGCGCCAGAGTTCGAGCGCCGCTGTCTCCCGCGCGCGGATCGCCGCGTGGTCGCGCTTCATCCAGGCCCGCATGGCGGCGATCGCGCCCATGATGCTTTCCTTGCCGATCTTCATGCCGCGGCCAATGCCGATATTCTGCAGATAGCAGGCCCGCACAAGATCGCGCCGACCGGCGATGATGCCGGAGGTCGGGCCGCCGAGGAACTTGTGCCCGGAATAGATGACCAGGTCCGCGCCCTTCTCGATAAAGCCGCGCAAATCATATTCCGAGGCCGCGTCGACGATCACCGGCACGCCCTTTTCATGGGCAAGCCGCGCAAAGCGCTCGAACGGGATCTGGCCGTAATGCACCACGTGATGCGACACCACGTAAAGCGCGGCCGCGGTGTTCTCGTCGAGAACCGCTGAAAGCTGAAAGTCCTTGCACAGCGTCGCCGTGCCGGCGACGCGGACATTCGCGCCGGCGAGCGCGACCCCGGTCGTGATCGAGGACCCGTATTCGCACAGATGCCCCATCTGCACCGCGACCCCCGACTTCGGGCCGGGGTTGAGAGGCAGCGCCTCCACCCGCGCCGGGTCGAGGCCGGTGATGCAGGCCGCCACCGCAAGCGATATGCCGGCTCCCGCCGAAGCCGTCAGACAGCCCGCCTCGGCGCCGGTCAGTTCCGTAATCGTCCTGCTGGCGAGCGCCTGCAATTCATGCATGTCGACGAAACGCTCGGTGGCGGCCGCCGTCTCGCGCGAAACCTCCGGGGCGGGCGCTACCGAAGCGCCGAGCCCCGTCATCGTGCCGGCGACGTTGACGACGCGCCGGAAGCCGTTTTCGTCGTGCCAGCGCCAGTCCGGCGTTGTGGAGGGTTGGTCATTGCCCATTGAAAAATACTCCATAATTATGAAATAAGATGACGTCAATCAAGGAAGGTCGGAACTGGAATGCAAGACACCAGCAAAGCGCCGCGCTCGCGCACCAGCGGTATCGACAGGACGCTGCAGATCATGGATATCCTGCTCGACTACAGGCGTCCCATGACCGCCTACGAACTTGCCAAGAGCGCCGCCGCGCCGGTTTCCACGATCTACCGACTGATCGATGAACTGGTCGAACGCGGCATGTTGAGCCGGACGTCCGAGAGCCTTGTCTGGTTCGGACCGCGGCTGATGCATTACGGCCTTGCCTACCGCTCGCGCATGAACATGTATGTGGAGGCCGAGAAGGAGATGCTCGCGCTCAGCCGGCGAACCGGCGAGATGGTTCAGGTCTGCGCCCGCGACGGCGGCATGATGGTCGTCATCGGCATGGCCGAGGGCGAGGGCCACTTTCGCGTGACCTCCGATGTCGGCACCCGCGTTCCGCTCAACTGGACCGCTTCGGGCCTGCTTCTGCTCGGCCACCTCGATCCGGCCGAACGCACCGCCGCCTTCGCCGAAAGCGCCCGTCCCTCCAACACCGGGCTTGCCGAAACCGATCCGGCAGCTCTTTCCGAGCGCAGCCGCAAGGACTTTCTCGAAGGGCTTTCGGTGCAGTCGGGCAGTTCCGAGGAGGGCGTGGTCTGCATCGCCGCCCCCATCCGCGACGCTGATGGCGCCTGCCAGCTCACCATGTCCGTGGTCATGCCGCGCCACCGGCTCGAGGAGAAGTTCGACAGCATTTCCGTGCAGGTGCGCGAGGCCGCAAAACTTGTCGAGCGCGCCGTGGGTCATAGAACGTCCGCCATTGTTCCGGCTTGAATGCCGTCCGCATCGATTTCGAAGATTGCCTCGATCTCGACCGTGATCTGGTTCGGCAGCGAGCCCACGCCAAACGCGGAGCGCGAGTGAATGCCGGCCTGTCCGAAGATGGGGGCGAGCAGATCCGAGGCGCCGTCGATGACATAGGGGTGGCGCGAAAACTCCGGCGTCGCGTTGACGAGGCCAAGCAGCTTCACCACGCCTCTCACCCGGTCGAGCGAGCCGTCGCAAAACGCGCGCAGGGCGGTCAGGATGTTGATCGCGACGAGTTCGGCATGTTCGCGCGCCTCTTCCGCCGAAACCGTGTCGCCGACCTTCCCGGTCATGAGCGTGCCATCGGCGAGCACGGGCCCCTGACCGGATACGAACAGCAGGTTGCCGGACCGGCGTACGTTGCAGAACGAGCCGACCGGCCGGGGCGGATCCGCCGGGAGCGCGAGGCCGGATCGGACGAGCCTCGCCTCGGGCGATTCCCGCAAATTATCAATTTTCACCAATTGCCTCTATTCTCTTGCAGTGACTGTAATGACCCGCGGAAACCTCCACGGGCGAGGGAATGCCGGAGGCGCAGATCTCGCGCGCATGCGCGCATCGGGTACGAAAGACGCATCCGGATGGCGGCGACATCGGACTGGGGATATCGCCCTTGAGAACCTCCCGGTTGCGCGCGGCGCCAGGCCGCGGCATCGGAATTGCCGAGTTCAGCGCCAGCGTGTAGGGGTGGCGCGGACGTTCGTGGATATCGGCGGCGGGACCGATTTCCATCAGCCGGCCCAGATACATGACAGCGACCTGATCGCAGAGATAATCGACCACCGACAGGTCGTGGGCGATGAACAACATGGTCAGGTTGCGCCGTTCGCGCAGATCGAGCAGCAGATTGAGCACCTGCGCCTGGATCGACACATCGAGGGCGGAAACGCTCTCGTCGGCGACGATGAATTCCGGCTCCAGCGCGAGCGCGCGGGCAATGCCGATGCGCTGACGCTGGCCGCCCGAGAATTCATGCGGATAGCGCCGCATGTGGTCGGCGCTGAGGCCGACCTCTTCCAGAAGCGAAGCCACCTTGTCGCGGCGGGTGCGCCGCGAGCCGATGCCATGTGCGACGAGACCTTCGGCAATGATCGCCTCGACCGAAAGCCTGGGGTTGAGGGAGGAAACCGGGTCCTGAAACACCATCTGCATGCGCCGCCGCATGGCCCTCAGATCGCCGGCCTTCAGGCTGTTGAGGTCGCAGCCGTCGAAAACCGTGCTGCCCGATGTCGGCTCGATCAGCCTGAGCAGGCTGCGCCCCAGCGTGGACTTTCCCGAACCGCTTTCTCCGACCAGCCCCGTTATCGACCCCTTCGGGATATCGAAGCTGACGTCGTTGACGGCATAGACCGGGTCGCTCGCGGGGCCGAACGTCTTGGTCATGTTGCGAATGCTGATAAACGGCTCTGTCATGGCGCCAGACTACCTTCCAGGATGCAGGCGGCGAGATGGTCGGGCGCCTTGCGCGTCAGCGCCACCGGCTCGCGACAGCGCGGCTCGGCATAGCCGCAGCGCGGCGCGAATGCGCATCCCGGCGGCAGGCTGGCAAGCGGCGGCACGGATCCCGGAATCGGCACCAGCCGTTCGCCGCGGCGGCGCCACGGCCCCGGTATCGAGGAGAGAAGCCCCTTGGTGTAAGGATGCCGGGTGTCGTTGAAGAGCGCGTCGACGCCGGCCTGCTCCACCACCCCGCCGGCATACATGACCGCGACATCGTCCGCCATCTCGGCCACCACGCCCATGTCATGGGTGATGAACAGGATCGACATGCCGAAATCCTTCTGCAACTGCCGCATCAGGTCGAGAATCTGGGCCTGAATGGTGACGTCGAGCGCCGTCGTCGGCTCATCGGCAATCAGCAGCGACGGCTTGCAGATCATCGCCATGGCAATCATCACCCGCTGGCGCATGCCGCCCGAGAGTTCGTGGGGGTAGCTGTCCATCCGCCGCGCGGCTTCGGGGATCTCGACCAGTTCCAGCATTTCGATCGTGCGCCTGCGCCGCGTCGCCGCGTCCATGGTGTCGTGCAGGAGCAGCATCTCGCCGATCTGATCTCCGATCGTGAACAGCGGGTTGAGCGACGACATCGGCTCCTGGAAAATCATCGACATCTGGACGCCGCGGAGCCGGCGCCGCTCTGCTTCGCCGAGTTCCGTCAGTTCGAGCACGCGGCCGTCGCGGTGGCGATAGGCGAGCGTGCCCGCCGCGATCCTGCCGTTCGGCGGCAGCAGGCCCATCAGCGCCAGCGAGGTCACCGATTTACCGGAACCACTCTCGCCCACCAGCGCAAGCGTCCGGCCGCGGCCGATGCTGAAGCTGACGTCGCGCAGCGCCGCCACCTCGCGCCCCTGGCCGCGAAAGCGGACGTTCAGTCCCCGGACATCCAGAATGGCGTCCTCGTTCATGAGGCCCTCCGCGCGGCCGGCTGAACGTCGTTGCCGATCACCGTCATGCGCGGCTCGAACAGCCGTTCCAGCGTCATGCTGTTGCCCTGGCTGTCGAGGACCGGCAGGGAGGCCTCGGCGAAATCGAAAACCGTGAAATCGGCGCGCGTGCCCGCGGCAAGACCGCCGCGCCCGCTGAGACCGAGCACGCCGCGCGGTCCGGCGCAGACCGCCTCGATGCAGTCCTCGAACGACAATCCGACGCCGTAGAGCTTGGACATGGTGGTCGCGAGGTCGCGCACCGGATCCTCGAGGCTGTGGAGATGGAGGTCCGTCGAGATCGAGAACGGCTTCAGGCCATCGGCCATCGAGGCGCGCGCCGTCTCGAAATTGAACGAGGCCGAGCCGTGGCCGATATCCATCAATATGCCCCGTGCCGCCATGTCTTGGGCCATCTTGAACAGCGCATCGGTGTCGCGGATCGAGCCGGCCGCCTTGCCGTTGAAGCAATGGGTCACGATATCGCCCGGCGTCAGCAGTTCGAAAACCTCGTCAATCAGCGGCGGCGGTTCGCCCACATGCACCATCAGCGGCAGCTTGGTCATTTCGGCGACGCGCTTGGCGATCTTGGCGGGCGTGATCCCCCAGGAGCCGACGATCACGCCCGAGGCGCGCACCTTGATGCCGCAGATGACGTCGCGATTGGCCTCGACCACGGCCAGCGTCTTGTCGATGTCGATCGAGCGCCAGTCGATCAGTTCCGGCGCCCGGTTGCAGGCGACGAGGCCGATCGAGCCGATATTGAGAAACGCCCGGACGGTTTCGGACTGGCGCTCGATCACGTATTCGCGCAAACCGTGAAAGCTTGCCTCACCGGCCGAGCCGGCATCGGCCATGGCGGTGACGCCGGTCGGCCGGCCTGCCTGCGAGGCCCGCACCGAAATGTCCGTGCCGCCATGCCAGACATGGACATGCAGGTCGCACCAGCCGGGCGACAGAAAGGCGCCGTTGCAATCGATGAGCCGGGCGTCCGGCGCGGCGTTCTTCGCGACCAGGCCGTCATCGCCGATGTGGATTTGATCGGGCGCGTCATCGAACCCGATAATGCGGAAATTAACGAGGGTGAGAGACATTCAGGCTTCCTTGGCAAGATGCGGGTCGAGAGCGTCGCGCAGCGCGTCGCCGACGATCTGGAGCGTCAGTACGGACAGCGATATGGCAACACCCGGAAACAGGATGAGATAGATGGCTGAGTCGAGGTACTGGCGGCCCTCATTCACCATAATGCCCCAGGTCGGCGTCTCGGGATCGACGCCGATGCCGAGGAAGGAGAGGCCGGCCTCGGCCAGCATCGCATAGGCGAAGATGAAGGTGGCCTGCACCAGGATCGGCGAAACGATATTGCGCAGCGCATGCGTGATCATGATGCGCCAAGTCCGCGTTCCCAGAGCCCGGGCGGCCTCGACATAAGGCATTTCGCGGATGACCATCGTCGAGGCGCGGACGATGCGGGCGACGCGCGGCGCATAAACGATCGAGAGCGCGACTACGACATTGGTGAGGGTGCCGCCGAAGATCGCGACGAGCGACAGCGCCATGAGGATGTCCGGAAACGCCATCATCGCGTCGATCAACCGCGAAAACGGCCAGTCGAGCCGGCTGAAGAAGCCTGCCGTCAGGCCAATCACCACGCCAATCAGCGACGATAGGATCGCCACCGAAAGTCCGATGCTGAGCGAGGAACGCCCGGCATAGAGAAGACGCGACAGTACATCGCGTCCGAACGCATCCGTGCCGAACCAGTGGGCAGCACTCGGTCCCTGCAGGCGCTCGCGCACCGACATCGCATCGGGATTGGCGGGCGCCACCAGCGACGCGAACAGACAGAGAATCGCGATCGTCAGGAACACGACCAGCGAGACCTGAACCGAGCGCCGCGCAAGCAGGACACGGAAGAAACCGGGTTCGCCCGTGCCTTCCGGTTCGGCCGTGTCCGGCGTGCTGGAGGAAAGTGTCGTATCGGCCATGGTCAGTACCGCACCCGCTTGTCGATGACCAGATAGAGAAGGTCGGTCAGAAGATTGATGAAGACGTAGAGGATCGCCACCACGATGAGCGTGCCCTGGATCACTGGATAATCCCGCCGCAGCACCGCATTCACCACCAGGCTGCCAAGCCCCGGCAGATTGAACACCCGCTCCGTGACCACGGCGCCGGCCACCAGCAGCGCGAAGGTGAGCCCGACGACGGTGATGATCGGAATGCCGGCGTTCTTGAGCGCGTGACGCAGCACCACGCGGCGCTCGCTCATGCCTTTGGCCCGGGCGGTGCGCACATAGTCTTCGCTGAGAATGTCCAGCATCGAAGCGCGGGTGAAACGCAGGATCAGCGCGGAGTTCACGATGCCGAGCGTGATTGAGGGCAGCACTAGATGCCACATCCGATCGAGGAAACCGGCATCGGGCCCGCCATAGCCGGAGGCGGGAAACCAGCCGAGTTCGGTGGCGAGATAGCGCTGAAAGATCAGGCCGGTCAGGAAGCTCGGAACCGACGCGGCGAGCATGGCGGTCGTCACCGCCGACTGATCCAGCGCCGAGCCGCGCCGGTAGGCGGCGTAGATTCCGATCGGCGTGGCGATGACGAGGGCGAAGATCAGCGAGAACAGCGACAGGAACACGGTCGGTTCGGCCCGCGCCGCCAGCACCGAGGTCACCGAATTGTCGAAGAACAGCGAGCGGCCGAGATCGCCCTGTGCGGCATTGGCGACGAAGGTGAGGTATTGCACGAAGATCGGTTGATCGAGGCCGAGGCTGGCGCGCAGATCCATGACGTCCTGAGGCGTCGCGTCCGGCCCCAGCATCAGGGCCGCCGGATCTCCCGGCGCGAGCCGCACAAGCACGAAGGCAATCGTCAGGACCAGGAAGGTCACGACCACCATGCCGATAAAACGCCTGGTGAGGTAATTTGTCATTCAGTTCGATTCCCTGGCATATCGACGAAGCATATGCGAGCTCCTGACAATATCCGCATTCAACGTCCTGCGGCCATGAAGGACTTTTCAGCGGCCGGCCGTTTCCGGAGCCACCGGCGCAGCGATCATGATGCCGCGCCGGCATGCCTCGTTACTCGGACGTCGAGGCATTCCAGAACTGCGGCCACGGCGAGGCGCTGACGCCTTCGAGCGTCTTCGATTTGCCCTGAAGCGCATTGAAGTTGCCGAGCTTGATGAAGCCGACATTCTCGTAAAGTTCGGTCTGGAGTTCCTTGAATACGGCCTTGCGGGTTTCCGGATCCGTCTCGGTGGTGAAACGGGCGTAAATCTCGTTCTTGACCGGATCATTCCAGCCTTCACGCGCTTCGGCTGAAAAGCTGGAGATCAGCGCCGGCTCGGGCAGGAACGGGGAGTGGGTGATGTAGATATCCCACAGATCGGGGTTGTTGCGTCGCTCGGCGAGCGTGGCCCAGTCCACGACATCCATCTGTACGTTGAAGCCGGCGGCTTCAAGTGCGGCTTTTGCGACCAGGGCCATCTGGTAGTGGAACTCGTACTGGCGCGAGGTCAGGATGCGTAGCGGCGTGTCGTCATAACCCGCCTTCTCCAGGTGCTCGGCGGCGGCTTTTATATCGTTCTGATTATAGAGTTCGACGCCGCCGTCATTGTTCCAGACCCAGCCTTCCGGGTACATCGCGCCTTCGACCTGATAGAATTTCTCGTCGCCAAAGGCGGCATACAGCATGTCGTCGAAGGGCAGGGCGGCCTGGACGGCTTTGCGGACCTCGATATCGGTCATCATGCCCTTCTTGTGGTTCATTGCGAACAGCGGCCAACCGAAGGGCTCCAGCAGCAATGGCTCGGCGACGTCGCTCGACTCCAGCCTGTCATAAGATTCCGACGACAGACTGTCGGCAAAATCGAACTGGCCGGAAAGCAAGCCCTCAACCCGCGTATTCGGATCGGCAACGGGCACGAAGCGGATTTCATCGGGAATCTGTTTGCGTTCGGCCGCGCCCGTCGGCTGGGTATAGCCGTCGAAGCGGACGAGCTGGATGTACTGGTCCGGCACATAGTCGGCTATCTCGTAAGGACCGGTTCCGACCACATTGTCGATATGGTCGGCGAGGATCTCCTCGGGATAGACCACCGCCGCCGAGTTTGAGAATGCGAGCAGGGAAAGAAGCGGCGCGTAAGGCTGGTTGAGCTTGATGGTCACCTCATAGTCGCCGGTCGCCTCGACGCTGTCGACATAAGCGGCAACGCTTTTGCCGCGGGAGGCCACTTCGAGCCAGCGCTCCAGCGAGCCGACAACGTCTGCCGAATCCATGGTGGAGCCATCGTGGAAGGTGACGCCTTCGCGGATCGGAATGACATAGGTCAGCCCGTCATCGCTGACATCGGGCATGGCCGCTGCAAGCAGCGGAACCGTCGCCCAATTGTCGTCGAAGGTGAACAGGGTCTCGACGAAGTGCTGGGTCACGATGCTGACCACGTCCTTGGTGGAGACCATGGGGTCGAACGTATCGGGTTCGCCGATCATGGCGACGTCGATTTCGGTTTGCGCCTGGGCGTGGCCGGACACGGCCATCGCGAGCGCTAGCGCCGAAGCGCATGACAATTGAGAGATAAGACGTTTCATGACTGCTGCTCCATTATTATGTAATATAGTCCCATTTAAGAGAATATAAATTGCTCGATATGCTGTCAACGGATTTGTTTCCGGGCCCTCGACTGGCCAATCCTCGCCCCGCCGCTTCTCATCGCATTATGCTTTGAGCCGATTAGGTCCGCCAAAACATCGAGATTCACGATCATGCGATCTCGAAAATGGTCGAGATTCCGGTTGGAGAAGCCGTGCCGATCTACCTCGACAGGCAAGCGGCTGCGCGTTTTTCCGATGCGCAGGGAAATTTTGTACTGACAGAAGCAGGTGTCCGCCGCATCATTGCTACGGGGGACGAAAATCATCTTATTGCAATTCGCAAAGGTAGTGACTTGACCAGCACACTTGCGCCGCTGCTGCGCGGCTTAAGTCTTGAGACGACGGTCTATGATGCGGAAACAAAAGAAGTCGATGCCGGGGTCGTTTGTCCACATCCCATCAAGACCTTTGGTCATGCGAACACTGAGCGACACTGCACTTTGGATTTCCGCAGGCGTCAGCGTCGAACAGGTTGCCTGGGTCCGGTTCTCAAGAGACCGTTTGACATTCTGCCCGTCTTCCGGGGAGCCTGATAGACGCACGAGAATTCCTTCTCACGAAAGCTGATCATCTTCGAAGCGCCGGCAGGCTCAGGATTGCCCCCCGATTTGGCGGTGACCGGTTCGGCGAGGGTTATGCGAGGAGGGCTGGCGCGTCCGGCATGGCCTACTATTACCTCACCCCTCAAGAGGCGGAATACTGCCGGTGGGCTGCGGAAGAAGGGACATCGGCCGAACAAACCGGCCGTTCGAAGCGGGGGTGCTTTACGATTTCCGGGTGTCGCCTCCCGGTAGCCATTTTGAGCGCGAACCACTTCGCTGAAGAGCGAAAGGCATTTGAAAAGACCACGCGGGGCCAGCCATCTGGCCAGCCCCGCTCGATACGGTCGGTTCGGACTGCGGAGGTAACGTCCTCCATGCAATCAGGCTATTCGGCGCTGCAGTCCCAGGTGAAGCGCGAGAAGTCGGTATCCCAGCTCATCATCGGAACGAATTCATAGCCCTGGAGGCAGTCGCTTGCGGCATAGCGGCGGTTTTCGACTAGCAGGAAGACATCGGGTTGCAGATCGACGATCTTGCGCTGAAGCTCCTTGTAGATATCGTTCTGCTTGTCGACATCGGTCGTGGTCCGGGCATCGTCGATGAGCGTGTCGATCTCCGGGTTCTGCAACCACTCCATCGACGCCCATGTACCGGCGGCCGCGGAATCATACTGGACGTAGAACACGCTGTCCGGCGATGGGTAGCTCGGGCCGTTGAAGACCTGGGTCGTGTTCGGCGTCGTTTCCGGCTGGCTGGCAAGCTCGGTGATCCGGTTCCACGGTTCCGGGCGAACATCGAGCGTGATGCCGATCTGCTCGAGATTGGCCTGCATCAGCAGCGCAATGTCTTCCTCGAAGGAGAGGCCGGCCACATAGGAATGGGTCAGCGTGATGTCCTGCCCGGCATATTTCGATTTGGCCAGTTCTTCCTTGGCCTTTTCGAGATTGTATTCCGGTGTCGGAAGGTCATCGGGATAGGCCTCGGCAAAGGCCGGCGCCATCGGGCCGGAAAGCGGCGAACCGGGATAGATGGCTTCGCGGATCGTGTCGTAATCCGTGGCATAGGCGATTGCACGGCGGACATGGATATCGTCGGTCGGCGGCAGCTTGGTGTTCATCTTGATGTAGAGCGCGGTTGCCGTCGGCGTTTCGATGATCTTGTAGCCGTCCATCGCGGCGATTGCGTCGTATGTCTCCGTTGCCTGAGAGTCGGCCGACATGCCAAGTTCGCCCTTGGTTGCAAGCGCCTTCACCGTGGCTTCGTCATTGGTGATGACGAAGCGGATTTCGTCGATCGGGCGGCCGCGCTCCCAGCCGGCATGATAGTCGCCATAGCGGTCGATCACCATTTGCGAGCCGCGGTTCCACGAGGCCAGCATGTAGGGTCCGGCGCCGATGCTGTGGTTGGCGATGTAGTCGCTTGCCCATTCATCGTCGCTGTTGGCCTTCGCCGCCGCCTCGTTGACGACAAGAATGAGCGGGGTCGTGGTCAGAAACGGGGCGTAGATCTTTGTCAGCCCGATTTCGACGGTATGGCTGTCGATTGCCTTCAGCTTTTCCGGATCGATGAGCTTGGAGAACAGGTAGGACGGGCCTTCGTTGATGGCCAGCAGGCGCTTCAACGTGTAAACGACGTCTGAAGCCTCGACCGGCGAGCCGTCCTGGAAGGTGGCGCCGTCCTTCAGCTTGAACGTGTAGGTGAGGTTGTCGTCGGAAACGGTCCAGCTTTCGGCGAGCTGGGGAATGATCGAGCCGTCGCCGGCGACGGTCGTCAGCCCGTCATAGAGGTTCACGGCCGCCATGTATTCGGTGTAGTCGTTGATGCGGGCGGGATCGATGGTGCCGAACACCTGGGTGGCGTTCACCACGATCGAGACCTTGTCGTCTTGGGCGCGGGCGGTCGTCAGGGCCGTCGTTGCCGAGGCCGCCAAAGCCAGCCCTGCGATTGCAAGCATTTTCCGTGTCATTGCAAGTTCCTCTCTTTTATGAGCTTTGTTCAGTCCGGGTTTACGCTTTTGTTATTGTTGATATTTTCCACTGGCGCATAAGCGTGGTCGTAACCGAAATAGGCCGGGCCAACGAGGTTCAGCCCCGCATCGCTGCGCCATTTCGGATCGGCCGGAAGGCCGGTTATTTCAATGAGCAGGCCGTAGCGCATCTGTTCGGTGGTGACCGGCATGCCGGCATCGGCATCGAGCGCGCAGATCAGGTCCGGCGTCGTTGCCAGGACGGTGCCGGCGTCATCGCGGGCGACGAGAAACTCGTTCTGGAAATCGATGCTGAACTCACGCCCCGCAAAGGCGTCCGTGCCCTTGATGATGGCGCGGCCGCGGGCAAAGCCGCCGACCGTCTTGCGCTCGATATCGCTCAAACGGCCGGTGAACAGATGATGGCCTGAGAACCGGGTGCGCAGCGCCGCGCCCGGATGGCGGTGCGCCTTGCGCTCGGCCATCAGCGTTTCGCCGATCTCGCGGATCATCGTCATCGTGCCGGGCAGGATGCTGTCACGCATTTGCGCGCCGGTCATGGAATAGGCGGCGACCAGCGCCGCGCCGCCCATTTGCACGGCATCGGCACGGGCCAGCCGCTCGGTCCAGAGGTTGTCGACGGCGTTGATCAGGACGGAATTGCCCTTGTCGTCGGCCAGCACCAGCGGCGTCGCGCTGATGCCGGACATGGTGAAGGAGACCATCTGCAGTTCAGGAAAGGCGCGGCCCATGCCGTCGCCGTCGATCAGCGGCAGGCCGGTCGCGGCCGCCACGGCGAAGGGAATGGTCGAGTTGAGCCCGCCCGCTTCCACGCACATCAGCGCGGTCGCCTTTTTGCCGAGATAGGTCTCGAGCTGGTCAAGCGCGGCCATGATCTCCGCGCCGCTCGGGAGCTTTTCCAGCATCACGGTTGGCGCGCCCATCATGAACACCGGTACGCACAGATCGTCGTCGCCGACATCGGTCGGGTCGATCAGCGTCACCGGATCGTTTGCGGCGAGCGCCGCGCGGGCCATCAGCTTGCCGATATAGGGATCGCCGCCGCCGCCCGTTCCGAGAAAGGCGCCGCCGAGCGCGATGGCGTCGAGGTCGTCGGCTGTGATCAGTGTTTTCGCCATGTCTTCAGCCTCCCGCGACCGGTCGATAGACGATATCGGGAAAGCCGAAGGCCTTCGGGCCGACGACCTCGAGCGCTGCCGGAGACTGCAGCAGCGGATGGCACGGCAAAGCGAGGATCGCCACGCGCTGGCCGTAGCGCAGCATTTCGGTGGTGATGGCGTGGCCGCTGTCGATATCGAGCACAACGATCAGGTCGGGAACCGAAACCGCCACCTCGCCCTCACGGGTAAAGACGAGGTTCTCGTTCTGGATCAGGACGGAGGCATCCTCGCCATGATGGTTGTCGATGCCGGACAGCATGGCTTCGCCGACCACGAAACCGCCGCGCAGATGGCGCTTCAGGTCGGTGATCTTGCCCGAGAACACATGCCGGCCGTTTTCCCGTTCGCAGATGGCGGCGATCGGGTCGCTGTGCCGGCGCTTGGCGTCGATGACCGCGCGGCCGAGCGAGACCGCCTGCGTGTAGGAATTCGGAATGGCGAATTTCTTCAGAAACGTGCCGGTCATTGGCGCGGAGGCAAGGTCCGAGCCGCCGCCCTGGGCCACCACGCAGGCCCGCGCCATGCGTTCGTGGAACAGTTCCGTCACGGCATGCTGGAAGATGACGATATTGCCGTGCACGTCGCACATCACGCTCGGGGTCGAAGTGTGGCCGTAGATCGAATAGGTGGTCATCTGCATTTCCGGGAAGGCGCGGCCCATGCCATCGCAATCGACCACCGGAAGGCCGGTCATACCGCCGACGATCAGCGGTTCCATGGCATTGGAGCCGCCGATTTCCTCGCACACGATCAGGTCGACCGGAAAGCCCTGCATCTCCTCGATGGCGCGCACGCAACGCAGGCCTTCGCGGCCCTCGCGGATGCGTTCATAGCCGACCACCGGCGCGCCGATGCCGCCGAGCGAAACACAGCAGGCCTCGTCCGGCACCTTGTCGAGCGGCAGCACGGAGAGCGTGAACCCGTCATCGATGGCCTGGCGCGCCCTGAGTTTGCCGACATAGGGATTGCCGCCGCCGCCCGTGCCGAGAATGGCCGAGCCGATTTCTAGCGCGTCGATATCCTCGCGGTCCAGGATCCAGATGTCGGCGGGATCGTATTCGAATTTCGAGCGTGTGATGGTCTCAGGCATTCATGCCTCCCATCTCTCCGACGACCTTGACGTGAATGCGCGTGGCATTGCCCGGCAAATAGGCGAGCGGCACGTCCTCGCGTTCGATCACCTCGATGGTGTCGGCGACAGCACCTGCGGCAATGGCCTTTTCGGTCGCCTCCTTCTCGGCCTCGGCGAGGCAGAGTTCGCGGGTCAGGCCGTTTTCGAGCGCATAGACGCGGTCGACCTCGCCGGAGATCTGGGCGATGGCCGCGCCGACGGCATTGGCCACGGCGAAGTTTTCCGGCCGGATCACCTCGAGGTCGCCGAGCCGGTCGGGCATCAGGATCGAGCCGCCACCCACCGCGATCACCGGGATCGGTTCCGGGGACATGCGGCTGCGCTCGACGGCGTTTTCAAGCAGGGCGATGATCTCGGCCTCGGCGGCCTTCGCGAAGGTCGAGTCGATGTCCTTGACCTTCGCGGCATCGCCGACGCTGGCCTTGCCGAGCGCGACGGCGATATCGGTGGCCGTCAGCGTCTCGCCGCCGAACACCTTCGCCTCCTTAGTGATGCGGTAGCCGGTCGATTGCGGCCCGACCGTGACCTTGCCGGTGTGATCGTTCCTCACAAGGGAGCCGCCGCCGAGACCGATCGAGAACACATCGGGCATGCGGAAATTGGTGCGGACCCCACCGACATCGACAACCGTCGCCGCCTGGCGCGGAAAGCCGAGATGCAGCGATCCGACATCGCTCGTCGTGCCACCGATGTCGACCACGATCGCCTCGCGCACGCCGGTGAGGAAGGCAGCACCCCGCATCGAATTGGTCGGCCCCGAGGCGAAGGTGAGAACGGGGAAATTGCGCACGGTGTCGGCGGCCATCAGCGTGCCGTCGTTCTGGGTGATGAAGAACGGGCAGGTGAGCCCGGCATCGGCAAGCGCCCTGGCAAAAGCGCTGACGGTGCGGTCGGCGAGCGACAACAGGCTGGCATTCATGATCGCGGCACTTTCGCGCTCAAGAAGACCGATGCGCCCGATATCGGTGGAAAGCACCACCGGCAGGCCGGGGCAGTGCTTTTCGATCAGCGCCTTCGCCTGCTTTTCCATCGTGTCGTTGATTGGCGCGAAGACGCAGGTGATGGCGGCGGCCTTGATGTCGTTGTCGCGGATTTCGCCGGCGATGCGGGCGATCTCGGCCTCGTCGAGCGGCGATATCTCGCGGCCGTCGAACTCGTAGCCGCCCTTGACCAGATAGCCGAGATTGCCGACGACGCCCTTCAGGTCTTCCGGCCAGTCGATCATCGGCGGCAGGCAGGCGGTTGCCGGCAGGCCGAGGCGGATGGCGGCCACCTTGTTGAGGTGCCGCCGTTCGATCACGGCATTGGTGAAATGGGTGGTGCCGATCATGACGTTGCCGATCTTCGCGCGGTCAATGCCCGCCTTCCTGATCGCGCCTTCCAGAGCCTCGATGACGCCGCTCGTCACATCCTCCGTGGTCGCCGCCTTGACGCCCGAGAGCACCTTGTTGCCTTCCATTACCACGGCGTCGGTATTCGTGCCGCCGACGTCAATTCCCAGTCGATACACGGGGTCGTCTCCTTGTCTTGCCGGCGCCTCGGGCGCGCGGTCCTGCACTTGTCTCATCTCTCCTGCTCGCCGGTGCTCTGCACCAGGAAGCGGGCGCGTTCCTCAGCGCTGACCTTCGGTTTCTCGGCCTCTTCCGCGTCACTCAGGACCGGAATGGCGGCGATCAGCGCGCGGGTATAGGGGTGTTCGGGGCGGGCGAAGACGTCTGCCGTCAGGCCCTGCTCGATGATTTCGCCCTTCAGCATGATGGCGATGCGCGAACAGAAATTGCGCATCAGCGAAAGGTCATGGCTGATGATCACATAGGTGAGGCCGAGTTCTTGCCTCAGGGTTAGAAGGAGGTCGATCACCGTCTTCTGCACCGAAACGTCGAGCGCCGATGTCGGCTCGTCCAGAATGATGATGCGCGGATCGGCGGCAAGCGCGCGGGCGATGGCGACACGCTGTTTCTGCCCGCCGGAAAGCTCGTGCGGATATTTGGAGAGAAAGTTCTCCGGCAGCCGCACCAGCGCCATCAGCTCCTTCTTGCGCGCCTCCGCCGTCGTCCGGTCGTAGCCGCCATAGGCAAGCGGAACTGAGAGGGTCTGCGACACTGTGCGCTTCGGATTGAGCGAGGTCCCGGGGTTCTGGTAGACGATCTGGGTCAGGCGGCGGGGATCGGCCCCTTCCGCCGCCGAACCGACACGGATGGTGCCCGAGGTCGGCTTGACGAGACGCATGACCATGCGCGCGACCGTGGTCTTGCCCGAGCCGCTTTCGCCCGCGAGCCCGAAGACCTCGCCCTCGGCGACCGCGAGATTGACCGATTTTGCGGCATGGTGCCCCGGGCCGCGGGAAAACAGCAGGCCCTTCGCCTGGTAGACCTTGTCTACATTTTCGAGCGTGACGATCGGTGCCTTTGCGCTCGCCGGCTGATTGACGACGCGTGGCCCGTAAAGCGGCGGGACGGCATCCATCAGGTCGCGGGTGTAGGCCTGCCGCGGGGCGGTGAAGACCTCCGACAGCGTGCCCTGTTCGACGATCTCGCCGTGGCGCATCACCAGCACCCGGTCGGCGGTCTGGCGGACGACGCCGAGATTGTGGGTGATCATCAGCAGCGACAACCCCTCGTCGCCGACAAGGCGATTGATAAGCTTGAGGATTTCGTCCTGGGTGGTGACGTCGAGCGCGGTTCCCGGCTCGTCGGCGATCAGCAGTTCCGGCTGGTGCAGCAGCGAAAGCGCGATCAGCACGCGCTGGCGCATACCGCCGGATAGCTCGTTCGGCCAGGCCGCGAAAATCCGCTCCGGATCGGCAAGCTGGACGCGGCGAAGCACATCGAAGACCCGCTTTCTGCGATCTCCCGCATTGCTGACGACGGCGTTGCGCCGGTCGGCATAATAAAGCACGTCATCCAGCAGGCGGCCGACCTTGAAGACCGGATTGAACGAGGACAGCGGGTCCTGCATGATGATCGAGAAGGCGGTGCCCTTCAGTCCCTCCCGCTCCCGGGACGGCATCGCAAACACGCTTGTGCCGCGATAAGCAATATCGCCGTTTTCGATCACGGCATTGTCGGGCAGCGTGCCGAGGATCGCCTTCGAGGTCACGGACTTTCCGGAGCCGGTCTCGCCGATCAGCGCCACGCGCTCGCCGGCGGCGATCTCGAAGCCGACATCCTTCAGCACATGGCTGCGGCGGCCATAGCCGGTGAAGGCGATATTGAGGTTCTCGACCTTGAGCAGCAGTACAGCCATGTTTTACGCCTCCACGTCGAACATGTCGCGCAGGCCGTCACCGAGAAGGTTGAAGCCGAGCGTGGCGTAGAAGATGGCGAAGCCGGGGGCGAGTACTTCCCACCATTTCTCCGGCAGGAACTGGCGACCGTCGGCCACCATCGAGCCGAGATCGGGCGTCGGCGGCTTCACCCCGAAGCCGAGGAAGGAAAGCGTCGCGCCGAACAGGATGACGAAGGCGGCATCGAGCGTCGTCTTGACCGAGATGACCGAGACGCAGTTGGGCAGGATTTCGCGAAACAGGATATGCAGCGGGCCGGCGCCGGCAAGTCGTGAAGCTTCGATAAAGTCCTCGGTCGCGATCGAGCGGGTGACGCGATAGACGAGCCGGGCGTGCCAGGTCCACCAGAGCAGGGTGATCGCAATCATCGCGTTGATCAGGTTCGGCTGGAGGATGTTGCCGATGGCAAGCGCCATGACCAGCGGCGGCATGGCAAGCATGACATTGGTGAGCCCGGTGATGATGCGCTCCCACCAGCCGCCGAAATAGCCGGAGACCATGCCGAGCACCGCGCCGACCGGCACGGAGATGCCGAGGACGCCGACCACCAGCAGAAGCGAAACGCGGAAACCGAAGATCGTGCGCGAGAAGATGTCGCGCCCGGCCTTGTCCGTGCCGAACCAGTTGATGGCATTCGGCGCCACATGGCGGTTGCGGAAATCGACGACGGCGCCGACATGGTCGGGAAACGGCGTGATCCAGGGGGCCGCGGCCGCCATCAGCAGGACCGACAGCACGATCAGCCCGCCGATGACGGCGGCCGGATTGCGGCTGAAGCGATACCAGGTCATGTAGCCTGCTGTCAGGCCTGTCTGCTCGCTCATTGTCCAGCCTCCCCGAGGCGCAGGCGCGGGTCGATGATGCTGACGACGATGTCGATGACGAGATTGGCGACGATGAAGAAGACGCCGGAGACCAGGACCACGGCCATCAGCGCATTCAGATCCTTCTGCAGGATGGCGGTCAGGCCGTAGGAGGCGAAGCCACCCCAGGAAAACACCATCTCGACCACGAAAGCGTTGCCGATCAGCGAGGCGAATTCGAGCCCCATGATCGTCAGCGGTGCGATCGACGACAGCTTCAGCAGATAGCGGAACACGATCACCGGCTCGGGCACGCCAAAGGATTTCAGGGTGAGAACATGGTCGCGCCGAAGATTGTCGATCATGGCGGAACGGGTGATGCGGGTGATCTGGCCGATACCGGCCATGGCCAGCGCGGTGGCGGGCAGCGCGAGGTGGGCGAGCGCGCTCAAAAACACATCGCCGCGGCCGGCGAGCACGGCGTCGACCAGCAGAAAGCCGGTAGGCCCGGACGGCGCGCCGAGACCGTAGTCGACGCGGCCGAGAATGGGCCATGACGGAAAGAAGCGGGCGGCGACGAGCTGCAGCGTGATCGCGAACAGAAAGGCCGGGATGGTGACGCCGACAAGCGAAAACAGCCGCCCGGCATTGTCGATCCAGCTGTTGCGATAGCGGGCGGTGATGACGCCGAGGGGGATGGCGAAGATAAGCTCGATAATCACCGTGGCGATGATCAACTCAAGCGTTGCCGGCAGGAATTCCCCGATGTCCCGGCTCACCGGGTTGCCGGAGACGATCGAGTCCCCGAGATCGCCCTGAAGCGCCTTGCCGATATAGCGGCCATATTGCACCAGGATGGGCTGGTCGAGCCCCATGCGTTCTCGAAGCTGGTCGACCTGGCCCTGTGTCGCGCTCGGGCCGAGCGTCATGCGGGCCGGATCGCCGGGCACCACGCGGGCGAGCACGAAGATCATCAGCGACAATACGAAAAGAACCAGCACGAAGCCGGCAAGCCGCCTGACAAAAATCTCCAGATAGCGCAGGTGCATCGAATGCGCCGCTCCATAGCCTCGGCCCTGTCGGGGCCACTGTTCCCTTTATGCCGCCGACAATCGTGGGTGTGCCGGCGGTGATCTTATGGGTTCAGTCTGAAGGGCTGAAAAAGATGCGACAAGATAGAAAAGGTCTAGGTTTTTAAGAATAAGGGACAGGTTTTGCAATGCGCGACCGACCTGGCGGCGGGTCAGTGCAACCAGTTGCGCGCCCGCGCCACCGCAATGGCCTCGCGGCGTCTTGTACAGCCGAGCTTGCGGTAAAGATTGGTCACGTGGAATTTGACCGTCGATTCCGAGATACCGAGCCGGCCGGCAATGAACTTGTTAGAGGCGCCCTCGCAGATCATCAGCAGAATGCGAACCTCGCGACGCGACAACCCGGATTCCTGCTCGATCGTGCGCCCTTTGATGCCGGTTTCGGACAACCGTTTCATGATCCGGCGGGCCGGGCCTGCCGCCGAGACAAAACCTTCGATGCGGCTGTCGCCCATCAGCTCGCCGAGAAACCGGCGTTCCTCCTGAAGTGGCGCGATCGTGCCGGTGCGGGCGGCATCATCGAACATGCGCTGCAGAACCGCGCGGGCTTCCGTCGCCCGGCCGGTCCGTTTCAACACGAAGGCCAGCCATATCTGCAGCGCACGCCGCTGGCGGCCCGTCACCCTTTCGTTGGCAATCATCGCATTGATCTGGCGGTCCAGATAGGCGCGGTCTGGTCGCTCATGGACGATCTGTCGGAGCCATGCGAAGGCCACCTCGATTTCATCGTGCATCGAAAGCCGGGCGAGTTCGTCCAGCGCAGCCTCGACCCGTGTGCGGTTGATCCGCATCTGCATGGCGGAAAGGGTCGCGGCGGCATCGTTCCAGCGGTTGCCGTTCTGCATCACCAGCGCGGCGCGGATTTCGATCATGAACCGCAGCTGGCGGTCATGCGTCTGGTGGAGGCGCCAGCGATCCAGAAAGCCGAGCGCGGATATCGTTGAAAAATGTTCGCTGAGCGCCTGGCTGCCGTAGTGGAGCGCGAATTCGACGAGGCTTGGCCAGGTTTCGGCCTGTGAAAACGTATCGAATTCATGGTTGATGAAGGCAATCAGCACCTGCGGGCGGCCATCCTCATAGGCGTGGCAGGCTTCGATCAGCCGCAGGATCCGCGCGTCGGCAGGGCTTTCGAAGCCGACCGCCGCCATGTGCCGCCGGGCTTCGGCGATGCGGCTGCCGGCGCCGATGGCGTCGCCCGAAAGCAACCGGATCACGGCCTGATGGACGCAGATGTAGAAGACAAGCAGCGGAACGCCGGCCGCACGATAGCTGGAGAGCGCATGCGCCGCAGCCATTTCGGCCTCGTTGAAGCGGCGCTGACGGATATAGAATTCAAGCACGGCATTATAGAATGACCCGCGCAGCAGCGCCGCTTCCAGAGGCAACTCGTCGAGATAGTCGTAAAGCCGCTCGAACATGGCGTCGGTGATGACGATATCCTCATAGATCATCATCACCAGCCGGAAGCCCTTGAACGACAGGGAGTAGGGCGCGCCACCCGCAAAGACGGCCATCGGGTCGAGGCTCTGGCGGCCGAAACGATCGGCGATCAGCTTCTTCGCCCGCCCCGTCTCGCCGGCCTTGAGCGCTCGCATGGCATTGGCGATCACCACGGTCTCGTTATCGGCCGAAATCGCGGGGCTGAAGCCCGAAAGCACACGGGCATACGCCTCAGGGCCATCGATATGGATATAGAAAACCCCACCCGCCTCGGCAAAAAGACGGACGGCCGGTTCCTCCATCCCGGCGGACTGAAGCGCGGATATTGCCTTTTCAGTGTGGCCGGACCGATGCAGCGCGCGGGCAAGCGGCGTCGCCGCCTCGAAGCGCTCCATGCGCCGCCCGATCTCCTCATTGGCCGCATCGCGCACGATCCCGCGCAGTTCGCCGCTGGCGCAGGCCGAGAGGATGCCGTCGGCCGTCCTCTCGACGAAAGGCAGGAATGGCAGCTCGGCGGCGCTCCCAGCAATCGCGTGGCCGTTGAACATCCGCCAGAGGGTGGCGAGTTGCATGGCTGTCAGCGGGCGCAGGATTTCAAAACCGATATAGGCTTTGAACTGATGCCGTCTTGCGGGGTCTTCAAGATCGACGCCATGAAGAACCGGCCAGCCGCATTGATAGCGATGCGCGGGATCGCCTTCCGGCAGCAGCAGGTCATGATCGTCGAGAAAAAGGGCATCGCCATGGACGATCAAGCGCTCGATCCCCGGCACATCCGTTTCGGGTCGGCGGGCGATGACCACCCGCTCGAAGTGTTCGAAGAATGCTTCGTCGAAGGCGATGGTTTCAGCCCGGGATGGAATATCCCACAGGAACGTCCGCCCGGTCGCCGTCCCATCCGCTTCCGGGGTCGTACACACGGTGACATCAAGGGCCTTTGAGAGTTTCCTCAGAAGCAGGCTCTTGCCCATGCCGGCGACGGCGGTGATGACGATGAACTTGCGGGCGCTGGCGCTCACCCGCTCTGCGAGCATGTCGATGTGAGCCACATTCGCCATCTCGCCGTCCATATCCACCTTGCTTTCAATTGCGAAGCCAGCGCCGGGCGGCGCTCACAATCGGGGCCATGCCGTTGCAATGACCTTCAATGCATTGCGAGTTTGTCGCCGCAATATAGCGTTTGTCGACGATTGTGTTCGCCTGTGTCAATCAAGGTTGCTTTTCTGCAGAAGAATCAGCCTGTCATTCGGGACGGTGCCGGGGCCTCACGTGCTTTTGATCGTTCAAAGACGTATAGAGCAAGTTCGGTGTCGTCGAACGACTATGCCGAATTACAGCGACATCTTGAGCCGCCGGCCACCGGTCTCAGGCTCAAGGTTTACCAGCAGCAGAAGCCGCCATCGACCAGCAGGTCGACGCCGGTGCAGTAGGAGGATGCGTCGGAGAGCAGGAATATGGCGGGGCCGACCATTTCGTCGACGCTTGCCATGCGCTGCATCGGCGTCTGGCTTTCGAATTCCTTGGTCTGGTGCACCATTTCAGGCCGGGTGTTCATCGGCGTGGCGGTATAGCCGGGGCTGATCGAGTTGACGCGAATGCCGCGATCGACCCATTCCATCGCCATCGATTTCGACATGTGGATCACGCCGGCCTTGGACGCGTTGTAGTGCACCTGGTTGAGGCCGCGATTGACGATCACGCCGGACATCGAGGCGATGTTGACGATCGAGCCGCCCTTGCCGTGGGAAAGCATGGCACGCGCTTCTGCCCGGCACGACAGCCATACGCCCTTCATGTTGATGTCCATCAGCGTCTGATACTGATCCTCGGGCATTTCCTCGCAAGGGTTGGCATTGGCGATGCCCGCGGCATTCAGCGCCAGACGCAGCGGCCCGAGTTCGGCTTCGGTTTTCGCAACGGCGTCCTCAAGGGCCGCCTCCGAGGTCACATCGGCGGCGATCTGCAAGGACCGGCGTCCGGTCTTCGCGATGAAGGCGGCGGTGTTCGCAAGCCCGTCATCCGTGCGCCGGTCGACGAGCGCGACGTCGGCGCCGCACTGGGCAAGTCCCATGGCGATGCGCTGGCCGATGCCGCTGCCGGCGCCCGTCACCAGAGCCACCCGGCCCGAAAGATCGAACAGGGCCGGAGCGTTCAAACTGATTGCGGCGTCATTCATGATGGTGACCTTCTTCTCGTCCGGCGGCAACGGGTCGCGCCCGTTTAAAGCCGGCTCTCTTGATCTGGCGTCGGGAAGCTTCTTCCGGACGCGTTATGACATGATCAGGCCGCCATCGACATTGATGGTCTGGCCGGTGATGTATTCGGCGTCATCGCTGGCGAGGAAGGCGATCAGGCCGGCAACATCCTTGCCTTCGCCTGCGCGCTTCATCGGAATGTTCTCCACCCAGCTCGCCATCAGTTCGCCGGGGCCGAAATCGCCGAGCATCTTGCCCCAGACGCGGTCGTTATAATCCCACATATCGGTCTTGATGATGCCGGGGCAGATGGCGTTGACGGTGATGTTGTCGAGCGCCACTTCCTTGGCAAGGCTCTGGGTCATGCCCATGACGCCGAATTTCGAGGCGGCATAATGCGGGGTGTAGATGAACCCGTCGCGCGCCTGGCCGGAGGCGATGTTGATCAGTCGCCCGCCCTTGCCCGAAGCGCGCATGTGGCGGATCGCCTGCTGGCAGCACAGGAACGCGCCCTTGGTGTTGACCGCCATCGTGGCATCCCACTCGGCAACCGTCAGGTCCTCGACCTTGGCGATGGTGATGATGCCGGCGTTCTGCACGGAGATATCGACGCCGCCGAACTCAGCTTCAGCGCGGTCGTAAAGCGCCTTGACGGCTTCCGGGTCGGTCACGTCGCAGATCACGCCGGCCGTCTTCGCGCCGGTCGCCTCCGAAAGCGACTGCGCCGCCTGTTCGACCTCGGCCTCGACGGAGGCGATCACGAGATTGGCGCCCTCCTGCGCAAACCGGGTGGCGATCGCAAGCCCGATGCCCTTGTTGCCGCCGGTAACGACAATGGTTTTGCCCTTGAAGCGGTTCATGGTGAACTCCCTGTATGTGTCAGGCCGTAGCCAGTTCCATCACCGAGATGTCATTGGCCTCGCTGTGGTCCAGAATACCCGTCTGCCGTCCGGCCGCCATCACGAGGATGCGGTTGGAGACGCCGAGCACCTCCTCGAGGTCAGAACTGACGACGATCACGGCGACGCCGTTCTCGGCAAGATCGTGAATGATTTCATAGATCGAGGATCGCGCGCCGACATCGATGCCGCGGGTCGGCTCGTCGAGCAGCACGACGCGCGGATTGCGGGCGAGCCATTTGGCGATCACCACCTTCTGCTGGTTGCCGCCGGACATCTCGCCCGCCTTCTGGTGGCCTTTGCCCTTGACGCCGAATTTCGCGATATTGTCGTCGGCGAAGGCGCGGATACGGTTCCTGCTCAGCCAGCCGCCGCGGCCGACCGTCTCGAAATTCGAATAAGCGATATTCTCGGCGATCGTGTGATCGAGGATCACGCCCTGCAGCTTGCGGTCCTCCGGCACAAGCACGATGCCGTTGGCGATCGCCTCTGCCGGCGAGGCGGGGGTGATGTCCTCGCCGTTCAGCGTGATCGTGCCGGCGGCGATCGGGTCGGCGCCGGCAATGGCGCGCACCAGTTCGGTGCGCCCCGCGCCCACGAGCCCGGCTATGCCGAAGATTTCGCCGCGCCGGACCGAGAAGCTCACATCGTTGAACCGCCCGCTCGGCCCCGAAAGGCCCTTGACCTCCAGCACGGTCTCCTCGCTCGGCTGGTGCAGCGGCGGAAACATCTGTTCCATGCTGCGGCCCACCATCGCTTCGACAATGGTGCGCACCGGCAGGTCGGCGGTATCGAACTCCTGAACCTTGTCGCCATCGCGCATGACCACGATGCGGTCGGCGATCTGCCTGATCTCTTCCAGCCGGTGGGAAATGTAGATGATCCCGACGCCCTCGGCCTTCAGCCGCTCGATCTGCTTGAACAGGAGCCGGGTTTCCTCGCCGCCGAGCGCGGCTGTCGGCTCGTCGAGGATGAGGAGCTTCGCGTTGAGCGTCAGCGCCTTGGCGATCTCGATCAGCTGCTGGCTCGCCGTCGACAGGTTCTCGACCTTGCGGCGCGGCGAAATATTGAGGCCGAGCCGTTCCAGACCGTGCTCGGCGCGCCGGTTCATCTCGGCGCGGTCGACACGTCCGTTCCTCATCGGATAGCGGCCGACGAAGATGTTTTCCGCGATCGTCAGATGCGGCAGCAGCAGCAGTTCCTGATGGATCATGCCGACGCCGGCGTCGATCGCCTCGCGCGGGTTGGCGGGCGCGTAGGCCGCGCCCTGCCAGGTCATCGCGCCGGACGAGGGGAGGACCGTTCCGGAGATGACGTTTGAAACGGTGGATTTACCGGCGCCGTTTTCGCCGAGCAGCGCCACGACTTCGCCGGCATGGATATCCAGATCGATCCCGTGCAGCACCTCGACAGGTCCATAGGACTTGCGAATGCCCCTCAGGGACAGGATTGGAGATTTGCCGTTTTCCGTCATGGCGCCGCCCTTTATCTATGTCGCGTCGTCCGCAGGATTACGGATGGTTCTCGACGAACTGCGGCGCATTCTCGCAGGTGGTCAGAACCGCATTCGGTGTCTGGCGCTCCGGCACGCTCTCGCCGGCGGCAACCTTAATCGCGGAATCGACGGCAAGACGGCCCATCATCTGGGTGCTCTGGGTAGCGGTCGCCACGAACGGACCTTCGCACTTGGCAAGGTATTCGAGCGCCGCGACGTCGCCGTCATAGCCGCCGATGATGACCTGGTCGGAGAGGCCTGCAACGTCCACAGCCTTGGCGGCGCCCATGGCGAGACCGTCAGCCTGACCGAAGATCAGCTTCAGGTCCGGATGCGCCTGCAGCATGTTCTGGGCGATGGAGAAGCCTTCGTCGGGCGACCACATCTGGCTCCACTGTTCGGTGACCAGCTCAACGTTCGGATTTTCCTCGATCGCGCGCATGCAGCCCTTGGTGCGGTCGACTTCCGGCGTCGTGCCCTTCTGGCCGTGGATCATCGCCATCTTGCCCTCGCCGCCGGCGAGATCGATGATGTGCTTGCAGACCTGATAGGCGGATTCGACGCTCTCGCCGGCAATGAAGGTATCGCCCGGCGCGCCTTCGGGCGTGCGGTCGACATTGATCACCGGAATGCCTTCAGCGCGGGCGAGGCGGGTCGGGACGGCGGCCGCTGCCGCGCCCGCGGGGATGTAGATGAAGGCGTCGATGCCCTGGGTCATCAGGTCCTGAACCTGGCTGACCTGGGTCGCGGTATCGTTCTTGGCATCGACCACGATGACCTCGATACCTTTTTCCTTGCCGTAGTTTTCAACGCCAAGCTTGATCTGGTTGAAGAAGTCGGCCTGCAGGTTCGGCACGGCCAGGCCGATCTTGTTGACGTCTTCGGCGAGCGCCGGTCCGGCCAGTGCTGCGGATGCGAGCGCAGCCGCGATGATTTTCTTGTAGGTTTTCACGATATTCTCCTCCTGGTGTTTGGGTTTTCAACCCTGTTGAAGCCCGGTTCCGGGCCCATTGTCTGGCCGGCCTGAGCCGGCCGAAATCTACCTGCTCCTGTGCTTGAAGGTTTCGGCAGCGACCGCGAGCACGATGACCGCGCCGATGATGACGGCCTGCAGAAACGGCGAGACCGACAGAAGGTTGAGGCCGTTGCGCAACACGCCGATGATCAGCACCCCGATGATCGTGCCGACGACGCCGCCCGATCCGCCCGAAAGGCTGGTGCCGCCGATGACCACGGCCGCGATCGCATCGAGCTCGTAGGAAACGCCGGAGCTTGGCTGCACGGAATCGAGCCTTGCGGCCAGAAGTACGCCGGCAAGGCCCGCCAGAGCCGCGCAGCTCGTATAGACCAGGATCGTGGTTCTGCGGACATTGATGCCGGCAAGGCGCGCGACTTCAGCATTGCCCCCGATCGCGTAGAGCACGCGGCCGCCCTGGCGATAGCGCAGGAACAGGATCGCGACGACGAACACCGCCAGCATGACGGCGACCGTCATGGTCAGGAACCCGCCATAGCGGATGATCGCGCTCATGTTGAACCAGGGCGCGAAACCGATGATCTGCGAGCCGTTTGTGATCATGTTGGCAAGCCCGCGCGCGACCGACATCATCGCCAGCGTGGCAATGAAGGCGGGCACCTTGAATTCGGTGATCATCAGCCCCGACACGATGCCGCAGACCGCGGCGGCGGCGAGCGCGCCCGCGATGGCGACGATCATCGGCATGCCGGCTTCGACATTGAGATAGCCGAGCACCATCATCGCCAGCGCCAGCACGGAGCCGACGGAGAGATCGATGCCGCCGATCAAAATGACGAAGGTCATGCCGACGGCCATGATGCCGAGCACGGTGATCTGGTCGAGAATGTTCAGGAAATTGCGGAAGGACAGAAACGAGTCGGTCGCGAAGGTCAGGAAGATGCACAGCAGCACCAGACCGATCAGCGGCCCGGTCGCGCCCGACAGCGATACCACCTCCGAAAGGCGCGGCTTCTGCGCAGGAGACTCCTGTGTCATCGCCATGTTTTCCTCCTCCATGCGCATATGTATTCACACTTGATGGAAAATCCATAACGGATGCATTTAGGCGTGTCAAGCCGTGGCTGAATTACAAATTTCCTTCGCGAAAGCTTTCTTCTCTCTATTTTCTTCGTGAGAATGGAATGACTATCTTGGCTTTGCGGCGCCCAGTCCGCCTTGACAAAGATCGATTGCGCATGTTTAATGGTATAAGAATAATTATGCATAGGTGACATATGGACCCCCAGGAACTGCGCGTTATCGCCAATCGCATCCGACGCCGCGATGTTACGGCTGTCTACGAAGCCGGTGCCGGCCATGTCGGCGGCGAAATGTCCGTCACCGATCTCCTGACCGCGCTCTACTTTCACACAATGAAGGTTGATCCCGCGGCCCCGCTCGATCCCGCGCGCGACCGGCTGGTTCTTTCGAAGGGCCATACGGCGCTCGCGCTCTACATTGTGCTCTCTGAAAAGGGCTTCATCGCGAAGGACGAGATTTCGACCTTCCTCAAGCACCGCTCGCGGCTCAACGGGCATCCCAACCGGGTCAAGGTTCCGGGCGTCGAAACCAATACCGGGCCGCTCGGCCATGGTCTTCCGGTCGCCGTCGGCATGGCGAAGGCGGCAAAGCTCGACAGGGCCGGCTGGCGCACCTTCGTCATCACCGGCGACGGCGAAATGCAGGAGGGATCCAACTGGGAGGCGATCATGGCCGGTGCCCATTTCGGCCTCGACAACCTGACGCTGATCATCGACCACAACCGCCTGCAGCAGGGCGCGCGGCTGGCCGACACCAATAATATCGCGCCGTTTGCGCCGAAGCTCGAAGCCTTCGGCTGGGCTGTTGAAGAAATCGACGGCCATGACATGGAGGCGATCTGCCGCGCGCTTTCTGCCGATGCCATCACCCCCGGCAGACCGAAATGCATCGTCGCCCACACCAACAAGGGCCACGGCATCTCCTTCATGTCGGACAATGTCGCCTGGCACCACAAGGTGCCGAATGAAGAACAATACCGCCAGGCCATGGCCGAACTCGAGGAGGCCATCCGATGAACATGCCGTTCGAAACCGCGAAACTGCACGACTGCCGCAACGCCTTCACCGAGACGCTGGAGCAACTGGCGGCACAGGACAGCAACATCGTCGCCGTCTGCAATGATTCCGTCGGCTCCTCCAAGCTCGGCGGCTTCGGCGAGAAATTTCCCGAGCGGCTGATCAATGTCGGCATTGCCGAGCAGAACATGGTCGGCGTCGGCGCGGGTCTCGCCAATGGCGGCAAGATCCCGTTCGTCTGCGCCGCAGCCCCGTTCCTGACCGGGCGCGCGCTGGAGCAGATCAAGGCCGATGTCGCCTATTCCGAAACCAATGTGAAGCTTGTCGGCATCTCCTCCGGCATGGCCTATGGCGAACTCGGCCCGACCCACCATTCGATCGAGGATTTCGCCTGGATCCGCGCATTGCCCAACGTGCCGGTGATTGCGCCCGCCGACCGCATCGAGACTGCCGCCGCCATTCGCTGGGCTGCTGAACACCAGGGCGGCTGCTTCCTGCGGCTCAGCCGCGTCGGCGTGCCGGACCTGCTTCCGGAAGGCCATCAGTTCAGACTCGGCAAGGCCGACATGCTGCGTGACGGCGACGCCCTCACCATTATCGCCAATGGGGTTCTGACCCACCGGGCGGTGCTGGCCGCCGCCATTCTTGAACAGCGCGGCATTGCCGCCCGCGTGCTCAACATGGCAAGTGTCAGGCCGATCGACGAGGATGCGATCATCGCCGCGGCCCGTGAGACCGGCGCGATCCTGACCTGCGAGGAGCACACGATCTTCGGCGGGCTGGGCAGCGCCGTCGCCGAAGTCGTGGTAGACGCCGCGCCCGTGCCGATGAAACGGCTTGGCGTGCCGGGCGTTTTCGCCCATACCGGTTCGGCCAACACGCTGCTGGACGATTTCGGCATGGCGCCTGAAGCGATCGCCGAAAGCGCCGAAGCGCTGATCGCGCGGAAGGGATGACATGACGGGCAAGGCGATCCTGGCGATTGACGAGGGCACCACCAATTCTAAGGCGGTGCTGGTCTCCCATGCCGGCGACATCATCGCCAGCGCCTCGGCCACCGTGCCCATCAGCCATCCGAAATCCGGCTGGGTCGAGCAGGATGCCGAGGCTATCTGGCAGGCAACCGCCATCGCGATTGCCGAATGCCTCAAGAAGGCGCCGGAGACCGAAATCGTCGCGCTCGGCATTTCCAATCAGCGGGAATCGATCCTGATCTGGGACCGCAATACCGGCCGCCCTCTTGGTCCGGTCATCAGCTGGCAGTGCCGCCGCACGGCCGACGCGTGCAGGGCGTTGCGCGAGGCCGGCTACGAAGCCGATGTCATCGCCCGCACCGGCCTGCCGCTCGATCCGATGTTTCCCGCAACCAAGGTCGCCTGGCTGCTCGACAATCACGGACGCGCGGCAAGCGACATCTGCATCGGCACCGTCGATAGCTGGCTGATCTGGAGGCTCTCCGGCGGCAGTGTCCATGCCACCGACCGATCGAATGCCGCACGCACCCAGCTTTTCAACCTCGCCGAAGGTTGCTGGGACGATGATCTCTGCAGGCTCTTCGGCGTCGATCCCGTCATGCTGCCTTCCGTGTTCGACAGCGCCCATATCTTTGCCGCCACAAAAGACGCCGGCGTCCTTCCAGACGGCCTTCCAATAGCGTCGGCCATCGGCGACAGCCATGCGGCGCTGTTCAGCCATGCCGCCTTTGCCACCGGCGACGGCAAGATGACATTCGGGACTGGCTCATCGGTGATGACGACGCTTGCCGACTACATCGTGCCGCCGGACGGGATCACCACCACCATCGCCTGGTCTATCGCCGGTCGCCCGACCTTCGCCTTCGAGGGCAATATTCTGGTCAGCGCCTCGATCTTTCCATGGACGGCGGAGTTGCTCGGTCTCGAAAGCGTCGAGGCGTTGCTTGTGCTTGCCGAAACCGTCGAGGATACCGGCGGCGTCGCGCTGGTGCCCGCCCATGTCGGGCTCGGCTCGCCGCACTGGGATGCCGATGCGCGCGGTCTCGTCTGCGGCCTGTCATTTTCCACCAAGCCGGCGCATATCGCCCGAGCCGCGGCCGAAAGCCTTGCCTTCCAGGTGCACGACGTCTACGCGATCATGGCGGGAGCGGCCGGTCATGTCGGGCGGATCTCCGTCGATGGCGGGCCGAGCCGCAACCGCTTCCTGATGCAACTCGTCGCGGATTATCTCGATCGCCCGGTCACGCCGTGCCGCAATGCCGAGGCGTCGGCGATCGGCGCGGCCCATCTGGCCGGGCTTGCTGTCGGTTTTTGGCCCGATCTGGAGGCGCTTTCGGCGCTTGCCCGACCCGAGCCTGAAATTGCGCCTGCCGTGCCGGCCGACAGGCGCGATCGTTCTATTGGAGAATGGACAAAAGCGATTGCCCGGACCACATTCGCCGTGTAGAGAATAAATATTCACACAAGCCACGACGAGCTAGCAGAGACCATGTCCCGCCTCAACGAATTACGGATGATCGCCCGCGTGGCGCAGATGTATCATATCGAGGGACAGCGTCAGTCGGAAATCGCCAAGCATCTCAGGATTTCGCAGGCGACGGTGTCGCGCATGCTGAAGCGCGCGCAGGAAGAAGAGATCGTCCGCACCACGGTGGTCGCCCCCTCCGGAACCTATGCCGAACTCGAATCCGGCCTCAGGAACCGGTTCGGCCTGTCCGAGGCGATCGTGGTCGAGTGTTCGGAGGATCGCGATGGCGCGATCATGGCGCGGATCGGCGAAGCGGCGGCGCATTTTCTTGAAGCGACGCTGCAGGCCGGCGAAATCATCGGGGTTTCGAGCTGGTCGGAAACCATTCTGCGAATGGTGGACAATATTCACCCGATGAAATCCGGCAAGGCCCGCTACGTGGTGCAGACGCTCGGCGGCATGGGCGATCCGACGGTCCAGATCCATGCCAACCAGCTCACGACCCGGCTGGCGCGGCTGACGGGCGCCGAGGCGCATCTTCTGAGCGCGCCGGGCGTGGCGCAATCGCGGGAGGCCAAGCTGGTGCTGCTCGGCGATACCTATGTGCGCCAGACCATGGAGCTGTTCTCCAGGATCACGCTGGCGATCGTCGGCATCGGCGCCATGGAGCCGTCCGGCATGCTGGCGCGCAGCGGCAACGTATTCTCCTCGCGCGAGCTTGCCGAAGTCGCCGAAGCCGGCGGCGTCGGCGATATCAGCCTGCGCTTCTTCAATGCCGAAGGCGGTTTCGTCAAGACGCCGCTGCACGATCGCGTGATCGGCATGACGCTCGAGGAACTGTCCAAGGTCGACCGCGTCATCGCGCTCGCCGGCGGCCGCTCCAAGACAGAAGCCATTCGCGGCGCGCTCCGCACCGGCGTCATCGACCTTCTGATTACCGACAGGTTCACCGCCGAACGCCTGCTCGAAGCGCAAGCTTGAGCGGCCGTTTCTGCCGCTGATATGGGTGTAGATGAACCGAGGGCGCGGCTTTCAACTTGTTTCGTTCGATTTTGCGCTTCAGCCGCTGACTCAAATCTCCAGCCGATCGACCCGGGTCCCGTTTTGAGCGTAAAAGTTCAGGCCTCATTTGAAATGTCGGTCATTACAAGGAATTTGCGCCAGAACCATAGCCGAAGGTGCAGTGGTTGGGATACTTGCTCGGCATGGTCTGTTGCACACCCGTTTGCATCGACATAACGAGGAGAACGATCGCACGACCAGACCGATCTGGTCCAGATCGCGGTAGAATGAAGCTCGGTTGCGATGACGAAATCAATGACAATCACAGGGCGTCTGATCCGGGCCATCGGGCCCGCGATGGCGCCCATTTCCCTTCGGGAATCCATCCGGGCGGGGCTCGGCGCCACGCTCGGTCTTGTCATCGTGGGACTGTTCGTTCTGGCGCCGACGGTGGATCTCAGGCTCGGGCTCTATCTCGTGGCGCCCTTCGGCGCGACTTCGGTTCTGATCTTTGCAGTGCCCAACAGCCCGTTGGCCCAGCCATGGTCCGCAATCGTCGGCAATACGCTTGCCGCAATTGTCGGCGTTGCCGTGTGTCTCACCGTTTCGGAGCCGTCGCTCCGCGTCGCCTTGGCGGTGGGCATTGCGATTGCGCTCATGAGCCTCGCCCGCGCCGTCCATCCGCCGGCCGGGGCTGTCGCAATGACCGC
>NZ_JAINWJ010000024.1 GCF_021021415.1 Martelella mediterranea | reverse complement strand
AACAATCCTCGTGCTTGACACGAGGATCCAGGCAACGCGGCGAGGGTTCACTGCTGAAATTCATTGACTCTTGGGATAAGTCGCCTGGATGCTCGGATCAAGTCCGAGCATGACCCCTGTGGGAGGCCACTAGTGAAGGTGTCACCCTAGGCATTCAAGGGTTTTTCAGCAGCCTCAGGCCGGTCAGTGACCGGCCCTTGGCAGTATCGGTTTTGCGCGCGTCGCGTCTCAGCCCGGGCGCGACACGAAGGCGCGGCTGACCACGCTTGCGGAATTGGCGTCCGGGCCGAATTCGGTTTCGCCGGTAATGTCCAGCAGCTCCTGCAACTTGCCGCGGGCGCGGGCAATACGGCTCTTGATCGTGCCGATCGCGCAATGGCAGATTTCGGCCGCCTCTTCGTAGGAAAAGCCCGATGCGCCGACGAGAATGATCGCCTCGCGCTGGTCGCTCGGCAGCTTGTTCAGCGCTTCGCGGAAGTCCCGAAGGTCCATCGCGCCATATTGCGCGGGATGGGTGGAAAGCCGCTCGGTGAAGACATTGTCGGAATCCTGAATCTCACGACCGCTCTTGCGCATCTGGCTGTAGAACTCGTTGCGCAGGATGGTGAACAGCCAGGCCTTGATATTGGTGCCCTCGGCAAAGCTGTCCTGCTTGGCCCAGGCCTTCATGATCGTGTCCTGAACCAGATCGTCGGCGAGGTCCTGATGGCCGCAGAGCGAGACGGCGAAGGCGCGCAGGCTGGGCACCGTCTTCAGCATATCCCGCTTGAAACTCGTATCTTCGACTGTTGCCACGGCGGTTACCCCTTTTTTCTGGGCGTGGATGCGGCCTCGGCCGCGTCCAGACGCTCGAGAAGATCGAGAAACCGATCTGGGATTTCCTCCTGTTCGACAGCATTGTAGAGAGCCTTGAGGCGTCTGCTGATCGCCTCCTCGGGACTCTTGGCCGTACCGGGCATGTTCGAACCTTGTTCAAGGTCGCTATTGTTCTTCACCAGTTTTCGCCTCGTTCCATTCCACCGATTCCATTCAAGCCAAAAACGCGGCCCAAAATAAAATGTTCCGCTCTTCGGGAACTTTTTTTCGTCTCCCGCATTCTTGCTTCTTGAGGAATGCTCTAAAAGAGATACCCGCAACGACCTATCGAGGCAGGAGACTACCAGACATGTCGCTTTCAACACGTATCGCCGCCCATCTTCCCTACCTTAGGCGTTACGCACGTGCCGTTACAGGCTCCCAGACATCGGGCGACGCCTATGTTGCCGCCGTACTCGAAACGCTGATTGAAGACGTTTCGCTCTTTCCGGAGGACGGCGACGATAAGGTCTCGCTTTATAAACTCTTCTCTCAGCTTTTCAGTTCCACAACGATCGAAATCGAGGAAATCGAATCGCCCTTTTCCTGGGAAAAGCGCGCCGCGGCCAATCTCATGGCGCTGCCGGCCAAACCCCGCCAGGCCTTTCTGCTGATCTCGCTCGAAAACTTTTCCCATGAGGAAACGGCTCAGATTCTGGACGTCGAGAGCGACAGCGTTTCCAACCTCATCGATGAGGCTTCTTCGGAAATCGCGCGTCAGGTGGCGACCGATATCATGATCATCGAGGACGAGCCGCTGATCGCCATGGATATCGAGCAGATGGTGGAAAGTCTGGGCCACCGCGTCACCGGCATTGCGCGCACCCACGCCGAAGCCGTGGACCTGTTTAAATCCTCGCGCCCGCGCATGGTGCTCGCCGATATCCAGCTCGCCGACGGCAGCTCGGGCATCGACGCGGTCAACGATATTCTGGCGGCCGAATCGCTGCCGGTGATCTTCATCACCGCCTTCCCGGAAAGGCTTCTGACGGGCGAACGTCCGGAGCCGACCTTCCTGGTCACCAAGCCCTTCAATCCCGACATGGTCAAGGCGCTGATCAGCCAGGCGCTGTTCTTCCAGGAACATCACGAACAGGCGGCATAAGCCTTAAAACTTCCGTAAGCATGAGGGCGGCTTCGGTCGCCCTTTTTCTTTGGAACCGGAACTCCGGTGGCGCCTGGGCGTTTTCCTTCTACAAACACAAGGAGAATTTCCATGCTTTACTATGCCGTTGTTTTCCTGGTGATAGCCCTGGTCGCTGCCGCGCTTGGTTTCGGCGGCATCGCCGGCGCTTCAGCAGGTATCGCGCAGATTCTGTTCTTTCTGTTTCTGCTGTTCTTCGCCGTCGCGGTCATCGTGAACTTCGCGCGCAGCCGCTAACAACAGAGTTTCCTCCCCAAAGCGGGCCGCCTGATGGCGGTCCGTTTTTTGTTGTCTTTTCCGGACAGAAAAAAGGGCGGGAGCGCTTCAGCGCTCCCGCCCGAAAACTTTTCAGTCACGTTATCAGTTTGAACTGTTCATCCAGTTATCGACGTCGCGTTCGGCCTCGTCGCGCTCCTTGCCGTAGCGCTCCTGAATCTTGCCCACGAGTTTTTCGCGGTTGCCGGCAACGACATCGAGGTCGTCATTGGTCAGCTTGCCCCAACGGGCCTGCACTTCGCCGGTGAACTGCTTCCAGTTGCCTTCGATACGGTCCCAATTCATAAGCCTGCTCCTTTCAGCTTAGCTTTTCTATGTCCGGTAAACGCGTCACCCGTTCGGGGTGTTCCATCCCTCGCACGAAGATTGACAACCCTTCGAAAATTAGGAATGTACGGAAGCAGGCACTGAGTGCCGGTGCGCACAAGCAAAATGAAACAAATGCTTCATCGGTCACGTGCTTCTTTCGGCACATTTACGCAAACAACCGAAGTCGTTTCACTTTCCTGGCGCGTATGGGTGAAATTGGCCGGCCGTAAGCCGGTCGGGCTGTGAAGAAGACATGCGATTCGACAAGGCAGACAACGGCACTGTTTCGACCATCAGCCGCATCCTTCCCGCGCTGGTGTTTCTGGTGGTCGCCATTATCGGCATCGGCATGTCGTTTTCGATCTACCGGGCGTCCGAGGTCGAGCGCCGCGCCAAGTTCGAGGTCGTGGCGGGCGACGCCACTGACCGGATCGTCAACCGTTTCTATCAGCACATGTCGCTCCTGGAGGCGACCAAGGCGTTTTTCGAGGCGACGGACGGCAATATCGACCGTCCTGCTTTCCGCACCTATGTCGGCGGTCTGGATACCGAAGGGCGCTATGACGGCATCCAGGGCATCGGCTTTGCCCGGATGGTCTATGCCGGGAACGAGGGCCGCGCCGAGGACATGATCAGCCGCGCCTATGGCGAGAACCACCCGATATGGCCCGAGACCGACCAGGACTACCGCGCCGCGATCGTGATGATCGAACCGGACAATGAGCGCAACCGCGCCGCCATCGGCTACGACATGTACAGCGAACCCGTGCGCCGCGACGCCATGGCCAAGGCCTTTGCCACCGATACGCCGCGCGCCAGCGGGCCGGTGGAGCTGGTGCAGGAAATCACCGAAGACAAGCAGGCCGGCTTTCTGCTCTATTTGCCGTTCAAGATGGATCGCGGCGAGAACAATGCGGACGGCAATCTGCCGCTTTCCGGGTTTATCTATGCGCCGTTTCGCGCCGGCGATCTCTATCGCGCGGTTATGAACGCCTCGCCGGCGCTGCCCGTGGCCATCCACGCCTACGACAAGGATGCGCCCGAAATTCCCTTGTTCGAATCCGCGACCTATGATGCCGCTTTGGAGCGTAGCGCGCTCACCTCGTCCCGCGAGGTCGATATTGCCGGCAGGACGTGGGTGCTGGAGATGACGCCGAGCGCGGCATTCGAAAAGGCCGCCTTCGATATCACGCCCTTTGTCGTCGGCTGCGTGGCGCTGCTTCTGGCGGTTGCCCTCGCCCTTGCCGCGCAGTGGCAGATCAAGGCGCTGGCCGCGGCCCGCGAGGTTCAGCGCGTAACCGAGAAATCCCTGCAGGAGCGCGAGCTGATGCTGCAGGAGATGAAGCACCGGATCAAGAATTCGATTGCCCGCATGCTCGCGATCGCCCGCCAGACGGCCCACCATTCGGAAAATCTCGAGCAGTTCGTGGAATCCTATTCCGCCCGACTTCAGGCCATGTCGACGGCGCAGGACGTGCTGACCCGTTCGCGCTGGCAGCGCGCCGACCTGAAGGAGTTGCTGAACAAGGAACTGGAACAGGTGTTCGGCAATGGCGAATCGCATTACGAGGTCTACGGCCCGAGTGCGGAGATCGACGAGAAGGCGACCCAGGCCTTCAGCCTCACCTTCCATGAACTGGCCACCAACGCGCTCAAATATGGCGGCATGTCGGGCGACGGCGCGGGACTGAAGGTCTCGTGGAGCTTTCAGGGCACAGGCGCCGAGCGCAAGCTGAAGCTGATCTGGGAGGAAACCGGCGCAGGACCCGTCGCGCCCCCGGAACGCAAGGGCTTCGGCACCCGCCTGATCGACGCCAACATCATCGGCGAGCTGAACGGCACGATCGACCGCCAGTACGGCGAGGATGGCCTGAAGATCGAGATCACCTTCCCGAACCCCACCAAGCGGACAGCGCCGCGCCGCTCCCGCTGGCGCCGCACCCGCCGCGCGCGGCTGGCGGAAAAGAAGGGCGAGTGAGCCGCTGCGCGGGACCGATTGGTGCCGCGTTTCGAATTAGCGATGTGCGGGAAAGATGGTGCCCCTTGCCGGAATCGAACCAGCACTCCTTTCGGAACCTGATTTTGAGTCAGGCGCGTCTACCAGTTCCGCCAAAGGGGCCCTTTGCCTCGTCTGAAGGCAGGCATGGCGGAATATAAGGAGATCGGGCCGGGCGTCAACACGCTTCTGACGCCGGGCATGCACAAATTTGAGCCATGCGGCTCTTGAGTGATGGACATGGCGGGCCGGAGACAGCATTCTCCGGCGACGCAAATCAACCCCGGACGTTCCATGCTGCGCAGACTTTACAACTGGACGCTTTCGCTTGCCGCCAATCGCAATGCCGAACGCGTTCTTTTCGGGATATCATTCGCCGAAAGCTCGTTCTTTCCGATCCCGCCGGATGTGCTGTTGATCCCGATGGTGATCGCCCGGCCGGCAAAGTGGTTCCGGATCGCGCTGATTTGCACGCTGGCATCGATACTCGGCGCGATCGCCGGCTATCTGATCGGCATGTTCCTGTTCGAGCAGGTTGCCCGCCCGATCCTCGATTTCTACGGCAAGCAGGATTCGTTCGACCGGGTGGCCGAATGGTACAACACATGGGGCGGCTGGGGCGTGCTTTTTGCCGCCATCACGCCCTTCCCCTACAAGGTGCTGACGCTGTTTTCCGGCGCCACGGGCCTCAACTTCGGCATCTTCCTTCTGGTCAGCGTGATCGGGCGGTCGTTCCGGTTCTTTCTGATCGCCTGGCTGCTCAATCGTTACGGCCCGCCGATCCGTGATTTCATCGAGAAATATCTCGGTCTTCTTTTCACCCTATTCGTCGTTCTTCTGGCGGGCGGGTTCTATCTGGTCAAATATGTGTTCTAGAGCATTTCGCGCGCTTGCGGCGCGCTTCAAGAGGGTTATATGTCCGCGCGTTCTTTCTCCCGCATTCCGATCAGCCTGACGCTGTCGACGCTCGCCATGGCCGTCACGGTCGGGACGGCGCTCGGCTTCGAGCATCTCGGCGGTTACATTCCCTGCCATCTCTGCCTTCTGGAGCGCAACCCCTATTATATCGGCGTGCCGGTCGGCATTCTCGGCCTTCTTGCCTGGCGCTTCGGCATGCCGCGCCTTGTCGCGCGGCTGGCGCTCCTCGTCATTGCCGCGCTGATGGTCTGGGGCATGGTCATGGGCGTCTATCACGCCGGCGTTGAATGGCACTGGTGGGCCGGGCCGTCCGATTGCTCAGGCTCGATGGCCGGTGTCACCACGAACGCCATGGACCTGCTCGGCGATCTCAACAGCGTCACCGGCCCGAAATGCGACGAGGCGGCGCTGCGCGTGCTCGGCCTGTCCTTCGCTGGCTGGAACGTGGTCGCAAGCCTGGCGATCGCGGCAATCGCGCTCTGGGGCGCACGCGGGAAATAAGCCGGGCAGATTGACTCAGGCCGCGCCGATCCGCAGGAAATCGTGGAAGTGGACGATGCCGAGCGGGCGGTTGTTGTCGTCGACCACCATCAGCGCGGAAATATTGTGCTTTTGCAAAAGCGCCATGGCGGCGGAGACCAGCATGGTCTTTCCGACCGTCTTCGGCGCCGCGGTCATCACGTCTTCCACCGCGAGCTTGCTCATGTCGCGGGCAAGATTGCGGGCGAGATCGCCATCGGTGATGATGCCGGCGAGTCGTCCATCCTCCGTCAGCACGCCGACGCAGCCGAAACGGCGCTGCGACAGCACCATGATCGCCTCCGGCAGCGGCGTGCCCGCGGGCACCAGCGGCACCTCATCCCCGACATGCATGATATCGGCGACATGGGAGAGCAGCGCGCCGAGCTTGCCGCCCGGATGATAGATCTTGAAATCGACCGCGGAAAAGCCGCGCGCCTCCAGAAGCGCGATCGCCAGCGCATCGCCCAGCGCGAGCTGCATCGTGGTGGAGGTCGTGGGCGCAAGCCCGTGCGGACAGGCCTCTTCCGCCTTCGGCAGGTCGAGCACGATATCCGCTGCCAGCGCCAGCGAGGATTGGCGGCCCGAGGTGATCGCGATCAACGGAATGGCAAAACGCCGCGTATAGGCGACCAGGGCAGTCAGCTCGCTGCTTTCCCCGCTCCATGACAAGGCGAGCACGGCATCCTTCTGGGAAATCATGCCCATGTCGCCGTGATTGGCTTCGGCGGGATGCACGAAGAAGGCCGGCGTGCCGGTGGAGGCGAAGGTGGCGGCGATCTTGGTGCCGACATGGCCGCTCTTGCCGACCCCCGAGACGATCACATGCCCCGCCGTCTGCCTGAGCAGCGCCACGGCCTTTTCGAACGGCTCGGCCAGCCCGTTGCCGAGCGCCGCCGACAGGGCCTCCAGTCCCTTGCGTTCAAACTCAAGCGTCCTCAGCCCCGAAAGGGCCGCCTCGCCCAAAGCATTTTCATTCACATCCGCCATGCCACGCTGTTAGCGCCTTTGCTTGGTACAATCAATACTATGGCTGAAGGCGCGCTCAGAGCGGTTCGCCCGCCAGCAGCTTCGGCAGGTCTCGAGCCGTCCGGCCCGAGGCTTCCTCGATGAAATAGCGCTTCAGCCGGGGCATGCGATCGACCACGCCGAGGCCGAAATCGCGCGCCATGCGCAACGGGCCGATATCGTTGGAAAACAGCCGGTTCAGCACATCGGTGGTCATGCCCATGCGCACCGTGTCGAACCGCCGCCAGCGCTGATAGCGCTCCAGCGTGTCGAGCGCGCCGATATCGAGGCCATTGCGATCCGCCTCGACGATGGTCTGGGCAAGGGCCGCGACATCCTTGAAGCCGAGATTGAGACCCTGGCCCGAAATCGGATGGATGCCGTGGGCTGCGTCGCCTGCCAGCGCCAGCCGCGGCGCGATGAACGAGCGCGACAGCGTGAGGCCCAGCGGGAAGGCGCGCCTGCCGCCGGCCAGCGTGAGTTTGCCGAGATGATGCCCGAAGCGGCGCTCCAGCTCGGCCTCGAACACCATGTCGTCGCTGTCGACGAGACGTTGGGCGTCTTCCGTGCGCTCTGTCCAGACCAGCGAGGAGCGGTTGCCGGTGAGCGGCAGAATGGCGAAGGGGCCCGCCGGCAGGAAATGCTCTTCCGCCCGGCCGTTATGCGGGCGCTCATGGGCGACGGTGGTGACGATGCCGGACTGGCCATAGTCGAATTTGACCGTCTTGATGCCGGCCATGTCGCGCAGCCTCGAGCGCACGCCGTCGCAGGCAACCACCAGCCGCGTCGCGATCTCCTCGCCGTCGGCAAGGGTGAGTTTCGCATGGCCGCCCTCGGCCGAAAAATCGGTTACGGCGGCGTCGTGGCGGATCGTGATGCCGAGCGTGTCTGCCGCGCGGCGCAACGCCCTGACCATGGCGACATTCGGGATCATGTAGGCGAAGGGGTCGCTCGCCTCACCGCGTTCGCCGAAGGTGAGGAACACCGGCTTGACCGGTTCGCCGGTCTCCGAATCGGTCACGATCATCTCGTTGATCGGCTGGGCGTGGTCCTTGATCTCGTCCCACAGGTCCAGCGTTTTCAGCATGTTGATCGCGGCTGCGATAATGGCCGAGGCGCGCTCGTCCTTTTCCCACACATGTTCCGGGGCCGCCTCCATCAGCTCGATCTCGAGATGGGGCGCCGCTTTCTTGACCGCGACCGCGACCGAGAGCCCGACATAGCCGCCGCCTACGATGACGATATCCTTCATGTCCCGATCCTTCCTGCGTCTCGCCATATCTCGCTCCTTCTCAGCAAAGCTGTTATAGGCCATTGCGATACTCATGGGATATATAGGGACCGCGTTCAAATGTCACAGCCCGGTAATGACCACGGCGGCAAGGCGCTCGCCGCTCTTCTCGATCTCGAGCGGCTCGAGGAGAACCTCTATCGCGGCCAGAGCCCTGCCACCACCTGGCAGCGCGTCTTTGGCGGTCAGGTCGTTGCCCAGTCGTTGGTGGCGACCCAGAGAACGGCTCCCGAAGGGCATCTCGTCCACTCGCTCCACGGCTATTTCATGCGTCCCGGCGATACCGAGGTGCCGATCATCTTCCAGGTCGAGCGGCTGCGCGATGGACGGAGTTTTTCGACACGCAGCGTGCGCGCGATCCAGCACGGTCAGCCGATTTTCATCATGACCGCCTCGTTTCAAACGGAAGAGGAAGGCTTTCAGCATCAGGATGCCATGCCGGATGTGCCGTCTCCCGAAGAACTGGCCTCGAGCGACATCATCAATGATTCGAAGAACGCGCCCGCGCCGGTGCGCAATTACTGGATGCGCGAGCGGCCGATCGAGATCCGTCCCGTCGATCTCGAAAATTTTCTCTGGCGCAAGAAGCCAGGCGGCCGGCAGAATATCTGGATCCGGGCCAACGGTCCGTCGCCGCACGGGCGTGACTATCAGGCGGCCTTTCTGGCCTATATGTCGGACATGACCCTGCTGGACGCCACGCTCTATCCGCATCAGAGCTCGGTCTTTTCAGACCATGTCCAGGCGGCAAGCCTTGACCACGCGGTCTGGTTTCACCGGCCGTTCGATATCGAGGACTGGCTGCTCTATTCGCAGGAAAGCCCTTCGGCGAGCGGCAGTCGGGGCTTTGCCCATGGCCGCATCTTCAGCCGCGACGGCACGCTGGTCGCTTCCGTCGCCCAGGAAGGCCTGATCCGCATACGCGATCGCGCGCGGCCGTTTTACAACAAGCCGTGACCGGGCGCGATCGACGCCGGAGCGGTTGAAAGTGCCCATATTGCGCGCATGCTGGGCCTTCTGATTGACGGCCTGAAGCGGCGCGGCTGATCCCCATTCCGGCATTTGCATAAAAAAAAGGCAATTGCCAAAAATAACGCACGGAATCGCCGCAACTTTGTGGCGGGCATTTCGTCGCACATATATCCCTGAAAATATCCCATTAATATCAATAATTTGTGACGTCAGTTCCAAACTGGCACGGTCTTTGTATGTCTGCGATAGGCCGCTGACGAATTTCTATTCGAGGGCGGTAAGGAGAACCGGCTTTTCGAAGCTGCGGGTAACAAAGGATGGGAAACCAGATGAAAATTGTGATGGCCATCATAAAGCCGTTCAAGCTGGATGAGGTGCGTGAGGCCCTCACCGCCGTCGGCATTCAGGGCCTGACCGTGACCGAAGTGAAAGGTTACGGCCGGCAGAAGGGGCACACCGAGATCTATCGCGGTACCGAATATGCCGTCAGCTTTCTTCCCAAGCTGAAGATCGAAGTCGCGGTCGCCGCCGATGTGGTCGAAAAGGCTGTCGAGGCGATCGCCTCCTCCGCCAAGACCGGACAGATCGGCGACGGCAAGATCTTTGTCTATTCCATCGAACAGGCCGTGCGCATCCGCACCGGCGAAACCGATTCCGAAGCGCTGTAAATCAGCAGGGGGTAATCAGTCTATGTCTTCCAAACTCAAATATATTGCGGGTTTTGCTGCCCTTGCCGCAGCGACCGCCGCCTTTCCTGCCTTCGCTCAGGAAGAGGCCGCAGAGGCCGTGGTTGAAGTGGCTTCGGGCGCGCCCGCCGCTGATACGGTCGTGATCTTCAACACCTTGCTGTTCCTCATCGGCGGCTTCCTGGTCATGTGGATGGCTGCAGGTTTCGCCATGCTGGAAATGGGCCTGGTGCGCAAGAAGAACGCTTCGATGCAGGGCCTGAAGAACATCGCCCTTTATTCCGTCGGCGGCATCATGTTCTGGTTCACCGGCTATAACCTGATGTATACCGGCGTCGACGGCGGTTTCATGGGCTCTTTCGGCCCCTATGTCTTCCCGGGCCCCGGCATGGATGACGGCGCTGCCGGCTATTCCGTCGCCTCCGACTGGTTCTTCCAGATGGTGTTCTGCGCCACGACCGCCTCGATCGTGTCCGGTACCGTTGCCGAGCGCATCAAGTTCTGGCCGTTCATCATCTTTACCGTCATCCTGACCGGTATTCTCTACCCGATCACCGGTTCCTGGCAGTGGGGCGGCGGCTGGCTTTCCGAAATGGGCTTCTCCGACTTTGCCGGTTCGACGCTGGTTCACTCGGTCGGCGGCTGGGCCGCTCTTGCCGGCGCGCTTGTTCTCGGGGCACGTACGGGCAAATATGCCGCTGACGGCTCGGTTCATCCGATGCCGGGCTCCAACATCCCGCTCGCCGTTCTCGGTACCTTCATCCTGTGGCTCGGCTGGTTCGGCTTCAACGGCGCTTCGCAGCTTGCCATCGGCTCGATTGCGGATGCCGGCGATGTCTCCAAGATCTTCGTCAACACCAACCTGGCCGCTGCGGCCGGCGCCGTTGTCACGATGATCCTGCTGCAGATCGTCTACAAGCGGGTCGACGTCACTATGGTGCTGAACGGCGCGCTGGCCGGTCTGGTCTCGATCACGGCCGAACCGCTGACGCCTTCCGTTCCGGCGGCCCTGTTCATCGGCGGTATCGGCGGCGTCATCGTCGTCGTCTTCGTCCCGCTGCTCGACAAGCTGAAGATCGACGATGTTGTCGGTGCGATCCCGGTTCACCTGATCGCCGGTATCTGGGGCACGTTCATCGTACCGCTGACCAATGACGGCACGTCCTTCGGCACCCAGATTGTCGGTATCGTCGCCATCGGCGCCTTCACCTTCATCGCGTCGTTCGTCATCTGGTTCATTCTCAAGGCAATCATGGGCATCCGTGTTTCGCCTGAGGAAGAAGAGATGGGTCTCGACAAGTCCGAGGTTGGCGTCGAAGCCTATCCGGAATTCATGTAATCCCAGCCGGGGCCGCCGTGCGGCGGCTCCAGACGATTTCAGGATGCATCGCAGAACCCGCCGGCCAGTCCGGCGGGTTCATTATTTTGTGGCGAGGCGAAATCCGCAGATATCCACGAAGCGTCACGAAACCTGACGATCGGGAGGCGCGCTGCTGCGAGGAGCCGATCGGTATTTTTTGACCGCATGATCGGCCCGAGCGGGAACTTTCCAGACCGCGGTTCCGTTCAGAACGAATGCGCCGGCTGCGATCGATGATCAAAACTTGTTATTGTCGTGGATGGGTGATTGCGTTTGTGGCGTGTGCCGGCTAGGGGAAATACCAAAAAAAGTCCAGGGGACAGGCAGGCGCTGGCTCTGCCGAGTTGGAAACACCGCAAGTTTTGGACTGAATGTGAAAAATCTCAGACTCTTCAAATGTTCCTGTCATCACCCTTTGCGGTTTGGAACGAAAAATTGTTCTTATTGCTTCAGGCCCACGCCGTTCTACAATCGCATTCCGTTTTGGGCAGCACTTCTGCTCGTCATTGCTGTGCTTTCCATGCAGCTTTTCGGTTTCGGTTTTGACGAAACGCTGAGCGCAGCCGAATCTGATGCTTCGGCAACCCAGAACATGGCTGGAGGCCTCTGAAACTGGATTTGCCGACGCGCAAGGCGCCTTGTTACGGTTCCAGTTCGCTGTCCCAGTAGAGATAGTCCAGCCAGCTTTCATGCAGATAGTTCGGTGGGAACTGCCGGCCGTTATTGTGCAGGTCCTGCACCGTCGGCTGGAAGGGTTTGTGGAAGGGGATCATGCCGGCCTGTTTGGGCAGACGGGATCCCTTTTTCAGATTGCACGGCGAGCAGGCCGCGACCACGTTTTCCCACGTGGTTTCGCCGCCGCGACAGCGCGGGATCACGTGGTCGAAGGTCAGTTCTTCGCGGCTGCCGCAATACTGGCACTGAAAGCGGTCCCGCAAGAAAACGTTGAAGCGGGTGAAGGCCGGGTGGCGCGAGGGTTTGATATAGGTCTTCAGGCACACCACGCTCGGCAGCCGCATCGAGAAGCTGGGCGACGACACGGCCTGATCATACTCGGCTATGATGTTCACACGGTCGAGGAATACGGCCTTGATCGCGTCCTGCCAGGACCAGAGCGACAAGGGGTAATAACTCAGCGGCCTGTAGTCGGCGTTCAGAACGAGCGCCGGCAAGGCCTGAGGCGAGACTGCAATCGTCAAGTTGCTCTCCTGATCGATTCGGCATCTGTCTCCTGTATATTAGGCTCGTTGTTACAGTATTGTGAAGCCTGATTAATCACCCCGTCTGTTTCGACTGCCAAATGCCGCAAAAACCTTATCCCACCGGGACGACGTCTCTTTTTGTCATCTGCGCGTAATGCGCCCAGAGAATTCGGGCGGCCACCGAACGATAGGGCCGCCAGTCCCGCGCAAGCGACCTGAGCGTCGCGGCATCGGGCCGTTCATTGAGCCCGAACGCGTCCGCTGCGGCAATGCGCAGGGCCAGATCGCCGGCCGGAAAGATGTCGACATGGCCAGCGCAGAACATCAGATAAACTTCCGCCGTCCAGACGCCGATGCCGCGATAGGCCGTCAGAAGCGCCATCGCCTCGTCCGCCGGCAGGGCGTCAACGGCGGCGAGATCGAGCGCGCCCTCGGCAATCGCCCTTGCGATGCCGTCGAGCGTCGCCTGCTTGGCGCGCGTCAGGCCGATGCCGGCATGGGCCTCGGGCGAAAGCGCCAGATAGGTCTCGGCCGTCAGCGGGTCGCAGGCGGCGCGAAGCCGCGCGAAAATCGCAGCGGCCGCCTGTTTGGAAATCATCTGGCCGGCCACCACCTCCGAAAGCCCGGCAAAACCCGAAGGCAGCAGGCGAAGCGGAATTTCGGGGCAGGTTGCGGCAAGGCCGGCAAGCAGGGGCGCATCCGCGCAAAGGTCCGCGAGCGCCGTTTGCAGGTCATCGCCATTGCGCAGCCGCTCCATCCGCCTTGCTCCTTTCCTTGAAAACCGGATAGTTCATCGCATGAAACACGTTACGGATCGACCCGTTTTCCGCTTCGCGCCGAGCTTGAACGGCTACCTGCATCTCGGCCACGCCTTGTCCGCCTTCGAAAACCAGCGGCGGGCAAAGGCTGTGGGCGGCAGGCTGCTGCTCAGGATCGAGGATATCGACCAGACCCGCGCGACGCCGGAGCTTGAGGCGGCGCTGATCGAGGACCTCGACTGGCTCGGCATCGCCTTCGAGCCCCCGCTCTTCCGCCAGTCGGAGCATTTTTCCGATTATCAGGCGATGCTTGACCGGCTGATCGTCGCGGGACTGGCCTATCCGGCCTTCATGACCCGCGGCGAGGTGCGCCGGCTGGTCGAGGCCTTTGAGGCGGAGGGAAGCGCCTGGCCGCGCGATCCCGATGGCGCGCCGCTCTATCCGGCCGCCGACCGGCTGCGCGGTGAGGAAGAGCGCCAGATGCTGCTTGCCTCAGGCAAGCGCCATGCCTGGCGGCTCGATATGGAAGCGGCGGTGGCCCGAATCGGCAAGCCGCTCTGCTGGCGCGAGGAAACGGAGGGCGGGGCCATCGATATTCCGGCCGATCCCGCGGTCTGGGGCGATGTGGTGCTGTCGCGTTCGGATGCGCCGTCGAGCTATCATCTTTCGGTGGTCACCGATGATGCGGCGCAGGGCATCACCCATGTGGTGCGCGGCCTCGACCTCTATCACGCCACCGCGATCCACCGCCTGCTACAGGAACTTCTGGGGCTTCCCGCGCCGGTCTATCATCACCACCGGCTGATTCTGGGACCCGACGGGCGCAAGCTATCCAAATCGAACGGCGATACCGCGCTCCGGCAGTTGCGCGCCGAAGGGCGGTCAGTGGCTGATATCCGTGTCCTTTGCGGGATCTGAATGCTTGGCCCTGCGCGAGCGGTGGCGGCTCCAGGGCGCGTGCTTGATCACCTTGTATTTCAAAAGCGCCGCGTTCACCTCCGCGCCTAAAAGCAGGATCACGCCGATCGAATAGAGAAACACCAGCAGGATCATCGGCGTGGCAAGCCCGGCATAGGTGGCGCTGTATTGCGCGAAGGTGCCGAGATAATAGGCGAAGCCGGAGGCGAAGATCGCCCAGAACACCAGCGTCAGAATGATGCCGGGGAGCACGTCGACCAGCCGGCGGCGGCCGGCCGCCAGAAACAGGTGCGCGATCACCAGCCCGAACATCAGCAACAGGAAGGTGCCCACGAGGCGGGCATTGGCAAGCGTCGTCAACCCGTTCTCCAGCCAGGGAAACCAGCGCTCGGCAAAGTGCAGCGCGATCGGCACCACCACGAACATGATGCTCAGAAAGGCGAAGATAATCGAGGCCAGAAGCACGAAGCCGAGGCTCTTGATCCTGAGCCACCACCACGTCCGGGTTTCCTCCACGCGGTAGGCGCGGTTGAGCGAAAGCCTGACGGCTTCCACGCCATTGGAGGCGAAATAGGCGGCGGCCAGCACCGAAACCGTCAGCAGTCCGCCGCGCGGCACGGTCAGCACCTGGCGGATCTGGTTGGAAACGGGCTCGGCGATCTCCTTCGGCCATGCGCCGACAATGGTGTTGATCGCGATGTCGGCGAACTGGTCGGCGCCGAGAAAGCCCGCCAGCGTGGTGCCGAAAATCAGGAACGGAAACAACGCAAGCAATGTGGAGAGCGCCACATGGCTCGCCATGGCCCAGCCGTCGTCCTCGCTGAAGTGGTAGAGCGCGTCATAGGCCACCTTGAAGGTCGTGCGGATCGGCTTTCTCATTATTGCTCCAAAAGGCGTTTCGCGGTCGGCTCGCGATCCTTATATAGGAAAGACAACGCATTCGTGTACCGGAGTATCTCATTGGCCGAGCAATCCACGATTATCATCACCGGCTGTTCCAGCGGCATCGGGGCCTGGTGCGCCCGCGCGCTGGCAAAGGATGGCTGGCGGGTATTCGCCACGGCGCGGAAGCCGGAGGATATCGCCGCCCTTGAAGCCGACGGCCTCGAGGCCCTCTATCTCGATTACACGGATCAGGCCTCGATCACCGCCCTTGTGGAGGCGGTGGCGGAGCGCACCGGCGGGCGCATCGATGGGCTGTTCAACAATGGCGCCTATGGCCAGCCGGGGGCCGTGGAGGATGTCTCCACCGATGTGCTGCGCGCGCAGTTCGAGGCCAATTTCTTCGGCTGGCACGAGTTGACGCGGCAGGTCGTGCCGTTCATGCGCGCCCAGGGCCATGGCCGCATCGTGCAGTGCTCCTCGATCCTCGGCCTGTTGCCCTATCGTTATCGCGGGCCGTATTCGGCTTCGAAATATGCGCTGGAGGCGATGTCGCTGACGCTGCGCATGGAGCTGGAGGGCACCGGCATCTTCGTGAGCCTGATCGAGCCGGGGCCGATCGCATCGCGCTTCACCGCCAATGCGCTGAAACATATCCACGACAATATCGATCTTGAAGGTTCCCATCACGCGGCCGAGTACAGGAAACAGCTTGCCCGCCTTGATGGTTCGGGACCGCCCAACAAAAGCCGGCTGGAACCGGACGCCGTCCACGCCGTTCTGCTTAAGGCGCTGACGGCCAAAAGGCCGCGCCCGCATTATCCGGTCACCACGCCGGCAAAGCAGGGTATGATCCTGAAGCGCATCATGCCCTCCGACTGGTTCTACCGGCTGATGGGACGGCTAAGCTGAGGCAGGACGATATTGGAAGGATTACCGTAGAACAGGGCGATATCACGGCTTACGACGTCGATGCGATCGTCAACGCGGCCAATGCCTCGCTGCTCGGCGGCGGCGGGGTGGATGGCGCTATCCACCGCGCGGCGGGGCCCGGGCTTCTGGCCGAATGCCGGACGGTCGGCGGCTGTCAAACCGGAGAGGCGAAGATCACCGGCGGCTATGATCTGAAGGCGCGCCATGTGATCCACACCGTCGGACCGGTTTGGCACGGCGGCGGTGATGGCGAGGCCGAAAAGCTGCGGCTCTGTTACCGAAATTCGCTGGAACTGGCCGCGGCGCATGCCTGCCGGACGATCGCCTTTCCGGCGATTTCCACCGGCGTCTACGGTTTTCCGGCCGAGAGCGCCGCGCGCATCGCGGTTGCGAGCGTCGTCAGCGGGCTTCAACGCCTGCCGTCCATCGAGACGGTCTTTCTGGTTGCCTTCAGCGCGGATGCCGCGCGCCTGCTCAGCGATGCGTTGCAGGCGCACTGAGCCGGCCCTTGCAAGCGCGGCTGTTTTGTCGTCTGATGGCACCGGTTTCCGAAGCATTCCGCTGTCAGCATCGGAATGCGGCAAGACAAAGAGATGGAGCGGGTCAGCGCTTTTGATGTGACCACGCTCCGGGAGAGAAAATGTCCACGGTATTCGTTTTCGCCACTGTCATCGTGATGCTGCTGGTGGTGTTCTTCCTGGCCCGCGGGCTCATCAACATGATGCTCGGCGGCAGTCCCCAGCATTCCAACAAGATGATGCAGGCCCGCGTCGCGTTCCAGGCGCTTGCCATCATCCTGATCATGATCACGCTTTGGTTGATGCAATCCGGTCATTGATTTCGCCCGGCAGGTCAAAATTACGTTGCACGGCCTTGCCTTTTGCAACCGGTTTCGCTCAATAGCGGCTGACTGAAAGAACTGCGACACAATCATGGTCAAACTGAACAAGATCTACACTCGCACCGGCGATGACGGCACCACCGGGCTCGCGGCCGGGCCGCGCCGAAAAAAAGCCGATGTCCGGATGGCGGCGATCGGCGATGTCGACGAGACCAACGCCGCGATCGGCCTTGCCCGGCTGCAGGAGGCCGGCGAATATGACGCGGCGCTCGCCCGCATCCAGAACGACCTGTTCGATCTCGGCGCCGATCTGGCAACGCCGGAGACTGGCGAGGCGCTCGGCTACGAGCCGCTCAGGATCGTCGACGCCCAGGTGGCGTGGCTTGAGGCCGAGATCGACCGTCTGAACGATGCGCTGTCGCCGCTGACCTCGTTCATTCTGCCGGGCGGCAGCGCGCTTGCGGCGCATCTGCACATGGCGCGCACGGTCTGCCGGCGCGCGGAGCGGGCGATGACGCGGCTTGCGGAGACGGAAGCCGTCTCGCAGCCGGCACTGCAATATATCAATCGCCTCTCCGACCTGCTGTTCGTCGCGGCCCGCCATGCCAATGGCCAGGGAGAGCGCGATGTGCTGTGGGTGCCCGGAAAAAACCGCTGATTGCGCGGCCGAGGTCAAATTGCAGTGAAGTTTTTTTGCGAAAGACGGGAAAACAAACTATCCATGTCGCCGATTGGCAAGCGACTATACCACAAAGTCAGCATGGTCCCTTGCATGAAGCCGGCGGCGGTGCCGGAGAGAAGATTTTGCGCGTTCGGCCGGTAACGGCCGTGAGTTTGGAGGATGAACATGAAAATTCTGGTCCCGGTCAAACGGGTTGTCGATTACAACGTCAAGATCCGCGTCAAGCCGGATGGCACCGGCGTCGAGCTCGCCAATGTCAAGATGTCGATGAACCCGTTCGATGAAATCGCGGTGGAAGAGGCGCTCAGGCTGAAGGAAGCCGGCAAGGCGGAAGAAGTCGTTGCCGTCTCGATCGGCCCGGCCAAGGCGGAAGAGACGCTGCGCACCGCGCTCGCCATGGGCGCCGACCGCGCCATCCTGATCGCCACCGACGAGACGGTCGAGCCGCTGGCGGTCGCCAAGCTGCTGAAGAAGGTGGCCGAGGAAGAAGCGCCGCAGCTCGTCATTCTCGGCAAGCAGGCGATCGATGACGACAGTAACCAGACCGGCCAGATGCTGGCTGCCCTTCTTGACTGGAGCCAGGCCACCTTTGCCTCCAAGCTGGAGCTCGGCGAGGGCGATGCGAAAGTCACCCGCGAAATCGATGGCGGCTTGCAGACGATCTCGGTCAAGCTGCCGGCGATCGTGACCACCGATCTGCGCCTCAACGAGCCGCGCTATGCCTCGCTGCCGAACATCATGAAGGCCAAGAAGAAGCCGCTCGACAAGAAGACGCCCGCCGATTACGGCATCGATTGCGCCCGCCGGCTGGAAGTGCTGAAGACCGAGGAACCCGCCGCGCGCAAGGCCGGGATCAAGGTCGCATCCGCCGCCGAACTGGTGGACAAGCTGAAAAACGAAGCCGGCGTATTGTAAGGGGAGCCCGCGACATGACCATACTTCTTCTCGCCGAACATGACGGTAGCGCCGTTTCCGAACAGACCGCGAAGGCCGTCACCGCCGCTGCCGCGATCGGCGGCGATATCCATGTGCTGGTGGCGGGCCAGGGCTGCGCCGCCGCCGCCGAAGAGGCGGGCAAAATCGCCGGCGTCTCCAAGGTCCTCATTGCCGAAAGCGATGCGCTGGCCGAGGCTCTCGCCGAGCCGCTGGCGGCCACGATCCTCGATCTCGCCGGCGGCTATGACGTGATCATCGCCGCCGCGACGGCGATCGGTAAGAATGTGATGCCGCGCGTGGCGGCGCTTCTTGACGTGATGCAGGTGTCCGAAATCATCGAGGTGATCGCGCCCGACACGTTCAAGCGCCCGACCTATGCCGGCAACGCCATCGAGACGGTGAAATCGCATGATGCCAAGAAGGTGATCACCGTGCGCACGGCAAGCTTCTCCGCCGCCGAAATGACGGGTTCCGCGCCGGTCGAGACGGCATCTGCCGCGGCCGATCCGGGGCTTTCGAGCTTCGTCGAAAACGCGATCTCGGCCTCCGAACGGCCGGAACTGACGTCCGCGAAGATCATCATTTCCGGCGGTCGCGCCCTTGGCTCCTCGGAAAAATTCCAGGAGGTCATCCTGCCGGTGGCGGACAAGCTGGGTGCGGCCGTCGGCGCCTCGCGCGCCGCCGTCGATGCCGGCTTTGCGCCGAACGACTGGCAGGTCGGCCAGACCGGCAAGGTGGTCGCCCCCGATCTCTACATCGCCTGCGGCATTTCCGGCGCGATCCAGCATCTGGCCGGCATGAAGGATTCGAAGGTGATCGTCGCGATCAACAAGGACGAGGAAGCGCCGATCTTCCAGGTTGCCGATTACGGCATTGTCGGGGACCTGTTCACGGTATTGCCGGAGCTTGAAAAGGCGCTCTGAGGCGCGATCTTGCGGTTTATCCCCGGCCTGAAGGCCGGGGATTTCGACGGGGGCCGCCCGTTGCGAAAACGCGGAGGACATCATGCCCCAGACCAGCCTGACCATCGAGACAAGTGGCCAGGGCCTCTACGAGTTTACCGAGGACGCCGCGCGGTTCGTGCGCAACGAGGCGATGAACGAGGGACTGCTGACGGTGTTCGTGCGCCACACCTCCTGCTCGTTGCTGATCCAGGAAAACGCGGACCCTGACGTCCAACGTGACCTGAAGGCCTATTTCTCGCGGATCGCGCCGCCGGCCAATGACCCCTCGATGGATTATCTCGTCCATCGCCTTGAAGGTCCGGACGATATGCCGGCCCATATCAAATCGGCGCTGACCCAGGTTTCGGTCTCCATCCCGGTTTTCGACGGCCGCATGGTGCTCGGCACGTGGCAGGGCATCTACCTGTTCGAACACCGCGACCGCCCCCACCGCCGCGAGCTGGTGCTGCACCTGTCTCCCTGACGGTAAAGAGTCGTCCCCGCGCTTTGCGCCATCCTCGGGCGGCTACATTGCGGTTCCGGTTACCATTGCAGACCAATAACGGGGGTCCCTTTCTTCCCCGGCGAGTGACAACGTGACGACGGTGCCCGACCGGACACGGTGACGCAAAATGTCATCGCGATGGGCGCTCGCTTGAAGCAATCCGCGATCGGCGAGGGCTTTCACGCGGGTGCGCGACAGTCCGAGTTCGTTCGCCAGCAACCGGTCGAGGCGCAGGCTCGCGGGGAGAGACGCCACCATTTCGATTGCGACGGTCGAGAAATCGCCGGCATTGATGATCACGGCCTTTTCGACATGAACCTCTGGAAATTCATCAATGCGCTGGGCCTTTCGTCTGACCGCGCTGATATTGAAGGCCTCGGATCTGACCCAATCGGGATCATTGCTTTTCAACGCCTCCAGAATGGCGGGGTTGATGTCGCGAACGCTCTGGCGTTCGAAGATTGGCCGGTTCCATGTTCTGTCGCATGTCAGGCATTTGTAGATAAGCCAGGCGTCAAGCTTTCGGCCATTGGCATTGAGGCGGATTTTTCCGCTGGGCTGAAAGGGTTTGACGTCCCGGCATCCGCTGCAGGTAATCCAGGGCTGGGGCGCTTTCAGCGGCGTGATGGTCCATCGGACCCGTAATTCCTTGCACATAAGTTCTTGGTCTTCCGTTCGGAAGTCCACCAAGAGGTGCATGAGAAAACCCGTGCGGGCGCGGCATGGCAAACTGTATGGGTGACTGAAGAGCTGGCGCAGCTATGCTGCGCATGGCGCATTTCAACAATGCCAAACCGGTCTCTTGCAGCCACCTGACGGACATAAGATACAGCCGGCAGCGTCATGCTGCTCAGCCGCACAGGTGAAACTGGATCGAGACCGGTATTACTTAGGCAAAGTCTACCCCAACGCGTCATTGCTCTTCGGTAATCTGCATAGCAGACGGACTATTTCAGCACGAGCACGGGTTTTGCGTCCGCACTGAAACAATGGGCGATGATGTTTTTGCGCAACACGGAGATTATCCGCCGACAAGCTCCCCACCATTGGGGTGGAGCACCTGGCCGCTAATATAGGAAGAATCCTCGCAGGCGAGGAACAGCAGGCTGGGCGCGACCTCGTTTGGCTGACCCGGGCGCCCGAGCGGCGCGCTCTTTCCGAATGATTCGACCTTCTCCTTGGGGAAGGAGGCCGGGATCAGCGGGGTCCAGATCGGGCCGGGCGCAACGCCGTTGACGCGAATGTTCTCGGAAGCGAGATTGCCGGACAGCGCCCGGATCAGCGACAGCAGCGCGCCCTTGGTCGAGGAATAGTCGATGAGCAGCGACTGGCCGCGATAGGCGGTGACAGACGTCACCAGAATGATCGACGCGCCGGACTTCAGATGCGGCCGCGCGGCCTTCAACAGGTGGAATGCGCCGAAAATATTGGTCTTGAAGGTGCGGGTGAGCTGCTCCTCGGTAATATCGGCGATGTCATCCTGGGCGTGCTGTTCGGCGGCGTTGTTGACCACCACGTCGAGCCTGCCGAACCGTTCGATGGTCTTGCCGACCAGTTTCTCGGAGGTTTTCGGATCGCCGATATCGCCGGCGAAAAGAAAGGCCTCTCCGCCCTCTTCCTTGACCTGTTTCAGCGTGATCTCGGCATCCTCGTCCTCCTCCTTGTAATGGATGGCGAGCTTCGCGCCCTCGCGGGCGAACAGGATGGACGTCGCCCGCCCGATGCCGGAATCGCCGCCGGTGATGATGACGACCTTGTCCTTCAGCCGGTCGGAGCCCGCAAAGCGCGGCATATAGTCGGGCTGCGGGTGCATTTCCTCTTCCGAACCGGGTTGGCGGTCCTGAACCTGTCCTACGGGTGCTTTCGTGCCGGCCATGAGCCTGTCCTTCCGTTTGCAAATCTCGCGCGGCCTCCGCGCCTGTCTTCCTGCTAAAGCGATAAGGCGGGCATCTTGTTCCGGCCACCGGGACACGGGCCTTTGAAAACTGCCGGATGCGCGGCGGGCGCGCCCCGCGCGGTTTTCCGGCATTTCGTCGCGAAGTGTGTTAGCTTGAGCTTATCAGCCTGATGGGGGAGGGGCTCCGGGACGGATCCTCTGCGACAGCGCGCCTTTTGAAAAAATAAGATTGGAACTCAAATGAGATACGCCTTTGCAGCAATCGCACTTCTGGCGGCAACGCCCGCCGCCGCCAGCGATCCGATACTTGATGAGGCCGTCGAGTTTACGGGTCAGATCTTCCACCTCGACACCGGCGTGCCGGGCCTCGTCATCGCGGCGGTTCGCGGCGGCGAGAGCGTCGTCTTCGGCTTCGGCGAGATCGCCAAGGGCAGCGGGCGGGAGCCGGATGGCGACACCAAGATTGGCGTCGGGTCGGTGACCAAGACCTTTACCGGCCTCTCCCTCGCAACGCTTGCCGCGGATGGCGCCGTCTCGCTCACCGACCCCGTCGGCGCGCATGCGCGCGTAGTCGATGCGCTGCCTGCGATGGACGGCCGGGAAATCCGGCTGATCGACCTTGCCACCCATTCGAGCGGCCTGCCGCGCGAACTCGTCGAGGTCGAAGGCGTCGAAAGATACAGCGATGAATCCTTCGCCGCCAATCTTTCGGCCGATCCGCTGTTGTTCGCGCCGGGCAGCGGCATCGCCTATTCCAACGTCGGCTTCGACGTGCTGGCGATGGCGCTTGCCGACATTGGCGGGCAAGACTATGCGGCTCTGCTCAAAGCCGGCGTTCTTGACCGGATCGGTCTCATGTCGACGAGCTACGACCGGCTCACGGGCGAAAACGCCATGACCGGTTATGACTGGAACGGCAATGAAATCGACCCTGGCGAACCGATCGAAAACCGCCAGGGGGCGTCTGGCCTCTACACCACGGCCAACGACATGGTGCGGTACCTGCAATGGAATCTCGACCGTTTCGGAAAGGATGACGCCGAAGTCCGCGCCATCAGCCATGCGGCCTGGCTGATGCGCGACGGCCTGAACCCGGTCATCGGCATGGATGAATCGGGCCATATGAACGCCATGGGGCTTGGATGGGTGATCATGATGCCGGAAGGTGATCGCCCGCTCATCATCCAGAAGGCCGGCGGCACCAATGGCGTGTTCAGTTACGTCGCCTTTGCGCCGTCGCGCGGCGTTGGCGTGTTCATCGCCATCAATCAGTTCAATTTTTCCGCGGGCATGGAAATGGCGCACTTGGTCAACGCTCTCATCGGCAGGCTCGCGCCGCGCTGAGCCGAGCCGGCGGGAAGGCGAATTTCGCATTCCCGACGCCCTGGCGCTCGCTCAGGCTGAAGTCTCGCGGGCCTCGCTTTCCACCGGAAACAGATGCGCCTTTTCCGGATCGAAGACCAGCGTGATCTCGCTGCCGGTCGCAAGCGGGCGATCTTCGGCGAGCGCTGCGACAATGCGGCCGCCGCGGGTGAGCTCGACATTGATCACGGTTTCGGTGCCGAGCCGTTCCACCAGCGTGACCTTGCCGTGCAGCCCGCCCGCCGTGCCGCTTTCCACGACATCGAGATACTGCGGACGGAGACCCAGCCGGGCCGTGGTCCTGCCGGCGAAGTCGAAGCGTGTCTTCGGAATGGTGACCGGGTCGAGCGCCTCCGACCTGACGGTGATGCCTTCGCCGGTGGCCTCGACGATATCGACATCCATGAAATTCATCGAGGGCGAGCCGATGAAGCCGGCGACGAACAGGTTGGCGGGCTCGTGGTAAAGCTCCATCGGCGTGCCGACCTGCTGGACCACGCCATCCTTCAGCACCACGATCCGGTCGGCGAGCGTCATCGCCTCGACCTGGTCGTGGGTCACGTAGATCATGGTGGCGTCGAGCTGGTTGTGCAGCTTGCCGATCTCCATGCGCATGTCCATCCGGAGCGCCGCATCGAGATTGGAGAGCGGCTCATCGAACAGGAACACCGCCGGATTGCGCACGATCGCGCGGCCGATCGCCACGCGCTGGCGCTGGCCTCCGGAAAGCTGCGAGGGACGGCGGTCGAGGAGGTGCTCCATCTGCAGGATGCGCGCGGCACGGCTCACCGCCTCTTCCTTCTCCTTCTTCGGCACGCCGGCGATCGTCAGCCCGAAGGCGACGTTTTCGCGCACCGACATGTGCGGGAAGATCGCATAGGTCTGGAACACCATGGCGATGCCGCGCTCCTTCGGCTGCAGGTCGTTGACCGTCCTTCCGCCAATCTCGAGCGTGCCGCCGGTGATGTCCTCCAGCCCCGCGATCATTCTGAGCAGCGTGGACTTGCCGCAGCCCGAGGGGCCGACGAACACGACGAACTCGCCATCCTTGATATCGAGATCGACGCCCTTGATGACCTCGACCTTGCCGTAGGATTTGCGGACCGATTTGAGCGACAGTTCTGCCATTTCATTCTCCCTCAGCCCTTCACGCCGGTCGACGCGATCGATGCGATGAATGCGCGTTGCAGCACCAGATAGAACGCCAGCACGGGCACGGTGATCAGCGACAGATAGGCCATGACCTCGCCCCACGGCACGTTGAGCTGGAAGAAATAGCCGAGCCCGACCATGATCGGCCGGTGGGCCTCGTCCTGCACCACGATCAGCGGCCAGAGATATTGTTCATTGTACATTTTCAATGCCTTCAGGATGGCGGCGGTGGCGATCACCGGTCCGGAGAGCGGCATCACCACCCGGCGGTAGATCTGCCACCAGCTCGCTCCTTCCGCGCGCGCGGCCTCGATCAGCTCGCGCGGCAGATCCTTGAAATACTGCACGAACAGGAAGATCGTCAGCGCATCGGCGATCCAGGGAATGATCTGGACGCGGTAGGTGTTGAGCCAGCCCCAGGAAAATCCATCGAGGCCGATCCAGGGCAGGCGCGAGACGAATAGAAGCAGCGGGATCGCGATGGTCTCGAACGGAATGATCAGTGTGGCGAGCACGATTGACAGCACCACCGCATTGCCGCGCCACCGGACGAAGGTGAAGGAAAACGCCCCGAGCGAGCAGAGGAACAGCGAGGCCAGCACCGTGATCGTGGTCACCATCACCGAATTGAACACGAACAGCCCGATCGGCGCGCGACGGAACGCGCCGGCATAATTCTCGAGGCTGATATCGCCGACCGGCAGGAAGGCGCGCAGCGAGGACGTGTCGTTCAGAAGCTGGTTGTCGGGCTTCAGCGACGACATCACCATGAACAGGAGCGGCAGCAGGAACACCAGCGCCACCAGCACCAGGACCAGATAGCGGACGGCGAGCCTGAGACCGTGATTGTCGTAAGTGATCGCGGCCATGGCTCAGTTCCTTTCCCGCGTGAAATAGCGCTGCGCCAGCGAGATCGCGAGCACCAGCACGAACAGCACGACCGAGATGGTGGAGCCGCCGGAAATATCCTGCCGCCCATAGCCGCGCTCGACGGCCTGGAACACCAGCGTCTGGGTGCTGTCGAGCGGTCCGCCCTTGGTCATCACGTCGATCTGGGCGAACACGGCGAAGGCCTGCATGGTGATCACCACCAGCACCAGCACGGCGGTGTTGCGCAGCCCCGGCCAGGTGACGTAGCGGAAGGTCTGCCATTTCGACGACCCCTCGATCGCGGCTGCCTCGTAGAGCGTCGGCGGTATGGTCTGGAGACCGGCAAGCCAGATCACCATGTGGAAGCCGACCGCCTGCCAGATCGACATCGCGATGATCGAGCCGAGCGCGGTATGGGTATTGCCGAGCCAGTCCACCGGCTGGAACAGGCCGAAGGTCAGGCCGGATAACAGCGCGTTCAAAAGCCCGTCATTGCCGTCATAGATAAACCGCCAGAGCAGCGACACGACCACGATCGAGACCACGACCGGCATGAAGAACACGGCCCGGAACACATTGACGCCGCGTAATCGCTGGTTGATCAGAAGCGCGAGCCCCAGCGCCAGCCCGGCCTGCACGGGCGCGGTGACCGCGACGAAGATCAGCGTGTTGACCAGCGCGCGCATGAACACCACGTCGCGCGCCACCACCACATAGGCGGTGTTTCCGGCATGGACGCGGAACCATTCGCGCATGCCGCGATATTGCGGGTAATCGTCGGAACGGGTGAGGGAGCGCACGCGCGGATATTCGAGATTGCCGTCCTTGTCGCGCGCCAATGAGCCGTCATCGGCGATTTCCGGTTCCAGCTTGATGACATTGAGGCCCAGCAGGTCGCGATAGTTCTCCGCGCCGACATAGCGGGTCGGGTTTGGCGAGATCAGCCGCTGGTCGGTGAGCGAGAATGCGATCGCCAGAAAGAACGGAAGGATGATGAACAGGCCGATGAGCAGGATTGAAGGGGCCGCAAACGCCCACCCGGCCCCGTTGTTTTCCGTCAGTTTCCGGCTCATGTGTCTGTCCTGTCTTTCGCCCCGGGCGTGCTTGATTTCCCAACATCATTCGCTCTATGTCGGACGACAAACGCCCGCCATTTACTCCGCGTCACCCTCGGGCTTGACCCGAGGGTCCAGGCGGCAATCTCCGTCGTGGGAATGGATCCTCGGGTCAAGCCCGAGGATGACCCGGAGAGGAGGAGGGGCATCGCACAGCCGCTGTTCTGCAAATTCACCAAAATCGTCTCGTCCCGGAAGGGGGAGATTGGTTGGAGCAAGCCACCTCCCAGGCAAACCAAAAGGGCCGGCCGAAGCCGGCCCCTTGTCCCCCTTAACCGCCGTGGCCGTAGCCCTGGTTGCGGTCGATGTCGGTGTCGATCTCGTCGACCGCGCCATCGAGCGTATCGGCGACGTCCGCGCCATTGGCGATATCGGCGATCGCCTTCTGGAACACGCTGGTCTCCACCACATAGCCGGGCGTGACCGGACGCAGCGTTCCCTGCGCATCCGACAGGCCGTAGAACACGGCAAGCGGTGCGCCTTCCTTGTAGAAGTCCGACATATCGGCGGCAGCCTGCGTGGCCGGCACGAGACCGATACCGTTGGAGAAATCCGCCAGATACTGGTCCTGAATCGCGAATTCGATAAAGGCCGCCGCCCCCTCGGGATGTTCGGAAGATTCCGAGATGCCGAGCTGCCAGCTCGCCGCGCCGATCTTCGGTCCCTCGCCGAAATCGGGGGCGGGCAGGAAGACCACGTCATCAAAGGCGTCGAGCTTGGCGCGCGCCGTCCAGTTTCCGTTCCAGTCGATGGCGTAGTCGCCGTTGATGAAGCCGCTCTGATGGTCGGCCGGGTCCTGGCTCGGTCCGGGCGCGAGGCCGCGCTCGAACAGCGACTGCCACCATTCGCCAAAGGCAATCGCCGCCTCGCCGTTCAGCACGCCCTCGGCGCTCTGGTAGTCGGAGCGGTCGATAAGGTCGCCGCCGAAGGATTGCAGGAAGGGCAGGAAGGCATAGGTGTACCACTCGCCCGCATCCGCCATGCCGAGGTTCAGCGGATATTCGAAATCGCCGCTCTCCTTCAGCTTGACGAGAATGTCGTCGAATTCCTCCGCTGTCCACGGCTCTTCCAGCGTCGGCTTGCGGATGTCGTATTTGTCGAGATAGGACTGGCGGGTCATCATCGCCAGCGCCGCGTCCCACAGGCCGACGGAATAGATCTGGCCGTCCCATTCGCCGATCGCGCCCGGCAGGAAGCCGTCGAGCTTGGCCTTGTCGATCGGCAGCGGCTGCATGTAGCCGGACCATGCCCAGTTCGGCATGATCGGGCCATCGACATCGATAATATCCGGCAGATTGCCAGCGAGTGCGGCGGCCGTCACGGAGTCGTTGTAGGAATTCTCGGGGAAGCTTTCGAGCACCACCTCCCAGTCATCCTGGCTTTCGTTGAAGTCGGAAACGATGTTTTTCAGAATACTCGATTCCGTCTCGTTGCCGGCGCCGTGATACCACATCGTCAGTTCCGTGGCGGCATAACCGGTCGCGGGCAGCGCCGTGGTCGCCATCAGCGAGGCCAGGATGAAAGCTGTCTTCTGCATGTTATCTCCTCCGATAAACTGCGCTCAGGCGGAATTGCCTGAAGGCGCGGCGGCGTGGCCACCGCAGTGAACGTTTTTCGGGAGGGCATGCCGCGCAAGCGGCGGGCGGGACTGTTCCCCGGCCGAAGCCGGAACCCACGAGGGAAGAGGTGGCGGGGGCCTTCCGGCGCACAGACGAACGGTAAAACGTTCCGCGCGCGCGTCATGTCATGACACCCTCCCCGTGCCAGGACAAAGCCACCCCGCCAGTGTCCTGCCGGAGGCGGGACACATCTGATGGTTAACGGTTTACTAACACGAAAGTTCCCCCGGGCTCAACCGGCGGGCGCAATCACTTTCGCCACCGGTCTTCGGCGCGGCCTGACCGGTGCCAGAAACCGGAGGCAACGACGCGGGGGGACATTATTTGAAACCCATGACGCGGTGGGGGATATAGGGCGCCTCAAGCCGCGAAATCTCATCATCGGTAAGAGACAGTTCCAGCGCGCCCGCGGCATCATCCAGGTGATGCGGCTTGGAGGCGCCGATGATCGGCGCGGAGACGACCTTTTTCGACAGCACCCAGGCAAGCGCCACCTCAGCCATCGGCACGCTGCGTTCCTTGGCGATCGCCTCGACGGCCTCAACCACCTTGCGGTCGGCCTCGGCGGTTTCGGCAAACAGGGACTTGCCGAATTCGTCGGTCTCGGTGCGGTTGGTTGCGGTGTCGAAGGGCCGGGTCAGGCGGCCGCGCGCCATCGGGCTCCACGGAATGACGCCGATGCCCTCGGCCTCACACAACGGCAGCATCTCCCGCTCTTCCTCGCGATAGAGCAGGTTGACGTAGTTCTGCATGGTCGAAAACCGCGTCCAGCCATTGGCCTTCTGGGTGGCGAGCATGGTGGCGAACTGCCAGGCATGCATGGAGGAGGCGCCGATATAGCGCGCCTTGCCGGCCTTCACCACGTCGTGGAGCGCTTCCAGCGTTTCCTCGATCGGGACGTCGTAGTCGAAACGGTGGATCTGGTAGAGGTCGACATAATCGGTGCCGAGCCTGCGCAGCGAATTGTCGATTTCCTGCATGATCGCCTTGCGCGAAAGGCCCGCGCCGTTGGGGCCCTCATGCATCCTGCCGTGAACCTTGGTGGCCAGCACGACCTCCTCGCGCCGGGCGAAGTCCTTCAGCGCGCGGCCGACGATCTCCTCCGAGGTGCCGGCGGAATAGACATTGGCGGTGTCAAAGAAGTTGATCCCGTCCTCCACCGCCTTGCGGATGAAGGGTCGGCTTTCCTCTTCGCCAAGCGACCATGGGTGGCTGCCCTTGTCGGGCGCGCCATAGGTCATGCAGCCAAGGCAAAGGCGGGAGACATCGAGGCCGGTGCGGCCGAGCTTGACGTATTTCATGGCAGGAAATCCCCTTTTTCGTCAGGGTTGACGATATTTCCGCCGCCGGCAAGGCGAAAATGCAGCCGGCGGCGCTGTGGCTTTTCGAGGTCGCGGATCAGGCCGCCTTTTCGAAGGCCTTCTTGCCCTCGGAATCAAGGGCTGCAAACTCCTCGTCCGACAGCGTGATGTTTGCCGCCGCGACATTCTCCTCCAGATGCTTGACCTTGGAGGTGCCGGGGATCGGCAGCATGACCGGGCTGCGCTTAAGCACCCAGGCAAGCGCGATCTGGCTCGGCGCCGCGTCGTGCTTTTTGGCGATCTCATCCAGCAGCGAGCCCGGGTTGGCGAGGTCGCCGGCGGCCAGCGGGAACCACGGAATGAAGCCGATATTGTTTGCCGCGCAGTAGTCCAGAACGTCTTCGCTGGTGCGGTCAACAAGGTTGTAGCGGTTCTGAACGGTGGCGACGGGGAAGATTTTGTTGGCGGCCTCGATTTCGGCGACCGACACCTCGGATAGACCGGCATGGGCGATCAGGCCCTCATCGAGAAACTCTTTGATCGCGCCGAACTGTTCGTCGGCGGGCACCTTGTCGTCGATGCGGTGAAGCTGCCAGAGGTCGATCTGTTCGACGCCCAGATTGCGCAGGCTCTTGTGAACCTGCTGGCGCAAATATTCCGGCCGGCCAACCGGAATCCAGACATTCGGCCCGGTGCGGGTCAGCCCGCCCTTGGTGGCGATCCTTACCTCGTTATAGGGATGGAGCGCTTCCTTGATCAGCCATTCGGAGATGTCGGGACCGTAGCTGTCGGCGGTATCGATGAAATCGACGCCGAGTTCCGGCAGGCGCTTCAGGGTGGCCAGCGCGCCTTGGCGGTCATCCGGCTCGCCCCAGATGCCCTTTCCGGTGATCCGCATGGCGCCATAGCCGAGGCGATTGACCTTCAGCTTGCCGCCGATGGAAAATGTGCCGGCCTTGTCGGCGATTTTGTCAGCCATCGTTGTCTCCCGTAATGGAAAATGAATTGCGCAGGCCCGCGGGAAGGCGGTCTGCTGTGCATGAGGGATTTCAATTTTCCATCTGACTTGGGACAGGCCGAATGCGATTTCAAGGCGGCGGTTTCTCACGCGGCAAGCGCCGCCGCCTCGGAATCCTCGTTAACGCTCATTGCCGAAATACTGCTGCGCCAGGTTGCGCACCACGCCGTCTTCCTGCAGCGCCAGAAGGCGCACCGTGATCGGCTGGATCAGCGTGTCCTGGCCATAGGGCAGGGCGAAGCCGAACTTGTCGGGGGCGAAGATACGGCCGACGACATCGAGGCCGAGTTCGGGATTTTGCGCCTTGTAATATTCCAGCACCGGCGCATCGCCGACGATCGCGTCGATCTCGGCGCCGCGCAGCGCCGCGACGGCGTCGTCCATGCCGGTATAGGTGATGAAATCGACGCCGTTGCGGCGCATCCGGTTTTCGGCGGTCGACCCCCTGAAGACGCCGACGGTGCGGCCCGGCAGGTCATCGGGCCCGGTAATGCTGCCGGTGATCGCGATGCTGGTCATCACGCTGGTGACCGATGAGGTGATGTAGGCAACGACGGCAATGCCGATGATCAGCCAGAAGGCCGAGAAAATCTTGCCGTACCAGCCGAAAAGCTTGGCGCGGCCCGGAAGCGTGCCCCTGGTCACCACCAGCATCACGGCATAGAAACTTTCGGCTATGCCTTCGCGCCAGCGCCTGGGAAAATTCTTGTCGAAATGGCGGTCGAATACTGTCAGCCCGATCGTGCCGAGCAGGATGAACACGAGCAGCCAGGCGTAGTATCGCAGGTAACCGGCCTCGGCGAGACCGTTCCAGACATTCACAAGGGAAGACGTGGTCCGGTTATCGATCATGATGCGCAGACCGGAATCGAACCAGGGCTGGGTGAAATCGACCAGTTCCGCGCGCTCCTCGGTAATCGAAATCGCGCCGACCGCCACATCGACCTCTCTCGCCGCCGTCGCCGCGAGCAGGTCGGCGACGGTTTCATATTCGACATAGGTCGGATCGATGTTGAAGCCTTCCTCGATCTCCCGCCAGAGTTCGCTCGCCATGCCCGTTATGGTGCCGTCGTCCTGCCTGGTGATGAACGGCGGCAGCACGCGGTAGCCGACCCTGATCTGCAGCGGTTCGCCGGTCTGCTGGCTGAAGGAGGGAATGGCCGATCCGCACACTGCGACAAACAACACTGAAAAAAGAAGGCCCCAACGGTAGCGTTTCAGGCATTGGCTTGCTTTTGACATCTGTCGGGCGGTCCTTTCGGTTATCCCCTGTAGATCAGGAGAAGGAAGGCAACGAAGAGCAGGAAATGCACCGCGCCCTGCAACAGGTTGGTGCGCCCGCTGGAAAATGTGACAATGCTGACGACAAGGATCAGCACCAGAAGCAGCGCGTCCGTCGGCGCGAGGCCGAGCTGCAGGTTGAGGCCGAGCGCGCTGGAGACCGCGAGCATGATCGGAACGGTCAGCCCGATCGTGGCGAGCACCGATCCGAGGAATATATTCACGGAGGATTGCAGACGCTTGTTCAACGCGGCCTTGACCCCGCCGATGCCTTCCGGCGTGGTGACCAGGATGGCCATCAGCACCCCGCCGATCACGCCGGGCGCGCCGCGGGTCTCGATGATATAGTCGACCGGCTTGGCGAGCTGCTCGACGAGATAGACCACCGGCAGGATGTAGCAAAACAACAGGATGACGCTCAGCCAGAGCGGCCCCGAAGGCTTTTTGTGTTCTTCGGTGGGCGCCCCGTCTTCTTCCGGCTGGGCGAAATAGCCGCGATGCCGCCCGGTCTGCATCATCAGGAAAATCAGATAGAGCCCCGCCGCCATCAGGCCGAGCATCACCTTTTGCAGGTCGCTCAGGGTCGGCCCTTCGGTGGAGCGGGTGAAGTTGGGCAGGATCAGGCTGAACACGGCGAGCGGAATGATCACGCCCAGATAGGCGTTGGCGCCCTGCAGGTTGAAGGTCAGCTCGCGATGGCGCAGCGCGCCGAGCAGCAGCGAAATGCCCAACATGCCACCCATGATGATCATCACCACCGAAAACAGCGTATCACGCACCAAGGCGGGGTTGTTCTCACCGTTCAGCATTACCGCGGTGATGCTCAAAACTTCGATGCCGGTGATCGACAACGTCAGCACCAGCGTGCCGAAGGGCTCACCCAGCCGCCCGGAAATCGCCTCCGCGTGACGCACGACGCCGACGGCGGATGCCAGGATCACGAAAAAGAACCAGGCGAGCAGAAAGGTGAGCTTCAGCGGATGGCCCATGTCGTGAAACAGCCTGTCTTCGAACAGGAGGGCGATGATGCTGGTGATAATGGCAATCCCGAGCACGCGCTCGCGTCTGACGAAGGCGATAAGGGAGGGCTGCCCCGCTGCTTCGGGCGCGCTATGCTCGCTGGTCAAGGGCATGCCTCCTGATATCGGACGGTGCCGTCGCCTTGAGACGGCTCTACCTATCCGATTGCCATGTTATCGCCATCTTTTCAACTGCCGACGGATAGCATGGCAACGGGCGAACAGCACCCGATGCTTCACATTCACTGTGTTGACGCACCCGGACGTTCGAAACCGCCTCTTGCCTGACGTCTAGTATTCCTTTTCGTAAAAGATGCCGCCGGAAGCCTCGCCCCGCGATCCGGCGGCTCCCTTCAGGATAAAGTTGCGGCCGATATCGATGTTGACACTCGCCCGCGTGCCGGTATCCCGGCTCTGCTCGATTTCGAGATAGGTGTTGCTGTTGAGGTACTTTCCGACGCTGACGGCAGTGTTGCCGGTGGAGTCCGTGGTCAGGTCGAGATTGTCGACGCCGAGCACGTCGCGGATCGAGCCGAACAGCGACTGATCGGTCCCGCCCGTCAACTGAATGACGGCATCGGCGAGCTGGGCGATCTGAAGCGCCGAGAGCTGGGATGAGGACTGGTTGAACAGCAACTGCGCCAGGATTTCGTCATCCGGCAGCGCCGGCGTCGAACTCAGCTTCACCTGCGGGTCGTTGGCCACGCCTTCAAGGGCGATGGTGATAGCGGTGGCGCCGGCATTGGTGTTGGCCCTCAGATCGATCATCGGGATCAACGCGCCGCCGAAGGTGATCCGCCCTTGCGTGAAATCAAGCCGCCGGTTGAGGATCGAAAGCCGGCCGCGAATCAGGTCGAAACCGCCGCTGACAACCGGGTTCTGGGTCGTGCCGGTGATCCGCACATTGCCGCCAAGCTCGGCATCGACGCCGCGCCCGCGCACGAAGATCGCGTTCGGGGCCGAGATGGTGAGATCGAGCGCCATGGTGGTGCGCGCTTCGCTGGCCTGAGGCGGAGAAAGTTCCTCCGCCTGCCTGAGCACGGCCTTCGACGCGTCCTGATGCACGATGTCGATCTGCGATATCGACGCCGGCAGCCGGTCGGGGATCACGATCGCCGTGCGGGCAAGCGTCAACCGTCCGGCAAGCGTCGGCTGGGTCAGGATCGGTCCTTCCAGCGTCAATGTTCCGTTTGCCGTGGTCGTCAGCAATCGTCCGTCATTGATGACCGCATTGTCGGCCACGAGCTTGAGCGATGCGGGAAAGCCGCCGGTCAGTCCGACGCTGCCGCTGATCGTGAGCGTACCGCCGGCGGCAAGTCTGCCGGTGATGCCGTCGATCTGCACCCGGTCCCCGGACAGCGCGATGCGCCCGCCGATATCGTTGAGCGAAATGCCGCGCCTGATGTCGGTCAGCGCGCTGATGGCGAGGTCGACGCCGCCGGAATAGCTCGGGCTCGTCAGCGTGCCGCCCACCGTCATATTGACATCCGCATTGCCGGAAATGGCGAAACCGGAATTTGCGGCAAGTGCAGCGGCGATCTGCATCGGCAGGCGACCATTGATCGACAGGTTCAGCGGCCTGTTGCCGGTGAGCCCGACCGAGCCGGTCGCGCGCGCGTTGATGCCCTGCGCATTGGTGATCGTGGTGTCGGTCGTAACCTGACTGCCGTCATAGCGGCCGGTGGTGGTGACGTTGAATGGCTGCCCGCCAAGCGCGCTCGTCTGGGCCAGATTGCCGTTGTCGAGGCGGAGATTGTAGTCGGCCGTGGGGTTCGCCGTGGTGCCTCCCGCCGTTATCGTGCCCGATATCGTGCCGCTGGCGCCGAGCGAGGGAACGAACTGATTGGCGATCGCGGCGGAAACGCCGTTGATGTTGGCCGTAAGATTCAGCCTGTCGCCGACGCTGCCGCTCAGGGCCACAGTGCCGCCGCCGATCCCGATTCTGAGGCTTTCGATATTCGTCGTGCCGTTGGCCATGGTGATCCGCCCGGGTTCGAGCAGTCGAAGGCCGAGGCCCATCGGCGAGCCTTCCAGGCGCTTGAGGTCGACCGTGAGCGTATCTCCCCGGTTCACTGCCGCTTCCAGCGATACCGGCTGTCCGTCATAGCGGGCAGCAAGGTCGAAATTTGTGGTCGTGTCCTGGTTGCTGGCCGAAAGCGTGATATCGGTAATAGTCTGTCCGGCAACGGCGACGGAACCGAGCGTGATCTTGCCGCTGGCCTTCAGCGCGGCGACATCGGCGACCGTCATGTCGGCGTCGAGATTTCTTGCGGTTACGCCGTTGGTGGTGATGCTGTCGCTTCTGGCGTCGATCGATAGGCCCAGCCTGTCATTGGCGTTGTCGAGCTCGACGCGGCCGGAGATCGCGCCTTCGGCCTTTTGGCCGGCAAGGCCGGCGAGCAGTTTCAGATCCGGGAAATCGAAGCTGATGCCGCCGGCGGGCTGGAACTTGCTGTTGAGGATGATGTCGCCGGAAAGCGTGTTTTTGCCCACCGCGCCATCAATGCCCGCGATCTCGATCTGGCCGTCATTGGAGGTGACATTTGCCGACAGCGAAAGCGGTGCGCCGGCATAGCTGCCCTTTGCGGTAAGCGCGCCGGAGGGGGCCGACATGTCCGCCTTGCCCTTGATCGTCGCCACAAAGTCCTTGAGCGTCTCGCCGGTGATGTCGAGACTGTCCGCTTTGACCGTGGCGTCGATTTCGGGTGCGGTCAGGTCGCCGCCGATCGTGGCGTCAAGCACGGTCGACCCCTTGACCTGCGGCGCGAGCCGTCCGAGTTCGGCGACCGTCGCCTTCAGCGTCGCGTCGATCGTCCCCCCGGTGACGCGGACATCGCCGCCGGCGGTCAGCAGTCCGTTTTCCACCTTGAGATTGGAGAGCGCCACGGCGCCGGACGCGGTCGAGAGGAAGAAATCGCTCTCGATCCGGGTCATGTCGTCGATCAGGCCGGCGGCCGCGTCGGGAAGCGCGTCGGCGAGCACGAACAGTCTGGCGTGGCCGGTCGCTTCCTGCGACCCAAGATCATAATCGACATTGGCGGTGGCGCCGATGCTGCCGCTTTCGAGCGCGATATCGTCGAGCTTCACGCTTCCTTTCGCGAGCGTCACCCGCGTCTTGAGCGAAAGCGGCGCCTCGATCATCCGGTCGAGGCTTTCGTCGCGGAACGCAAGGCTTTCAACCGTAAGCCCGGCATTGAAAGCGCCGGTGCGGGTTTCAAGGTTGAAGCCCTTGCCGTTTGCCGCCAGCGAAACGCCGCTTGTCGAGACTTGCGGCAGGGAGAGCTGCGAGAGCGTGACCGAAGCCGAGAGGTCCGCGCTTTCGGCTGCCCCGTGCAAGCTGAGGCTGGCGTTCTCCAAGGAGAGCGAAAGCGTGCCGTCATCGCCCATCGCCATGGAAAACGGCACGGAACCGTCATTGACGCCGTCAAGCGTGACGTCGAGGTCGTTTTCGCCCTTGGGATCATAGGCGCCTGAGGCGTTAAGCACGAAACTGCCGGTCTCGACCCGGCCCTTGCCGATCGCGATCCGCCCGCCGGGATAAAGCGTTGCCTGAACGTCGATGCCGGTCTGGCCCTCGACCAATGACTGGAATTCCGGCGGCGTCAGCGCGGCGAATTCGCCCTGGCCGGTCACGGTGACGGTGCGCTCGTCCCTGTCGTTCAACTGATGACGGATATCGATCTCGCCGAGCTTCTCGCCGGAGAGCGCGGCCGTCAGCCGTCCCTTCCAGTCCGAAAGCGGCCCGTCGCCATCAATCGCGATGTTGAGCGCCGGCGTGCCGGGCAGCTTCAGCAGGGTCGCGACCATGCCGCCTTCCGGCTCGTTCACCTCGGCGGTGATGTCGAGGAGGTTCTCGTCCGGCGCATAATCGATATCGGCCTTCACATAAGTGCCGGCGCGGGCGCGATGTTCGATGTCGAGCGCGGTCGAGATCCGGTCGGTAACGGCGCTTACATGGCCGGAGGCGGAAAGCGGATAGGCCTCGCCGGCCACGGCTTCGGCGATGTCGATCTCAGGGAAATCGAATTTTTCGATATCGATGCCGATCGGCAGGGAAAAGCCGCCGCTCGACGGCGTCTTCTCCGGCGCTGGCTTGCCGGGAACGGGGAGACGGGAAAGCGAAACCGTGCGCGCCGACAAGTTTTCTGCGGCAAAGCGTCCCCTGAACAGCGCCATCGGCGACCAGTCGAGCGCGATGCCCTCGACTGTGGCATAGGGGCCCTTGATATCGGAGACGGTAACACTGTCGACGGTGAAATTGCCGGTCAGCGGCGCGCTGACCCTGCCCACATGAACGGCGAAATCCGGGGAGGCGATCCGTTTGGTGATCTGGCGGACGGCGAAATTCGCGCCGGCATCGGTATAGCCGATCAGGATGACGGCGGCGGCGACAATCACGATCACCAAAGCCAAAAGGCTTGCCACCACCTGAAACAGTCGTTTGAAGAACACCGCCATGAAACTCCTCGGGCGCAATTTTCCTTAAGCATTTAGAGCGATTTGCGCGTTTTTCCAATCATGCCATGAAAGGCATGAATGCATCGTCAATTGCAAGGAGGTGACTAAAAACTCTGTCCGATACCGGCATAGATGCCGTAATGGTCGCCGCCGGGATAGCGGTTGAGCGGAACGGCGACATCGAGGCGGATCGGGCCGAAGCCGGTCAGATACCGCACCCCGATGCCGGCGCCGGCGCGGATATCGGAAAAGTCGGGGAACTGGTCGGCGGAAACATCGGCTGCATCGATGAACGGCACGACCTGGATGTTCTCGGTCACGCCGATGCGGGCCTCCAGCGTCGCCTCGACATAGGAGCGGCCGCCGGTTTCATCGCCATTGGCGAGCCGCGGCGAGATCGACTTATAGGCATAGCCGCGCACGCTGCCGCCGCCGCCGGCATAGAACCGGTCGTTTGCGGGAATGTCCTTGAGGTCGCCGCCGCCGACGATGGTGCCGGCCCCGACGCGCGCGGCAAGCGTAAACCGGTCATCCTCGCCCACCGAAAAATAGGTGGAGCCGACGGCATCGAAGGACGAGAAGAAATTGCCGCCCAGGAAATCATAGGAAGGCTCTGCCGTGGTGATCAGGTAGATGCCCTCGGTCGGGTTCAGCGGGTCGTTCCTCGTGTCGCGGTCGAAGCCGATCGGCGCGGAGAAGGTCAGGTAGTCCTCGGTGCCGAAGGCGTCCTTGATGTGGGAATAGTCGAGCGTCAGGCCGGCGCTGATCGTGTTGTACTCGTTCTGCTCATAGGTGTAGCTGACGCTGCCGGCGACGGATTTCGCGTTATAGGCGTCCGGGTTCTCCGTCGCGGTCAGCAGGCTTGCTGTAAACATGCCGGACGGGTGGAACAGGCCGGGCTTGGTGAAGGTGATGCCGCCGGCGAGATCGAGCGAGTTGACGCCGTAATCGTCCGACGCTCCGATCCGCGACACGCCGGCTTCAAGCCGCAGTCCCTCGGCCTGGCCGAACAGGTTGCGGTGGCCCCAATAGCCTTCCAGCCCCAGGCCGTCGATCGAGGATACGGTTGCGCCAAAGCCAAAGTAACGAAACTTGCCGTCGCGCACCGTGATTGTCGTCGGAAGCTGGCCGTCATCGTCCAGCGCGCTCGCGGTGGTGATCGTCACCGAATCGAACGTGTTCAGCGAGCGCAGCCGGTTGGCGGCGGCGGTGAGCTGCTCGGGCGAATACTGCTCGCCGGGCTTCAGTCGCGAATAGCGCCGGATGAAATCGGGCTCGACGGCTTCTGAGCCTTTCACCGCGATCGACCCCAGATCGGCGACTGGTCCGTCCTCGGCGCGGATGTCGACATCGACTGTGGAGTTGGCGTGATCGGCGATCACTTCGCGCCGGGTGATGGTCGCAAACGGATGACCCTGGTCCTTGAGCTCGGTGGTGATCTCGCGGGCGGCCGCAAGGATGGTTGTCGAATAGGCCGGCTTCCCGGCCACGAGATCGAGCTTTGCGGGGTTGAAGCTTGCCGGCGCGCCTTCGAGGTTAATCCGCGCGAAGGTGAACATCGGCCCGGCCTCGATCGAGACGTTTACGGGCACCGGGTCCTCACGCCCGAAATCGGGCAGGCCGACGATATCCTCGATCGACTGTCCGTTGACGGTGATGTTCACCAGACCGCCATAATAGGCCTTCTCGAACAGCGAGCCGACGAGAATCTGCAGGTCATCGCGCGCCTTCACCAGCACGCCGAGATCGCCGTCGACGGGCTGGCGCTCGTCGCTGACCAGCGCCGAGCGTCTGCGCAGGAAGCTTTCCAGCTCGCTGTCGCCGCCGGTCACGCTGAAGGTGACGGTATAGTGGACGGGGTCCTGGATGGAGGAGATGTCAACTTCCTCCTCGCCCCAGAGATGGATGCCGAACAGGCTGAACGCCTGTGCCTCGCCGCCGGCGGCGAAGATCGCAACGAATATCGCCGGCAGCAGCTTGAGCGCGCGGGATATTCCTGAACTTTGCCGTTTTGAACGGGGTACCATCTTCAACTCGAACCGGATCGCTAAAAATTACATATGCGATAAAATATTAGCAGGTTTCCAAATGCATAGCCCAAGAAAACCGAAAACCCGGCAACAGCATTAACCGTTGGTTACGGTCGCTGTATGTCGGGTCTCGTTTGCCATGGACAATCGCCGCAATTGACGCGCCTTGGCGGGGCCGCCTCCTTTTGAGGCGGCGGCCCTGTTTCTTACCGGTAGCCGGGGGGGCAATCGTCGGTGTATTCGCGACCGTAGCGGTCACGATAGTAGCACTTGCCGGGCTGGTTCTCGACCGCGCGGCCAACAAGAGCACCGGCGCCAGCGCCAATCGCGCCGCCAACGAGCGCGCCGCCGAGGCCGCCGCCGTCAATCGCCGTGCCGACCAGGGCGCCGGTGCCGGCGCCGATGGCCGCACCTTCCTGGGTGGGCGTGCAGGCCGTTGCCGCAAGCGAAGCAACGCCGATCACAATTCCTGCAAAAATCTTTTTCATGATTCCCTCATCACCTTTTGCGCTTTGGTTCCGCCGCGATCCGACCGCTCCATTGTCCCGGACCTGATCGCCGCCGTCCCTCACATGCAGCCTGCGGCCGCTCTTCCAACACATACCCGAATAGCGTTCCGGCGAAAAGCAAAAAGGTCTTGCGCCGGCCTATTACGCCTTAGGTAGATGGTTAATGTCCGGGGAATTGATATGTTCCATATTTCTGAAAAATCCGAATCTGTGCGGCAAATTGACCCTGATCAAGTTTTGCCGAGGCGGTTGCGCGTAGGTAAAGTTTGGAATAGTTCAAACTAAGGGCTGATTGTCGCAGGACAGGAAACAGGCCGCGATGCGGGTTGACGGGGAGCGATCTTCGTCGAAACTTGTCAAAAACAACAAGGCCGGTGGTGGAGCATCTGGGTAATGGATTTCGAAGCATTCTTCAAAAACGAGCTGGCGGAACTGCATGATGAGGGCCGCTACCGCGTTTTCGCCGAACTGAAGCGCCATCGCGGCGAATTCCCGCGCGCCTCCCGGTTCAAGGATGGCGCCGCCTCCAACGTCACCGTCTGGTGTTCCAACGATTATCTCGGCATGGGCCAGTGTCCCACCGTGATCGCCGCCATGCAGGAGGCGATCGAGGCTTGCGGGGCAGGGGCCGGCGGCACCCGCAATATTTCCGGCACCAATTACTACCACGTCCAGCTTGAGCAGGAACTGGCCGATCTCCACCACAAGGAAGCAGCCCTGATCTTCACCTCGGGCTATGTCTCCAACTGGGCGACGCTCGGCACGCTGGGCGAAAAGATTCCAGGCCTGATCATCTTCTCCGACGCGCTCAACCACGCCTCGATGATCGAGGGCATCCGCCACGGCAAATCGGCACGGGCGATCTTCCGCCACAATGACCTGAACGATCTCGAGGCCAAGCTGAAGGCCGCCGATCCGGATGCGCCGAAGCTGATCGCCTTCGAATCGGTCTATTCGATGGATGGCGACATCGCTCCCATCAAGGAAATCTGCGATCTCGCCGACAAATACGGCGCGATGACCTATCTCGACGAGGTCCATGCCGTCGGCATGTATGGCCCGCGCGGCGGCGGCGTTGCCGAACGCGAGGGGCTGATGGACAGGATCACGATTATCGAGGGCACGCTCGGCAAGGCCTTCGGCGTCATGGGCGGCTATATCACCGGGTCGAAGGCGGTCGTCGATTTCATCCGCTCCTTCGCCTCGGGCTTCATCTTCACCACCGCGCTGCCGCCGGCGCTTGCCGCCGGTGCCGTCGCATCGATCCGTCACCTCAAGGTCAGCCAGATCGAGCGGACCCGCCATCGCGAACGGGTCGATACGCTGCGCGCCAAGCTCGACCGCCAGGGCATTCCGCATATGCCGAATCCGAGCCATATCGTGCCGGTGATGGTGGGCGACGCCTCCAAGTGCAAGTGGATTTCGGACATTCTGCTCGACGATTTCGGCGTCTATGTCCAGCCGATCAACTATCCGACCGTGCCGCGCAAGACCGAGCGCCTGCGCTTCACGCCGACCCCGCTGCACACCGATGCCGACATGGACCACCTTGTTTCGGCGCTGCATTCGCTGTGGTCGCAGTGTGCTCTGGCGCGCGCCGTCGCCTGATGGCGGCAGCACCCGCGCCGGGACGATTTTTTCAGAAGCGGGCGGAACACGGCCCGCTTTTTTCTTGAAGTTTTCGGCCTCCGGCGTTCTGCTCTGGCAAAACCGTAGCGGAGACCTTCGTCATGACAATTGAAACACGTGTAAACGCGGCCATCGACATGGCCATCGGCGAGAAGCGAATCATGGGCGCCGTCGTCATGGTTGCGCGCGGCGATGAACTCATCTTTTCCCGCGCCGCCGGTCTCGCCGATCGCGAAAGCGGGCAACCTGTTGCCGCAGATACGATTTTCCGCCTTGCCTCCGTCACCAAGCCGATTGTCGCGACGACGGCTCTGGTGATGATGGAGAAGGGGTTGTTTTCGCTTGATGACAAAGTGAGCGATTATCTGCCCTGGTTTCAACCAACCGGCCCGGATGGCGCGCCCGCCGATATCCGCGTTCGTCACCTCCTCACCCATACGGCCGGACTGGATTATACCGGCGGCGCCGGCCAACTGCCGCCCGGCGAAACGGTGAATACGGGTCTCACCGATACCGATCTTACCTTCGAGCAGAATTTTTCCAGGCTGAACCATTTTCCGCTCGCCTTTGCGCCCGGCACGGCATGGGCCTATTCCGTGGCGATCGACATTCTCGGCGCGATGCTGTCTTCTGTCGCCGGGGTCGAGCTGGAAGCCGTTATCCGGCAACATGTGGCCGACCCGCTCGGCATGGACGACACGCGGTTTTCCGTCACCGACCCGCGACGGCTGGCAACGCCCTATGGGGACGGCACGCCCGAGCCGGAGCGCATGGGCACGCGCCATACGGTGCATGACGCAGACGGCATCGCCTTCACGTTCGAGCCGGCGCGCATCTTCAACCCCCGCGCCTACCAGTCCGGTGGCGCCGGGATGGCGGGGACGGCCGGCGATTTCCTGAGACTGTTGCAGGATCTTCTCCGTCCGCACGGTCTGTTGACGCCGGAGACCGCCAGGGCGGCGCTTTCCACGCAGACCGGGGCTCTGGCCGTTAGGCCAGGCAAGACATTCGGCTATGTCGGATCGGTTGTCGTCAATCCGGCTGAAGCCGGAACGGCCCTGCCGGAAGGGGCCGTGACCTGGGGCGGGGTCTACGGCAATTGCTGGGCTCTGGACCCGGCAACCGGCACGGCGGCCGTCATCATGACGAACACCGCTGTCGAAGGATGCAACGGTGCCTTCCCCGGAGAAATATGGCGGGCGCTTTTTAACGCCTGAGCAGGCTGGCTGCGCGCCGTCGCGCTTCGCTGTCGGCCTGGTAGACGTCATCGATCGTCGTCGCGGCGGGGAGATTGTCCATCTCCGCCATCACGGCTTCGGTGATTTCCGCCATTTCCAGAAAGCCGCAGCGGCCTTCGATGAAGGCTTCGAGCGCGACTTCCTTGGCGCCGTTCAGCACCGCGCCCTGCAGCCCGCCGCGCTCCATGGCACGCCGTGCAAGCTTCAGTGCCGGGAAGCGGGTCTCGTCGGGCGCTTCGAAATCCAGCCGCGCAAGCTTGGCGAAATCCAGCCTTTCCACCGAAAGCGGGCGGCGCTCGGGGTAGGCGAGCGCATAGCCGATGGCGGTGCGCATGTCGGGCGCGCCGAGCTGGGCGAGGATCGAGCCATCGGCGTAACCGACCATGGAATGGATGATAGACTGGGGGTGGACCACCACCTCCACCTGTCCGGGTGCAAGGTCGAACAGATGCTGCGCCTCGATCATTTCCAGCGCCTTGTTGAACATCGAAGCGCTGTCGATCGAGATTTTCAGACCCATCGACCAGTTGGGATGAGCGCGCGCGGTGGCCGCATCGACATGACGCATCTCGTCCAGCGACATCTGACGGAACGGGCCGCCGGATGCGGTGATGATCACCCGGTCGAGCGCGCGGCGCTGGTTTTCCTCAAACACCTGGAAGATCGCGGAATGCTCGCTGTCGACCGGGATCAGCATGCCGCCGCCGCGTTTCACCGCGTCCATGAACAGCGGACCGGCGGAAACCAGGCATTCCTTGTTGGCAAGCGCGATATCAGCGCCGGCGGCAGCCGCCTTCAGCGTCGGGGCGAGCCCGGCCGTGCCGACGATCGCGGCCATCACGATGTCATTGTTGCAGCTGGCCGCCTCATCGAGACCGCTGGCGCCCGAAGCGGCTTCGATGCCGGTGCCGGAAAGTTCTTGCTTCAGGTCGTCATAGCGGCTTTCATCAGCGGTGACAGCCATGGCGGCGCCGTGTTCGATCGCGAGCCGGGCGAGCGCCTCGACATTCGAATTACCGGTCACTGCGGTGATCTCGAAGGCGTCCCGTCCGCCAAGCTGGGCGATGACATCGAGCGTGTTGATACCGATGGAGCCGGTCGCGCCGAAGATTGCGATGCGTCGCGTCTGCATGTTTCCGCCTGTCGTTCCTGTCCGTCAGGCTCTAGCGGGTTTTTCGGGGCGACAACAGGGGGCGGGCGGATATTCCCGCGCTTTGTGGCGCGGTCGGGCGGTCCGCCGCAAGGCACTGGAAAAACCGCACCCGAGGCTTTATCAAAGTCCGGGGCCGCCTGCGGTGGCCGAAAGACGAGGAACGAGGGAGTGCGAGATGGCCGATACTATCAAGCGCGTCGGTGTGATCGGCGCCGGGGCCATGGGCTGCGGCGTCGCCCATGTCTGCGCAGTCGCCGGCTACGACGTCCACCTGATCGACGCCGGACAGCAGCAGATCGAGCGCGGGCTTGCCACCATCAACGGCAATCTGGCGCGACAGGTCACCTCCGGCAAGCTTAGCGATGACGACCGCAAGAAGGCGCTGAAGCTGATCACCGCCTCGTCCGACCTCCAGGACCTTGCCTCCGCCGATATCGTGATCGAGGCGATCACCGAGGACGAGGCGGAAAAGCGGGCGCTTTACGCGAAACTTTGCCCGATCCTGAAGCCGGAAACCCTGCTTGCCAGCAATACCTCGTCCTTTTCGATCACCCGGCTTGCCGCCGCCACCGATCGGCCGGAGCGGTTCATGGGCGTGCATTTCATGAACCCGGTGCCGGTGATGGAACTTGTGGAACTGGTGCGCGGCATCGCCACCGAGGAGGCGACCTTTGAAACGGCGCGGGAATTCGTGCGCGCGCTCGGCAAGACGCCGACCGTTTCGGAGGACTTCCCGGCCTTCATCGTCAACCGCATCCTGCTGCCGATGATCAACGAGGCGATCTATGTTCTTTATGAAGGCGTCGGGACCGTCGACCACATCGATACCGCGATGAAGCTCGGCGCCCGCCACCCGATGGGGCCGCTTGAGCTTGCCGATTTCATCGGTCTTGATACCTGCCTTTCGGGCATGCAGATGCTGCATGAAGGCTTGGCCGACAATAAATATCGCCCGTGTCCGCTGCTGGTGAAATATGTCGACGCCGGCTGGCTCGGCCGCAAATCCGGGCGCGGGTTCTACGATTATCGCGGCGAGGAGCCGGTGCCGACGCGGTAAGCCCTCATTTGCAGCAACTGCCCGAGGAAAGTTCCTCCAGGATCGGGCAGTCCGGCCGGTGGTCGCCATGGCAATGATCGGCGAGGTGCTGGAGGGTCGCCTTCAGGCCGGCGAGGCGTGCGAGCTTCTCGTCGATCTCCGCGATCTTGGCGGTCGCTAGCGCCTTCACTTCGGCGCTTTCGCGGGCGTCGTCGTCATAGAGCGACAGCAGCAGACGGCACTCCTCGACCGAAAAGCCGAGATCGCGCGAACGGTGAATGAAATTCAGCCGGTGGACATGGTTGGCGGAATAATCGCGATAGCCGTTCTCGGCCCGGTCTGCGACGACAAGGCCGATTTCCTCGTAATAGCGGATGGTCTTGGGCGGCAGTCCCGATTGTTTCGCAGCCTGTCCGATGTTCATGGCCAATTTCTCCGATCATCTGTTCAGCAGATGTGATGCCTGCTTCAAAATTCTTCAAGTCCGTGGCCGTTGTCTCGCCGCCTGTCTTCGTGCGACGGTGATGAACCTTCAAGAAACGGAGTTCGCATGAAGATCACCGGCGGATGCTATTGCGGCAAGGTCCGCTTCGAAGCCGAAATCGATCCGGACGCTGTGGTGATCTGCCATTGCACCGATTGTCAGCGCCTGAGCGGCTCGCCCTATCGCACCACCGCTCTCGTGCCCCGTGCCGATGTCGAGATCACATCCGGCGTAACCCGCAGCTATTGGAAAATGGCCGAGAGCGGACGCAAACGCGAGCAGTTTTTCTGCGAAGACTGCGGCTCGCCGCTGTTTACCGGCGGCGAAGGGGCCGATGAAGACGATTGGGGGATCCGCTGGGGCATGATCGACCAGCGCGATGTTTTGCCGCCGAAACGGCAGATCTGGTGTCGCTCGGCGGTTCCCTGGCTTGACGAGGTTACTGCGCTTCCGGGCAACGCAACTGAATAAGTCGTCAATCCTGCGACAGCGCCATCCGCAGCATCGCCGAGAGGTCTTCGTCGCCGCTGCCGCTTTCAAGGCAGGCCTTGTAGCTGGCAAGGGCCGCGTCGATCGCCGGCGTATCGACATCGTAGCTGTCGGCGACGCTTGCAAACAGTGTGGCATCCTTCACCGCGCCGTGCACGGGAAAACCCACGCTCCTGTCATGGCCGCGAATGCGCGGGGCGCGGGCCTTCAGCGCTGGCGTGCCGGCGGGGCTGGTCATCAGCATATCGAGCATCTTGTCGAGGCTGAGGCCGGCGCGTTTGCCGGTCATCAGCGCCTCGCGCAACACTTCCCAATAGCCGCAAAGCACCATGTTATTGACGATCTTGGCCGCTGCGCCGGTGCCGAGCGGGCCGGTGTGGTGAATGCGGTCGGAGAGCGTGTCGGCAACCGGCATGAAGCGTTCGAAATCGACATCCGCGCCGCCGATATAGAGCCCGGCCTTGCCGGAAATCACCAGTTCCGGACCGCCGGAGATCGGCGCGTCGATGGCGCTGCCGCCCTTGGCCTTGATGCCCGCCGAATAGCGCTTCAGCAAAGCGGGGCTGACGGTCGAGGTCTCAACCACCAGCTTGCCGGGAAGCGAGGTGGTCAGCAGTGCGTCGAGCACCGCCTCCACCGCCGCATCGTCGATCAGCGAGGTGAGAATGATATCGGCCTTGCGGGCGAGCGTTGCCGGGTTCAGCGCGACCTCGGCATGGGTCTCGGAGGCAAGCTCCATCGAAACGCCGCCGCGCGACCAGACCACCAGCGGAAAACCATAGGCGGAAAGCCGGCGCGCCATGGCGGTGCCCATGCGGCCCATGCCGCAAATGCCGATCGTCTCCTTGTCCGCCATGTCAGGCCGCCTTTGCCTGATGATATTCCTTGATCGCGATCATCCTGATCTCGGGCGCCCGCTCGCTTTCGTAATTCAGCGAGAAGCCGTCCTGCGCCATGAACACCGGATCGCCGTCGAGGTCGCGGGCGATGTCCCCGCGCCGGCCGGAGATGAATTTTTCCAGATCGGCGGTCTTCTCGGCCGAAATCCAGCGGCAGACGGAAAACCGCGCCATCTCGAACGACACCGGCAGGCCGTATTCCGCCTTCAGCCGCTCCTTCAGCACGTCGAGCTGCAGCGCGCCGACGACGCCCACGATCGCCGGCGAGCCGTCCTCGGGCGTGAACAACTGCACCACGCCTTCCTCGGCCATCTGCTGCAGGGCTTCCTTCAGCTTCTTGGCCTTCATCGCGTCTTCCAGCCGCACGCGGCGGAGGATTTCCGGCGCGAAATTCGGCACGCCCTGGAACACCAGCGCCTCGCCATCGGTCAGCGTGTCGCCGATGCGGAGCGCGCCGTGGTTCGGGATGCCGACGACATCGCCGGCATAGGCCGTATCGGCAAGCTGGCGCTGCGAGGCGAAGAAGAATTGCGGGGCGGTGAGGCCCATCTGCTTGCCGGTGCGGGCAAGCCGCGCCTTCATGCCGCGCGTCAGCGTGCCGGAGCACACGCGCACGAAGGCGATGCGGTCCCGGTGGTTCGGGTCCATATTGGCCTGGATCTTGAACACGAAGGCGCTCATCTTCGGATCCGTTGCCTCCACGGTGCGCTTGTCGGCCACCTGCGCGCGCGGCGCGGGCGCGAAATCGGAAAGCGCGTGGATCAGATCGCGCACGCCGTTGTTCCGCAGCGCCGAGCCGAAATAGACCGGCGTCATATGGCCTTCCAGAAACGCCTGCCGGTCGAAGGCGGGATAGCCGTCAATGGCAAGCTCGGCCATTTCCGCCCAGTCCTGACGCTCATGCTCCGGCAGCTTCTCCGACACGACTTCCGGGCCGTTCACCCTGATCAGTTCGGTCTGGCTGTCGCCATAGCGCACCGCGCTGTCCTTCAGGTGATAGGTGCCGGCGAAGCTCTTTCCCTGGCCGATCGGCCATGTCATCGGCACGGTGTCGAGCGCGAGCTTTTCCTGCACTTCCTCGAGGATTTCGAACGTGTCGCGGGCCTCGCGGTCCATCTTGTTGACGAAGGTGATGATCGGAATATCGCGCAGCCGGCAGACCTCGAACAGTTTCAGCGTCCGGGGCTCGATGCCCTTGGCGGCGTCAATCACCATGATCGCGGCATCCACCGCCGTCAGCGTGCGATAGGTGTCGTCGGCGAAGTCCTCGTGGCCGGGCGTGTCGAGCAGGTTGTAGACGGTGTTGTCATATTCGAAGGTCATCACCGAGGTGACCACCGAAATGCCGCGTTCGCGCTCGATCTTCATCCAGTCGGACCGGGTCTGGATGCGGTCCTTCTTCGCCTTCACCTCGCCGGCAAGCTGGATCGCGCCGCCGAACAGCAGCAGCTTTTCGGTGAGCGTGGTCTTCCCGGCATCGGGATGCGAGATGATCGCGAAGGTGCGGCGGCGGGCAACCGCCTCGGCAAGCGTTTCGGGCATCGGTCGAATATCCTGTTGATGGCGGCCTATGTAGCGATTTGGGCTACAAGATGCAATTGACCTGTCGGCCTCTGGTGGCGAAGGATGCGGGCGAGATAAACGCGGCGCGTGCGAGGCAACGTCACAACGGATTTGTGATGCTGCCTCTCCACCCTCTCTGGCGTCATCCTCGGGCTTGACCCGAGGATCCAAGCACATTTCCATGCGACGGGCGTTGGCGTGTCGCGGCTCGGTTTTTGATACAAGCCGCAGGCTCTGCTCGCGACAAAGGTGGTTAGATGCTCGGGTCGAGCCCGAGCATGACGGAGGAGAGGGGCAGGCCGCAAACACGATGGACACGGAAAAAAGAATGACGCTGAAGTTGAAACGCCTGGAACATGCCGAGGGCATCGAGCCGCCCGCCTACGAAACCTCCGGTTCCGCCGGCATGGATATCCGCGCCGCCGTCGACGCGCCGCTGACGCTTGCACCGGCCAAGCGGGCGCTGGTGCCGACCGGCTTCATCTTCGAAATTCCCCAAGGTTTCGAGGCCCAGATCCGCCCGCGCTCCGGCCTCGCCTTCAAGCACGGCATCACCTGCCTCAATACCCCCGGCACCATCGACAGCGATTATCGCGGCGAGGTGAAGGTGCTGCTCGTCAATCTCGGCGATGAAGCCTTCACCATCGAACGCGGCATGCGCATCGCCCAGGTCATCATCGCCCCGGTCACGCAGATGCCGGTGACCGTGGTCGACGATCTGACCGAGACCAAACGCGGCGCCGGCGGGTTTGGATCGACGGGCGTGTGAGGCGCGGTTTCCGGGCGTCTGTAAATCGGCGTATTTCCGCATTCTTGCCTGTGGTGTAGGCTTCCCGGAAAGCTGGCGCAACGCGGCACGGAGGCCTTGCCGATGGACATGATGGAGGCGTTTCAGCGGATTGGCCTGGCGCTGGCGATCGGGCTCTTGGCCGGGATCGAGCGCGGCTGGCAGGAGCGGGACCTTGCCGACGGGCAGCGGGTGGCGGGCATCCGCACCTTTGCGCTGGTCGGGCTTCTGGGCGGGCTGGCGGGCTATCTTGGCGTCGAGACCGGCCCGGCGGTGCCGGCGATGCTGGCGGCCGGGCTGACGATCGCCTTCGTCGTGTTCGAATACCGGGCGTCGGGCCCACGGCAGGATTTCAGCGTTACCAGCGTGGTCGCGGCGCTGGTCGTGTTCGCGCTCGGCATTGTTTCCGTCACGGGTGATATGCGGCTGGCGGCCGCCGGCGGGGTGGTCACCACCGTGCTGCTGGCCGCCCGCCACGCGCTCCACGGTTTTCTGAAGTCGATGACATGGGTGGAACTGCGTTCGGCGCTCGTGCTTTTGACGATGAGCTTCGTGGCGCTGCCGCTTCTGCCCAACCGCGCGATCGATCCATGGGGCGGGTTCAACCCGTTCTCCGTCTGGCTGATGACGGTGATGATTGCAGCACTTTCCTATGCCGGCTATGTGGCCATGCGCATTGGCGGGCCGGAGCGCGGCATTCTGTTTGCCGGCGCCACCGGCGGCATCGTGTCGTCAACGGCAACGACGCTCTCCTTCGCGCGCATTTCTGTCGGGCAGCCGGCGCTGTCGCGCAATCTCGCGGGCGCCGCATCCATCGCCGGCGGGCTTTCGCTGGTCCGCTGCTTCGTGATTGCCTCGGTCGTGGCGCCGGTTCTGATGGCGCCGCTGGCGGCCGCCCTTGCGCCGGGGCTTTGCGCCTTCATCCTTGCGAGTTTCATCCTGAGCCGCAGCAGGCCAAACGCCGGCGCGAAGTCCGAGCTTCAGCTTTCCAATCCGTTCGAGCTGCAATCGGTCTTGCGGTTCGGCGCGCTGCTGGGCGTCGTCGGCTTCGCCGCCAAGGTTCTGGTCGGTTTGCTCGGGCCGGCGAGTATCGTGTTCATCGCGCTCGTCTCCGGCATTCCCGATCTCGACGCCATCACGCTTTCGACAGCGCATCTGGCCGGAAACGCCGTTCCCGTCCATACCGCCGCGATCGCGGTGCTGACGGCGACAGTCGCCAATCTTGTCACCAAGGTGGTGCTGGCCTATGGCAGCGGCACGCGGGAATATGGCCGGTTGCTCGCCCTGGTGACGCTGGTGGCGATCGTGGTCGGCGGGGCCTGTTTCTGGCTCTACAGCGCGTTTTTGCAGTGACGGGCGGGCTGGCAGGCTGGACTTGAAATGAAATTCCTTCGTTGAGGCGATAATTGGAACTGCATTCCTCAAGTCCGGAGCGCATTGCCGGTTCGTGCCTCGCATTCGGTCGCCTTCGACCCTACCTAGATTGTAACGGATTCAAGGGAGCACAGTCATGGAACAGAACGGCAAGCCCGGACGCGGGAAGGTATACGGATCCATCCTCGAGACGATCGGCGATACGCCGCTCGTGCGTCTCGACAAACTGGCGAAGGAGCATGGCGTCAAGGCCAACCTGCTCGCCAAGCTCGAATTCTTCAACCCGATCGCCTCGGTGAAGGACCGTATCGGCTTCGCCATGATCGAGGCGCTGGAAAAGGCCGGAAAGATCACCCCCGGCAAATCCGTGCTGGTCGAGCCGACCTCGGGCAATACCGGCATCGCGCTCGCCTTCGCCGCTGCCGCCAAGGGCTACAGGCTGATCCTCACCATGCCGGAATCGATGTCGATCGAGCGCCGCAAGATGCTGGCGCTGCTCGGCGCGGAACTGGTGCTGACCGAGCCGCCGAAGGGCATGAAGGGCGCGGTCGCAAAGGCGGAGGAAATCGCCGCCGAGACCGAGAACGCGGTAATCCCGCAGCAGTTCGAAAACCCGGCCAATCCGGAAATCCACCGCAACACCACGGCCGAGGAAATCTGGAACGACACCAATGGCGATGTCGACATCTTCGTCTCCGGCATCGGCACGGGCGGCACCATCACCGGCGTCGGCCAGGTGCTGAAGGCGAAGAAGAAGGATGTGCATGTGGTGGCCGTGGAGCCCACCGCCTCGCCGGTGCTGTCCGGCGGTTCGCCGGCGCCGCACAAGATCCAGGGCATCGGCGCTGGCTTCGTGCCGGGCGTGCTCGATACCTCGGTCTATGACGAGATCGTGCAGGTCGAAAACGACGACGCCTTCGCGCTCGCCCGCGAAGTGGCCCGCCTTGAAGGCGTGCCGGTCGGCATTTCCTCCGGCGCCGCCCTGAAGGCGGCCATCGAGATTGGCTCACGCCCGGAGAACGAAGGCAAGACCATCGTCGTCATCATCCCGTCCTTCGCCGAACGCTATCTGTCGACGGCGCTGTTCGAGGGGCTCGGGCAGTAACGACGCTCCGGTTTTGATGAAAGGCGCGCGGTGGGAGCTGCGCGCCTTTTTATGTGCTGATTCCTCGGCCGAGACAGCCCCGCTCACATCCCGTGCAGCACATAGGCCGCCTTGACGGCCGCCGAGGCGCGGTTTTCGACGCCGAGCTTCACATAGATCGTTTCCAGATGCTTGTTCACCGTGCGGGTGGAAAGGCCGAGGATATCGCCGATATCGCGGTTGGTCTTGCCCTTGGCGATCCAGGCCAAAACCTCGGCCTCGCGCGCGGTCAGCGGAAATTCCTTGCGCAGCGCCTCGTCGTCGCTGACGGGGTTGGCGGGGGTGACGCGGAACAGATACTCGCTGGCCCCGGTCTTTTCCAGAAAGGCGAGCTGAAACAGCTTTTTGCCATTTTCGGTGATCGGAAGAATCGCCTCGGGGCTGGCCACCGGTTCGCCGCCTGCAAGCCGGCCGGCAAGCTGGCGCGAGACGAAGCCGAGGTCGGCGCCGGCGCCGACCGCGTCGTGGATCAGCCGGCTTGCCTGCGGCGTCATCCAGCGCAGTCCTCCCTCGGCATCGCAAGCCAGCAGGTGGCGGCCGGTCGCGTCCAGCGCCACCCGCGCGCTCTGGGTTGAGCGGGCATTGGCGAGATGGACGCGGATGCGGGCGCGCAGCTCGTCGATATTGATCGGCTTGGTGAGGTAGTCGACCCCGCCCGATTCCAGCGCGTGAACGATATGCTCGGTCTCCGAAAGCCCGGTCATGAAGATCACCGGCGCTTCGGCGGAGGGGCCGGCCTTCAGCCTGCGGCAGGCCTCGAAGCCGTCCATCTTGGGCATCACCGCATCCATCAGCACGATATCGGGCGTGATCCGCTCGACGATCGAAAGCGCGCTCGCGCCAGAGGTCGCGATCAGGACGGAATAGCCGGACGCCTCCAGCGCCTCGGTCAGGAAACTCAGAGCATCCGGGCTGTCATCGACGAGCAGCACGATTTCCTGTGGCTCAGCCATTCCCGTCCCCTTCGGTCGGCAGCGATCTCATGAAACGCAGGAAGCCGTCGAGATCGAAACGATCGACGAAACCCGTCGCCTCCTCGACAAACGGCTTGTGCGTGGCGGCATGCGCGGCGAGCTTGTCCTTGATGCCCCGGTGATAGCCGATCTCCGCCAGACGGATCAATTCCTCCCGCTCGGGTTTCGGGGGCGGAACGACCGGCTCCGGCGTTTTTTTCGAAGGTTTGGTCGGCTGAACAGCCGCCGCTTGCCGCCATGTCAGGCCGAGATGCATGCCGAGAACGTCCTTGAGCCGCTTGAGATTGACGGGCTTGGACAGCGTGTCGTTATGGCTGTCATCGCCGTGGCCGATCTCGGCATCATCGCCGATATTGGCGGAGAGCATGATGATCGGCCGCGTCACGCCGCGTTCGCGCAGCACCGTTGCCAGTTGCCAGCCGTTCATGCCGGGCATGCGGATGTCGAGCAGGAACAGGTCCGCCGGTTCGATTGCGGTCTGTTCGAGACAGGCCGCGCCGTTTTCGGCCAGCATCACGTTGAAGCCGAGCGGCTGCAGGATATCGGCCATCATCGCGCGGTGATCCTCATTGTCGTCGACAACCATGATCGTGCGGCGCGGACCATCATAGACGCCGGTGTCCGCGCCGGCTTGCGGGGGCGTCGGGCGGTCGACGGAGGCGAGCATCAGCCGCACCGAGAAGGTCGCGCCCTCACCGGGGCGGCTCTTGACCGTGATATCGCCGCCAAGCGTATTGACCAGAAGTTTGGTAATCGTCAGGCCGAGACCGAGGCCCGGCTTGTCGCGTGTGCCCCCGCGCTCGAACGGTTCGTAGATCCGGCCGAGATGCTTTTCGTCGATGCCGCTGCCGGTATCGGTCACGGTGAAGGTGGCCACCTGGCTGCGATAGCGGGCATCGAAGGTCACCGTGCCCGTATCGGTGAACTTCACCGCGTTCGACAGGAGATTGACCAGGATCTGGCGCAGGCGCTTTTCGTCGGTGCGGACATAGGCTGGCAGGTTCCGGTCGCGCCCGTGGCGAAAGGCGAGGCCCTTGGCGCGGGCCTGGGTCTCGAAGATATCGACGATCTGGTCGAGGAACTCGCCGAGATTTATCTCGTTGGAATAGACCTGCAGCCGGCCGGATTCGATCCGGGAAATATCGAGCAGCCCGTCGATCAGGCCGGAGAGATAGTCGGCGGAGCGCCGGATCGACTGGATCGCCGGCTGGCGGGCCTCGGGGATCGACGGGTCGCGCTCCAGCAACTGGGAATAGCCGGAGACGGCGTTGAGCGGCGTCCTGAGCTCGTGGGAGAGGCCGACGACATAGCGGCTCTTGGCGCGGTTGGCGGATTCGGCGGCCTCCTTGGCTGCCTGCAACGCCGCATCGGTTTTCTCGTGCGCCGCGATTTCCTTGAGCAGCAGCGTGGTCTGGCGCGAGGATTCTTCCTCGGCGACCTTGCGACTGTCCTGGGCCAGCACGAAGAACCAGGCGACCACGCCGGCAATCAGCGCAAAGACGAAGAACACGATCAGCGCGGTGTTGTAGACCACCACCTGGGTTTCCGGCGCCGCCCGCGCGGTCTGATAGGCGATCATCGCCAGGATCGCGCCGATCGCGGTGATCGACAGCGCGAGCGTTATGCCGTAGCGCCCGAGCCTTGTGGCAAGCTGGGCGACGATCCGCGCCGGCAGCAGCTTGTGGGCGACGGTACCAAGCTGCGCCTCGAACTTCGCGTTCGGCTTGCAGAGGTCGTGACAGCGGCTGTCGAGTGAACAGCACAGCGAGCAGATCGGCCCGGCATAGGCCGGACACCACGCCATATCCTCCGGCTCGAAGGCGTGTTCGCAGATCGAGCAGGTGATCGCCGTCTTTTCCTGCCAGCCCTTGCGCTGGCGGCGGGCGAGGTAGTAACGCCCGCCGGTGGCATAGGCGAGCGCCGGCGAGGCGATAAGCGCGACGAAAAGGGCGATGAACGGCGCGAAGGAGACCGCCAGCGCGCCGAACAGGCCGAAATGGGCGGCAAGGGCGATCGCGCCGGAGAGGAACATCGCCCCGAGACCGACGGGATTGATGTCGTAGAGATGGGCGCGCTTGAACTCGATGCCGGGCGGCGACAGGCCGAGCGGCTTGTTGATGAACAGATCGGCGGAAATCGTCGACAGCCAGGCCATGGCGACGATCGAGAACACGCTGAGCGAGGCCTCCAAGAGCCGGTAGATGCCGAGCTGCATCAAAAGCAGCGCGATCGCGACATTGAACACCAGCCACACCACCCGGCCCGGATGGCTGTGCGTCAGGCGCGAGAAGAAGTTCGACCAGGCGAGCGAGCCGGCATAGGCATTCATGACGTTGATCTTGAGCTGGGAGACAACCACGAAGGCGGCCATCAGCATCAGCGCCGCCGTCTGGTTCGGGATCATGTAGCCGAAAGCCGTCAGATACATATGGGCGGGATCGGCGGCCTCGCTTGCCGGCATGCCGGTGGAAAGCGCCAGCACCGCCAGAAACGACCCCGCCATCAGCTTCGGCACGCCGACCACCACCCAGCCGGGGCCAGCGAGGAAGATCGCGATCCGGTGGTGGAGCCTGGGCTTGCCGGTCGCGGGCAGAAAGCGCAGGAAGTCGACCTGCTCGCCGATCTGCGGCATCAACGCGAAGATCACGCCGGCCGCCGCCGCAAAGCCGGCCAGCGTGAACGGCGCGGCCATGCCCGGTTCCGCCGCGGCCGCGTTCAACCCGCCAAAGGCCCGCCACAACTCGAATTTCTCAAAATCCATGAAGGCGATGAAGATGAACGGGGCGATGTTGAGCACGATCCAGAACGGCTGGGTGATCAACTGGAACCGCGAGATCATCTGCACGCCATAGGTCACCAGCGGGATCACTACCACGGCGGAGATGATGTAGCTGATCCACAGCGGTATGCCGAAGGCAAGCTTCAGCGCGCCGGACATGATCGAGGCTTCGATCGCAAACAGGATGAAGGTGAAGCTGGCATAGATCAGCGAGGTGACCGTGGAGCCGATATAGCCGAAGGATGCGCCGCGCGTCAGAAGATCGATATCGACGCCGTGGCGGATCGCGTAGCGCGCGATCGGTAGGCCGGCGAGCAGCATCACGACGGAGGCGACGATCGCGGCATAAAACGCATTGGTGGTGCCGTAGGAGAGCGTGATCGTGCCGCCGATCGCTTCCAGCGCCAGAAACGAGATCGCGCCGATCGCGGTCTGCGAAATCCGGCTCGAGGAAAACCGCCGCGCGCTCTTGGCGGTGAAGCGCAGCGCGTAGTCTTCCAGCGTCTGGTTGGCGACCCAGCGATTATATTCGCGCCGGACCGGAATGATGCGTTGGCGTGGTGTCATCAATCGCTCGCAAGGAGAGGTGAGACAAATGTTTCGGCATCCCGTGCGCTTGGCAAGCAAAAACGCGTGGATATCGGCCTTCACTGCCGCACTTTTTCCTTTTTTGTTACAATGTTATGCTGCTGGCGTGCAGGAAGGACCGATGCACAGCATAAAGGGGGCGTCATGGCAAAAGCAGAGACTGAAACCGCCGATCACGGCCAGACCTTCGGCACCGAGGGCATCACCCCCATGGAACGGCCGAGCGCGGTGACCCGCTTCTTCATGGGCATCGTCAACTGTGCCGAAAAGCTCAATCTGAAATATGCCATCCACGGCAACCCGCCGGTCTATGATAACGCCACCTTCCCGTGGTCGAAGGAGATCGAGGCGGCAGCGCCCGCGATCCGCGCCGAACTCGACAAGATACTGCTGCGCCAGGCGGAACTGCCGAGCTTCCAGGACATCTCGACCGATGTGAAGACGATCTCCGACGACAACCACTGGAAGACCTTCTTCCTGCTCGGCTATGGGCTGAAATCGGAACAGAACATCAAGACCTGCCCGAAGACCTGGGAGGCGATGCAGAAGATACCCGGCCTCACCACGGTGATGTTCTCGATCTTCGAGCCCGGCAAGCACCTGCCGGCCCATCGTGGTCCCTATAACGGCGTGCTGCGCCTCCATCTCGGCATGATCGTGCCCGAGGCCGAGCCCGATCAGCTCGCCATCCGCGTCAAGGACCAGATCTGCCATTGGGAAGAGGGCAAGGTGCTGATCTTCGACGATGCCTATGAGCACGAGGCCTGGAACCACACCGACAAGACCCGCGTGGTGCTGTTTGTCGATTTCGTCAAGCCGACCCGTTTCCCGGCCAAATTGGTCAACTGGATGCTGATGAACCTCGCCGTGTTCACACCCTTCATCCGCGAGGGGCTGGATAACCACAAGGACTGGGAAAAGAAGTTCTACGCCGAGGCCGAGGCGCTTAGGAACCGGCCGTGAGGATAAGGGTTTGCTGGGCCTCGCCGCCCGGCAAACGATCTTCCCCCTTGAGGGCAGGGCTATTGCATATGGCGTAGCAGCTTGCTCCCAATACTCTCT
>NZ_JAINWJ010000023.1 GCF_021021415.1 Martelella mediterranea | reverse complement strand
CATATGGCGTAGCAGCTTGCTCCCAATACTCTCTCCGCTGGCGGGAGAGATGCCCCGAAAGGGGCAGTGAGGGTGGTGAAGCGTATCAAATCGTGAGGGCGTTCGCGGGGATGGACTCTCCCCTCACTGTCGCTTTCGCGACATCTCTCCCCTCCGGGGCGAGAAGATTGGGGGGCTATGCGACAAAGTCATATGCGACAGTCCTGCCTCAAGGGGGAGACTGGGGCTGAGAGGTTCTCGAAAGGAAGAGCATAGGCAACCCGGTCTGCTTGCCAACACGCTTGACTTGCGACCATCACGCAGGCTAATTGCGCGCGGTTGCTGACGCCTGCCGCCCGCGCGCCTCAAATGGCGATGGTGAAGTCAGTTCCGACTTCGGTTTTTCGTGTTCTCGACGACACTCGAAGCTTCCGGCAATGCGGGTACCGAGCATGGTCGCTCCGGCGGCGTGAGTGTCCTTGAAGGGCAACGAAAATGTCTGACGTCGTTTCGCCGCGGGCGAACCCCTATCTTTCCGGCCCGGTCTGGCCGCTGTTTCTCAAGACCGCCGCTCCCATTGTTCTGCTGATGCTTGTCAGCGGGCTCTACACCATTGTCGACGCGATCTTTCTCGGCCTGCTGGTGGGGCCCCGCGCGCTGGCCGCCGTCACGCTTGTCTTCCCGATCTTCATGGCGGTGGCCGCGCTGTCGACGCTGGTTTCCTCCGGCATGGCCTCCATTCTGGCCCGCCGGCTCGGCGCCGGCGATGATGACGGCGCGCAGGCGGTGCTGCAATCGGCGATGATGCTGTCGCTGCTCGTTGCCGTGCTGCTGATGGCATTCTATCTCACGCTCGGGATCAGGCTTGTCGACTGGTTTTCCGAAGGCGACGCCGCGCTGGCGGCCATGGCGAAGACCTATCTGGCGTTTGTGATTTTCGGCAGTCCGCTGCAATTCGTGATCTCGATCCAGGGCGATGCCCTGCGCTCGGAGGGCAAGCCGGGGGTGATGGCCGGGATCGGCGTCCTGGTCACGCTCGCCAATATCGGCTTCAACTATGTCTTGATCGCCGGCCTTGGCTGGGGCGTTGTCGGATCGGCGATCGGCACGCTTGCGGCGCAGGCGGTGGCCATGGGCGTCGTCATCTGGCTCCGGCTTTCCGGGCGGACCCCGCTTGCGCTCGCGCGCCGCACCGGTCACCGGCTGACGGAGGCGTGGCCGCGCATTCTGGCGCTCGGCCTGCCGCCGTCTCTCGGGCTTGCCGGCACCAGCCTTTCGGCGGGCTGCTACATTATCGGCATCGGCATATGGAGCGGCGACAACCACGATGTCGCGATCGCCGCCTATGGCATCGCCTCGCGGCTTCTGACTTTCGCCTTTCTGCCGCTCCTGGGGCTGAACTTCGCCTGCCAGTCGATCGTCGGCAATAATTTTGGGGCGCATCTGTTCGGCCGATCAGACCGGACGCTGCTCGTCGGCCTCGCCACGGGACTTTGCTACGGGGTGGCGGTCGAGCTCGCGTTTATCGTCGGTGCAAGGCCGATCGCCGCGCTGTTCGTGACCGATCCGGCGGTGATCGCCGAGGCGGTCCATATCGTGCGGATCGTGACCGCCGCCTATGTCCTCGTCGCGCCGCTGATGGTGCTTGCCGGCTATTTCCAGGCGCTGGGCATGGCCAGCCGGGCGGCGGCGATCACGCTCGGGCGGACCTATGTGTTCACCCTGCCGCTGATCTTCATCCTGCCGTTCATCTTCGGCGAAACGGGATTGTGGATGGCCGCGTCCATCAGCGATCTCGGCATGCTGGCGATCGCGATCACGGTCCTGTGGCTGAACCGGCGCAGGGCGCGACTTGGCGTGTTTTACGGACACCGGGAAACCGCGATCGCGGCGGAGGCGGTCTGAACCGCCCCAAAGCCGCGGGCGCGTGTCAGGCCTTCAATACCTTGTCCGGGTTCATGATGCCGGCGGGATCGAAGGCCTTCTTGATCCGCTGCATCAGCTCGATCTCGATCGGCTCGCGAATGCGCGCCAGTTCGTCGCGCTTCAGCCGGCCGATGCCGTGCTCGGCGGAGATCGAGCCGCCATGGGCAAGCACGATGGCGTGGACGATTGCGTTGACCTCGCCCCAGCGCGCCAGGAAGGCCGCCTTGTCAGCGCCTTCCGGCTGCGAGATGTTGTAGTGGATATTGCCGTCGCCGAGATGGCCGAAGGCGCAGATGCGCGCGCCCGGCACGGCCGCCATCACCGCGGCATCCGCCTCGTGCAGGAAGGCCGGCACGGAGGAGACCGGGACCGAGACATCGTGCTTGATCGAGCCGCCCTCCGGCTTCTGCGCCTCCGACATGGTTTCGCGCATATGCCAGAGTTCGGTGATCTCGGCCTCGGACTTGGCGATCACGGCATCTTCGACAAGACCCTGCTCAAAGGCCTCTTCCAGCAAAGCCGTGATCATGGCGTCGGCCGATTGCTGGCTGTCTGAGGTCGAAACATCGATCAGCGTGTACCATGGATAAGGGCTCGACAGCGGATCGCGCGCGCCCTCGGTATGCTTCACCGTGAAGGCGAAGGCCATATGGGCCATGAGCTCGAAACCGGTCAGCGCGGAGGCGCAGCGGTTTGCGGCAAGGTTGAACAGGTCCAGCGCCTTTTCGGGCGAAGTGACCCCGGCAAACGCCACCTGATGGCCCTTAGGGCGCGGAAACAGCTTCAGCACCGCGCCGGTGATGACGCCGAGCGTGCCTTCCGCGCCGATGAACAGGTCGCGCAGGTCGTAGCCGGTATTGTCCTTCTTCAGCGATCGCAGCCCGTTCCAGATCTCACCGGTCGGCAGCACCACTTCAAGGCCGAGGCAGAGATTGCGCATATTGCCATAGGCGAGCACCGCCGTGCCGCCGGCATTGGTCGCAAGATTGCCGCCGATGCGCGCCGAGCCTTCAGCGCCGAGCGACAGCGGGAACAGCCGGTCATTGTCGGCCGCCGCTTTCTGCGCCTCGGCGAGGATCACGCCGCCATCGACTACCATGAAATTGCCGGCGGTATCGATCTTTCGGATACGCGTCATCCGTTCCAGCGAGAGTACGATGTCGCAGCCCTCCTCACGCGGAACCGCGCCGCCGACATGGCCGGTGCGTCCGGAAGCGGGCACGACAGGCGTCTTGGTCTCACTTGCAAGCTTCATGATCGCGGCGACCTCGGCGGTCGAGCCGGGCTTCAGCACAAGCGCCGTCGCGCCATGGTAGAGCCCGCGAGTTTCGGTGAGGTAGGGCGCGATGTCCTGGGGTTCGGTGAGGGCGTGGCCGGGGCCGACGATTTCGGCAAAGCGGGCGATCAGGTCTTTCTCAGGGCCGGTCATTCAGTCGTAGTCCTTGGGGCGGGGGGCCGCGGCGCGGGCAAGCCGGTCGTTGATCGCCTCGCCAATGCCATCATGCGGTATGGGCGTCACGGCGATCGCGCTGGCGCCGCTCTGGTCGGCCTGTTTCATCACGTCGTAGAGCCGGCTTGCCGCCTCCGCCGTGTCGGCGGTCTTGGAGAGCTGCAGCGTGACATGGGCGGCCGCGGCATTGTCGATCTCGGGCGCGCCGAACATGATCAGCGCCTCGCCTGGCTCGACATGGGTGGCATTGAGGCGGACGGTGGCGTTCGGCGCGTAATGCGAGGCCATCATGCCGGGCGCCTCGATCGCGCCGGGGGCGGCAGGCCGGGTCACCGAAAGCCCCGTCAGCCGTTCGACCGCCTCGGCGGGGATGCCGCCGGGTCGAAGCAGGGTGATGGTCTCGCCCTCGACTTTTAGGATCGTCGATTCGACCCCGACGATCGCGGGGCCCGCGTCGATGATCAACTGCAGCCTGTCGCCGAGATCGGCCTCCACATGGCCGGCCGTGGTCGGGCTCAGCCGGCCGGAGCGGTTGGCGCTGGGGGCGGCGAGCGGGCGGCCGGTTTCGGCGATCAGCCGACCGGCAAAGCCGCGCGGCACCCGGACGGCCACGGTGGCAAGCCCGGCGGTGGCCGCGGATGCGATCCCCGCATCCGGTTTCAGCGGCAGCACCAGCGTCAGCGGACCGGGCCAGAAGGCATCGGCAAGCGCGCGCGCGAGCGGCGAGAAGTCGGCATAGCGTTCCGCCATTGCAAGGTCGGCCATGTGGCAGATTAGCGGATTGAAGGATGGCCGGTTCTTGGCGGCGTAGATCCTGGCGATCGCCTCCGCATCTGTGGCGTCGGCGGCAAGGCCGTAGACGGTTTCGGTCGGGATCGCGACCAGTTCGCCGGCGATCAGCAACCGCCGACCCTCCGCCAGCGCAAGCTCTTCTTCCCGGCTGATATCGATGATCCGCGCCATGGTATTCCCGCCCTTCCTGTTCCATCATCGTTTAAAACAACCCAAACGCTGAACAAAGGATTTTCTGATGCGACGGATTTTCTCGGGCGGAATTTACGAGAAGAAGATCGGCTATTGCCGCGCCGTGGTGGCCGGCGGCTTCGTGCATGTGGCCGGCACCACTGCACAGGGCGCGGACAATCCGGGCGATGTCGAAGGCCAGTGCCGCTCGGCATTGGCGGCGATCGAAAAGGCGCTCGGAGAGGCCGGCTCGAGCTTTGCCGATGTCGTGCGGGTCACCTATTACCTGCCGCATGCGCCGGATTTCGAGGCCTGCTGGCCGCTGCTCGCCGCCACCTTCGGCGACAACCCGCCGGCGGCGACCATGATAGAATGCGGCCTGATCGACCCGAAATACCGGATCGAGATCGAGGTGACGGCGCTGGCGCGCGGGTGACGGGCAAAAGACGCGTGTCGTCTTTTCCGAAAGTCATGTCGTGAATGGAATGCATGCCGAAGGGCGCGGGTGATTAAATGATAGTTATTGCCCGTCTTCGCCCCGGAGGCCGCCATGACGATACGCCAGAAGATGCTGGAAGAGCTGAAGAACCGCCGCGACGGTTTCACGCTCGCCCGGCCGTTTTATACCGACCCGGACTATTTCCGCGTCGACATGGAGAATTTCTATTATCGCGACTGGCTGTTCGTCGCCCATGACTGCGAATTGCCGCGTCCGGGCAATTACCTGACGATCCAGATCGGCGATTATTCCGTAATCCTCACGCGCGGGCGCGACAAGCAAATCCGGGCGCTGCACAATTCCTGCCGCCATCGCGGCTCGCGCGTCTGCTCCGCGGAAAAGGGCACCACCGCCAAGCTCGTCTGTCCCTATCACCAGTGGACCTATGACCTCGACGGCTCGCTGCAATATGTCCGCCATATGGGCGAGGATTTCGACAAGGCGCAATACGGTCTCAAGCCGGTCCATTGCGAGAGCATTGAGGGCTACATCTTCATCTGCCTCGCCGATGACGCGCCCGATATCGCGCCGCTGAGGGAGAAGATCACGCCCTATATCGCGCCGCATAACATCCGCGAGACCAAGGTCGCCTTCAAGAGCTCGATCATCGAGAAGGGCAATTGGAAGCTCGTCTGGGAAAACAATCGCGAGTGCTATCACTGCGCCGCCAATCACCCGGAGCTTTGCCGCACCTATCCCGAGGCCGCCTCCGTCTCCGGCGTGCAGGGGATGATGGATGATCCGGAAATCCAGGCGCACTGGGCGCATTGCGAGGCGGCGGGCCTGGAGGCAAGGTTCTTCCTCAATCCCGATGGCCAGTTTCGCATTGCCCGCATGCCGCTGATTGCGGGCGCGGAAAGCTACACCATGTCGGGTCAGCGTGCGGTCAGGAAGCCGATGGGGCCAAAAACGGCTGCAGCCAGCATCGGGACGCTGCTTCTGTTTCATTACCCCACCACCTGGAACCACTTCCTGGGCGATCACGCGATTTCCTTCCGGGTGCTGCCGCTCGGGCCGGAGGAAACCGAGGTCACCACCACGTGGATGGTGCCGAAGGATGCGGTCGAGGGGATCGACTACGATCTGGAGGAACTGACCCATGTGTGGACCTTTACCAATGACCAGGATCGCCAGATCGTGGAGGAAAACGCGCGCGGCATCCGCTCGCCCGCCTATGAGCCCGGTCCCTATTGTGAAGAGGATGAGGGCGGCGTGATGCAATTTGTCGAATGGTACGCGAACACCTCGATTTCGCGGCTTTCCGACACCGCCGCGCCGCTGTCGATCGTTGCCTGACATGATGAAGCCGCAGCCCTTCAAGCATATCGACGAGATGGTGCCGTGGAATGGCCGCGAGCATATGCTCGAATGCGTGGCCTGGACGCCGGAAGCGCCGGACGTGATGACCTTCACCTTCAAGGCGGAGCAGGAAAATATCTGGTTCCGCTATATGCCGGGCCAGTACATCACGCTGGAGCTGCCGGTCGGCCCCGAGCCAGTTCTGAGGACCTACACGATCTCCTCCAGCCCGACCCGTCCCTTCACCATCGCGGTGACGGTGAAGGCGCAGAAGGACAGCATCGGCACGCGCTGGATGTTCGAGAACCTGCATCCCGGCATGAAGCTGAAGGCGATCGGCCCGCTTGGCGATTTCTCCTATGTCACCAAGCCGGCGGAGAAATACCTGTTCATCTCGGCGGGCTCGGGGATCACGCCGATGATGTCGATGACGCGCGATCTCGGCGACCGCGATCCCGACACCGATATCGCCTTCATCCATTGCGCCCGTTCGCCGAACGACATCATCTTCCGCTGGGAGCTGGAGTACAAGGCGCGCTACATGCCGTTCTTCAATCTCGGCTTCATCGTCACCGAGCTGGAGCGCACCCAGCTCTGGTCCGGGCTGAAGGGTTTCATCGACCGCGCCAAGATCGCGCTGCTGGTGCCGGATTTTCTGGAGCGTCGGGTGTTCTGCTGCGGGCCGGACCCGTTCATGGCGACGGTCCGGGATTCGCTCGAAAGCTCCAGCTTCGACATGGAAAACAACTATTTCCAGGAGACCTTCAAGCCGGAAGCGCCGACGCCTGCCGTGTTCGTGGGCGAAAGCGCGGACGAGGACAGGCGGCTGGTGATCGAATTCGCCGATTCGGGCGTACGCGCCGAGGTGCCGCCCGGCTTCACCATTCTCCAGACCGCCCGCAATGCCGGGGTCCGCATTCCCGCCGCCTGCGAGAGCGGCATCTGCGGCACCTGCCGCACCATGTGCAAATCCGGCAAGGTCGACATGCAGCACAATGGCGGCATTCTCGATGACGAGATCGAGGAGGGCTATATCCTCGCCTGCTGCTCGCGCCCGCTGACCGATGTCGAGGTCGAGGCCTGACGTTCAGGGCTCGTTGGCTGCAAGGCTTTCCCTGATAAGCGCGACCAGCCGTTCGCCGGCAGCTTCAAGTGTCCCGGAATTGTCGATCGTCACCACATCGAAATCGCCGTGGACCGCCATGGTCGAGCGGGCCAGCCGGGCTGCGATCTGGTCGGCGCTTTCGCGACCGCGCGCGGCAAGTCTCGCGGCAAGGATTTCGGGCCGCGCGGTGACGTTGACGACGGTGAGCCGGGCAAAGGCCGCGCGAAAATCATCGAGTGCCTTGCGCGAACCGTTGCAGAGCGCCACCCCGCCATTGGCGACGAAGGCGCGGTGTTCGGCCGGTATACCGTAATCCAGGCCATGCGCCGACCATGAAGCCGCAAAGCCGCCCGCGGCCTTTTTTGCCGCGAAGGCGTCCGGCGCCATCGTGTCGTGGATTTCGCTGTCGTGGTCGCTCGGCCGGGTGATCACCCGGCGCACCACGGCAAAGCGCGGATGGCTTCGAAGGGCGGCGGCCGCGTAGTTGATCACGCTGTCCTTGCCGGCTCCGCTCGGACCGACCACGACAATAATCCTGCCCGGCTCTGCCATTCGGTCAGGCCACCCGCTTGCCCGCCCGCCAGACCGCGCGGGTCACCGGCGCGCCGGAGGGGCGATGGACGCGCACAATATCTGCCCTCAGACCCGGCGCGATCCGTCCGCGATCGTCGAGCTTCACGGCTCTCGCCGGCGTCGCCGTCACCATCTTCAGCGCGCGCGGCAGGCTGATCGTCTCGACCGTATCGGCGAGGATGAATGGCGCGTAGAGCAGGCTGAAGGGCACGTAATCCGACGACAGCACGTCCAGCACGCCGCGTTCGGCCAGATCGCGCGCGGCGATATTGCCCGAATGCGACTTGCCGCGCACCACATTGGGCGCGCCCATCAGCACCGACATTCCCGCCTTGTGCGAGGCGTTCGCGGCCTCGAGACTCGTCGGAAACTCGGCAACCGCAACGCCATGGCCGATCGCCTCTTCCACATGGGCAAGCGTGGCGTCGTCGTGGCTGGCAATGGCGATGCCGCGGGCGGCGCAGTGATCGGAGATCATCTGCCGGTGCGGGCCGGCATATTTTTCCGACTGGCCCTGACGCTCTGCAACGAAGGCGGCGAAGGCCTCATCGGAAAGCCCGCGCTTCGGCTTGTAGAAAAGCTCGTATTGGGAAAGATCGGTGAACTGCCGCTGGCCGGGCGCGTGGTCCATCAGCGATGTCAGTCTGACATGCGGATCGTTCTCGAAGCCGGCGAAATGCTCCATGACATTGGCGGCGGAAACCTCGCAGCGCAGATGCAGGAAATGCTGGGCCTTCAGCCGGTTCTCGCGCTCGGCCTGCTGGATCGCGTCGGCCATGTCGCGCATCTCGCCGAGATCGAAGCCGTCGTCGCCGTCGGAACCCATGCGCAGGCAGTCGAAAACTGTGGTGATGCCCGACGCGATGATCTGGCCGTCATGGGCCTGAACGGCCGCGATCTTGTCCCAGCGCACGCCGGGACGCGGCGAATAATGGCCTTCGAGATGATCGGTATGAAGCTCGATCAGGCCGGGGATCAGGTAGTCGCCCTCCATGTCGTCGCCATGGCGGGTCGGGTGTCCCGAAATGTCAACGATTTCGCCGTCGCGCGCCAGGAGCGCGCCGTGCACGATCTCGTCCTCAAGCACGATCCGCGCATTGGTGAAAACGGTTTCGGCGCTCATTCCTCGGTTTCTCCGGCCCCAGTCTCGCTCGTCCCAGTTTCCCCCATCACTGTCTCGTCGGCCCCGAAAAGCGTGGTTTGGCCGCCCGTCAGCGGCTGCCAGCGGCGGATCACAAAGGGCGCGCCGCGCCGCTCCTCCATGAACAGCCCGAGCCCGGAAATTTCAAGCGGCTTGCCGACAAAGGGGGCGAAATAATCCTCGATCGCGGTCTCGATCACATGCATGTCGGTGCCCGTCACCGGCCCGGTCAGCGTCATGTGGAAGCGGAAGTCATCGAAGACATAAGGGTAACCCCAGCGCTCCAGATTGTCGCGCTCCGTCTCGCTCAGTTCCTCCGGCTTGCGCCGGGCGATCTCCTCATTGGCGAGCGGCGCGCGCATCGGCTCGAAATAGCGCACCACATCGGCGGCGAAATCCTGCAGCATCTGACTTTCTCCAGCCGGAACGAGGGCGTGGAACTTGCCGAGCTTGCCGAGCTTCAATTCGGGTATGTCGAATGGACTGTGCTTGCGGCAGAACACGTCAAAGGCGGCCTCCAGCGCTGCCGGCGTGGCATTGTCGGCAAGCCGGAACGGTGCCTTCAGCGTGGCGTGGAAGCCATAGCGGGCGGCGGCCGCGGTTACGGCGCTCATCCGGCCGGCGGCGAGCGCGATACTGTCTGGAAACGGCCGTTCCTCGCCGGCAAAGGCGTCGTAGCCGAGCCAGCGGCTGGCGGCAATCGTCAGGGGATGGTCGATGGCGGGAGTGAAATAGATGGCGTAGCGCAAATCGTTTTCCTTGCCCGAAATGAAGGGAGGATGAGGAAAGTGCAGGGATTCGTCCGTCTTTGCAAGGCGTCCCGTCTTCTTCAATGCGCGGCCCGAGCGGAAGGTTCCGCCGGCGGCGATGTCACACGCGGTCAAAGCGATAATGGCAGCGGGTCGCTCCGGTTCCCCTCGCCAAGCGGGCGCTGCATGAATACCGTGTCCAGCCATTTGCCGTGCTTGAAGCCGGTGCCCGTCAGCCGGCCGGCCTCGGTGAAGCCGAGCGCTGTATGAAGCGCGATCGAGGCCGGGCTGGCCCCGCCGATGACGGCCACCATCTGGCGGAAGCCGCGCGTCTCGCACTCCGTTACCAATTGCGACAGCAGGCTTTTGCCGACGCCCTTGCCGCGCGCCTCTGGCGAAAGATAGACCGAATTTTCGACCAGCCAGCGATAGGCCGGACGGGTGCGAAAGGCGCTGGCATAGGCATAGCCGATCACGCGATCGCCCTCGGTCGCGGCGAGATAGGGGTAGCCGGCGGCGGTGATCGCGGTCATCCGCGCTTCCATTTCCTCCCGGCTCGGCGGCTCCAGCTCATAGCTCGCCACCCCGTTCAGCACGCATTCGGCATAGATTTCGGTGATCGCGGAAAGATCGGCGGGGGAGGCGGGGCGGAGGGTGGCGGTCATGGTCCGGGTCGGGGCAGGTGGAAAGGTAACGGAAACGATAATCCGCTTTCGGCTCGCAGGGAAGCGGGCATGAAAAAGGCGGCCCGAAAGCCGCCTTGATCAGATTGATATCCTCGATCGGGATCAGTTCCGGTTGCCGAGCAGGCGCAGCAGGAACAGGAACATGTTGATGAAGTCGAGGTAGAGCGTCAGCGCGCCCATCACCGCCTTGCGGCCAGCCACTTCATGGCCGTCGCCTTCATAATACATTTCCTTGATCTTCTGCGTGTCCCACGCGGTCAGGCCGGCGAAGATCAGCACGCCGAGAACCGAGATCGCGAAGCCGAGCGCGCTCGACTGCAGGAAGATGTTGACGATCATGGCGATAATCACGCCGAACAGGCCGATCACCATGAAGGAACCCATCGCCGACAGATCACGCTTGGTGGTGTAGCCGTAAAGCGACAGCGCGCCAAACGAGGCCGCGGTGATGAAGAAGGTCTGGACGATGCTCTGGCCGGTATAAACCAGGAAGATCGTCGACAGCGAAATGCCGGTCAGCCCGGCATAGACCCAGAACGCGGTCTGGGCGGCGGCGACGCTCATCTTGTTGATGCGGAACGCCAGAAAGAAGAAGGCGATCAGCGGAGCGAACATGACGAGCCACTTCAGCGGCGAGGCGTACATGACCTGACCGAACTGGGTAAGCTGAACCTGGCCGCTGGCATCGCCCGATACCGAGGCCGTGAAGATTCCGTAAGCCGCGATGCCGGTGATCACGAGGCCGAGAGCCATGAGATTGTAGACGCGCAGCATGTAGGCGCGCAGTCCCTGATCGATTTCAGCACTCGCCTGGGCTCCCGCCTGAGCGTGGTTCTGATAGTTGCGAAGATCAGCCATTGAGTTCCTCTAAAAAAGCCCCTCGTTGTTCACGGTGTCGGGCATCGCCGCAAGGCGACAGCCCAGGCGCCGCTGGGGGGCTCCAGCAAGCCTGGCGATAATATGAGGGGAATGGCAACGCGATACAAGGCATATCCGTTTGGAATCCGTCGGCAAATCCTCAATTTTTCGTAAGAAACGCGCCGGCGGCCTGCAAAACAGCAATCGGAAGCACCATTTCTCCTGCAAAGCCCCTCCATCCGGCAATAATGCCGAACGCAATATAAAGAGGATATTCATGCGCTATTTCATCGCCGTCATTCTGCCGTGGCTTTCGTTTTTCACCATCGGCAAACCGTTTTCGGGCATTATCTGCCTGATATTGCAGATCACCCTGATCGGCTGGCCGGTCGCCGCGCTCTGGGCCCTGTTCGCCGTCCAGAACTACTGGGCCGACCGCCGCAACGCCGAACTGATGGACGCGCTGCGCCGCGACAAATAGTCCCGTTCCTCTGGGCCCTCAAAGCTCGCGCAGGTAGAGCGCGGGCTTCTGGCCAAGCAGATGCCAGGTGCCGGCAAGGCCGATGGCGACGGTGACGATCACCGCGCCGAGCACGGTCGCAAGCGCCACCGCCGGCAGCAGGGCGAAGGGCAGCATCATGATCTTCGTCAGCGCATACCACGCCGCGACCGAACCGGCGGCGAGCGCGAAGACGCCGGTGGCTATTCCCAGCAGCAGATATTCGTAGACGAAGGCCCGGATCAGCGCCGGACGAGTCGCGCCCAGCGTCTTCATCACCACAGCATCATGGCCGCGCCGGCGGTTGCCGGCAGCCAGCGCGCCGGAAAGCACCAGCACGGATGCGATCAGCGCGATGGCCGCCGCCGCGCGGATCGCGGTCGCAAGCTGGCTGACGAGATCGCCGGCAATCTCGAGCGCTGCTTTCACTTCGATCGTGGTGACGGTCGGGAAGGCGCGTGTCACTGCCCCCAGTATTTCGGCGTTTGTGGCGGTGTCGGAGCCCGGATCGGTGAGGGTGGCGAGCCAGGCATGCGGCGCGCCGGCGAAGGTGTTGGGCGAGAACACCATCACGAAATTGATCGACAGCGAGTCCCATTCGACAGTGCGGAAGTTCGCGATCGTCGCGGTGATATCGCGGCCGAGCACGCTGATGGTCACGGTATCACCGAGCTTCAGGCCGAGCTCCTGGCCTTCCTCGGCGGAAAACGAAACCAGCGGATCGCCGCTATAGTTCTCCGGCCACCATTCGCCTTCGGAAAGCGTCGAGTTTTCCGGAAGGTCGGCGTCATAGGTGATGCCGCGATCGCCCCGCAGCACCCATTTGGCGTCTTCCGAAGGGGCGTCCCATTCGCTAGCCCGCGTGTCGTTGAGGCTCAGAATGCGGCCGCGCAGCATCGGCACCAGCGCCAGCTCGCCATCGGGCGTTTCCTTGTCGATCAGCGCCTTGAAGCCATCGACCTCGCTGCTCTGGATATCGACGAAGAAGAAATCCGGCGCGCGTTCCGGCAGCGAGCGCGAAAGCTCGCGATTGAGATTGCCGTCGATCAGCGCCAGGCCGACCAGCAGCGTCAGCCCGAGGCCGAGCGAGAGCACGACGGAGCCCGTCAGCGCGCCGGGGCGGTGGATATTGCCGACCGCGAGCCTGAGCGACGGCGCATGCGGGCGCGGGGCCCGCGCCGCCAGCCATTTGATGGCGAGCGCCACCAGCCGCAGCACCACGAAGGCGCCGGCGACGGAGGCGAGGAACACGGCAGCGACGAAGCGCTCCTCGGCGGTGAAGATCGCAAGTGCTGCGAGCAGCGCCAGCGTCACGCCGGTGGCCGCCAGGAACGGCCATGCCGGGCGGCCGCCCTCGTCAAAGCTGTGTTCGCGCAGCAGCGCGGTCGCCGGCACGTTGCGGGCGGCGGCCAGCGGCAGGATCGCAAAGGCGAGCGCGGTCAGGATGCCGAACAGCGCCGCCAGCGCCAGAGCGAGAGGGAAGATGCCGGCGGGGATCGCGATTTCGAGCAGCGAGGAGAGCAGCGGCAGCGCGATCAGCGGGATGATGGCGCCGAAGACGAGGCCGATCGCGATCCCGATCAGCGCCACCAGCATGATCTGCAGGAAGTAGATCGCGACCACCATATCGGCCGGTGCGCCCATGCATTTGAAGGCGGCGATCGCGCGGCGGCGGCTTTCGAGATAGGCGCTGACGGCATTGGCGATCCCGACGCCGCCGGTGATCAGCGTGGCAAGCCCCACCAGCGTCAGGAATTCCGACAGCCGGTCGACATTCTCGCTGAGCGAGGGGGCGGCGCGGTCGCTGGTGCGGATCTGCCAGCCGGTATCGGGGAATTTCTCCTCTGCCTCGGTCTTGACCGCCTCCGGCGTCATCGCGGCATCGGCAAGCCGCACGCGATACCCGTATTCGGCAAGGCTGCCGATCTGGACGAGGCCAGAGGCGTCGAGCGCGTCCCGGCCAATCAGGATACGCGGGGCGAAGGCGAAGCCTTCCGACAACGCGTCCGGCTCCTGCACCAGCGTGCCGGATACGACGAGTTCCGCATTGCCGAGCAGTAGACTGTCGCCGGGGGCAAGCTCCAGCCGCTCCGCCAGCAGCGGCGCGACCAATACGCCGTATCTGCCATCGGTCTCGGCCAGCGCTTCGCCGACAGGCATGGCGGGATCGGCTATGACTTCGCCGTAAAGCGGGTAGGCGCCGTCGACGGCCTTGATTTCTGCCAGCGACTGGTCTGTGCCATCGGGAAGCCGCGTCATCGAGCGCATCGTCACCGATTGCGATACCGGGCCGAGTGTCTCGATATAGCCAAGTGCGGCGCCGGAAAGCGGCTCGTTGTCGCGTTCGAAGCGGATATCGGCGGCCAGGATCTCTCGTCCGCGTTCGGCGATGCCGGCGTTGACGGCCTGAGACACCGAGTTGACGGCGGCGATCGCGGCGACGCCAAGCGCGATGCAGGCGAGGAAGATATAGAAACCCGAAAGCCCGCCGCGCATTTCGCGCAGCGCAAATTTCAATGCGAGGAGAAGGTTGAGCCGGTTCTGCCTCATTGCGCTGCAGTTCCGGGCGCGGCAGTTCCGGGCGCTACGGTTTCGGCGGGCGCGACGATCTCGCCGGAGCGGACATGAACCTGCCGGTCGCAGCGCGCGGCAAGCGTGGCGTCATGGGTGACAAGCACCAGCGTGGTTCCCATCTCGCGCTGGCGGGCAAACAGAAGGTCGGCGATCTGCGCGCCGGTGTCGCCGTCGAGATTGCCGGTCGGCTCGTCGGCGATCAGCACCGCCGGTTCGGGGGCAAGCGCGCGGGCAATCGCCACCCGCTGCTGCTCGCCGCCGGAAAGCTGGCCCGGATAATGGCTGAGACGATGGCCGAGGCCGACGCTCTCAAGGGCGGCGCGGGCGCGCTCGAAGGCGTCGCGCTTGCCGGCAAGCTCCAGCGGGATCGCGGCGTTTTCGAGCGCGGTCATGTTGGCGATCAGGTGGAAGGACTGGAACACGATGCCGATATTCTCGCCCCTGAAGGCGGCGAGCGCATCTTCCGAGAGGCCGGTAAGCGGCGTGCCGAGAATGGTGATCTCGCCGCTGTCGAGCCGCTCGAGGCCGGCGATCACCATCAGCAGCGTCGACTTGCCGGAGCCGGAGGGCCCGAGAATGCCGACGGACTCGCCGCTGCCGATTGCAAGCGACATGCCCTTCAGCACATGAACGGCGGCGGTGCCCCTGCCTAGGGTCAGGTGGGCGTCTTCAAGTGCAATCAGATTTTCGGACAAATTCGCTTCCCGCTTTGAAATTCGACGCTTGGCTCAACACATAAAGGAATACGCAGCATCGGTCCCGATGGACCGGGTAGAAAACTGGATTTAGGAGTTCGACCATGCGATTAAAAGCGACAGCGCCGATTGTTTTTGCCGCTCTTGCGCTCTCCGGCGCCTCGGCAAGCGCCGAAACGCCGCTCGAAATCGTCGTGCTCGGCGACAGTCTGGTGGCCGGCTACGAACTCGCGCCCGGCGAGGATTACCCCTCAAAGCTCGAAGCCGCGCTCCGCGAAGCCGGCTACGATGTCGCGATCTCCAACGCCGGCGTTTCTGGCGATACCACCAGCGGCGGGCTGGCCCGGCTCGACTGGTCGGTGCCCGACAGCGCCAATGCCGTGATCCTGGAGCTTGGCGCCAATGACGCGCTGCGCGGCCTTTCGCCGGATCAGGCGGCGGAAAACCTTTCGACGATCATCGAGCGGCTGCGGGACCGCGAAATTCCGGTGATGCTGATGGGCATGATGGCGCCGCCGAACATGGGCGCCGATTATGCCGCCGACTTCAATGCGATCTATCCCGAACTCGCCAGTGAATACGGGCTCGACCTCTATCCGTTCTTCCTCGATGGCGTCGCCACCCATGCCGAATATCAGCTTGCCGACGGCATGCATCCGAATGCCGAGGGCGTCGAGGTGATGGTCGAAAACACGCTGCCGAGCGTCGAAGCCTTCATCCGGTCGATCAGGCCACAGAGCGGGGGACAATCAAATTAACGCTTGCCTCATGGCGGGTTAAATGATTCGCTGAGGTTACGACTAGCAGATTCGGGGAGCTCGCCATGCCGAGAATTTTCACCGCCCTCGAAATCCCGCGCGAACAGGCGTTAAGTCTTTCGCTGTTGCGCGGCGGCCTGCCCGGGGCCCGCTGGATCGATGTGGAGAACTACCACATCACCTTGCGGTTCATCGGCGATGTCGACTTCCGCACCGCCGACGAGGTCGTTCACTGGCTTGACCGGATCGAACGGCCCTCCTTTCGGCTCAGTCTCGCCGGAACCGGCCATTTCGGCTCCAAGAAACCGCATTCGATCTGGGCCGGGGTGTCGCCCTCGCCAGAGCTTGTCGCGCTGCAGGCCGATATCGACCGCATCTGTCAGAGGCTCGGGCTGAAGGCCGATCCGCGCAAGTTCATGCCGCATGTCACGCTGGCGCGGCTGCGCGGCGCCAAGGTGTCCGATGTCGTCGATTACCTGGCCGCGCGCGGCAATTTCCAGACGCTGCCGTTCACGGTCGGGCGCTTCGTGCTGATGTCGTCGCGCGATTCCGTCGGCGGCGGGCCCTACAAGGTCGAGGAGGCGTTCGATCTTTACGATCCGCAGGACGCCTACAGCTTCGACAGCAGCGACTGGCAACCCGCCAACAGCATGTGGTAGACGGTCTCGAAACCGTCTTCCGCGTCATAATAAGGGTCGGGGATCTCCTCGCGGCGACCGAGCGTGTATTCGCTGAAGAGCGCCACGGTCGCTTCCGGATCGGGATCGGCGAGGCGTTTGAGCGCCGTGACATTGTTGAAATCCATGCCGAGGATCAGCGAGAACCGGTTGAAATCCTGTCGCGTGATCTGGCGGGCGCGCTGATTTGCGATATCGAAGCCATGGCGGATCGCGGTTGCCCGTGAGCGCGGATCGGGCAGTTCGCCCTGGTGCCAGTTGCCGATACCGGCGGAATCCAGCCGGAACTCGTCGTCCCGTCCGGCATTCTCGGCGAGGTGGGCAAACAGGCCCTCGGCCAGCGGAGAGCGGCAGATATTGCCGCTGCAGACGAACAGGACGGCGTGTTTATGCGGTTGTGCCATGATGTTTGCGCAATTTCATGTAGGTATTATGGTGATGGAGGATGCCATGGATGACACCCGACTGGAACCGGAAGAGCTGAATCATGCCCTCAGCGCCCGCGAGGGCTGGGCGCTTGCCGAAGACGAAACCGCGATCACCCGCGATTTCAAGTTCGCTGACTTTCGCGAGGCCTTCGCCTTCATGAGCGAATGCGCCCTTGCCGCCGAGCGGCTCGATCATCATCCCTCCTGGAACAATGTCTATAACAGGGTCGGCGTGTCGCTGACCACCCATTCCTCCGGCGGCGTTTCCGCCCGCGACATTGAAATGTCGAAGATCATGGATGCGGCGGCCCGGCGCTATGGTATTTGACCGTACACGCCCTATATCGCCGGTAAAACGGAGTTTGTCATGAGCGATATCAAATATGGCGACATTCTTGAGCCGGGCGACGAGGAAACGCAGGCCGAAAACGAGCGGATCGTGCGCGAGGGCTTCTGGCGCAAGCTGACCCGCACGGCGGCCCGCATTCCCTTCGCCCGCGATGCCGTTGCCGCCTATTATTGCGCCACCGATCGCAACACCCCGCTCGGCGTGCGGGTGGTGCTTTACGCGGCACTTGCCTATTTCATCATGCCCGCCGATCTCATTCCGGATATCTTCCTGTTCGTCGGCTTTACCGACGATCTGGCGGTGCTGACCACGGCGCTGACCATGATCCGCAGGAACATCGAGGACGCGCATTACGAACGCGCGGATTCGGCTCTGACGGTGCTGCGCAAGCACTGATTGGAATGCGATTCCCCCTCTGCCGCAATCTTGCCGTGATTGGCGGCATTTGTCGTGGCATAATCGTCAGGACGCACATAAGCGGGGCAAGGCCGGAAACGCTCCGGTGTTGAGATTTTGGTAACCTCGCTTGCGTATGTATTTGGACAAGTCTCAAAGTCGCGGGGCGCGCATCTTTATGGTGCCGCGACCGGCCCAAAGCAGAGAAAATCGGCAGGATCACATGTTTGCAAAAAGAATCGTCCTCGTACTGGTACTTCTATTCACCGGCGCCTCGATCGCTTCCGCGCAGACGCCGACGCCCATCCAGAAATTCGACGCATGGGTCGCCTATTCCTACCAGTCGGATGCCGGCAAGGTGTGCTACGCCCTCTCGGTGCCGGCCAAAAAGGAACCGTCCAATGTCGATCACGGTGACAACTTCTTCGTGGTGACCAAATATCCGGGCCAGAACGTTTCGCTTGAGCCGCAGGCGATGATGGGCTTCACCCTCAAGGAGGGTTCGACCATCGACGTCGTGGTCGATGGCAAGAGCTTCCCGATGTATCACAAGGGCAAGGGCGGCTGGCTTGAAAACGCCGCGCAGGAGCCGACGCTGGTGGCCGCCATGAAGGCCGGCCGCACCATGGAGGTGGACGCCACCTCCGCTCGCGGCACCAAGACGTCCCACACCTACTCCCTGATCGGCATCACCGCGGCGCTGAACAAGATCAGCACCTGCAACTGATCACGCGTTGACCGACCCCAAAAGACCCGGCTCCGGCCGGGTTTTTGCATTTCAGCGGCAGCATTTACAGAAATCATCAGTGGCATCGCCGGCGGCTTCCGGTCTATAAAACCCGCACTCTCGATTGAAAGGGCGATCTCATGATACCTGTCGACGATCTCGTTGGAATGAAGGTTCTGGTGACCGGCGCAAGCTCCGGCATCGGCGCTGCGGCCGCGTCCGCGTTTTCTCGTTCCGGGGCCGAGGTGTGCCTGCATTATTACAGCGGCAAGGAAGCGGCCGAGGCGCTGGCGGCGGAGCTGAGGGCGGCGGGCGGCACGGCGCATGTGGTCGGCGGTGATGTTTCGCGGGCGCCGGATACCGAGCGGATCGTCAGGGAAGCGGCCGAACTGATGGGCGGGCTCGATTGCCTGGTCAACAATGCCGGCGCGATTGGCCGGGTCGCGGTCTCCGATTTCGACGAGGCGGTCTATGAGCAAGTCTTCGACCTCAATACCCGCTCGATCCTCAGAATGGTGCGCCACGCAGCACCCCTGCTCAGGGAAAGCGACCGGGCCTCGATCATCAATCTCGGCTCCATTGCCGCGCGTCACGGCGGCAACAAGGGATCGGGCGTCTATGCCGCGGCCAAGGCGGCCGTCCATTCGCTGACGCGCAGCCTTGCCAAGGAGCTGGCCGGCGACGGCATCCGCGTCAATGCGCTTGCGCCCGGCGTCATCGAGACGCCGTTTCACGACGAGACGCCGCACGCGGCCATGAACGCGGCGCTGAACGCGATCCCGCTCGGACGCCTCGGCACGGCGGAGGATTGCGCCTGGAGCTTCGTGTTCCTGGCCTCGCCGACCATGTCCGGCTTTATCACCGGACAGATCATCGACATCAATGGCGGGCAATATATGCCCTGACCGGCGGATTCCGCGCGCCCGGTTTTCCGGGCACGCTCCATTTTCAGTCGGGGCAGATCAGGCGCTTTTGACGAAGCGCTGATTGCGTTCCATCAGGAGGCCCCAGTTCTGGGCGGAGGCGAGGTGGAGCGCGATCGCGTCCGTCCAGCCCTTTTCCGTCCATTGCTTCAGGGTTCTTGCCGGCAGCGCGCGGTAGCGCTCGATATCGATCACGCTGAAGCCGTCGAGGCGATAGCGCGACTTGTCCGGGAAATCCATGTCGACATGGCGGGCGACGAGGATATCCGCCTCGGAAATCGCCTTCAGGAAGGCGGTGTCCTGCGCGCGGTGCTGATGATAGGCCTCGCACAGATGCAGCATCGGTTCGACCGCCTTGCTGGCGGTGCCGTCCTCGTTGAAGATCGGCGCCGCGTCCGGCGCATCCGAAAGCGGTTTCACGCGGCCGCTCTCGCTGTCATAGGCGAGATAGCGGGTATCCTGGTCCGGCGACTGCACCAGAATGAAGGGATAGCGGCGGATATAGGCCGGAATGTAGGTGTGCGCCGCCCAGGCGCCGTCTTCCTCGAGCATCAGGTTGCGGCCCTGCTTCAGCCCGACGATCGCGACCGGCGAGGGCTCTTTCCCGCCGACGAACACGATCGGATAATGCCGGATCGAGGGCATGAATTCGCTGACGGACAGCGGGATTGCCGTGGCCTCGGCCGTGAACGAAAAATCCTGGCTGCCGACAAGCCCCATCGCCTTGTGGTCCTCGAAGCGCAGTACCTGCGGCTTCCTGTAGAAAAGCGGCAACTGGGTTTGGGTGGTCATTGAATTATGGTCTCCTCTCGGCCCTGTCCGGTATGACGTACCGCTCTCTTACATGGGTTGCCGGAGCGGAACAATCGCTGATCCTCTTCTCGATTCGTCTTGTCTGAGTTGCAGTCTATAATTTATTTCACCTCTGGTTGACATGGCTAGCGGAGATTGAGAAAGTTAACTACTTGTTAATCTGACGAGTGACTGGAGAGGGACAATGAAATATCTGACATGTGTCGTGCTGGGCGCGGCCGCGCTTGCGGCTGGCTGTGGCAACAATGGCAATGATGGCATCGCGACCAACGCGCTTGGCTATTACGGGGACGTGAACTGGGACACGGGCCGGATCGACGGGTCGGGGACGGCGGAGGCCGGTATTCAGGTCAACGACGATGACAGCGTGACCGTTCAGATCAACGAGGGTCCCTATGCCGGGGAAACCAGAACCTTCTATTACGACGGCGCGGGCGGCTATACGACCGACGACGCCGAGGCCTATCTGCAGCTCGGTTATTTCGACAATCCGAACGTCAAGGATGGCCCGGTGGTGGCCCTGATCGACGTCAATGACAATGACGAAGAGCTCACCCTGATGGCGCTTCGCTCGAGCAACGACATGACCGCTGAATCCGACATGCCGGTCACGGGCTTTGCGACCTATACCGGCAGCCATCTGGGCGGAGCGACGATCCCGGGCCAGTATCTCGATTATATCGAGGGCGGTTTCCAGGCCAATGTCGATTTCGGCGCCGGTCAGCTTGCGGGCGCGATGCAAAGCGATCTGGGCGACATCACCTTCGATGCCACCATTTCCGGGGCCGAGTTCAACTCGAACGCCAATTCGATCGCGATCGGCAATGATTACGGCGTCATCAACCAGGGGGCTTCCGGCGTCGAGGGCGGGTTCTACGGCTCTGGCGCGTCCGGCATGGCGGGGACCTATCTGCTGAACGGTCAGGGGTCGCTGGATGGCGCAGGCGCCGTCGGCGCCTTCGTCGCCGACCGGAACTGACCCTCGCCGGAGCGATCGCGGGCCCCTTTCGGCCCGCGGTCGTTCCTCGGGAGATATTCCGGTCGATGGAGCGGTTTTGCCCTTTCGCCAAAGCGCAACCGTTCTCTCCATGTGTTTGAAGCCTTTTCGCAGACCTCGGGCGAAGCCATCCGGTCGCGAAACGCATTGGTACAGAGTTCGCGGTCATCGGATGCAGTTCGCACGTCTCATTCTCGGTCTGAAACGCATGGCGGCTTCGGCCGCCGTGGCACTCGTCGTCGTCGGCCTTTCCGGCGGCGCGGCGTTGGCCGACAACCCGTTTCCCGAGATCAAGATGTTGATCGAGTCGGGCCAGTATGACCAGGCAATGGCGCTGTCGGCGCATCTGACCCGGGACCCGGAAATGTCCGCCCTGTCGCAGAAATTCACCTATGCGCTGATCCTGAAGCGCCAGGGGAAGCTGAAAGAGGCGGCGGGGATCATGCGCGCGATCCTCGCGGAAAAGCCGAACCTGTCGCGGGTGCGCCAGGAGCTTGCCCATACGCTTTCCCTGATGGGCGAGAAGAAGGCCGCGATCTACCATTTCTCGATCCTCGCCGACAATGCGCCGAGCGAATCGCTGCGCTCCTTCTACGAGGATTTCATCGACCGCGTGAATCTCGACCGGCCATGGACGCTCGGCGGTTATGTGGCGATCGCCCCCAGCACCAACATCTCGAATTCGACCGACGAGGACCTCGTCCATATCGGCGGCATTCCGCTTGTGCCCGGCGAGAAGGCCGAAAGCGGCGTCGGTCTGAACTACGGCGTGAACGGCACCTACACGTTCGAACTTGTCGACGATCTCTCGCTGACCTTCGGCGGTTCCGTCACCGGCCTTGCCTACAAGGAAACCGCCTATAACCAGACCCAGTTCGGCGGCTTCTCGCAACTTTCCTGGCGCATGGACCCCTGGATATTCAGCGGCGGCATCGCGGCCGAGCGGGTGCTGCTGGGCAATGAGCCTTATCGCACCGGTTACGGGCCGGTGTTTTCCGTGCGCCGGTCCTTCGGGGCTTTCGGCGTCACTTCCGCCAATGTCTCGTATCAGTGGCTGGATTACGACGAGGTCGATGCCTTTGACGGCTATCAGGTCGGTTTCAGCCTCAATCATCGTTACGCGCTGACGGCGGCGAGCAGCATCCGCCTCGGCGGCGGGTATAATTACGTCCATGCCGAAAACGACATCAATTCCTATGACGGCTATAATCTGAACGCCAAATATGCGCGCGAATGGTCAGGTGGCATCCTCACCGATATCGCGGTCTCGGGTACGCTCAGGGATTATGTCGGCGATTTTCCACTGATGACCGAGCCGCGGCTCGACCGTCGCATCGATATCGAAGTCGGCGCGACATTCCGCACGCTGGCGATGAAGGGCTTCGCGCCCCGTCTGGAATATGCCTATTCGCAGAATTTTTCGAATGTCGAGCTCTATGATTACAACAAGAGCACGGTCTCGCTGTTCGTGACCAAGCAGTTTTAGGAGCTCAGCCCTGTCGCTGCGCGGCGGCTTGCACGAACTCGACCTCGCGCCCCGGCCGGATGATGGCGGCGGTCAGCCGACCCTTGGCATAGGCACCGGTATCGATCGAGATCACCCCGTTCGCCATGATTGGCCGGTCGACCACGGTATGGCCGTGGACGATCCATGTGCCGTCCTCGCGCGGCAGTTGCCCGAACGCCGGATGCCCCCAGGTCAGGTTGGCCGGGCGCTGGTTCTCCAGCGGCTTGCGCGGGTCGGCGCCGGCGTGCACCACGGCGACATTGCCGCTTTTCCAGAGCCGGGGCATTGCCTCCAGAAAGCCGGCCATGTCGCCGAGCTGCTGGGCCAGGGCATCGCGAACCACGGAAAAATTGCGGTCCGTCAGCGCGTTGCCGAGGGAAATTTCCGTGAAGCTCTGCAGCGTCTGCAGTCCGCCATTGCGCAGCCAGCGCTCGCCCTTTTCCTCCGGCGCCCGCAGAAAGTCGAGGAGCATCTCCTCGTGATTGCCCTTGAGACAGAGGATATCGCCGTCATGCGTCTGGCGTTCGTGGAGCATCCTCAACACGCCGGCGGAATCCTCGCCGCGGTCGATATAGTCGCCGACATGGATGATCCTCAACCCGGGCGCGGCGGTGGCGACCTTGTCCCACAGCGCCGCGAGCGCGTCGACGCAGCCGTGAACATCGCCGATCGCCGCAAAGCCCTCGTCCGGCGTCGGCAGGCCGCCGCGAAAGGATGGCGGCAGTGGGTCCGGACTTGCCGGACCGGGACGGGAAAACAGGCGGCGTAGCGATTTCATCGGGCAGACACCTCCAGCGCAAGACAGCATGGGTCGCGGACGCGACCGGAAAACATGCACCGACGCTAACAGAGATCAGGGCCGGCGGGCAAGAAGCCTTCCGGCCGACAGGCGCATGTGCTATTCCGGCTGTCCGTAATAGGCGGTCGCGCCGTGCTTGCGCAGGAAATGCTTGTCGAGCAGCTCCTGTTCGATCGGCTTCAGGCCAGGCTCAAGCTGCAGCGATGACAGCGCCATATCGGCGATGCATTCCACCGCGACGGCGACCTCGACGGCCTTGGCGACGGTCTTGCCCCAGGTGAATGGTGCATGGCGGTTGACGAGCACGGCCGGAAAATCGAGCGGATTGAGGTCCTTGAACCGCTCGACGATGACGTTCCCGGTCTCCCATTCATAGGCGGATGCGATCTCCTCCGGCGTCATCTTCCGGGTGACCGGTATCTCGCCATAGAAGTAGTCGGCATGGGTGGTGCCGAAATTGGGGATGGCGCGGCCGGCCTGGGCGAAGGCGGTGGCGCGGGTGGAATGGGTGTGGACCACGCCGCCGATCTCCTCGAAGGCCAGGAACAGGCGGCGGTGGGTGGGTGTATCGGAGGAGGGCCGCAGATTGCCCTCCACGATATTCCCCTCGAAATCCACGATCACCATGTTGCCGGGCGTGAGGTCGGCATAGTCGACCCCGCTCGGTTTGATCGCGAATACGGCCTTGTCGCGGTCGACTGCACTGGCATTGCCGAAGGTCAGGTTGATCAGCCCCTGTTTCGGAAGCGCGATATTGGCCTCATAGGCCTCGCGCCGGATTTCCTTGTACATGCCTGCCTCCTCAAGCCTTGATGCCGAGGCCGAGATGCCAGTAGATCTCGTTGTTGCGGAGATCCTGCTTGAACCGGTCGAGGCGCGTGTCGTCATTGATGACGGCAAGCTCGATCCCGGCCATGGTGGCGAAATCCTCCAGCATTTCGGTGGTCACGTCGTTGGAATAGGCGGTGTGGTGCGCGCCGCCTGCCAGAATCCAGGCGGAAAGCGCGGTCTTGAAGTCCGGCTTGCATTCCCACACGGCCCGCGCGACGGGGAGCTTCGGCAGGTCGGGATGCTCCACCGAGGTCACCTCGTTGACCAGCAGGCGGAAGCGGTTGCCCATGTCCATCAGGCTGGCGTTCAGCGCCGGGCCGAGCCTGGCGTTGAACACCATGCGCACCGGATCGGCCTTGCCGCCAATGCCGAGCGGGTGGATTTCGATCGACGGTTTGCCGTCGGCGATCGACGGGCAGATTTCCAGCATGTGGGAGCCGAGCACCTGCTCGTGGCCGGGGGCCATGTGGTAGGTATAGTCCTCCATGAACGAGGTCGCCCCGCTCATGCCGTGGCCCATCACCTTCAGCGCGCGCACCAGCGCCACGGTCTTCCAGTCGCCTTCGCCGGCAAAGCCGTAGCCGGCCGCCATCACCCGCTGGGTCGCCATGCCCGGCAGCGTCTCCATGCCATGCAGGTCCTCGAACGTGTCGGTAAAGCCCTTGAATCCGCCGGCCTCGAGGAAGGTCTTGAGGCCGAGTTCCTGACGCGCGGCGTTCAGCAGGCTGTCATGGCGATCGCCACCCTTTTTCAGAACGTCAGCAACATTGTATTCGTTCTCGTAGCTGGCCGCGAGATCGGCGACATCGCCGTCGGAGAGCGTGTTCATGACATCGACCAGGTCCATGATGCCGTAGCCGTTGACCGAAAAGCCGAGCTTCATTTCGGCGGCGACCTTGTCGCCCTCGGTCACGGCAACCTCGCGCATATTGTCGCCGAAGCGGCAGAACCGGCCGCCCTGCCAGTCGTCCCAGGCGCGCGCGGCGCGCATCCAGGCGTCGATGCGGGCATGAACCTCCTTGTCCGTCCAATGGCCGGCGACGACCTTGCGGCCGAGCCGCATGCGGGTGTGGATGAAGCCCGCCTCGCGGTCGCCATGGGCGGCCTGGTTCAGGTTCATGTAGTCCATGTCGATCGTATCCCACGGCAATTCGCGGGCATATTGGGTGTGGAAGTGCAGGAACGGCTTGTTGAGCAGGTTGAGCCCGCGGATCCACATTTTCGACGGCGAGAAGGTGTGCATCCACAGGATCAGCCCGCCGCATTCGGGATCGGAATTGGCGCGCACCGCCAGTTCGGTCGCCTCCGCCGGGCTCTTGACCACGGGCTGAGGCACGATTTCGAGCGGCAGGTTGCCATCCGTCGACAGCGCGTTGGCGATCTCGGTGAACTGAGCGTCGACCTGGGCGAGCGTTTCGGGGCCGTAGAGATGCTGCGAACCGCAGACGAACCAGATCTTCAGTGGTTTGAGGCCGATCATGTTTATCCTCCGGAATGTGAGCGCGTCGGTAAGTTGCCGTTTCCCGGCCTGACGCGCGTGAAACAAATGTATGGCGCTTTCTGGCACCGTGTTATGCGGCGCGAACCCTGTCGCGGATCTCGATCAGGTCCTTCATGATCTTCGACAGGTCGGAATCGCGGGTAATCCCGCCGAAACCGTCATGCAGCGTCAAATAGAGACCGTAGAGTTCCTCGTAGATCGCGACGTTTTCGGGGATCGGGTCGTAGCGGATGTCCTTCAGCCCGGTCATCGCCCGCGTGGTCGCCTTGATGTCCCCATGGGCGCCGGCGACGGAGGCGGCGGCCACGGCAGCGCCCAGCGCGCAGGTCTGGGCCGAGCGGGTCACAAGCATCGTCCGGTTCATGACGTCGGCATAGGTCTGCATCAGCATCGGGTTCTTCTCGGCGATGCCGCCGGCGCAGACGACCTTGTCGATCGGCACGCCGTAGTCGGTCATGCGCTCGACGATGGCGCGCGCGCCAAAGGCGGTGGCCTCCACCAGCGCGCGATAGATCTCGGCGCGGGTCGAATAGAGCGTCTGTCCGAGGATGAGACCCGTCAGGCGCTGGTCGACCAGAATGGTGCGGTTGCCATTGTTCCAGTCGAGCGCCAGAAGCCCGCTTTGCCCGGCCTTCATCCCCGCGGCCTCGCGGGAAAGCTCGTCATGCAATTCCGGGCCGCCCTGGCAGACACGCTCGACCCACCATTTGAAGATATCGCCGACCGCCGATTGCCCTGCCTCGATGCCGTAGAAGCCCGGCAGGATCGAGCCTTCGACAATGCCGCAAAGGCCGGGGATGGTGTCCGATTTCGACATGTCGACGATCGCGCAGTCGCAGGTCGACGTGCCGATGACCTTGACCAGCATGCCTTCCTCGATGCCGCAGCCGATCGAGCCGAGATGGTTGTCGAAGGCGCCGGTTGCGATCGCGATGCCTTCCGGCAGGCCGAGCTTCTCGGCCCATTCGGCGCATAGCGTGCCGGCGGGCACCGAGATGTCCTGCGCGGTATCGTAAAGCCGGTCGCGCAGGTCGGCGATCGCGGGATCGAGCATGCCCAGGAACTCCTTGTCCGGCAGGCCGCCCCATTTGGGATTGTAGAGCCCCTTGTGGCCGGCCGCGCAGACGCCGCGCTTGATATCGGCGGGGGCTTTTACCCCGGCCAGCACCGAGGGGATCCAGTCGGCGAGCTCGACCCAGGAGGCCGCCGCATCAAACACGGCGCGGTCGACATTCAGGCAGTGCCAGATCTTCGACCACCACCATTCCGATGAATAGGTGTCGCCGACCATGGCGAGATAATGCGGCCGTTCGGCCTTGCCGAGCGCGGTGATCTTCTCGGCCTCGCGCCAGCTCGTGTGGTCCTTCCACAGCCAGCAATGGGCGTTGAGATTGTCGGCAAATTCCGGGTCCATCGCCAGCGCGCCGTTCTCGGCGTTCACCGGCAGCGGGCTGGAGCCGGTGGTGTCCACGCCGATGCCGATCACCTTCGCGGCATCGAACTTCTCGTGCCGGGACGCCTGTTCCAGCGCGCCGCGAACGCATGCTTCCAGGCCCTGCAGATAATCGGCGGGGCTCTGGCGCGCGAGCAGCGGATCATCGGCGTCGAGCAACACGCCCTGATCGCCGCTTGGATAATCGAAGACATGGGTTCCGTATTCAAACCCGTCATCGCAGCCGACGACCAGAGCACGCACCGAGTTTGTGCCGTAATCGATACCTATGGAGAACATGGATGCCTCGCCTAAACCATTCACTTATTAGCGGGTCCCCGGCAAGCCGGAGACTGTGCTGTTGTTTTCATTGTGCTGTTGCCCGCTCCGTGGTCAAGCGCAGCAAGCCCTTCTGCAGCAGGATGAACAGGAGCAGAAGAATACCGATGGCGATCTTGGTCCACCAGCTCGAAAGCGTTCCGTCGAAGACGATGTAGGTCTGGATCAGGCCCATGGTGAGAACGCCAAAGAGCGTGCCGAACACATAGCCCGCGCCGCCCGTCAGAAGCGTGCCGCCGATAACGACGGTGGCAATCGCCGTCAGCTCCGTGCCGACGGTCGCGAGCGGATAACCGGAACCGGTGTAGATCGCGAACACGATGCCGGAAAGCCCGGCCATGAAGCCGGAAAAGGCGTAGATCGAGACCGTGGTGCGCCCGATCCGCGAGCCCATCAGCCGCGCCGTCTGCTCGCCGCCGCCAAGCGCGAACACATTGGCGCCGAACCTTGTCTTGTGCGCGACCAGATGGCCGACCACGAAGGAAAGCAGCATGACGATGCCGATCAGCGTCAGCCGGCCCTTGCCGGGCATCACCCAGTAGGTCTTCTGCAGCATGTTGAAGAATTCATTGTCGATCGGCACGGAATCGATGGTCAGCATATAGGCGACGCCGCGCGCCAGGAACATGCCGGCAAGCGTGACGATGAAGGCCGGCATGCCGAGCGTGTAGATCAGCCAGCCCATGGCCGCGCCGAAGGCCGTGGTGATGGCGAGCAGCAGCGCGAACACTACGAGCGGATGCAGCCCGGTGTCGCGCAGCAGGACCGAGATGAACACACCGGAAAATGCGATCACCGAACCGACCGAAAGATCGATGCCGCCCGACAGGATCACTACCGTCATGCCGACGGCGACGATGCCGAGATAGGCATTGTCGGTGAGCAAATTGCCCACCACCCGCGTTGACAGCATGAACGGGAACTGGATGTAGCAGATCGCATAGGCGACGATGAAGATCGCGATCGTGGCGTAGAGCGGATAGAGGCGCGGATTTCTCATTCTCCCGCCTCCTGTGCGGTCTTGCGGCCCAGCAGTTTCTGCCTCAGATATTTCAGGTCGCCGGTGATGTTGGGCGATTGCAGAACCAGGATGAAGATCACCAGCACCGCCTTGATCACCAGATTGTATTCCGAGGGGAAGCCGGCGAGCAGAATGCCGGTGTCGATGGTCTGGATGATCATCGCGCCGATCACCGCCGCCGAGATCGAGAACCGCCCGCCCATCAGGGAGTTGCCGCCGACGACGGTGGCGAGCACCGCGTCGAGTTCGAGCCAGAGCCCGGCATTGTTGGCGTCCGCGCCGCGGATATCGGCGGTGATGATGATGCCGGCAAGCGCCGCGCAGAAGCCGGAGGCCATGTAGACCGCGATCAGCAGGACGCGGGCATTGATGCCGGCGAGCGCGCTTGCCCGCCGGTTGACACCGATCGCCTCGATCAGGAGCCCGAGCGCGGTGCGCCGCACCAGCAGGATCGCAAGCGCCGCCGTCAGCACCCAGATCCAGACGGGCACCGGCATGCCCAGCACGGAGCCGGAGCCGAGAAAGGCGAAGCTCGGCAGGTTGAAGGTGAGAATCCGCCCCTCGGTGATCAACTGCGCGATGCCGCGCCCGGAGATCATCAGGATCAGCGTGGCGACGATCGGCTGGATGCCGATGAAGGCCACCAGCACGCCGTTGAAAAGGCCGGCCGCGAGCCCGGCGATAACCGCCATGGCAATCGCCGCCGCAAGGCCGTAGCCCGCGCCGATGGTGGCGGCCGCCATCGCGCCGGTAATCGCGATCACGGTGCCGACGGAAAGGTCGATGCCGCGGGTGGCGACCACCAGCGTCATGCCGATCGCCAAGAGCGCCACCGGGGCGCCGCGTTTCAGAACATCGATCACCGGCCCGACGAAGCGGCCGGACGAATATTCGATCTGCAGGAAGCTCGGGAAAAACAGGCTGACGAGGGCCACCAGCACCGCGAGCGTGATCAGTTGCGGGATAACGCGTTTCAGTCCGGCGGGCATCACACGGCCTCCGTCTTTTTCGAGGAGGCGATGGTCTTGACGATATTGTCGGTGGCGATCTCCGCGCCGGTCAGTTCGGCGACATGGCGGCGGTCGCGCACGACGATGACGCGGTCGGAAACCGCGATCAGTTCGTCAAGCTCGGATGAGATGATCAGGATTGCCATGCCCTCCTCGGTAATGTCCTGGATCAGGTGCAATATTTCGGCATGCGCCCCGACATCGATGCCGCGCGTCGGCTCGTCGAGGATCAGGAAGCGCGGGTTCATGGCAAGCCAGCGGGCGAGCACGACCTTCTGCTGGTTGCCGCCGGAGAGTTCGCCGATCGGCTTTTCCGCGCTGGAGGTGCGGATATCGAGCTTCTCGATATATTCGGCGGCCAGCCGGTCCTGCTCGGCGCGGCTGATCGGGCGGGCCCAGCCGCGCCGCGCCTGAAGCGCCAGTGTGATATTCTCGCGGACAGACAGATCGGCGATGATGCCGTCGGTCTTGCGGTCCTCGGGCGCAAAGCCGAAGCCGGCCGCGATCGCGTCGCGCGGATTGGCGATCGCGATCTTGCCGTTTTCATCGGAGATCGAGCCGGACTGGGCGCTGCGCACGCCGAAGATCAGTTCCGCGGTTTCGGTGCGGCCCGAGCCGAGCAGCCCGGCAAGGCCGACCACCTCGCCGCGATGGATATCGAGATCGAAGGGTTCGATGAAATTGCGCTTGCCGAAATCGCGCACCTTGATCAGCGGTTCGCTGCCGACCCGGCCCTCGGTGCCGCGGCGCTGGGCGTCTGTTTCGCTCTCGTCCAGCTCGCGGCCGAGCATGTGGGAAATCAGCCGCACCCGGTCGAGCTCGGCGGTCTTCTCGGTGGTGATCTTGCAGCCATTGCGCAGCACGGTCACGCGGTCGGTGAGCGCGAAGACCTGATCGAGGAAGTGGGAAACGAAGATGATGCCGAGGCCCTCGTCGCGCAGCTTGCGCACGACGTCGAACAGCATCTCGACCTCGCGGGCATCCAGGCTCGCGGTCGGCTCGTCGAGGATCAGCACCTTGCCGGAAAGCGCCACCGCGCGGGCGATGGCGACGATCTGCTGGACGGCGACCGAATAGCTGCCGAGATCGCGATTGACGTCGATGTCGAGACCGTAGCCGGCGATCATCGCTTCGGCCTCGCGGCGCATGGCTCCGCCGTCGATGATGCCGAAACGGCGCGGTTCGCGGCCGAAGGTGAGGTTCTGCGCGACCGTGAGGTTCGCTAGCAGGTTCACCTCCTGATAGACCGTGCCGATGCCGAGATCCTGGGCCTCCAGCGTGGAACGCGGGGAAATGGTCTGGCCGTCCAGCGTGATCGTGCCCTCGTCGCGGCTGTAGGCGCCGGTCAGGCATTTGATCAGCGTGGATTTGCCGGCGCCGTTTTCGCCGAGCAGGGCGTGCACTTCACCGGCGGCAAGCTCGAAATCGACATCGTCGAGCGCCTTCATGCCGACGAAGCTCTTGGTAAGGTTTTGAATTGTCAGAAGCATTTTCGAGCACCCTGGATCGATCGCGCGGCGCCTTTTGTCTTGCAAGCATTTTCGGCGGGCGAGGCGCCCGACCGAAATATGCTTCAGGCGTGCCGAGGCGGCCGGGACCCCGATGACCCCGACCGCACCCGGGAGGATGGCTTAGTAGCCGAGGCTCTTGCGGCGCTCTGCCTCACCCGCAGGATCGTCTGCCTGGGTGTAGAGCTTCGATTCCGTCTGGATGAATTTCGGCGGCATGGTGCCGTCGGCCCAGTAGGCTTCCAGAGCATCGAAGGCGGGACCGGCCATGTTCGGCGTCAGTTCCACCGTGGCATTCGCCTCGCCGGCGGCCATGGCCTGGAAATAGTCCGGAACCGCGTCGATCGCGACGATCAGGATATCGGAACCGGGCTTCAGGCCGGCTTCCTTGATCGCCTGGATGGCGCCGACGGCCATGTCGTCATTATGCGCATAGAGCGCGCAGATGTCGGCCCCGCCGTTTTCCGCCTGCAGGAAGCTTTCCATAACTTCCTTGCCCTGCGAACGGGTGAAGTCGCCGGTCTGGCTGCGGACGATCTCGATATTGTCATGACCTTCGATCGCATTGCGGAAACCGGTGGCGCGGTCGATCGCCGGCGAGGAGCCGGTCGTGCCCTGGAGTTCCACAACGCGGCAATCCTTGTCGCCGACCTCTTCGACCAGCCAGCCGCCGGCCACTTCGCCCTCATGCACGAGGTTGGAGCCGACCGCCGTCAGATAGAGATCGTCGGAGCTGTCGACCTGGCGGTCGAGCAGGACGACCGGAATGTCGGCATCCTTGGCTTCTTCCAGCGCGCTGTCCCAGCCGGTGGCGACGACCGGGGCGAGCAGGATGGCGTCAACGCCCTGGGCCACGAAGGCGCGGATGGCGGCGATCTGGTTTTCCTGCTTCTGCTGGGCGTCGGAGAATTTCAGGTCGATGCCGCGCTCTTCGGCCTGCTGCTTGGTGAGCGTGGTTTCCGCTGCGCGCCAGCCCGATTCGGAGCCGATCTGCGAAAAGCCGACGGTCTGGGCCGAGGCGGCGGCTGCCGTCATGGTGATGGCGGCGACGGTTGTAAGCAATAGAGACTTCATCTGTTATGTCCTCCCGTTAACAGAACGCGGCAAGGCTTTGCCGCAGACGCCGGCGGCGCTTTCGAGCCACCCGGCACTACGCCGAGACATTCCGCACGGTCGGGGGCATGTCCTCCCGCCACGACCGTTGCGTTTTGCGGCAACCGGCAGGTTTCCCGGCCAAGCTTCCCGCAAAAAATGTCCTTGCGATGAGGGGAGTGTTGCAATTTACCGCTATAGGGACAAATGAATAATCGTGTTTCTGATATAGCAGAAATGGTATGGATATGACGTCAGACGGCGAGCGCTACAGCGGACAGGACGAATTCATCCGGCGCGGACTGCGGTTTTCGCAGATGCGTCTGATCGCGTTGCTCGACCGCAAGGGCCAGATATCATCGGCCGCCGCCCAGCTCGGCATGACCCAGTCGGCGGCCTCGCGGCTGTTGTCGGAACTGGAGCATACGGTCGGCGCCAAGCTCTATGAACGCCACGGCCGCGGCGTCGAACTGACAGAGGCCGGCCAGGCGATGGCCGAGCAGGCGCTGGTGATCCTCAACCAGCTCGATTACGCCCATCGCGAGATCGCGCAGATCGTCGAGGGCGCGCGCGGGCTGGTGCGCATGGGCGCGGTGACCGGCCCCTCGCTGCAACTGATCATGCCGGTCATCCGGCAGCTCAGGAGAGATTTTCCCGAGATCGAGGTTTCGGTGCAGGTCGATACCTCGGACAAGCTCGCCGAGGCGCTGTTTTCCCACGCTGTCGATTTCTACATCGGCCGCCTGCCGGAGGATATGGACGCGAAATCCGTGACCATGCGGCCGCTGGGCGTCGAACCGGTGACCATGATCGCGGGCGTGCACCATCCGCTCGCCGGCCGGGAGTCGATCTCGATCGGCGAGTGCCTGGACTATGACTGGGTGATGCAGCCGGTCGGCACGCCGTTGCGTCGCTCGGTCGAGGCGCATCTGATGGCGAATGGCTTCCAGCTTCCCCGCCATGTTCTGGTCACCACATCGCCGCTGCTCTCGCTCGCCATGATCGCGGAGACCGACGCGGTGACGCCGGTCGCCCGGCCGGTGGCGGATTTCTTTCATGCCGGCGGCAAGCTCGGCGCGGCGATCTGCCAACTGCCCGTGCGCGAGGCCATCGATGTCAGCGCCTATTCGATCATCCAGCGCGTGTCGGCGCTGCAGCCGCCGCCGGTCAAGCGCGTGCTGGCATTGATCGAACGCGAGATCGCGCTTCACCCCGACCAGTTTCCCGAAAGCGGCGCGCGGCGTCCGCAGAATTGATCTTAGTCAATGCCGCACTCCGGCAGGACGGGCAGATTGAAGCCATAAGTTCTGCACAGAGGAGCAAGACGTCATGTTTACGAAGATCATCGTTCCTGTCGATATTTCGACCCTCGACAAGGGCGCCGATATCTTCAGGAAAGCCGCCAGCCTTCTGGACGAGGGCGGGAAGATCATACTCCTCCACGTGGTGGAGGAAGTGCCTTCTTACCTCGCGATCGACATGCCGGCCGATCTCATCGCCAATGCCACGGACGAGGCGCAGGACAAACTCGTGAAGTTGCGCGACGACACCGGCATCGATGCCGAGATCGAATTGCGCAGCGGCCCGCCGGCGCGCGAAATTCTCGCCTGCGCCAAGGAGCAGGGCGCGGACCTGATCATCATCGCCTCGCATCGGCCGGATTTCTCGAACTATCTGTTGGGATCGACCGCCGACAGGGTCGTGCGTCACGCCGTCTGTTCGGTGCTGGTGCGCAGATAATCATATCATTGAGGGCTTCCGGCCGGCAGGTCGGACAGCCGAGGAGAACAATCATGGACGTTGCACATTACAAGGCCGTGCTGGAAACGCGCCAGGCCGAAATCCTGAAACGGCTGCACCGGATCGACGATGATCTCGGCCGCACCCGCGATCCCGACAGCGCGGAACGGGCGACGGAAGCCGAAAACGACGAGGTGCTGGAAGAGTTCGGCCATGTCGGCTCGGACGAGTTGAAGGCGCTTGAAGCCGCCCTGCAGCGCATCGAGGCCGGCACCTACGGCAAATGCGTGAAGTGCGGCAAGCCGATCTCCGAGGAACGTCTGGAAGTCGTGCCGCAGACGCCATTCTGCAAGAAATGCGCCGCTTCTCTTTGATCTGGCGGATGGGCGGAGGCTGATTGGCCTGAAGGTCAAAGCCTTCGACCCGCTTCAAAAGGAAGGCCGGTCATGGCAACAAACCAGCTTCATCGCGGTCGTCTGATTGACCACGTTCAGCTCGTGGTTCCCGATTTCAAGGCCAGCGAAACCTTCTACAAGGCGGTCATGTCGGTACTCGACATACCGGTTTTCGTCATGGGCGATGATTACCTCATGGCAGACGAACTGGTCGTATCGTCCGTTGGCAGCGCAACCGCTTCGGGTCAACTGACCGGGCGTCATCATCTCGCCTTCCAGGCGAAAGATCGTGCGACCGTTGACGCTTTCTACAGCGCTGCGCTGGCGCATGGAGGGCGTGACAATGGCGCGCCCGGCCTGCGGGCCTATCATCCGTCCTATTACGCCGCCTTCGTCCTCGACCCCGAGGGCAACAATATCGAGGCCGTGTACCAGGGAGAGGCAAAACGCAGCGCGCCCTCCGTTACAATTGATTTCTAGAGCAGCCACGTTGTTAGGGCGCTGCAGGCGTTCCGGTGGCCGTGACCTTGGTTCCTGCGATGGCGGCTGAGAGAGCGGAAAGGTCTCCGCTGGAAAGACTTTCCAGGGAGAGACCGGGTTCGCTGTCGATGCTCAGCGTCCAACTGCCTTCCGGTTTGGGGAAGGCCCGGATCAACGCGCTGAGTGCGGCCAATGATTCGGGGGGCATCGTTGTCTCAGGCCAGCTTGCAAGCATCGCAATCGCAGCCTCCTGAGCTGCCGCGATTGCGGGGCGTGGGTCCTGGTCGGCAGGCAGGGTGCTCAGGATGGGCGGCGCGAAGAGCCCGGCGAAGAGGCCGTTGTCTTCAAGAGAAGCCTCAAAATGATCGAGCGTGCCAGTGACCTCGGTCAGATTTGATAGCGGCACATCGCTGTTGTCGAAGTCCGAGAGACCGGCTGATAGCGAGAGACGGCCGAGCTTTCCGGCGCTGAGCTCGAAATCGACCTCGCCGGTGCGATCAGTCGGATCGGTCGTGTAGGCAAGGTGAAGGTCTATGCCGGTACTGGAGAGGCTGATGATGTAATCCTGGAGCGGTGAGCCCGTTTGCGGCACGATACGCAGACCCTTTAGCGTCAGATCGGCAGCGGCGGAAAGCTTCGCGGTCGGCAAGGTTTGCGGGAGGTCGGGACTGAGCAGAACGACTTCATCAATTCTATAATGGATGTATGAACTCTCGACCCAGGACAGGTCAGTGGCGCGGCAGCCGCCATCGACATCTTCGATAAGGGTATCTTGTGTGGTCTTAACGTCCGGAATGGAGGCGAGAAGCGCAGCACAATCGGCGAGAGGCGCGGTCTTGTCCGCAAGCTCGGCCAGACTCGGCTGGGAAAACAGCGGAACAGCTAAAGCGAAGAGGCTGAGCGCTCGCATCGTTGCGACTCCATAAGAACGGTAAGGTTGATGTCGGCTTTCAGTGCCGAGTGCGGTAGGAATGTGGCGCTCTACACGCTCCGTCAACAGGACTTCAAGACCGGGCAACCGAATTGGGGGCACATAACTGCGGAAAGCGCGGTCGCCGGCTGAATGATCGTTTTGACACGGACCCGCCTCTCGCTCAATATGATGCGCATTGCGAACATGAGGAGCGGCGATCATGAAGGCGTTTGGTTTGAGTTTGGCGGCGGCATTGATGCTGGCCGGATCGGCTTTCGCTCAGGATGAAGAGGTCAAGTATTCCGACGCGCCGACGGCGGATTGCCTTGCGGCGGCCGATACGGCGGATGCGATGCGCGCCTGTATCGGGCTTGCGACGGCAAAATGCGTCGATGCCTCGGATTATGGCTCGACCACCGTCGGCATGGCGGAATGTACGGGCAAGGAAACCGACTTCTGGGACGCGAAGCTGAACGCGACCTACAAGGAACTGATGGCGCGCGCCGAAAAGTTCGACAAGATGAACGCGGACGATCCGCGCATCATGTACAAGATCGCCGACAGCCTGCGCGACATGCAGCGCGCCTGGATCACCTTCCGCGACGCGTCCTGCACCTTTCAGTATGCGCTCGGCATGGGCGGCACGATCGCTTCGACGCTCGCGTCGGGTTGCCTGCTCGAGATGACGGCCGGCCAGTATATCTATCTCGAAAATTCCTGGCAGGAGAATTGAAGCGCGTGGACGAGCCTCTCGCGGCGTTGTAGAGCCGGGTCAGACCCAATTCAGGTGAGCCCATGCTGATACGCGATGCCGTGGAGGCCGATCTTCCGGCCATTCTCGAGATTTACAACGACGCTGTCATGAATTCGACCGCGATCTGGAACGAGATCGTGGTCGATCTCGACAACCGCCAGACCTGGCTGGCCGCGCGCCGCGCCAAGGGCTTTCCGGTGCTTGTGGCCGAGCGCGACGGCACGGTCCTCGGCTATGCGAGCTATGGCGACTGGCGCGCCTTTGACGGCTATCGCCACACGGTGGAGCATTCCGTCTATGTGCGCAGCGATGCGCGCGGCGGCGGCATCGGCCGGGCGCTGATGGAGGCTTTGCTCGCCTATGCGAAAAAGGCGGGCGTTCATGCGATGATCGCCGCCATCGAGGCCGGTAATGCCGGCTCCATCGCGCTGCATGAAAAGCTCGGCTTCTTCCACACCGGCCGCTACCCTGAGGTCGGCACCAAGTTCGGCCGCTGGCTCGACCTCGTCACCATGCAGTATCTGTTTGCGGAGTAGTGAGACTGCTGACTAGGCCGCGGCCACAGCGTTTTGTCTCACGCAGCCCCCACAGGGGTCATGCTCGGGCTTGACCCGAGCATCCATACTGCGCAAGCCGTTGATCAGAAGGGTATTTTTTAGTCGATGCGAGACGGCCTGGATCCTCCGGTCAAACCCGAGGACGACGCGGGAGAGGCAGGTGGTCCATTGAAAAGTGCGTGCGTTGGGAAAGGCGTTCAAATCGCCCCGAGTGTGCGGTTGACGGCGTTTTTCCAGCCCTTGTAGAGCCGCTCGCGGGTGGCCTCGTCCATTGACGGGGTGAACTGGCGGTCGAGCGCCCAGATTTTCGAGAATTCCTCGCGATCGGGGTAGATTCCAGCCCGGCTGCCGGCGAGCCAGGCGGCACCCAGCGTGGTGGTTTCGACCACTTTGGGTCGGTCGACGGGAACGCCCAGAATGTCGGAGAGAAACTGCATGGTCCAGTCATTGGCGCTCATGCCGCCATCGACCCGCAGGATATTGGCGCTGTCGGCGCTGCCCCAGTCATCCTGCATCGCTTCCAGGAGGTCGCGGGTCTGGTAGCCGACGCTTTGAAGCGCGGCGCGGGCGAATTCGGCGGGGCCGGAATTGCGCGTCAGCCCGAAGATCGCGCCGCGGCTTTCGGCATCCCAATAGGGCGCGCCGAGGCCGGTGAAGGCCGGCACCATGTAGAGCGTCTGCCCGGCATCTGCGGATTTTGCCAGCGCATCGGTCTCGCCGGCATGGCGGATCACCTTCAGCCCGTCGCGCAGCCATTGCACCACCGCCCCGGCGATAAAGATCGAGCCTTCAAGCGCATAGGTGGGCTGGCCGTCAAACTGGTAGGCGATGGTGGTCAGCATGCGGTTCTTGCTCTGAACCATCCTGTCGCCGGTGTTGAGCAGCGCGAAACAGCCGGTGCCATAGGTGGATTTCAGCATGCCGGGCGTAAAACAGGCCTGGCCGATGGTTGCCGCCTGCTGGTCGCCGGCAACGCCGTAGATCGGGATTTCGCGGCCGAACAGATCGGCGCGCGTCATGCCGAAATCGGCGGCGCAGTCCTTCACCTCCGGCAGGATCGCCTGCGGGATATCAAGGAGCTTGCAGATATCGGCGTCCCATTCGCCCTTGTCGATATTGTAGAGCATGGTGCGCGCCGCATTGGTGGCGTCCGTCACATGGGAGCGCCCGCCGGTCAGCCGCCAGATCAGATAGGTGTCGACCGTGCCGAAGGCGAGCTTGCCGTCTTCCGCCTGCCGGCGCGCGCCCTCGATATTGTCGAGCAGCCAGGCGAGCTTGGTGGCCGAGAAATAAGGGTCGAGCAGCAGGCCGGTGGCCGACGTGATGAAACCTTCATGGCCGTCCTCGCGCAGTTTCGCGCAGCTCTCGGCGGTGCGCCGGTCCTGCCAGACGATGGCATTGTGGATCGGTCGCCCGGTGTCACGGTCCCAGACGATCACAGTCTCGCGCTGGTTGGCGATGCCGATCGCGGCGATATCGGAGGTCGCGACCTCGGCGCGCTCGATCGCCTCGCGGCAGGTGGCGGCGACCGTCGACCAGATGTCGGCGGGATTGTGCTCGACATGGCCGGAAGCGGGATAATGCTGGGGAAACTCCTCCTGGGCGGATGCCACGATCTTCATTGCGTCATCGAAGATAATGGCCCGGCTTGATGTCGTGCCCTGGTCAATTGCCAGAATATGGCCCATGGGTTTCTCCTCCCCGTTTTACTGCACGGCGCTTGCCTTCAATCGACCGCCTTCAGCCAATCGTCAAGCGCCGCGATTTCCTCGCTGCTCATCCTAAGGCCGCACTTGGTGCGGCGAAAGGCGATATCCTCCGCCGTGACGGCAAATTCCTTTTCCATCAGCCAGCGCACCTCGGCCTCGTAAAGCCCGGCGCCGAAATCGCGACCGAGATCGGCGGGCGTTTTTGCATCGCCAAGCACGTCCCAGCATTCGCTGCCATAGCTGCGGATCAGTCGCAAGGCAGCGGCACGGTCGAGGAAGGGGTAATCGCGGACGAGCCTGTCGGGCATGGCCGCCGTGTCGGCAACCGGAAAGTCGCCGCCGGGCAATGTCGATGTTGCCGTCCAGTCGTCGCCCGCCTGTGGAAAATAGTGGGACAGCTTGTGGATAACCGCCTCGGCAAGCTTGCGATGGGTGGTGATCTTGCCGCCGAAGACGCTGAGTAGCGGCGCGCCTTCCTTGCGCAGCGAAAGCACATAATCCCGCGTCGCCTCGGTGGCGGAGGAAGCGCCATCATCATAAAGCGGACGGACGCCGGAATAGGTCCACACGATATCGTCGGTCGTGACCGGCTTTTCGAAATATTCCGAGGCGAAGCGGCAGAGATAGTCCGCCTCCTCGGGCGTGCATTTCGCTTCGCTCGCCGGGCCGTGGTGGTCCTGATCGGTGGTGCCGATCAGGGTGAAATCCTGCTCGTAGGGGATCGCGAAGATGATCCGGCCGTCGGAGCCCTGAAAGAAGTAGCAGCGGTCATGGTCGTAAAGCTTGCGGGTGACGATATGGCTGCCGCGCACGAGGCGCACTTTTTCCTTCGTCTCGATGCCGAGCGTGTCTTTCAGCAGATCGGCGACCCAGGGCCCGCCGGCATTCACCAGCGCGCGGGCATGGACCGGCGGCTGCGGGCCGGCGGCATTTTCAAGAGAGATCTTCCACAGCGTCGTACCATCCTCACCCGCCACCTGTTCGGCCCCGGTCACCCGCGTGCGGGTCATGATCCGCGCACCGCGCGCGGCGGCATCGCGCGCCATCAGCGAAACAAGGCGGGCATCCTGCACCCAGCAGTCGGAATATTCGAATGCGCGCCGATATTCGTTTTTGAGCGGTTTGCCGGCCTCGTCGCGGGAAAGATCGAGCGCCTTGGTGGCGGGCAGGATCTTGCGCCCGCCGAGATGGTCGTAGAGGAACAGGCCGAGTCTCACCAGCCACCAGGGGCGCAGGCCCTTGTGGTGCGGCAGCACGAAACGCATCGGCCATGCGATGTGCGGCATCGCCTTCAGCAGCACCTCGCGTTCGATCAGCGCCTCGCGCACCAGCCGGAATTCGTAATATTCGAGATAGCGCAGCCCGCCATGATAGAGCTTGGTCGAAGCCGAGGAGGTGGCCGAGGCAAGGTCGTGCATCTCCGCGAGCGCCACTGTCAGTCCGCGCCCGCTGGCATCACGCGCCACGCCGACGCCATTGACGCCGCCGCCGATAACAAAAATGTCGACAGGTTCCGACATGCGCGCTCCCGCTGGTGAACGGGGGAAGCATGCGCGGATACATTCGTTTTGTCAAAGAAAATGTTCGAAAATATTCGTTTTGGCGTTTTGCGAACTCATTCGGCCGCTTCGCCGCTGGCCTCCGGCTTCAGCCGTCTGTGACCGGAAACGGCGGAGCCGCTGTCGGCGTCAAGCCGCAACAGCGGAATGATCGCGGCCAGCGAAATGAAGGAAACAACGAAAAAGGCGATGTGGAAGTGCTGGACCGTCAGGCCTTCGCCGGTAATCCAGCCCGTGACCTCGAGGATGGTTGCGGCGAAGGCGACGCCAAGCGCGAGACTGACCTGCTGGAACATCGAGGTCGAAGCCGTTGCCTGACTTGCCTGCGCCGGCTCGATATCGGCATAGCCGAGCGCGTTGACGCCGGTGAAGAAGAACGAGCGGCAGAGCCCGGTGGCAAACAGCAGCGTGACAATGATGATGTAGGGCGTCGTCGCCTCGAAGAAGGCGAAGCTCATCGTCAGCAGCGAGGCGCCGAGTGCTGCAACCATCAGCACGGTGCGGAAACCGTAGGCGGCAAAGACGCGCGGCGCTACGAACTTCATCACCAGCGCGCCGACCGCGCCGACAAAGGTGATCATGCCGGACTGGAACGGGTTGAGCCCGAAGCCGAGCTGCAGCATCAGCGGCATCAGAAACGGAAACGCGCCGGTCGCCATCCGGAAGAAGGCCGAGGCGCCCACCGCCGCGCGATAGGTCGGCGTCTGGAACAGCTTCAGGTTCAGGAGCGGATTGGCCTTGCGCCGTGCGTGCCAGAGATAGGCAAGTGCTGCCGCGATGCCGATCAAGGTGGTGATGATCCCGGTTGACGGCGGCAGGGCCGGTAGCGAGATCACCGACATGCCGAAGACGATGCCGGAAGCGGCGGTCGCCACCAGGAAGAAGCCCATCCAGTCGAGGTTCGACGTCGGCTCATCCTTGATCGTCGGCAGGAATATGGCCGACATGATGAGACCGACAATGCCGATCGGCACATTGATCAGGAAGATCCAGTGCCAGGAGAAATAGGTAGTGATGAAGCCGCCCACCGGCGGGCCCGCCATCGGCCCGACCAGCGCCGGGATCGTCAACAGCGCCATGGCGCGCACCAGTTCGGAGCGGTCGGTGGTGCGCAGGATCACGAGACGGCCCACCGGCGTCATCATCGCCCCGCCCATGCCCTGCAGAAAGCGGGCGCCGACGAATTCCAGCAGATTGCCGGAGACGGCGCAGGCCACCGAGCCCAGCAGGAACACGAGGATCGCGGAGCGAAACACCCGCGCGGCGCCGAAACGGTCGGCCATCCAGCCGGAGACCGGAATGAAGATCGCCAGCGCCACCATATAGGTCGTCAGCGCCAGTTTCAGCGTGATCGGCCCGACATTGAGATCGGCGGCGATCGCCGGCAGCGCCGTGGATATCACCGTTGAATCCATGTTTTCCATGAACAGGGCAACAGCCATGATGAGCGGAACGACGGGATTCATAGACGGGACTTCTCTGTCAAAAACATGCGAAAGGCATACTTATTAGACCCCACCGTCCGAAACGCCAAACGATAATCACGCGGCGTTTCACGCAAAAGTGAGACCCGAGCGCGGCCGAAATGGACTCATTGTCTTGAAACCGTGGTTTTCTCCCCAAAGTCAGTGTTTTTATTTCAAGGAGGACGATGATGGCAGAAGACAATGGCATTCACCGCCGCCGCCTGATGGCGACAGCCGGCATTACCGCACTTGCCGCGCCCTTTATCGCCAGAGGCGGCAGCGCGATCGCCGCCGACGGAGAGACGATGGAAACGTCGCGGGGTCCCCGGGCGGACAGCTTCAACCTCGGCGATTTCAAGCTGGTCGTGGTCGAGGACGGCACCCGCGTGATGGAAAATCCGGGCGATACCTTCGGCACGGGGCAGGATCCGGCAACCGTCGCGGCACTGCTGGAAGAAAACTTCCTGCCTGAGGACAAGATGGTGAACGGCTTCGCGCCGGTGCTGGTCGATACCGGCGAGCAGACGATCCTGTTCGACACCGGCATGGGCCCGGCCGGTCGCTCCTGGGGCGCGGGGCAGCTTATGGCGGGCCTGAAGGCCAATGGCTATCAGCCCGGCGATATCGATGTCGTGGTGATCACCCATATGCATGGCGACCACATCAACGGGCTGATGGAGGAGGGTGGACCGGCCTTTCCCAATGCCAGCTATGTGTTCGGCGACAAGGAATATGCCTTCTGGAGCGATGAGGCCCGCGTCGGCACGCCGGCGGAAGGCGGGCATGAAAGCGTCACGAAACTGATCGTCCCGCTCGCCGATCAGGCGCGGTTCATCACGGGCGGCGATGAGGTGGCGCCCGGCATCACCGCCATGGAGGCTTTCGGCCATACGCCGGGCCACATGATCTTCATGCTCGAATCGGGCGGTCGGCAATTGCTGCTCACCGCCGACACCGCCAATCACTACGTGCTTTCGCTGCAGCGGCCGGACTGGCAGGTGCGGTTCGACATGGACAAGGAGATGGCGGCGGCGACTCGTCGCCAAGTCTTCGACATGGTCGCGGCGGAGAAAATCCCGTTCCTCGGCTATCACATGCCGTTCCCCTCGGTCGGCTATGTCGAGAAGACTGACCAAGGCTATATGTTCATGCCGAAAACCTACCAGTTCGCGCTTTGAGACCTCAATAGCGCCACGGCTTTGCTGGAAAACCCTGCAATCCGCAGTCATGGCTGCGGATTGCTATTTCCAAGCCGTCATCTTCGTGTTACGAGCACTCGCCAACTTCCAGGATTATCTTGCAAGGGACCGGATGGGGAAATCCTTCCGGGCCATTTCGTATTTTGAAAAGGAAATTGGCCATGGCGCAAATCATTCAGGCCGCGACCGGCATGCAGGCGCTCACCTTCGACGATGTGCTGCTGCAGCCGGGTCATTCCGAGGTCATGCCGGGCGAGGTCGATGTTTCGACCACGATCGCCCAGGACATCCACCTCAACCTGCCGATCCTCTCTTCCGCCATGGATACCGTGACCGAGGCCCGGCTTGCCATCGCCATGGCGCAGGCCGGCGGCATCGGCGTCATCCACCGCAACCTTTCGCCCCATGAACAGGCCGAGCAGGTTCGCCAGGTCAAGAAGTTCGAAAGCGGCATGGTCGTCAATCCGGTGACGATCGGTCCCGACGCCACGCTCGCCGAAGCGCTGGCGCTGATGAAGGCCCATCACATCTCCGGCATTCCGGTGGTCGAGCAGGGCACCAGCGACGGCCACACATCGGGCCGGCTTGTCGGCATTCTCACCAATCGCGACGTCCGCTTCGCCTCCAATCCCGAACAGCGCATCTATGAGCTGATGACGCGCGAAAACCTGATCACCGTGCGCGAGACGGTCGAGCAGCAGGAAGCCAAGCGCCTGCTGCACCACCACCGCATCGAGAAACTGCTGGTGGTCGACGATCGCGGCCATTGCGTCGGCCTGATCACCGTGAAGGATATCGAGAAATCGCAGCTCAACCCCAATGCCTCCAAGGATGCGCAGGGCCGGCTCCGGGCTGCTGCCGCGATTTCGGTCGGCGATGATGGCTATCAGCGCGCCGAAATGCTGGTCGATGCAGGCGTCGACCTGATCGTGATCGACACCGCCCACGGCCATTCGCAGAAGGTTCTGGATGCGGTCGGCCGGGTGAAGACGCTGTCGAATTCGGTGCGCATCATGGCCGGCAATGTCGCGACGTCGGACGGTACCAAGGCGCTGATCGATGTCGGCGCGGATGCCGTCAAGGTCGGCATCGGGCCGGGCTCGATCTGCACCACCCGCATTGTCGCCGGCGTCGGCGTGCCGCAGTTGGCAGCCGTCATGGCCGCAGCCGAGGCCGCGCGCGCGGCGGGCATTCCGGTGATCGCTGATGGCGGCATCAAGTTTTCGGGCGATATGGCAAAGGCGATCGCCGCCGGCGCGGATGCCGTCATGGTCGGCTCGCTGCTTGCTGGTACCGATGAAAGCCCGGGCGAGGTGTTCCTTTACCAGGGCCGCTCGTTCAAGGCCTATCGCGGCATGGGCTCCGTCGGCGCGATGGCGCGCGGCTCCGCCGACCGCTATTTCCAGGCGGAGGTGCGCGATACGCTGAAACTGGTGCCCGAAGGCATCGAAGGCCAGGTGCCCTACAAGGGCCCGGCCGGCGCGGTGCTGCACCAGCTCGGCGGCGGCCTGCGCGCCGCCATGGGCTATGTCGGCGGCAAGACCATCCCCGACTTCCAGGAAAAGGCGACCTTCGTCCAGATTTCCAACGCGGGCCTGCGCGAAAGCCACGCCCACGACGTGACGATCACCCGCGAAAGCCCGAACTATCCGGGTAGCGTTTGAACCCTGAGGCAAGACCTATCAGCCCACGATCTCCCCCCTTGAGGGGGAGATGTCGCGAAAGCGACAGAGAGGGGTATGGGCATAAGCCGCAAACTCCGAGTATGAGGAAAGGGTTCACCCCTCTCCGCCCCTGTCGGGGCATCTCTCCCTCAAGGGGAGAGATTGTTTGGGGCAAGCGGCATCGATTTCAACTCTGGCTCTGCGACTGGCTCTGGCCGGCCACGCTGAGCTTTACCTCGAGCGTTTCGCGGCCGCCGCCGATGGTCATGCCGGAGACGGGGGCGGCGTCGCGGTAGTCGAGGCCGGTGGCGACGCGGACGTAGCGTTCGTCCGGGCAGACCTTGTTGGCGGCGTCGAAGCCGACCCAGCCGAGGCCCTCCAGATAGCATTCCGCCCAGGCGTGGCTTGCGGTCTGGTTGGGGCCTTCCTCCATATAGAGATAGCCCGAGACATAGCGCGCCGGCACCTTCATCGCGCGCGCCGCGGCGATCACAATATGGGCGTAGTCCTGGCAGACGCCTTCCTTGTTTTCCAGCGCCTCGGCGGCGGTGGTCGCAATCGAGGTGGAGCCGGGCTTGAAGGTCATCGACTTGTGCAGGATGGCCATCAGATCGTGCAGCCGGGCGAGATCGGAATCGCCTTCAAGGCGGGCGATAAGCGCCTTGATCGGCTCTTCCGCCATCGTCAGCGGCGTCGGCCGCAGGAACAGCCAGAGCGGAATATCGGGCGAGGCCGGACCGAAAATACCGTCGGTATCGCGGGTTTCGACCACGCCTGCCGCAGTCAGCCGCACGGTCTTGTGGTCGCCTTCCACCGAGACGAGGCGGACATGGTTTTCATACTGGTCGATATAGGCAACCTCGCTCTTGGCGCCCTCGATTGATACCGTCCAGTCCTTCACGGTCTGGCTCGCGGCGCTCACCGGCGTCAGCCGCAGCCGCTGCAGGGAGAACTGAACCGGCTCGTCGTAACTGTATTCAGTCACATGGCTGATGTTCAAAAGCATAGTTTCCTGTCCCTTTTCACGCTTCTGCGTCAGACGTAGAAGCGATACCCCTCGCTGATTTGCTGGCTGACGATATTGTTGCGGCTGACGAAATCCTCCAGGAATTCATGCAGGCCGTTATCCATGATCGTCTTGATCTTCTGCGTTCTCAGCGTGTTGCGGATCGCATGGGCGGTTTCGTGCGCCTGCACCCGGGCGCCATAATCGGCGGCCAGGTAGTCGAGGTTCAGCACGATCTTCTCGTAGCAATAGGCGAGCGAGCGCGGAAGCTGCACGTCCAGAAGCAGAAACTCGGCGATCTCGCTCGGCCGGTATTCGCCGTTATGCACCCAGCCATAGGCGCGGTGGGCGGAGACCGATCGCAGGATCGATTCCCACTGCAGATTGTCGAGCGAGGTGCCGACATGGTGCACCGAAGGCAGGAGCACGTAATATTTCACGTCCAGAATGCGGCTGGTGTTGTCGGCGCGCTCGATGAAGGTGCCGATATGGGCGAAATTATAGATCTCGTTCCTCAGCATCGAGCCGTGGAAGGCCCCGCGGATCAGCGCGGTCCGGTGCTTGATCACGTCGATCGCCTTGGGCAGGTCGGCCGGCTTCACCTTGGCGCCCAGCAGCGCGCGGGTGTCGATCCAGCACTCGTTGGTCGCTTCCCAGGTTTCCCGGGTCAGCGCGGTGCGCACCATGCGGGCGTTCTGGCGGCCGGAATCGATGCAGGAGACGACGCTGGAGGGATTGCGGCGGTCGCGCAGCAGAAAGTCGATGGCGTTATCGGCCGTCAGCTTGTCGTAGACCTCGAAATAGGCCTCCTGAACGCCGGCGCTCTGCAGGATGCCGTCCCAGTCGTCGGCGCCCTTGGAGCGGGTCAGCGACACCCGCTGGCCGGCATCGATCAGCCGGGCCATGTTCTCCGCGCGCTCGATATAGCGAAACATCCAGTAGAGGCCGTTTGCGGTTTTTCCGAGCATGATCAGTCCTCCAGCACCCAGGTGTCCTTGGTTCCGCCGCCCTGGCTGGAATTGACCACCAGCGAGCCTTCCTTCAGCGCCACGCGCGTCAGCCCGCCGGGCATGATGCGGACGCGATCGGAAACCAGGACATAGGGACGAAGGTCGACATGGCGCGGCGCGATGCCCTTCTTGACGAGGATCGGCACGGTCGACAGCGACAGCGTGGGCTGGGCGATGTAGTTCCCCGGCCGGGCGCGCAGCTTGGCGGAGAAATCCTCAAGCTCCTTCTTGCTTGCCGTCGGGCCGACCAGCATGCCGTAGCCGCCCGAACCATGGACCTCCTTGACCACGAGGTCGGCGATGTTGTCGAGCACATAGGCGAGGCTTTCCGGTTCCGAACAGCGCCATGTCGGCACGTTCTCCAGAAGCGGTTTCTGGCCGGTGTAGAATTCGACGATCTCCGGCATGTAGGAATAGATCGCCTTGTCATCGGCAATGCCGGTGCCCGGCGCGTTGGCGATGGTGATGTTGCCGGCGCGGTAGACATCCATGATGCCGGGAATGCCGAGCGCCGAATCCGGGCGGAAGGTCAGCGGATCGAGGAAGTCGTCATCGACGCGGCGGTAGATCACGTCGATCGCCTGGTAGCCGCGCGTGGTGCGCATCTGCACCTTGCCGTCGATGACGCGCAGGTCCGATCCCTCGACCAGTTCCACGCCCATCATGTCGGCGAGGAAGGAGTGCTCGTAATAGGCGGAATTATAGATACCGGGGGTCAGCACCGCCACGCGCGGGCGGGTGCCGGCAAAGCCGGGTGGCGCCAGCGTTGCAAGACTTTGGCGCAGAAGCTGTGGGTAGTCCTCCACCCGTCGCACGCGGTTCTTGTAGAACAGTTCGGGAAACATCTGCATCATGGTTTCCCGGTTCTCCAGCATGTAGGAGACGCCGGAGGGCGTACGGGCATTGTCCTCCAGCACGTAGAACTGGTCCTCGCCGGTGCGCACGATGTCGGTGCCGACGATATGGGTATAGACCCCGCCGGGGGGCTCGAAGCCGATCATTTGCGGCAGGAAGGCGTCGTTCTCCTCGATCAGCCGGCGCGGCAGGCGGCCTGCCTTGATGATTTCCTGCTTGTGGTAGATGTCCTTCAGGAAGGCATTAAGGGCGATCACGCGCTGCTCGATGCCGGCGGCCAGCTTGCGCCATTCGCGCCCGGCGATGATGCGCGGAACGATATCGAAGGGGATCAGCTTTTCCGAACTGTCGGCATGGCCGTAAACGGCAAAGGTGATGCCCGTCTTGCGGAATATGTTTTCGGCATCTCGGGATTTAGCGATCAATGATGCAGGATTTTGCTGGCTGTACCAGTCGTAATAATCCTGGTAGGGCGCGCGCGGCTGGTTGTCCGCGGTCATCATTTCATCGAATGCCAAAGCGTTCATCCCCCGATTGTTATTCTTACATATCAATACAACATCGTCAGCAATGCAAGGACCATGCCTTGCCGCGCGACAACCATTTTTAAAGTGCTCCTTCACAGAAACGCGCCGAAAAACAGGCAGTTCCGCAATACTTCGCCGATTTAGTGTGCAACGCCCGCCCGCCGCCGGCGCTTTCCGCGCAAAAACAAAACCCGCCGGCGATGCGGCGGGTCGGTTGATAGAGGGCACTTCACTCTGCTTTTCATTTCTGAGTCATCTTCGGGCTTGACCCGAGGGTCTAAGCACATATGACCACGACAAGCGTCTCGGACCAAAAAAACTATTTAAATACAATCTCCTCAGAAACGCCAACTCCGCTCGCGTGGAGCGGTAGTTAGATCCTCGGCACAAGGCCGAGGATTGTTTGTTGAAAACGGCCTATTGTTAAAGCGG
>NZ_JAINWJ010000022.1 GCF_021021415.1 Martelella mediterranea | reverse complement strand
CTTCTGATATCACTCAATAACTTTTAAATCGGCCTCTGAGAGAGATGCCAGGATGGTTCGACACAACTGTAAAATTTGGTGATACAGATAGATCTGTCAGAGACCTTGCTTACTCATCGTCTTTGATTGGCGAGCACCTCACGCAACTTCAGGTTAATAAATTTCAACTGATAGATGGACAGAAGTTTCATCTGGGTCTCAATGGGCCAGTGCCGGTTACCGGTCGCGCGCCATTCGATAGCTACAAGACCTACTTCACGTCCCCCACAACCAATAGCGATAAATTGGCTTCGATGGGGACATTCGATCTGCCTTATTACTATGAGTATAACGGAACGACGGCAGAAGCGCGGGCCGAGGCGTCAACTCCAGCCCCCATGCTGATTAGCCTGGTGCCAGGCACGCCACTGCGTTTTTGTCCCTCACTTCTGAACCTGGCGAGTGGCCCCCTGGTTCTGACACCGTGCTTAAACAGCGACCTCGCCCTGAAGGTCTATCCTGTCAATTTCCAAAATAACTTTCGGATGCTCAATCCAAAAGGAGATTAAACATGTCGAAATCACACGCAACACTTCTTTTTGTCTTCGGCTCGATGTTGCTGACGGCCATGCCGGCAATGGCGAATCCGACATTGTCGATCGTGGCAGTCTCGCAGGCCGACAGCATCGAAGAAGAGCCGTTTTCCCTCTATGACGTCAATCTGCTCTACCACGCCGCGTCACAGACCAAACTCACCTGTGTGACAACGCAAGAGAGCGGAAACAATGCCTGCACGCCAGGCACGATAGACCTGCCGGACTTTTCCTCGCTTAACATCTATACGGCTGCGGGAGGGTCTATTCACGGATATGATATGATGACGACATTGCAGGCCGATGACGCCGATTGCGATTTCAACGTCCGTATCGACCCGGCTCAAAATCAATGGTCCGTCACCGTTTCCGATATGGATGCCTGCACCGCCAGTCCGGTTTCGGGCAGATTGCTGACCATCTTGTATCGCTATGACTCGCGCACCTTGGAAGAGATCACCGATGCAGGCGGTTTCCTTCCATGGGGAACAAATAGCAATCTGGCCGACCATTTGACCGGAGAATCCCTGGCCAAGGACAACAAAACCTCCCAGTTCATCTCGGCCAGCGCCAGTCTGAAAGGCATGTTCACGTACCTGTGGACGACGGGTATGGGGAAGTCGCTTGTGAAGAACGCCAGCAATAAGCCGTCAACACCTCTTTGGGTCTACAAGTTGCGTGCCTCCAACAGTTTCTACAACCAGCTTCAATCACTCAGGGCTTATAGGAACTGGAGACATGTCGAGATCAGAACCAAAGGCGGCGGTTGGTTCAAACCCGCAAACGACCCCAATCTCGCGCTCATGGAAGAGTGGGATTCTCTTGGCGCGGTGCCACTGTCTTCCATTATCAGCGTGACACCCTACACGCCGCACGCCACGGAAATTATTCAGGCTGGCCCCGAAATACCCAACCCCGCCTACCGCACCTACTTCACAAATCCCGCGATGGCTCCCCTTCCGATGCAAGACTCGGATTTCCAGTCTAAACGATGGAGAGTCTATGTCCCCAGAGGACCTGCGCTCGACGACGAGGCGGACATGGAAACACTCGCGGGTGACGATGCCGAGTACATCACTCCGGTATCGCCGCGGTGGTGCCCGTCCGGAATGAACCTGCCGCAAGACGATGCGTTTATGCCGTGTCTTTGGGACAGGCTCAAGCTTGAAAGCTATCCCGTCAGGGTCGAACCTTAACTGTAGCGAACCGGAATGGACTGTAAGTGTTGCAATTAGTCCCCATGATTGGGGCTATCGAAGCAAAACTGCCAGATGGCAGGAAAATCTGGCCGGAGACGATAAAGCGTGAAGCCGCGCGTCGGGTTCGGGAAAAGACTGCCCGATCAAACGGGTTACTGACGAACACGGCACACCAGATACCGGATATTGCCGAGCCGGGCGCTGTCACTGACTAGCGCTCGCCGGTTATATAGTGTGGTGAACGGGATCAGATTTCGTGTGCCGCGATGATGGCGTCGGAGATGCTCGCAATGCTCTCCTTGCTCTGCATGGATCGATCGCGGATGCGCTTGTAGGCTTCCGTTTCCGAAATCGACCGGCTTTGCGCCAGGATCCGAACCGCCTTTTCGATTTTCCGGCGGGCCTTGAGGGTCTCATCCAGTGACTTTACGCGCTTGTTCAGTCGAGACTCGTGTCGCACCAGGCTAATGGCGGTCGTCAGCACCGCAAGTACCCCGAACAGGCGGATCGGTTTCGAAAGCACGCCATGAACGTGAAGACGTTCGAGCTCCGCCAGGATTTCGGGCGTTTCAAACGAAATGATGCCGATGCGGGCGATATTCTCGGCCGACGACATCCACGATATCGCACCCTTGTCGTGAATCCGGTTGACCAGAAACAGAACGACGTCCGCCTCTCCGGGCAATGACGATGGCGCCGGCCACATGCTTTCGACCCGACAGCCAATGCGCCTCAGATGCGCCAGAAACATCTCCCGCTCGCCGTCATCCGGATGGATCACGAGCACGCGCATCCGCCGCAGGCGGCGCAACAGTGTTTCATTGCGAAGAGGCAGTTCATCGCTCATGCGGTCGCGTGCTCCACAATGGAACGATCATAACCGACGAGATAAGGGTCCGGGCGGATGACGCTCGCCCCGCGCCAGACGATGTCGAAGGTGCCATCCCGCCTGGCCCGGCCGATGAGCGGGCGAAGCGAGGCATGGTTGGTTTCGGTGTCCAGGAACAGATCGCCGGCCGGCCCCTTGAGCACGGCCCCGGAAAGCGCGGAAAGCAGCGCATCCGTTTCCTCCGACCCTGCTTGGCGAATGGCGTCGGCTAGCATGTGAACTTGGGAATAACAGACTTCACTGTAGACACCCGGTTCTTCTTCCGGGCCGAAACGCTTGAGAAAGCCCTGCCGGAAAGCCTCGTTTGCTGGCAGGTTCAAGGTGGAAAAATAGGAGGTGACCGAGAGATGGCCCGCGCGGGCCTCCGGCGGCATCGACGCAAGCTCCGATTCCGTCGCCGTCAGCGAAGCGATCGGCAACTGCTCTCCACCAAGCCCCTGCGCCGCGAAGGCATTATAGAGCGTTACGCTGTCTTCGCCCACCACCGTGGATATGATTGCATCCGCTTGCGCCGCATCAAGACGCGACAGTACAACGCCGAAATGATCGCTGCTCGCGCCGATCGGCAGGTAGGTTTCGAGCACGGTTTCGCCGCCGCTTTCGGCCAGAAACTCGGTCACGATCCGATTGACCTCACGGGCATAGAGCGTCTCCGATCCGATCAGGACAATACGCCGGCCCCTGTGCTTGAAAAGATATTCGAGCAGGGGCAGAACAACCTGGTTCGGGACCGCCCCGCCGTAAATGACGTTGGGCGAATATTCGAAGCCTTCGTAAACCGAGGGATAGAACAAGATGCCGTTGAACCTTTCAATGATCGGCAAGACCATCTTCCGGCTGGTCGACAGGCAGGCGCCGAAGATCACATTGACGCGGTGCTTCACGAGCAGCTCCGTCGCCAGGGATGCATAATGTTCGTCCGAGCCGGCGGGATCAAGAAGGATCGGGTCCAGCATCCTGCCGAGAACGCCGCCCGCCGCGTTTATCTCCTCGCAGGCAAGGAGTATGCCCTTGGTGTGAGCGTTTTCGGTGACGGCCATCGACCCCGACCGCGAAAACAACACGCCGATTTTCAAACCTTCCGCGCTCACATCCGATCCTTTCCGTTGATCCGGCGATCCATCAGCCCGGCAATCGCCAGCAGTTCCTCGTCCCGGCCCGGACGCCCCATCAGCATCATGCCCACGGGAAGCCCGGAAACGGGGTTGGGCACCGGCACGGTCACCGCGGGAAGCCCCGCGAGATTGCCGATCCAGCAAAACCAGGTCATGCTGTCCTGGGTGGTCACCTTGCGGCCGCCGAAGGCCTGCCAGTCTTCACCGGCAATGGGCGCAACCACCGGCAATGTCGGCAAGACAAGTGCATCCCATTCACCGAGCGATTGCAAGAGCAGCTCCGTGAAATGGGTGCGTATGGCCTGAGCCTCCAGAAGTTCCTGCGCGGTAAGCTGGCTTCCGGCCATTAGATGCGCGCACGTTACGGCGGAAAATCCGGCCGGGTCTTGCGCCATCCGCTGGCGGTGATAGGCCGTGGCTTCGCAATGAAGGATCGTTTCCCATGCCGCAAAATAGCTCGCGACCTGCGTGAGTTCGACAGGCGGAACGGCAAGGCCAGCCTGCTTCAAAGCCGCCTGCATCGCGGCCTCCACGTCATCGGAGCGCTCGAGGCCCGATCCGGTCAACGAGACCAGCTTCGGGCTGATCACAGGATCGGCGGATCGCATGGGCGATGCGGCGAAGGTCGAAGGATCGGCCCTGTCCCTGCCGAGAAAAAACGGCAAGAGATGACCGATATCATCGAGCCGCGCTGCCAGCGGTCCCGGCGCGTCCAACGACCAGCTCAGCGCCAGGACGCCGTTGCGCGACGCTCGACCATAGCCCGGCTTGAAACCGTAAATGCCGCAAGCGGCGGCGGGAATGCGGATTGAGCCGCCGGTGTCGCTGCCGAGCGCTGCCCCGACAATGCCTGAAGCAACGGCTGCGGCCGACCCGCCGCTGCTGCCGCCCGTGATCCGGTCCCTGTCATGCGGATTGCGTGTCGGTCCGAAAGACGAGACGCTGTTTGTCGCGCCATAGGCCCATTCATGCATATTGGTCTTGCCAAAGATCACGGCCCCTGCAGCGCGCAACCTTGCAACCACCGTCGCATCAATGCCGCCGGCATCCGCGGGGAGCGCGTTCGAGCAGGCCGTGGTCGGGTAATCCCGCGTCAGATAATTATCCTTGACGGCGATGGGAACGCCATCGATCGGGCTCGCTGCACTGCCGGTCTTGCGACGGCGGGCCGCCGCCTCGGCCTGGGCGAGCACGATATCCGGGTCAAGCGCGACGAAAGCGTTCAGATCCCTGTTGGCGCTTTCTCTTTCCAGCGCCTGTTCCGCCAGTGTGACCGGCGTTTCCGCGCCATCGGCAAGCGCTGCGATCTGGCCCGACACGCTTGCGAGATCATAACTCATCGAAAACCTCCGGTCGGAAGATGCTGGCCGGTTCTTTCGGCTCGTCTGTCCGAAACTGCCTGAGCCCCGCGCGAATCCGTTTCAGGGTGGCGGCGATGCGGTTTTTCTGGTCCTGCGACAATTCCTCGGCCCTGTTCATCTCAGACCCCCAAAAGCTCTTGCTGCAGCGCCTTGTCTGCCTGCAGCCTCGCCCTGTCGGCCTCCAGCCGGATCGCCCCCTTTTCCATCACATAAGCGCGGTTTGCGATCGACAGGCAGAAGTCGAGATCCTGCTCTGCGACCAGAATGGCGATGCCGCGTTCGGCGTTGATGCGTTTGAGGACGCCGGCCATTTCATCGATGATCGACGGCTGGACGCCTTCGGTCGGCTCATCGAGCAGCAGTATCTTCGGACGGATTGCGAGCGCCCGCGCCAGAGCGAGAATCTGCTGCTGGCCGCCCGAGAGACCGCCCGCAAGGTCATGGGCTTTCGGCTCAAGCATCGGAAAATCGGCCAGCGCTTCGGCAACGGCCGTCTTGCCATTGTGCCCGTTGCTGGCGGCTGCGACCGCGATATTCTCGATTACCGTCATGCGCGCAAAGACATAACGGCCCTGCGGCACATAACCGAGACCGGCCTGCGCCCGTTTCGCCGATGATGGCGGCGCGGCGCGGCCATCGATCTCGACCGCGCCCGCCATTGACGGGATTAGTCCGGTCGCATACCGCATCAGGGTCGATTTTCCGACGCCGTTTCTTCCGAGGAGAGCCACGATCTCGCCGTTGCCGACTTCCAGTGAAACATCGCGGATGATGACCGTCTTGCCGTATCCGCTGGTGGCATTTCTGATCTTAAACATGCTCGCGCCTTCCCAGGTAGATATCCAGAACCCGATCGTCACCGCGCAGCGTTTCGATATCGCCCTCGGCAAACACCTCGCCCTGATGCAGAACCGTGACGTGCCCTTCGAGCGTGCGCACGAACTCCATGTCGTGTTCAACCACGACCACGGTCGTGAACTTGGCCAGGGTGCGAACGAGGCCGGATAGCTCTCGCGTCTCTTCATTGGTCATGCCCGCTGCCGGCTCATCGAGCAGAACGACGCGCGGCGCAAGACAAAGCACCATGCCGATATCCAGCCATTGCTGCTGCCCGTGCGACAGCGCCGATGCGCTGACGCCCGACTGGGCTTCAAGGCCGAGCATGGCGATAACCCTTGCCGCGATATCGCTCGCCTGCTCCCGGTTCCTGACCCTGGAATAGGCCGCGATCCAGAGATTTTCCCGCGTGGAAAGATCATCGAAAACTTGAGGTTTCTGGTTCTTGACACCCATGCCGGCATGAACGCGCCGAAAGATCGGCGCTTTGGTGACATCGTGATCGCCGATGACGACCGAGCCGCCTTCGGGTGCGTAGACGCCGACACAGGTTTTGAGAAACGAACTCTTGCCCGCTCCGTTCGGCCCGATCAGGGAAAACGGCTTTCCGGGCGCAAAGGAAAGCGAAACGTTGTTGACGGGGATCACGCCGCCGAAACGCTTGAAAAGCTTTTCGGTCCTGAGCGCCTTTGCCGGACCGGCCTGTCGCTCCGCTTCGGTCAGGATTCGCTCGAGTTCGCCGGTGTCGATCCGGACCGCGCCGGCATCGCGCGCGGCTTCGTTCGGGTCAGGCAACCGCGAAGCCCAGAACTGGCCAAGCGCGCCCAACACGCCGTTCTTGAGGAAAAGAACGAGGAGGATCAGCACAATACCGAGGATCAGCGTGGTCTGGCCGCCAACCGCACCGCCGCCCAGCCAGAACGAAAGCCCGCCGATCAGAACCGCGCCGACGAATGGCCCCGCCAGCGTTCCAAGCCCGCCGACGAGAACGTAGATCGGCACCAGCAGCGCTTCCTGAACCGAGAAAATCGAGGGGCTGAGATAATTGGCCCATCCCGCAAAAAGGGCACCCGCAAGACCGGCCAGACCGCCTGACCAGGCAAAATTCAGCACCTGGTAGAAGCGAACATCGTAGCCGAGCAGTTCCGTCTTCTGGATATCGAGGCGGATGCCGTCGATGACCTTGCCGAACGTGCCCGTCATCAACCGGCGCGTGGCGAAATAGGCCAGCGCCGAAACCGCAACCACGAACATGAAGCCAGCCTGCGGCCCGAGCGCTTCCGCTCCCTTGCCAAATCCGAGAACAAAGCCTGGAATGTTGGACATGCCGTTATCGCCGCCAATGACTGCGGAACCGATCGTAAGCTTGAAGGACTGGCTGACGGACCACAAAAGCAGGGTGAATGTGTAGGACAGGATCGTGGCCTGAAGCGGCCCCATGCGCGCATAGAAGATGATCCAGCCGAGAGCGGCGGCGACCATCGCGCCGAACAGCGCCCCGGCGGGCAGGCTCCACAGGATGGAATGCCCGGTCATCTCGGCAAGGTTGACGGCGACGACACTGCCGAAATAGCCGCCGAGCCCGTAAAAGGCGGTCTGGGCAAGGCTGAGGAAGCCGCCGCGCCCCCACACGACATCCAGGCTAAGCCCGAGAAGGCCGAAGATCACCCAGGATGTTGCGACATAGGCGAGATAGGGATCGATGATGGTGGCCGCAGCCAGCGCAAGGATTGTCGCGGCGAGAGGAAAGATGATCCCCGCGCGCGTGTAGAGATTTTGTGAAAGTGACATGGGGCGCCTCATAGCTTGCGACGCCACGTGGCCGAGATCCCGAGCGGGAACAGCCAGAGCAGAGCGGCGGTGATCAGGAAGAAGAAGATGTCGCCAGCAACCGAAGTGAGGAAACTGGCCGTGATCGACGCGCCGCCGCCAAGACCGATCGCGGTCAGGACGGACCCCGTCAGCGTGACCGGACCGGCGACGACGACGGTCAGGAACGCCTTGATGACGAAGGCGAAGCCCATGGAGGGCGTGGCGGGAACGATCGGCAGAAGCACAGCGCCCGCAAAGCCGGCAAGGCCGCATCCAATCGAGAATGTCAGCGTGTTCACCCGCGCTGCTTCAATGCCGATGGCGCGCGCCATTTCCGGCTGCTGGATCGAGGCGCGCGCCTTCATGCCATAGACGGTCTGGGTCATCAGCACGTAGACGAACAAACCCATCAGCGCAGCGACGCCGATCATCAGCAGCGGATAGCCGGCAAGACTGTAATCGCCGATCCTGATACTGTACTGCGGCATGCCGATGCCGGGCGTCACCGTTCCGAAGATCAGCACGGCCAGCTGATAAAAGACGATCGAAATGCCCCAGGTCGCCAGCATCGTATCGAAAATCCGGCCATAGAGCCGGTTGATGATCAGGATTTCGACCACGGCGCCGATCGCCATCGTGACGGCGACCGCTATCGGGATCGACAGGATGAACGGAACGCCCATCTGTGTCGCCGTCAAAGCCGAATAGGCCCCGATCATGAGGAATTCCCCATGGGCCAGATTGATGACCCCCATCAATCCGAACACCACCGCAAGGCCGATGGTCGCGATAAGCAGGATGGATGCGCTTGAAAGCGACGACAGCAAAACCGTCGCCAGATAGACTATACTCATGGAATTCTCCCGAGGTCTGGGCCTGTCGGGCGGGAGAGATGCTTCCCTTCCCGCCCGCCGCGCGTCGCGTCGATCAGTTGCCTTCAGGCGAGAAGTGCTCGACCAGGTCGGGGTTTGCGATCAGATCGCATTTTTCGTTTTCATAGACCGGCGCCACGCCCTCGAAGGTTTCAAGAACCGTGAAGTCGTGGTTCGCGTCGCCTTCGACGATGTAGATATTCTGGCGCAGATGGTGCGAGCCGGGTTCGAGCATCACCGTGCCATTGGGGGCCTCAAGACTCAGGCCGCTCTCCAGCGCGGCGACAACCGCGTCGGTGTCGCTCGTTCCCGCCTTCTCGACGGCGGCGGCCCAAAGCTGAACGGCATTCCACGTATCCACCGCCTCCGAGATGATGGGCTCATCATTGCCGTATCTCGCCGTCCAGAGTTTCACGAAATCCGCATTGGCGGAATTGTCGACGACCTGGAAATAGCCCTGATTGGCAATCAGCCCCTCGCCAGCAGCCGGCGAAACGACGACCTGCTGGTTGCCGGAACCGTAATTCGTCGAGACGACGCCGATACTGTCCTTCAGGCCGGCTGCGGCGAATTGTTCGAGAAAGCCGGTCTGGTTTGCGCCAACGGGTAGCGCCACCACGAAATCGGGCTTCGCGGCCTGGATTTTCTGGATGGTCGGCGCGTAGTCTGTGACGGTCAGCGCGAGAATATCTTCGCCAACCACCTCCGCGCCAAGCTGTCTGGCATATTCGTGGACCCAATGCGCGGAGATGGTCCCGAAATTGTAGTCAGGCGCCATGATGAATATCTTCTTGCCGTAAGTCTCGACGGCCCAGTCGATCAGCACGGAAAGCTGCTGCGAGGCGGAAGGCCCGGTGACGAAGGTTTGCTTGTCGCAGGCGCCGCCTTCATAGAGAGAGGGATAGAAATAAGGGATATCGGCCTTGCGGATGATCGGGCGGATAGCCTCGCGCGATGAGCTGGTCAGACCGGCGAAAAGCGCGTCGACGCGGTCCCTGAGGATCGCGGTATTGGCGTATTGAGTGTATTTCGACTGTTCCGACTGTGCGTCATAGGAGACAACCTCAACCGGTTCGCCCAGAACCCCGCCCCTGGCATTGATGTCCTCGACGGCAAGCTGGAGGGCATTCATCTGCTGGATGCCATAGATGTTCAGGCCGCCGGTCAGATCGAAGATCGCGCCGATCTTTGTTTCCGCAGATGCGCCTTGCGCGACCATAACCGCAATGGCCGCAACACCGTATCGAATGAATGAGAGAGATTTCATGATGGGTTCCCGTTCTCTGGATTAGAGCCGAACACCCGATCATATGCACCTAATAAGTACAAAACGACGCACACGAGACGGGATGTCCAGCGACGTCGCTTTTGGATTTAATGTGCACCTTCGCACAGACCCAGCTTATGAGGTCGCGACTTTTGTGTCAAGTTGGCGACAGTCAGTTCGATTCTACAAGGTCCGCCGCTGGGGCGCTGAAGGTCACGCTGCGGCAATCAGCAGAATGCCATCGGCAATCAGGGCGGGCTTGTCTGCACCCTTGATGTCGATCGCGGACCGCAGCTCGATCCGCGCGCCGCTGCCGCGCGGCGCGACCGCCCCCACCGATTGGCGCAAGTGCAGTGCGGAGCCGACTGGAACGGGGGCGAGAAAACGTATCCTGTCATAACCGTAGTTCAGTCCTGCCCCCCGCTGCTCGATGCGGAACAATTGCCGCTGCAGTCTCGGTATAAGGGAGAGAGTATAAAGGCCGTGCGCGATGGTCCTGCCATCGGGACTTTCGCGGGCAGCGCGCTCGACATCGACATGAATCCAGTGATCGTCGCCCGTCAGCTCCGCAAAGGCGTCGATCTGCTCCTGCCTTACTTCAAACCAGGAGGTTACCCCAAGTTCCTGACCGCTGTGCCGCGTCAGCGCAATCGGTGTTTCGACAACGATCATTCAAGCCTACCTGACCGTGAACTCTATAAAAGATTAAAAAAGCATATTTAAGATTTTTTGATTGCGCAAACGTCGCGCTGCTGGCATTTTCCCCTCGCGTTGAGAAAGGGAGGATACCATGGCCGGATGTCTGGATCATATCAGGGTTATCGACCTCAGCCGCGTTTTCGCCGGCCCCTGGGCCGGGCAGATGCTGGCCGATTTCGGAGCCGACGTGATCAAGCTGGAACACGTCAAGGGCGGCGACGACGTCAGGCGCATGGGCGTCCCTCACCTGAATGCCGATGGCGCGCCGACGGGTGAAACCTCGAGCTTTCTTGCGATGAACCGTGGAAAGCGCTCGGTCGCGCTGGACCTGAAATCGCCGGAGGGGCGGGAGATCGCGCGAGAGCTGATCGAGAAGGCCGATGTGCTGATCGAGAACTTCAAGACCGGCACGCTGGCGCGCATGGGGCTGGACTATGAGACGGTTGCAAGCCTCAACCCCCGCCTGGTCTATTGCTCGATCACCGGCTTCGGACAGACGGGACCGATGGCGCATCTTCCCGGTTATGATCCGATCTTCCAGGCGATGAGCGGACTTCTTTCGATCACCGGCTCGTCCGAGGACGAACCGGCGCTGGTCGGCTACTCGATCTCGGATATCACGGCGGGGCAATATGCGGTCGCTGCGATCCTTGCGGCGCTGAACCATCGCGATGCCGTTTCAGGCGAAGGGCAGTTCATCGATATCGCGCTGCTCGACACGCAGATCCACGCCGCCTCCCATATGGCGATGAACTACCTGTCCTCCGGCAAGCTGCCGCGCCGGAACGGCACCGCCTCGCAGATCACCTGCCCCTGGCAGGCCTTCGACTGCGCCGACCGGCCGATCATGATCGCCATCGGCAATGATCCGCAGTTCCGCCGCTTCGCAGACTATCTGGGGCTGGAGGGCGTGGCCGATGACGAACGCTACGCCACCAACCTCGCAAGGGTGCAGAACGCCGACACGCTGGTCCCGCTGATCGCGGAAAAACTGGCCGCCAGGAACGCCGACGCCACCTATGCCGAGTTGGAGGCAATCGGCATTCCGGCGGGGCCGCTCAACAGCTTCGAGGACACGCTGCAGATGCCGCAGGTGAAGGCGCGCGAACTGGTGCGCCAGCTCGACCATCCGAACGCGGGCCGCGTCAATTACATCGCGAACCCCGTACGATTCTCGGGCGACCCGGTGGCCGCCACAAGGCCTCCGCCGCTTCTGGCAGAACATACAGACGAAGTGCTGCGGGAGATCGGACTGACCGAGGAGCGCATCGCCGAACTGCGCGGCACCGGCGCGATTGCATAAAGGGAGTCCGACAATGGAAGACTGGATGGAAAACGCCCGGATGATCGTGGACAGCGCGCGCGCCATCGTGCCCGCCGACGGCGATCTCAACCGTGTCCGCGCCGCGCGCGGCAAGGGCATAGACCGCGCCATGGTGGCAAAGGCGGGCGAACTGGGCCTGTTCCTCATGCGCGTTCCGGAGGAAGCCGGCGGACTCGGGTTGGGCATGCGCGAGGCCTGCGAACTGATGCAGGTGCTGGGCGGCGGGCTCACGCCTGAACCCATCGGCTCTACGATCATGGCGGCAGCGCTTCTGGGCGAAGCCTTCCCCGAAGAGGCCGCAACCGGCGCAAAGGTCATGGTAACGGCGTGGCAGGACGATGCGGCTTCGCTGCGGTTCGAGGGCGGCGCGGCCGACGGACGGCTGCACGGCGTCAAGATCGCCGTACCGGATGATGCGGATTTCTTCGCCGTGCTGACCGGGGCGGGCGTCGCCGTCGTGCCGCGCGATGCGCCGGGCGTCACGATCACCGCCGCCGACACGCTGGATGGCGGACGGATTGCCACGCTCCGCCTCGACAAGGTGGCCGCCGAGCTGATTCCCTGTCCGCAGGCCGCGACAGTTATTCAAGACGCGGTGCTGATGCATTCGGCCTATCTGCTCGGCCTGTCGGACCGGGCGTTCGCCATCACGCTCGATTATCTGAAGGTCCGCGAACAATTCGGACGTCCCATCGGCAGCTTTCAGGCCCTGCAGCATCGCGCCACCGAGATCAAGATCCGGATCGAGCTATTGCGCGCCGCCGTGATGGCGACGGCCGCCCGCTTCGATACCGGCGCGGATATCGCCAGCCGTGCCCGCGATGCCGACCGCTGCAAGCTGCGCGCGGCCGAAACCGTGATGCTGGTCGCGCGCGAGGCGGTGCAGATGCACGGCGCCATGGGCATTACCGACGAGGCCGATATCGGCCTGTTCGTCCGCCGCGCCATGACCGACGCCAATCTTTTCGGCGCGCCCATTGCGGTGCGCGCCCGGCTCGCCCGCACTCTGGAGGATGCCGCATGAGCACCGATTACAACGCCATGCCGGACGCCGATTTCCGCGCCATGATCCGCGATTTCGTCGAGGCCGAATATCCCGACATTCCCCGCTTTCCGCTGGAGCGCCTGCACTGGGACGAGGTGAAGCCGTGGTACATGGCCCTGTCCCGGCGCGGCTTCCTGTGCCCGACATGGCCTGTCGAACATGGCGGCATGGGTCTTTCCGCGGGCAAGCACCTGATCATGATTGAGGAACTGGAGCGCTTCGGCGCGGCCCGCGTCCACGATATCGGCCCGGTCATGCTTGGGCCGCTGCTGCTGAAATACGGAACCGAAGAGCAGAAGGCGCACTACCTGCCGCGCATCCTCTCGGGCCAGGACATCTGGGCGCAGGGCTATTCCGAGCCGGGCGCGGGATCGGACCTTGCGGCGGTGCGCTGCGAGGCGGTGCGCGACGGCAATGAGTGGGTCATCAACGGCCAGAAGACCTGGACCACGCTCGGCATGGATGCCAACTGGATCTTCATTCTCGCCCGCACCGACAAGACCGTGAAGAAACAGGCCGGAATCAGCTTTCTTCTGGTGCCGATGGACGCGCCCGGCGTCACCACCCGCAATATCGAGAACCTCGCCGGCGAGGCCGAATTCTGCGAAGTGTTCTTCGACGATGTCCGCGTGCCGCTGGACCACATCGTCGGCGGCGTCAACGAAGGATGGACCGCCGCCAAGGCGCTGCTCGGGCACGAGCGGGTCTTCATCGGCGCGCCCCGTCTTTCGGCAAGCGCGCTGGCAAGGCTCGCCCATCTGGCGAAGCGCAACGGCATCTGGAGCGACCCGGTCTTCCGTGACTGCTACGTCGCGCTGGAATGCGACATGCGCGATCTGGGCGACCTGTTCCAGACCTATATGGACCGCCTGAAAGACGGACAGGAGATCGGCGCGGACGTCGCCATGCTGAAGATATTCCAGTCCGAGCTGTACCAGCGCATCTCGGAGCTGATCATGGAGATCGCCGGCCCCGAGGCTGGCCTGTCGCATCCGCCGGAAGGCGATCGTCGTCTGCATGCGGCGGCCACCTATCTGTCGGCGCGCCCGATCACGATCTTCGGCGGCTCGACCGAAATCATGCGCAATGTTCTGTCGAAGGCCGTGCTGGGCCTGCCGAACTGAACCACACGGCTTCATTAAATCATAGAATTGACTTTTAAGCTCATAAGAGCCATGGTGGACATTATCGGGGCGTGGAGGCCGCGGTTATTTTTCCGGAAAACGGATACCAAGGGAGGATTTCGCATGTTTCATTCAAACCTCATGAAGGGCGCGGTCGTGGCCGTTGCCATGCTGACCGCCCCGGCGGCCTTTGCCCAGGACGATGTAACGCTGCCCAAGACGATGATCTGGACGTCCTACGATCTCGGCTCGACCGGCTATGTCGAGGCCTCGGCCATGGCCGACGCGCTGGACAAGAAATTCGGCACAGCCGTGCGGCTGACGCCTTCGGGAACGGCCATCGGTCGCTTGCTGCCGCTGGTGCGCGGCCGCGCGAATTTCGGTTTCATGGGCAATGAGATCCTGTTCGCTTCGGATGGGACCTATGAGTTCGCCGCCGCCGACTGGGGCCCGCAGGACCTGCGCGTGCTGATGGGCCGTCCCGCCGCCGTCGGCCTTGTCGCCGGCAACGACACCGATGTCGAAACCATGGCCGACCTCAAGGGCGCCAGCGTCGGATTCGTCGAGGCCAGCCCCTCGACCACGATGAACACCGAGGCCGCACTGGCCTTCGCCGGCCTGACGCCGGACGATGTGAACAAGGTGATGTATCCCGGCTACGGCGCGATGATGTCGGCCTTCGTCGCCGGCGAGGTTGACGTCGTTCCGGTCACCACCACCGTGGCGGCACTACGTGAAGCCGAAGCCGGGCGCGGGTTCCACTGGCTGGACATGTCCGCCGACGATGCCGAGGGCTGGAAGCGCGTGACCACGCGGGCAAGCCTGTTCCAGCCGATCACCATGACCAAGGGCGCCGGCATTTCCGAGGAAAACCCGGCCGAACTGCTGGGCTACAGCTATCCGCAACTGACGACGCTTGCCAGCACCGACGAGGACGAGGTCTACAGTCTTCTGAAGGCGCTGGACCAGGCCTATCCGGACTACAAGGACGCCAATGCCGTGATGGCCAACTGGAAGCTGGAAGAGTCCGGCCGGACGCCGTCCGGCGCACCCTTCCACCCCGGCGCGATCAAATATCTCAAGGAGCGCGGCATCTGGACGGAAGCCGACCAGGCCTGGAACGACCAGCGCATTGCCGAGATCGAAAAGAACAAGGAAATGTGGGCCGCCGCGACCAAAGCCGCCAAGGAGCAGGGAATCTCTTCGGACGGTTGGGTTGCATTCTGGGAACAGTATCGCACTGAAAACGCACAGTAATCCTGCTCGGGCGCGGCCGTTTGCGCCGCGCCCGGCAATTCAGCCTCGCGCCCTGCCGACAGGATAAGGCCCATGTCTTCTCAGATCATTCCGAACGCTCCCGGGGCGGCCAGGTTCTGGCAGCAGGAGGCCCAGCGCATCTCGGGCGCTGCATGGTTCGCCGTCATGGCGCTGTCCACCGTGGGCATCGCCATCATCGTCAACCAGATCTTCAACCTGCAAATCCTGGGCTGGCGGCCGATCAGCACGGCCTATTATTACATCGTGCTGGGCCTGTTCATGCCGGTGGCGTTTCTCGGCACGCCGGCGCGCCAGGCCGATGCGAGCCGGGTGCGCTGGTACGACTGGGTGCTGGCGGTGGCGGCCTTCGGCATCTGCATCTTCTTCTCGACCCGGACCGACGCCATCCTCTATCAGGGCTGGGAATTCGAAGCCCCGACCTATGTGATCGTGATGGCCACGTGCCTCGTGCTTCTGTCATTGGAAGCCGTGCGCCGCTGCGCCGGCCTGCCGCTGCTCATCATCTGCGCGATCTTCGCGACGTTCCCCCTTTATACCGGCCATATGCCGGGCTTCCTGTGGGGCGCGCAGATGAGCTTCAGCGAGACGGTGCTCAGTCATTCGCTGGGCGTGGAGAGCATTATCGGCATCCCTCTGCGGGTGATCGCTGACCTTCTGATCGGCTTCATCCTGTTCGGCGTGGCGCTTACCGTTTCGGGCGGCGGCGCCTTTTTCATGGATCTTGCGAGCGCGCTCATGGGCCATGCGCGCGGCGGGCCGGCAAAGGTCGCGATCCTGTCCTCCGGCTTCTTCGGGTCGCTGTCGGGCAGCGTGATCTCGAACGTGATCTCGACCGGTTCGATGACCATCCCGACCATGAAGAAATGCGGCTATCCCGCGACCTATGCGGGCGCGGTGGAATCCTGCGCCTCGACTGGTGGCGCGCTGATGCCGCCGGTCATGGGCTCGGTCGCCTTCGTCATGGCGTCGTTCATGAACGTGCCCTATGCCGATATCATGGTCGCGGCGACTGTGCCTGCGCTGCTGTTCTATCTGGTGCTGCTGATCCAGACGGATTGCTATGCGGCCCGCAACGGGCTGAAGGGGCTTCCGCGCGACCAGTTGCCGAAGCTGTGGCTGGTGCTGCGCTCGGGCTGGATCTACCTCGTCTCGCTCATTGCGCTGGTCTGGCTGCTGCTCGCCACCAATGCCGAGGCGAAGGCTCCCTTCTACATCACCGTGCTGCTGGTCCTGACCGCGCTGTGGCGCGCCCGCAAGGAGGGCATCGGCAAGCCGATCGTCACCATGATCCTCGAGGTCGGGACGACCATCGGCATGCTGGTCGGCGTGCTGGCGGGCGTCGGCATGGTCGTGGGATCGTTGGCGATCACCGGGGTCGGCAATGCCTTCAGCCGCGAACTGCTGCAATATGCCGGCGGCAATCCCTATCTTCTGCTGCTCTTCGGCGCGGCCACCAGCTTTATCCTCGGCATGGGGATGACGGTTTCGGCCTGCTATATCTTCCTGGCCGTGGTCCTCGCCCCGGCGCTGACGGAGGCGGGATTCAGCCAGATGGCCGCTCATCTCTTCATCCTCTATTGGGCAATGCTGTCCTATATCACGCCGCCGGTGGCCATGGCCGCCGTCGCCGCCGCCTCGATCGCCAAGGCGCCCGCGATGCAGACCGGCGTGACCGCGATGCGGCTTGGCGCGCTGCTGTTCGTGCTGCCCTTCCTGTTCGTGCTGAACCCGAACCTGATCCTCGAGGGCGATGCGTTGCATGTCGCGATGGCGGTCGGCACGGCCATCGTCTCGATCCTGATGCTGTCGGCCGCGTCGGAACGCTGGATCTACGTCCTGAACCGCTCCGCCAGGGGGTGGGAAGCGGTGGTCCTTCTGATCGGCGGGTTGTGCCTGCTGGTGCCGGAACGCATGTCCGACCTGATCGGGTTCGCCGCGCTGGCGCTGGTCATGGGCCATGGCCTGCTGACGCGCAAGAAGGAGATTGCCGCATGACCGCTCTATCCGTTCCCCTGCCCGATGGCATCACGCTTCATGCCCGTATCGACGGCCCCGAGGGCGCGCCCTGCGTCGTCTTCGCCAATTCCGTGCTCACCGACATGTCGATCTGGGACGCCCAGGCCGATGCGCTTTCGGACCGGTATCGCGTGTTGCGCTACGACCAGCGCGGGCATGGCGCGTCGGAGGCGAGCGCGGGCGCGATGGATTTCGCCCGCTACGGCGCCGACCTGCTGGCGGTCATGGATGCGGCCGGCGCGGACCGCGCCGCCGTCGTCGGCCTGTCGATGGGCTGCCCCACGGCGCTCGCCGCACTTGCTGCAGCGCCCGACCGCTTTGCAGCCTTCGTGGCCGTCGATGGCGTGATGCGCAGCGCCGCCGGCCGCGCGGCCTTCTGGACCGAGCGGCGCGAAACGGCGCTACGCGACGGCATGGAAGCGATCGCCGCTTCCACCGCGCCGCGCTGGCTGCCCGGCGAGAGCGAGGACAGCGCCCTCAGCGCCCGTCTTCGCGCGATCATCGCAGGAACCAGCGTCGCGGGCTTTGCGGCCGCGACATATGCGCTTTCGGATTATGACCAGACCACTGCACTCGCCTGCCCGGTGCTGGGCGTCGCCGGCGCCGATGACGGCGCCATGCCCGACGCGGTGTCGAAACAGTTCGGCGGCATCCCCGGCGCGCGGATCGCGATCATACCCGGCGCGGGCCATCTGCCCAACTTCCAGAACCCCGAGGCCTTCAACGACGCCCTGCTGGCCTTTCTCGACCAGAACTACCCGACCACGAAGGAGCAAGCCTGATGCCAGGACCGCTGTCCCATATCCGCGTCCTCGATCTCAGCCGTATCATGGCGGGGCCGTGGAGCGGCCAGATCCTGGCCGATCTGGGCGCCGACGTCATCAAGATCGAGCGCGCGGGCGAAGGCGACGACACCCGCCGCTGGGGCCCGCCCTTCCTGAAGGACAAGGACGGAAAGCCGACCAAGGAATCGGGCTATTACCTTTCGGTCAATCGCGGCAAGCGCTCGGTCGCGCTGGACCTGAAATCGGAAGAGGGCCGCGCCGCCGTGCGCGCACTCGCCGCCCGGTCCGATATCGTGCTTGAGAATTTCAAGGCCGGAACGCTGGAGCGGATGGGCCTGGGCTATGAGGATCTGCAGCGGGTAAACCCGCGCCTGATCTATTGCTCGATCACCGGGTTCGGCCTTACCGGGCCGATGAAGGACGATGCCGCATACGACTTCATGATCCAGGCCATGGGCGGGCTGATGAGCGTAACCGGCGCGCCCGACGATGCGCCCGGCGGCGGCCCGCAGAAGGTGGGCGTCCCGATCGTCGACATTATGACCGGCATGTATGCCACGATCGGGGTGCTGGCGGCGCTCGCCAATCGCGAGAAAACCGGCAAGGGCGATCATATCGACCTCGCCATGCTGGACGTCTCGGTGGCGATGCTCGCCAATCAGGCGATGAACTATCTGGTCTCGGGCACCCCGCCGGTCAGGCGCGGCAACCGGCATCCGAACATCCAGCCCCAGAATGTCTATCCGGTGGCCGACGGACACATCGTGCTGGCCGTCGGCAATGACGGACAGTTCCGCAAATTCGCCGAGGTGATCGGCATGCCGGAACTGGCCGACAATCCCGATTTCGCCACCAATCCCGGCCGGGTGGAGAACCTGCCCGCACTGGAGGCGATCCTGTTTGAGGCGCTGGCGAAGAATGGCGTCGATCACTGGGTTGCGGCCTTCGCCAGGGCCGGCGTCCCCTCCGGACCGATCAACACCGTGGATCGCGTCTTCGAGGAACCGCAGGTTCAGCACCGAAAGATGTTGCGCGACATCCCGCATCCATTGAGCGGAGATCTGAAACAGGTCGTCAGCCCCCTGAATTTCCGCAACGCGCCTCTGTCCTTCGACAAGGCCCCACCGCTCCTCGGCGAACACACGGACGACGTTCTGCGCGCGCTGGGACTGGAGACAACAGCATGAACGACCAGACCACGCCGACCCGCACCAACGGAGGCCGGATCAGCTTCCCCACGCCCGATACGATGACGGCAGAACAGCGCCAGGTCTACGAGCAGATCGTCTCCGGCCCAAGGGGGACGCTGGTTGGTCCGCTGCGCGCGGCGCTGCACAATCCGGCGCTCGCCGACCGCTGGCAACGTCTGGGCCAGGTGCTCCGGTTCGAGACGTCTATCCCCACGCATCTCAACGAACTGGCGATCCTGGTGACCGCGCGGCGCTGGAACAGCGATCTGGAATGGGGCATTCACGCCGGCGACGCCGAGCGCGCCGGACTGCCCCAGGCTTACATGCAGGCGATCCGCGATGGGGATTCCCCCGATTTCGGCGACGACGACGCGGCCCGCGAGGTCTATGAATTCGCCCGCCAACTGCTGCAGACCGGCAATGTCGAGGACACGGCCTATGACGCCATTCTTGTCCGCTGGGGAGAGATGGGCGCGGTCGAACTGACGGCGGTGATCGGCTATTATTCAATGGTGGCAATGACGCTGAACGTCCATCGGGTTCCCCTGCCCGTCGGCATGGACGCGCCCCTTGACGGTCCCCGCGGCCAGCTCTTCACCATGCCTCCGGCGAAGGAGACCTGATGTTCTACGATCCCCGCCATCAGCCCCACGGCCTGCCGCACAATCCGTGGCTGGCCCTGATCGTGCCGCGGCCCATCGGCTGGATCTCGACCCTGTCGCCATCGGGCGTGGCCAACCTTTCGCCCTATAGCTGCTTCAACGCGATTTCAGGCAAACCGCCTTTCGTGATGTTTTCCTCCGACAGCCCCAAGCACAGCTATACCAACGCGGAGGCGACGGGCTATTTCTGCGTCAATATCGCAACCTACCCGCTGCGCGAGGCGATGAACCTGAGCTCCGCCACATGGCCCGAGGGCGTGGACGAATTCGTCGAGGCCGGGCTGACGGCCGTGCCCTGCGAAAACATCCCCTGCCCCCGCGTGGCACAATCGCCCGTGTCGGTGGAATGCATCGTGTCGCAGACGCTGACGCTGACGCCCTCGACCGGAGCCGAATGTACCAACCGCATCGTCATCGGCGAGGTGGTCGGCATCCATATCGACGAAAGCGTGCTCAGCGATGACGGGCTTGTCGATGTCGAACTGCTGCAGCCGCTCGGTCGGATGGGCTATATGGAATACACGGTCCCGCCGCGTTCGTTTACCATGACACGGCCCCTCCTGGGCCCTGACGGAAAGATCAAACCATGAGCCATGTAACCCTGAGGCTGGCGGTGGCGGACCACATCGCCACCATCACCATCGCCCGCCCGCCGGTGAATGCCCAGAACAACCGCTTTCGCGAGGAACTGGCCGAGGTGGTGGACAGCCTCGGCGACCGGCCCGACGTGCGCGTGATCGTCCTGACCGGTGAGGGCAAGGCTTTTTCCGCCGGCGCGGACCTCTCCGAGCGTCCGACCCAGGAGCCGGGACATTACACCGCCCACAACCGCCGCGTCCGGACAAGCTTCGACTGCCTGCTGGAATGCCCCAAGCCGATCATCGCCGCCGTCAACGGCGCGGCCATCGGCGCCGGCTGCGTGACCGCGCTCTGCTGCGATATCATCGTGACCTCGGAAAAAGGCTTCCTGCAGATGACCGAGGTGAATGTCGGCCTTGCGGGCGGGGTCGCCCACGTACGCCGCCATTTCGGCGAGAGCGACGCGCGGCTGCTGATCATGACGGCACGGCGCATTTACGGGCCCGACCTGCTGCGCATGAACGTTGTCTCCGCATGCACCACGCCCCAGGAGTTGATGGAGACTGCCATGGGCATCGCCGCCGACATCGCGAAGGCCAGCCCCTCCGCCGTGCGCGCGGCCAAGCGCTCGTTTCAGGTAACCGAGGGCATGTCGATCTACGACGCCTATCGGTTCGAGCAGACCCAGACAAAGGCGCTGTCGACCTCTGACGACACCGCCGAGGCGATGGCCGCCTTCCACGAGAAGCGCCCGCCGGTTTTCAAGGATTGATCAGCGCAGCTTGACCTCGATCTTCATCATGTCGCCGCGATAGATGCCGTTGGCCAGCAGAACAATGTCGCCGTGCTGGTCGACGGCGATACGCTGGACCTTGGCGATGGGGTCGCCGATCGAAACGTTCAGCTCCGTCGCGGTCTCGAGATCGGCGGAGCCGATGGTGACGATCTGGACGGCATCCTCGATCGTGTGGCCGGGAAGGTCGTGGGCGATCCGCATGGCGGTGATGCGCGAGTAGGATTCATCCGGTATCAGCGGCGAAATGCGCTCGTCGACATAGACATCGCCGATCATGAAGGGCGCGCCGGCGCGACTGTGACGTCGCTTCAAATGCCGGTATGACGGCGCCGGCCTGCCGATATCGCTCTCGCGACGGGGCAACATGACGCCGCGCTCATCGCCCAGAATGTCGATTGTCGCATTGTCGCGCGCGATCAGCAGACCGGACCAGTCGGTCTTGACCTCGCACCACAGGTCGCGGTTCGGACGCTCGACGACGAAGGTACCCTTGGCGCGATAGCGCTCGATCAGGCCCTCGCCCTCGATGATATCCAGCGCCTGCCGGATGGTCATGGTGGCGACGCCGCATTGCTCGGCCAGTTCCTTGACGGTTGGAATTTTCGCGCCGATGTCCCATTCGCCCGTCTCGATCCGTCGTCGGAACAGGCCTGCCAATTGGATGTAGCGCGAGACATTGCTCTTCTGCAGCGCTATTGCCGTCGCGTTCGTCATCGAAGTCATAGTCTGCACCTTCGTCCTTTTTTCGTTTTTCACCTTAGCCGTCCGGCGCAGTGTCATAAAGGGCTAAGCTAGGCTTTTGATACAAGTTGCGATCGCAGGGCCTTAACCATCGAAGCGCAGTTTCCCGGCGGTCACGTCGGCGCCGTCCGGCGCGTCATCCACGATCGCCGTGGCTGCGACCGACGAACGCGCGCCCCAACCCGCCTCCAGCTCTGCAAGTTGCGGGAAATGATCGCGCCAGTTCGCGTCGCTCCAGCGGAAATCGAGCTGCCCCAGGGCACAAACGATTGCGACATGGCCCAGGCCGAAGGGGGTTGTCGCCAGCGCCGGGGTCTCGGCCTCAAGCGTGGCCATGGCGGCGCGCGCCTTGGCGCGCCAGCCCTCGGTCACCGCATCCCAGGGACCGGAGGGACGGGAGAGTTCCGTGCGCCACAAGAGCAGCAGATCGATCAGCCCGTCGCCCAGAGCCTGCCAGCGCAATTGCACAAAGCGTCTGTCCCCCAGGAGGCTGCCGCCCGCACGGTGATCGAGATATTCACAGATCACGCGGCTGTCGAACAGCGCGGTGCCATCCTCGATGACCAGCGTCGGGATCTTGCCGAGAGGATTGTCGGCCATGACCGCGGCATTGGGCGGCAGATGCATGGCAACGACGGAGCGGACCTGTTCGACCTGGTCCAGCTGCCCCGTTTCGTGCAGCACGATCATGACCTTGCGCACGAAGGGCGAGCGCGGCGACCAATGCAGTTTCATCACATGCTTCATGAAGGTCAGCCTTTCCGTTCTTCAACGATATCGTCCAGCACCTTGTCCACGGGACCGGCGGCGAAGCCGTGGCCGATCGCCTCTGCCAGCCGCGCCTGATCGCCGGCGATGACGGCGCGATCCTGATGGGCGGCCCACCAGAGCGGACCGCCGCGAAAGCGCGGAAATCCATAGCCGTTGCAGAGCGTCACATCCACATCCGATGGACGCTGCGCCACGCCTTCGGCCAGAAGAAGCGCAGCCTCGTTAACGATGGCGGCGAGGAGTTGTCGCTGAATGGCGTCTTCCTCGATTTCGGCGGGCGCGATGCCGGCTGCCTGCCGCGCCTCGGCGATCACGCGTGCAACCTGATCGGAGGTTACGGGCCTGCCGTCGGGATAATCATACCACCCGCCTTTGGTCTTGCGGCCAAGCCGCCCCATCTCGCAGAGCGTATCAGGAATCGTGACATAGCGCGCCGCAGGGTCGCGCGTCGGCGCCTGCCGCTTGCGCATCGCCCAGGCGATGTCGAGGCCCGACATGTCGGCAACGGCAAACGGACCCATGGCAAAGCCGAAAGCTGTCGCGGCCCGGTCCACCTGTTGCGGCGTTGCGCCATCCAGCACCAGCAATTCGGCGCGACGCCGATAGGCGGCGTAGATGCGATTGCCGATGAACCCCTCGGCCACGCGCGCGACCACCGGTTGTTTGCCGAGCTTGCGCGCCAGCTTCAGCGCGGTCGCAAGCGTGGCGTCGTCGGTGGCATGTGCGCGCACCACCTCGATGAGCGGCATCACATCGGCGGGACTGAAGAAATGCAGCCCGGCCACGTGGCCCTTGTGCGCGAGCCCTTCGGCCATCGCGTCGATATCCAGATAGGAGGTGTTGGTGGCAAGCATCGCATCGGGAGCCAGAACGCGCTCGAGCCGTCCGAGAACGTCGCGCTTGACCGCCATATCCTCGAACACAGCCTCGATCGCAAGGTCGCAACCCGACAGCGCCGCGAAATCCGTCGCGCCGGTAAGGGCGGCCTTCCGGCGCGCGGCCTCGTCTGGCGGCAGCCGGCCCTTTTCGACCGCCGCGTCAAGGCTCGTGCGAACCGCGGCTATGGCATTGGCCAGACTATCTTCATCGCGTTCGACCAGAATGACCGGCAGGCCGGCGGCGAGGAAGCAGCGGACAATCCCCTGCCCCATTGTGCCGCCGCCGATCACGCCGACCGACCCGATCGCGCGCGCAAGCCCCATGTCCAGACCGTCCACCACGCCGGCGCGACGCTCGGAGAAGAACAGATGCCTGAGCGCGGTTGCATCCTCGGCCACGCGCAGACGCTGGAAGACCGCACGCTCGTCCGCCAGTGCGTCACGTCCATCCGCCTCGGCGGCGCGGCGGATGAGCCGGATCGCCTCGGCGACGTTGGGACGGCCCTTGCCGCGACTGAGCGCCTTGTCCGCCGCCGCGTCCACCGCGGCCGGGTCGTCCGTCGGCGGCGACATTGCCAGCGCTGCGCGTTTGGGCCGGGCAGACTCGGTCAGGAAGGCCAAGGCGCCCGAAAGAAGATCACCCTCGACCACGCGATCGACGAGACCGATGGCCGCGGCGTCATCCGCCGGAATGCGGCGGGCGGCTGAGATCAGATCGATCGCGCGGGCAAGCCCCGTCAGCCGCGGCAGGCGCTGCGTGCCGCCCGCGCCCGGCACGAAACCGAGGCCCACTTCGGGAAGGCCAACCATCGTGTGCGGCGCGGCCAGCCGGTAATCGCAACCGAGCGCAAGCTCCAGCCCGCCGCCCAGCGCAACGCCATGCATGGCCGCCACCACGGGAAAGGGCGCATCCTCGACCAGACGGATCACGTCGGGCAGTTCGGGCCATTCCAGCTTCTTGTCGAACTCCTTCAAATCGGAACCAGCGATGAAGCAGCGCCCGTCGCCGATGATCACCGCGCCGCTTGCGCCGTTGCGCGCCGCTTCGGCAAGCCCGTCCGCCAGACCCTTGCGAACGGCGTGAGACCCAGCATTGACCGGCGGATTGCGGATCGTCAGAACGGCCACGCCATCGACCATCCGCATCTCCACGCGCGGCTTGTCCTGCTGATCTGTCGGCATGGCGTTTCTCCCTGTTCATTTCATCGAAACGGAACCTAAATTACATTAAGCTAGTTGTATAGCTCTAATCGATGGGGCAAGCTGGTACCGACAAACAGGAGGAGACCGCGATGATGCCCTTCGAAAGACTGCGGGTGATCGACGCCACCCATGTGCTAGCAGGTCCGTTCGCGGCCTATCAGATGGCCGTCATGGGCGCCGATGTGATCAAGATAGACCGGCCCGGCGACCCCGATCAGGTTCGTCTGCAAGGGCCTGACAGGGAATTGAGCGCGGCCGGAATGGGCACGACCTATCTGGCCCAGGGCGCCAACAAGCGGTCCGCCGCCCTGGATCTGAAGACCGCCGGCGGCCAGGAGGCGCTCAAGGCGCTTCTGAAGGACGCGGACGTCTTCATCGAGAACTATCGACCAGGCGCGCTCGCCGCGCTTGGCCTCGGCTATCAGGATATTGCGCGGATCAATCCGCGCATCGTCTATTGCTCCGTCTCGGCCTTCGGGCAGACCGGGCCGCGCGGGCCGGAAACCGGCTATGATTTCGTGTTTCAGGCCGTCGCCGGGCTGATGGCCCTCACCGGAACGGAGGAATCCGGGCCGCTGAGGGCCGGGGCGCCCGTGGTCGATTACGCCACCGGCTACATGACCGCCTTTGCCATCACCGCCGCGCTCTATCATCGCGAGCGCACGGGACGCGGCCAGCATATCGATCTTGCCATGTTCGATGCCACGCTGATGCTGATGAGCACGCATGTCACGGCGCTGACGGCAGGCGGCAAAGCCCCTCACCCCGAAGGCAACCGCTTCAACGTGGCCGGCGTCGGCGCCTATGACACGGCGGATGGATTGCTGATGCTGGGCGCGGCGAACATGCGCCAGCAGAAGCGACTCTGGCTGGCTCTTGGCCGCCCCGACATGGTCAAGTCCGCCCATGCCGACCGGATCGACGCCCATGCCGAGGAGGCCGCCGTGCTGCGCGAAGCGATGCTGACCCGAACGGCGTCCGACTGGGAGGCTTTCTTCCGCCGCCATGGCGTGCCGGCGGGCAAGGTACGGCCGATGGAGGAGGCCCTCGCCGACCCGCAACTGGACCATCGCGGCGTGCTGCAGCCGCTGCCGCAACCCCTTGGTCGCGCCGGGGAATACCGCGTGCCGGTGGCGCCCTTCCTGATGTCCGAAGGCAATCCGACAGTGCGAAGCCCGCCGCCGGCTCTCGGCCAGCATACAAGGGAAATCCTGGCCGAGGCGGGCATTGATGACGGGCGCATCGCCGCGCTGATTGCCGAGGGCGCAGCTGTCCAGGCTTTATAAAGTTGTAAAATCATGTTTTTGATTTATTGTGTGATCGCCGCGCCTTGCGGCGGAACCCTTTGGAGGAGGAAACATGAAGACCATACTCGCAGCGATGGGACTGACCCTCGCGCTGACAGGAGCCGCGATGGCCGCCGGGATGCAGGAAAAAACCGTCATGAACGGGGATCACCAGGTCGGCTATTCGGTCAGGGGCGATGGACCGCTGGTGGTGATGATCGCTTCGACCGGCCGCGGCTCGGCCGAGTTCGCCCCGCTCGCCGACCGGTTGGCCGAACGCGGCTACAAGGTGGCCCTGCCCGAACCGCGCGGCATCGGCCAGAGCAACGGCAAGATGGAGGACGTCAGCTTTCACGATTTCGGCGATGATTTCGCCGCCGTGATCGAACAGGAAGGCGGGCCGGCGATCGTCGCGGGCCATGCCTACGGCCAGTGGATCGCCAAGACGGTTGCCGCAGATCACCCCGACCTGGTCAGCGGCGTCGTTCTGCTGGCGGGCGGCGCCAAGTCATGGCCGCCGGAACTGTCGGACGCGATCACCATGATCAACGACCCGAACTCGACCCGCGACCAGAAGATGCAGGGGCTGATGCTGGCCTTCTTCACCGACGAGGAAACCGCCGAGCCATGGCTGGAGGGCTGGCATCAGGACGTCACCCAGAGCCAGCGCGCGGCGCGCAAGCAGACCGATCGCGACAGCTACTGGTCGGGCGGCACCGCGCCGATCCTCGACCTGCAGGGCGGCTCTGACCCGTTCCGCCCCGAGGAATCGCGCAACGAGGTGCGCGACGAACTGGGCGCCGATCGCGTGACGGTCGTGGTGATCGACGGGGCGAGCCACGCCCTGCCCGCCGCCAAACCCGTCGAGACGGCCGACGCCATCGCCGACTGGGCGGACGGCATAGTCAAGCAGTAGGCGCTTGGATCGGACCATCGGGCGCGCCAAGACAGCGCCTGATGGTTCTGCTTCTGATGCGCCGGGCCGGTGAGCATGCGGCTATAGGCTATAGCCCGCGTCCTCGGCCGGATCGCCAGCGCGGCGGCCACCGGCCTCCCGTGGGCGCTCGGCATCGCGCAGGGCGACATCTTCACGCGGCTGAATCCCCATCCATCTGCCGCTCAACGCACATGCTCCTATTTCATGTGCATCGGGAGATAGAGAACGAGCGCCGGGAACAGCAGGATCAATAGAAGCCGGACAATATCGGCGCCGATGAACGGAAGTACCCCGCGAAAGATCGTCGTCACCGGCACGCCTGGATTCAGGGAGCGGATGACGAAGATATTCATGCCGATCGGTGGCGTTATCAGGCTGATCTCGACAACGACCACGACGAGAATGCCGAACCATACCGGATCGAACCCGAACTGCTGCACCAGTGGGAAGACCACCGGGATCGTCAGCAGGATCATCGCGAGGCTGTCAAAAACGCAACCCAGTACGAGGTAGAACAGGATAAGCCCGATAAGGACGCCTGTCGGTCCGAGCCCGGAAGCCTCTATCGCCTCGATAATGGCGCGCGGCGCGCCGGCGATGTTGATGAAGTTCGAGAACACCAGCGCGCCGACAAGCACGGCCATCAGCATGGCCGATGTACGCACGGTATCCGACAGGATGCGAAACAACGTTTTCCACGTGATATCGCCTTTCGCAAGTGCGATCGCGAAGGCGCCGGACGCGCCGATACCCGCGGCCTCCGTCGCGGTGAAAACGCCGCCATAGATGCCGCCGATGACCAGGGCGAAAAGCGCCAGCACCAGCCACACGCGGCGGATCTGTAACACTTTCTCACGCCAGTGGAGATGGGGTCCGGCCGGCCCTGCTTCCGGACGGATGCGGACGACGATCATCACGGCAAGGGCGTAGAACAAGATGCCGATCAGGCCCGGCACGACGCCGGCGACGAACAATTGCCCAACGCTTGTTTCGGTCATCGAGCCATAGATGACCATGATCACCGACGGCGGTATCAAAATTCCGAGCGTCCCGCCTGCCGCGACCGCGCCTGACGACAGGCTCACGGAATAGCCATATTTTTTCATCGAAGGCAGAGCTATCGAAGACATCGTCGCAGCGGTCGCGAGGCTGGAACCGGAGACGGCGGAGAACCCGCCACAGGCCAGGATGGTGGCAATCGCGAGTCCGCCGCGGCGGTGCCCCACCATCGCATTCGAGGCAGCATAGAGATCGCGCGACAGGCCTGAATGGTTCACGAGATTGCCCATCAGCACGAACAGCGGTAGCACCGACAGCGAATAGCTGCTCAGCGTGTCCCAGGTGACTTGCGCCGCCATCGCGCCTGCCGGGCCGAAGCTGACCAGCAGGCCAAACCCCACAAACCCGACAAGCCCGAGGGCGAACGCCAATGGCAGGCCCGTGAAAAGAAGGGCGAAAAGGGCCACAAACCCGATCAATGCGCTCATTTGTTGTATTCCTCGCGCAGGCGGCTGGCGCCGGCAACCAGTGCGGCCAACGCGGAGAGACCGAGCGCTGCGACCCCGAACCAGGCGACCCAGCCAATCGGCAGCTCCAGAACAGAGGTGCGGTCGCCATAGCGCACGAAGCGTTCCGCGAGAGTGGACAGCCTCCAGGCGAGCCCGAGGCAGCTCGCGGCGATCACGGCCAACCAGATCAGGTCGCGCAACAAAGCCGCGCGTCCCTTGAACAACCCCTCGAACAGACCCGCGCTGACATGGCGGCCATGCAGGGTTACGGATGGCAGCGCCGAAAACACCACCACCGCCATGCCGATCTGGGTCATTTCGAAGGCAAACCCCAGTGGGGCGTTCAGAAAGTAACGCCCCACCACATCCACCAGCGTCATCAGCATCATGGCCAAAAGCGCGATGCCGGCAACGGTGACCGCGATGCGGTCACACAGCCAGGTCAGGCCGGAAAGGTCGTCCGTGTGCGTCGCCTCGCCGTCCTCTTCCGGCAAGTCATGCGTCATTGGGCACCCTCTATGCTGCCGGTGATGGCGCGGAACTTTGCAAGCGCTTCGGCGCCATCGACGCCCAGTTCGTCGGCAGTCTTGATCCAGTCCTGCTCGATCGGCGCCACGCGCTCCTGAATGGCGGAAACGAATGCCGGCGATGCCTCGATGATTTCGACGTCATCTTCGTTCATCTGGGCCAACCCCGCCTGGTCCCCCTCATCCTGAGCCCTGCCCGCCAGACGGGCGAAAGCCTCTCCGGAGACTGACATGATGGCCTGCTGGTTTTGTTCGGACAGCCGGTCCCATTTGTCCCGATTCATCACCAGGAACCAGGCCGAGGTGTAAAATCCGCCGGGCACGGTGGTGGCGTTGTCGATCACCCCCGTCAAACTGAAGCTCTTGTAGGCATCGGTCGGCAAAAGCACGCCATCGGCAACGCCCTGCTCGAGGATTTCATAGACCTCGCCCGCCGGCGCGGCCACGTTGACGCCGCCGAGCGCGAGGTTGATATCCTGCACGACGCCGCCGCCAACGCGAAACTTGCGCCCCTGATAGTCGTCGATGCTCGCAATCGGCCCGGTGCTGTCGGTGGACATGATCACACCCGTGCCGTTGGTGAACAGGCCGAGAAGCTTGACGTCCCTGAACTCGCCCACATCCTCGAACATCTCCGTGTAGACCTGCCAGAGCGCGACGGAAAGGGCTTCGCCCTGGGAGCCGACTTGCGGCAATTCCGCAATTGCGGGCAGATGGAAGCGGCCGGGCGTATAGCCGGTAACGCCAAAGGTCAGATCGGCGATGCCGTCGACGGCCAGGTCAAACTGACGCGGCGGAGCGCCAAGCGAGGAATCCGTCATCCGGATTGTCACGTCTCCACCCGTGGCGCGCGCAACCTCTTCGGCCCAGGGCTCGAAAACCTGCGTGACCAGCGAATGGGTCGGCGGCAGCCAATTGTTCATCAGCAGGGTCTCGGCCATCGCCGGCGTGGCGAGCCCCGTCGCCAGAACCGCGCCACCGATAAAACGGGCCCACGCAAAAGGCTGATATGTCATGCTTTCCTCCTCCAAGAAATGCCAATGCCGAATATCGACTTGGCGATACTGATCATTGCTTCTGAAACGAAGCCCTGGTTTTCCAGTGACTATAGGCTGTCGTATGGTCGGCTCCGCCTTCCGATGCCTGAAGAGCGGCATTCCACCAGTGGTCCGTCTGCGCGACGAGCGGCAGATCGGCGCCCAGTTCCTGCGCGAGCTTCGCCGCAATGCCGACGTCCTTGGCCAACAAGGCCAGCGCGAAGCCGGAACTGAACCTTCCGGCGATCACCTCACTCGGGATCGTCATCTCGGTCGAGAAATTACGCCCGGTGGAAACATTCATGATCTCGACCGCCGTCTTCGGGTCGAGGCCGAAGCGTTCGCCGAGAATGAGAGCCTCGCTCGCGGCGGCAAAGCCTGCGGCCGCCGAATAATTATTGAGCGCCTTCATGGCATGCCCCGTCCCCAGAGGTCCGGTTGGGAAGATCTTGTCGCCCATCGCCTCCAGTACAGGTCGCGCGCGCTCCAGATGCCCGGCGTCCGAAGCCCCGGCCATGATCGCCAGCGTTCCGGCTTCCGCACGCGGAACGCCGCCCGACACCGGCGCATCGACCAGCGCAATGCCGCGCTCTGCGAGCGCCTTGCCCAGTTCGACGGTTGTCATCGGCACTGACGACGACATGTCGATGACAAGGCTGCCGGCGGCGAGGCCATCCGCAAGTCCCTGCTCCAACGCGACCGCGCGCACGATCTCGCCGGTTGGCAACATTGTCACCACGATGTCTGCGGCTTCGCCCAACGCCGTCAGGTTTTCAGCCGCCTTCGCGCCGATGTCTTGGGCGATCCGCGCGGCGCGGTCGGCGTCGGCATCATGGATCGTCAGGGCAAATCCCTTCCGGGCAATGTTGCGCGCCATCGGCTCGCCCATATTGCCCAGGCCGACAAAGCCGACACGCTGCTCCATCATTTCTCCTCCAGTTCGGACAAGACCTCGTCACTGGCGCGCATCGCGTCGACCATCAGCGGAATACCGCAATAGAGATAGGAGTGCAGAAAAACCTCGCGGAGCTCCTCCCGCGTGGCGCCATTGGAGATCGCTCCGCGCGTATGAATCTTGATCTCGTGGGTGCGCCCCATCGCCGTCAACATCGCCAACGTCAAGAGACTGCGGGTCTTCTTGTCAAAGACCGGGCGCTGCCAGCCCTCGCCGAAGCAGATCCTGGTCACGATGTCCTGCATCGGAGCCATATAGTCCGAGGCGTTGTCGATCTGCTCATCCGCGCCTTGCGGGCCGAACATCACGCGCCGCAATTCAAGACCGCGTTCGAAATTGGTTTTGGTTTCCGACATATCAGTTCTCCTGTGTGCCGAAGGCGCCGACGCCTCCGTTATTTCCTGCAAGTCATCCGCCTTGCCTCTCACTTGCCTCACCGGCGCCCGAACCCGGCCTCGCCCGGACCAGCAACAGCGGTCCGGGCGGCGGCGCCCAGAAAGACATCCCTGCCAGCCACGGCGGTTTCGGTCAGTTGGATACGATCAGAATCGGTGTTTGAACCGGGGGAATAGACTGTGGGCGGGCTAGGTATTTTTCAAAAGGACGAATGTGCATTGCTGCCATCCGCCAATATTGGCTGCAAAAACCATGATCTCCTCCTCCTCACGCCTACGCTACGGGACTCGTCTCGGACTTCCTCCTTCCGAAACGATCCACGGGTCTGCCCGTTTGGCCGAATACCAGACATCTTGCAAACAGACCTGACGTCTAGCAACTGCATATAACCGATTTCAGCGATCGATTTATTCGATGAATTTACGCATCATCCGGCCATTAAAATGAAGAGTTCCATGGTGCGCCGCCAGCAACGCGGCACGGGCTTTCTTGACGAGGAAGACGCGACAGTCGCGGCACCTAGGTTTCCCTGTCGCCAAGCGTTTCGAGCAGAAATTCAAGTTCGTCGAGGATCGCCGCGAGCCGATCCGCACCGAGCAATGCCTCGATATCCCGATAGATGGCCACGCTGTCGGCCGAGGCTATGCGGATCAGCTTCTCGCCTTCCTCGGTGAGCTGCACGATTGTGTGGCGCCGATCCGAGGGGTCCTTGCGGACCTCGATCAGCTTGCGCTGCTCCAGCGCGCGCAGGATTCGCGTCAGGCTCGGCGGCAGGATGCAGGCCCCCTTCGCCAGTCTCGATGCATCCAGCGGCCCCGCCTCGAAAAGCACCCGGATGACGCGCCATTGCTGCTCGGTCACATCGTATTTGCGCAGCATCGGACGAAACAATTCCATCACCGCCTCGCGTGAGCGCAGCAACGATATCGGAAGCGTTCGCCTTGTCTTTGCCAGTTGGAATCCGTCGTGGAGAATCCTGTCACTGCTCTTCGTCTGGGTCGTTTCGCGCACGACGGCTCCTCTCCCGTGTTTGTCGATTGGCATCATCCACCATTGTCATGTTTTAAAAAAAACGCCTTGACAAGGTCGATAAACGTTAACACGTTAATTGTACCAGTGGCGCAGGATTTTTTCGGGAGGAAACGCTGTTGCCCCATCTCAGACTTGAATATTCGGCGCCGCTGGCGCGCGAAGCCGACATAGGCGCGTTATGTGACGCGTTACGCCTGGCGATGATCGGGACCGGCCTGTTTCCGACGGCAGGCATTCGGGTTCGCGCTTTCGCCGCCGATGCCTATGCCATGACGGATGGCAATCGCGATGATCGCTTTCTCGCCATGGTGCTGACTGTTGGCCAGGGCCGTTCGCAGGATGCGTTGCATGCTGCCGGCGCGGATATTTTCAAGGCGGCCGAGGTCTTTCTGGCGCCGCTGATCGCGAATAATCACCTCTCCCTGTCCCTGGATATCGCGGAGAGCGTTTCGGCGCTGAGCTTCAAGAATAACCCGATACACAAACGCATTGCCGCCGGCAGGCCGTAGGCCGCGCCCGCACCAGGAATGCCAATCATGCCCCCAAGGAAAGAGGCACGACAAAGATGACTTCACTTCAAGAAAACCGCGCCAAGGCTGAGGCATACATTGCGCAGCGGGGCGAAACAGGCGTGATGAACCACATCAATGGCCAGTCGGTTCCGGCAGCCGATGGCGCGACGTTCCAGACCATATCGCCGGTTGACCTGCGCAAGCTCGCCGATGTCGCTCACGGCAAGTCAGCCGACATCGATGCCGCCGTTGCCGCAGCCAAGGCGGCCTTTCCCGCCTGGCGCGACATGCCGGGCGCCAAGCGCCGCAAGATCCTTCATGCCGTTGCCGACGCGATCGAGGCGCGCGCGGAGGAAATCGCCTTCACCGAATGCATGGACACCGGCCAGGCTATCCGCTTCATGTCCAAAGCCGCCTTGCGCGGCGCCGAGAACTTTCGGTTCTTCGCCGACAAGGCGCCCGAAGCGCAGGACGGCAAGACCCTCAGAAGCGCCGGGCAGCTGAACACAACCTCCCGCCGTCCGATTGGCCCTGTGGGTGTGATCACCCCGTGGAATACGCCGTTCATGCTGTCGACATGGAAGATCGCGCCGGCGCTGGCCTCGGGCTGCACCGTGGTTCACAAACCGGCCGAATTCTCGCCGATGACGGCCAAGCTTCTGGTCGAGATCGCCGAAGAGGCCGGGCTCCCGAAGGGCGTCCTCAACCTCGTCAACGGTTTCGGCGAGGACGCCGGAAAGGCGCTGACGGAGCACCCCGACATCAAGGCGGTCGCCTTTGTCGGCGAAAGCCGCACCGGCTCGATGATCATGGCCCAGGGGGCGCCAACGCTGAAGCGGGTTCACTTCGAACTCGGCGGCAAAAACCCGGTCATCGTTTTCGACGATGCCGATCTCGACAGTGCCGTCGATGCCGCAACCTTCATGATCTATTCGTTGAATGGCGAGCGCTGCACCTCGTCTTCGCGCCTGCTTGTGCAGGAAAGCATCTATGACGATTTCACCCGTCGCGTTGCCGCCGTTGCCGACCGCATCAAGATCGGCCATCCGCTTGATCCCGAAACCGTGGTCGGCCCGCTGATCCACCCGGTTCATGAGAAGAAGGTTCTCTCCTATTTCGCGCTCGCCCGCAAGGAAGGCGCGACGATCGCCGCCGGCGGCGAAAAATATGGCAGCGAAGGCTGCTTCGTACGGCCGACGCTGTTCACCAATGCCAATAACGATATGCGCATCGCCCAGGAGGAAATCTTCGGGCCGGTCCTGACGGCAATCCCGTTCAAGGATCGCGACGAGGCTCTCAAGATCGCCAACGACGTCCAATACGGCCTGAGCGCCTATCTCTGGACCGGCAGTCTCGATACCGCGATCTGGATGACCGAGCGGCTGGAGGTCGGAATGATGTGGGTGAACTCGGAAAACGTCCGTCATCTGCCGACGCCGTTTGGCGGGGTCAAAAGCTCCGGCATAGGCCGCGACGGCGGCGACTGGTCTTTCGACTTCTACATGGAAACGGTCAACGTCTCCTTCCCGCTTGCCCCCCATGCCACGCCAAAGCTTGGCGGCTGAAACAACAAAGACATACGCTGGCCATGGCTGACGGAGGATGTCGCCACGGCCTTTCCGGAGGAAAAAATGCCCATTCCAGCAGTCAATCTCGATCCGCCCTTCAATATATTGCGGTTGTCTCATGTCGAGTTCAACGTGACCGATCTGGCGGCCAGCCGTGCGTTTTACGTCGACACGCTCGGCCTGCAGGTCACCGACGAGGACGACGCGGGCATCTACCTGCGCGCCATGGAAGAGCGCGGCCATCACTGCATGATCCTGAAGCAGGCGGCGGACGCGAGCGTCAGCTACATTGCGTTCAAGGTGTTTTCGGAAGACGAGCTCGACAAGGCGCATGACTGGTTCAAGGCGCAGGGCAAGCCTGTTGCATGGGTCGAGCGCGCCTATCAGGGCCGCACGCTTGCGACGATCGACAATTTCGGCGCGCCGATCGAATTCTACTACAAAATGGATCGACTGCCGCCCATCCACCAGCAATACGGTCTCTACAAGGGCGTCAAGCCGCTCAGGATCGACCATTTCAACTGCTTCAGTCCCGATGTCGACGCCTCGGTGGCGTTCTACAACGAGATCGGTTTCCGGGTGACCGAATACACCGAGGACGAGGAGAGCGGGAAGCTGTGGGCCGCGTGGACCCACCGCAAGGGCGGCGTTCACGACATCGCCTTTACCAATGGTCGCGGGCCGCGTCTGCACCATACCGCCTTCTGGGTGCCGACGCCGCTCAACATCATCGATCTGTGCGATCTGATGGCAACGACCGGATATGTCTCCAATATCGAACGCGGTCCCGGCCGCCATGGCATCTCCAACGCCTTCTTTCTCTACATCCTCGATCCCGATGGTCACCGCATCGAAATCTATTGCTCGGACTATCAGACGGTCGACCCGGATCTGGAGCCGATCAAGTGGGACCTGAAGGACCCGCAGCGCCAGACGCTCTGGGGCGCGCCGGCGCCGAAAAGCTGGTTCGAGCATGGTTCGCTGTTTTCCAGCGCCGAGCTTTCGGAGCCGCTCCTGAAGGCCCAGCCGATCATCGCGCCATAAACATTTGAAGGGAACGTATCATGGCCCTGCCCATTCCGGCCCGCATCGCCACGTTCAAGGCCCATGGCCGCGTCCATTACGGGCTGATCACGGATGACGGCGCGGTTGACCTTTCCAAGGACTTCGCGCCCGATTTCCCTGATCTTCGCGCCGCCATCGAAGCCCATGCCCTCTCCCGCCTCGTTGAAGCGGGCAGCGGGCGCAAGCCGGATTTCGCGCTCGATGAGATCGAATATCTGATCCCGGTGCAAAATCCCGAGAAGCTGATCTGCGTCGGCGTCAACTTTCCCGACCGCAACGCCGAATACAAGGACGGGCAGGCGGCCCCTTCGAAACCCTCCCTGTTCATCCGCTTCCCGCGTTCCTTCACCGGACACGACAGGCCGCTGATCCGGCCTCCGGAAAGCGAACAGCTCGACTACGAGGGCGAGATCGTCATTGTCATCGGCAAGGGCGGACGGCGCATTGCCGAGACCGATGCCTACGACCATATCGCGGCGCTCTCGCTCTGCAATGAGGGCACGATCCGCGACTGGGTGCGCCATGCCAAATTCAATGTCACCCAGGGCAAGAATTTCGATCGCTCCGGGGCCATCGGCCCCTGGCTGGTGCCCTTCACCGATGCCAGTCAGCTCGACGACATCGAACTGACGACGCGCGTCAACGGCGAGGTGCGCCAGAATGATCGCACCAGCCGGATGATGTTTTCGTTCCGCTACATCGTCAATTACGTCTCGACCTTCACGACGCTTGTTCCCGGCGACATCATCGTCTGCGGTACGCCAACCGGCGCAGGCGCGCGCTTCGATCCGCCGCGCTGGCTGAAACCGGGCGACGTGGTGGAAGTCGAGGCCGATGGTATCGGGATCCTGCGCAATGGGGTGGCGGACGAACAATGAGCCTTACCCCGACACAAACAAGCGCGGCAGCGCAGAGCCTGCTCGAGGCGGAAAAGACCGGTCGGCAGATCGGCCTCCTCAGTCTCGCCCACCCCGACATGACCATGGACGACGCCTACGCCGTGCAGGCCGAGCTGATGCGCCTGAAAATCGCCCAGGGCCGTTCGATCATCGGTTGGAAGATCGGGCTGACGTCCAAGGCGATGCAGTATGCCCTTGGCATTTCGACGCCCGACAGCGGCGTTCTGTTTGACGATATGGCTTTTGAGGATGGGGCCACGGTCCCCGAGGGCCGCTTCATTCAGCCGCGCATCGAGGCCGAAATCGCGTTTGTGATGAAAGCGCCGCTGGCGGGCGACGGCATCACCCGCGAGGATGTGATTGCGGCCACCGATTTTGTCGCTCCGGCGCTGGAGATTCTCGACACCCGAATTCTGCGCATCGATCCGGTGACGAAAGAGCCGCGAACCATTGTCGACACGATTTCCGACAATGCGGCCAATGCCGGTATCGTTCTGGGAGAGGCCCGCCATCGGATCGATGCATTCGACCTACGCTGGGTCGGCGCGATCGTGACGCGCGATGGCGCGGTGGAAGAAACCGGACTTGGCGCCGGCGTCCTCAATGATCCGGTCGAAGGCATTGTCTGGCTCGCCCGACGCATGGCACAGTATGGTCAACGGATCGAAGCGGGACAGGTGATTCTTTCGGGTTCATTCATCCGCCCCGTCGAATGTCCGCCGGGCAGCAATATTGTTGCCGATTTCGGTCCTTTCGGCACGGTCTCGTGCCGGTTTGCATGATCAGTCAAAGTGAGGAACAGAGTGCCTGCGGCGAAAAACGAATTCAAGGCAGCGCTGAAGCGCCGCGAACAGAAAATCGGCCTCTGGCTCGGCCTGGGCGAAGCGACCACGGCGGAACTGTGCGCGCAGGCCGGGTTTGACTGGCTTCTGATCGATGGCGAGCATGGCCCCAACGATCTGCGCTCGATCCTTGATCAACTGCGCGCGCTGGCGCCATACACCCCGGCCGCTGTCGTCCGTCCGCCTTCGGATGACCGGGTGACGATCAAGCAATATCTCGACATCGGCGCCCAGACGCTGCTGATCCCGATGATCGAAACGGGCAGGCAGGCCGAGGAGACCGTGCGCTCGGCGCGCTATGCGCCGGATGGCGCCCGCGGCGTTGGCGCAGCGCTCGCAAGGGCCTCCGCCTACAACACGGTTGCCGACTATCTGGCCACCGCCGCCGACGAGATCTGCCTGCTGTTGCAGGTCGAAAGCCGGGCGGGATTGAAAAACCTGGATGACATTCTCGGGGTTGACGGCGTCGACGGCGTATTCATCGGCCCGGCCGATCTCGCCGCCGACATGGGGCATCGCGGCCAACCCGGCGCGCCGGAGGTGCAGGCGGCCATCGTTGACGCCCTCAAGCGCATCAAGGCCGCGGGCAAGGCTGCCGGCATTCTGACGTCGGACCTTCAACTGGCGCGGGAGTATGCGGCCCTCGGCGTGGGCTTCCTTGCCGTCGGTTCCGATGTCGGCGTGTTCATGAGCGGGTTGAAGGCGCTCAGCGGACAATTCAAGAGTTGACGGCCTCCTAACGGACGGGGCAGGCGTTACGTTGCTTTCCGTCCGTATTCAACGGCCTGCTCCGGCATCGCCGTCTGCGGGCCGTTCTCGAAACAGGACAGGCAGAAATTGCGCAGTTGATCGCCGCGGCGCGATGGCCTGAGATAGGTTGAACGCGCCAGGACCACGGTGAAACGACGGTCGAACCGCGCTATGCGCCGCACCACGACCTTTCGGCCCTCATAGCTTTCCTCGGTCGCCGGATGATGCAGCAGGATCGAATAACCGAAGCCATGGCCGACCAGTGAGCGCACCAGTTCGATGCTCGACGCGCTGCGGCCTTGCAGCGGCGTCACACCGACATCCTCGAATATGCGGCGCGTATTGGTCAGCGCCGGTTCAATGCCGAACTGGATCAGCGGTTCGTCGGCAAGATCGGCAAGGTCGATTTCGGATTGCGCAGCCAAGGGATGGCTGGCAGGCATGACGATGCGGGCCTCGACCGAATAGAGCGGATCGCTTGCCGTATGTTTCGGCAGGTTGAAATCATAGACCAGCGCCAGGTCGCAATGGCCGTCGGCAAGCCTCTCGGCGATTTCCTCGCCCGAGCCGAAGAACAGATCGAGCTCCAGCGCGGGATAGTGCCGCTCGAACGCGGCAATCAATGCCGGCATGATGAAGGGCGCAAGCGTGGCATAACAGCCGATCGAAACCCTACCCGCCAGGAGCGTTCCCCGGGTCGCAGCGGCGGACTGGAACTCATCGGCCGCATTCATCAGCGCGCGGGCGTGTGACAGCAATTCCTTGCCCGCCGGCGTCAGCGAAACGCCATGGGCCCGCCTGCGGACGAACAATCTGAGCTGCATATGCCGCTCCAGTTCGTCGAGCGCCTCCGTCAACGCGCCTTGCGAAATGTGGAGCCGGTCGGCCGCCTCGCTGACCGTACGCGATTCCGAGATCGCGAGAAAATAGCGGACTTGCCGCAAGGTGAAGGCCGGAAACGCCATTGTGGTCCCTCTGAAACCATTAATCGGGAAACCCGATAAATATCCCGGAAATAAATGTTTTACAAATTAAGTCTTTCTTCCGAAGCTCCGGTCAACCCGGTTGGAGGACCGGATACCGCTGAAATGGAGGAGCAAATGTCCGTTCAATCCGCATCGATTGGCCAATCGGTGAAGCTTGCCGACCTGGCCTTGGATCCCTATCCGACCTATAAGAAACTGCGCGCGCACGAGCCGGTCGCCTTCGTGCCCGCCGCCAACCGCTATCTTGTCACCCGCTACAACGACATCGTGACGCTTGAGCGCGATCCGGAAACCTTCAGTGCCGATGAAAGCGGATCGCTGATGAAACGGGTGATGGGCCATAACCTGTTGCGCAAGGACGGCGCCGCCCACAAGCGTGAACGTACGGCCATAGAGCCATCGCTGCGGCCGGGCGTTATCCGCCAGCATTGGGTTCCGGTTTTTCAGTCCATTGTCGATCAGCTGATCGATGACTTCATCGCAGATGGCGAGACCGATCTGTTTGGCAGCTTTGCCGGGCCCTGCGCGGCGCTTTCGCTGCGCGCCATGCTCGGCCTGGACACTGCGACCCATCAGGATCTCCAGACCTGGTCGCAGGCAATGATGGACGGAACGGGCAATTACGCAGACGACCCCGCAATCTGGGCGCGGTCCGACGCAGCCGCGGCCGGCGTCGATGCCGCTATCGACGAGATGATCCCCTACCACAGGAAAAACCCTAATCCGTCGCTGATCTCGTCCATGCTTCATGCCGAGGATCCGCTGACGCGCGAAGAAATCGGGGCCAATGTCAAAGTCATCATCGGCGGCGGGCTCAACGAGCCGCGCGACGCTATCCTGACGGCCGTGGTCGGACTGCTGGCCAACCCGGACCAGAAGCAACAGGTGGTGGCGGACAACAAGCTCTGGCGCCCGGTATTCGAAGAGACTGTTCGCTGGGTGGCGCCGATCGGCATGTATCCGCGCCAGACGACCCGCGCCGTGGAACTCGGCGGCGTGATGCTGCCCGAGGGCGCGAAGCTCGGCGTCGTGCTGGGATCGGGCAACAGGGACGAGAGCGTTTTCGACAATCCCGACCGCTTCGACATCAACCGCGCGAAGAAGCCGCATATCGCCTTTGGCGGCGGCCCGCATTTCTGCGCCGGCGCCTGGGTGGCGCGCGCGCAGGTTGGCGAGATCGCATTGCCGACGCTGTTCCATCGGATTCCGGATCTCGCATTCGCGGAAAAGCCGGTCACATGGGCGGGATGGGTCTTCCGTGGCCCGACCTCGGTCCCCGTCAAGTGGAATGCATAAGGAACGAATGATGACGAAAATTGTATTTCGCCAGCCCGACGGCAGCGAGAAGACTGTCGATGTGGAAGACGACGCCTCCGTGATGCAGGCCGCGATCGGCAACGGGATAGATGGCATCGTCGCGGAATGCGGCGGTTCGCTGCAATGCGCCACCTGTCACGTCTATGTCGAGGAGGGCCTGGACGAAATGCCCGCCATGGAAGAGATGGAGGACGAAATGCTGGAATGCGCGGCCAGCCCCCGGGCGCCCAACAGCCGGCTGAGCTGTCAGTTGCATCCGCATGGGAATTGCGAGCGTATCGTCGTTCAGATCCCGGATACGCAGGTCTGAGCCGTGAACGAGAACGGAATCGTGATCATTGGCGCCGGTCATGCCGGCGTCCAGGCCGCGGCATCACTCAGGGAGGCCGGGTTCGCCGGCCCCCTCAAGCTCATCGATAACGAAACGGAAAATCCCTACCACAAACCGCCGCTGTCGAAAGCCTATCTGACCGGCGCGGCAGCCGACGCCCAACCGCTGCGGGCCGGTGTTTTCTTCGAGCAGAACGGCATTGAGCGGCTCTCGGGCACGGCGGTTTCGGCAATCGATCCGGCAGGCCAGTCCATAACGCTCGCCGACGGCTGGGTTCTTCCATTTGGCCATCTGGTACTTGCCACCGGCAGCGTCGCGCGCCGCCTGAACGTGCCGGGAAGCGATCTGCCCGGCATTCATCAGCTGCGGACCAGGGCCGACGCGCAAGCACTGCGTGACGCGTTGGCCGGCGCGCGTCGTGCGGTGATCATCGGCGCGGGCTTCATCGGCCTCGAATTCGCCGCTGTCGCGGCGACACGCGGCATTGAAACGACGGTCATCGAAGCATCCGACGCCATCTTGAAGCGCGCGCTGTCGCGGCCGATGGCAGAGTACCTGCATGAGCGGCACAGGGCCGCAGGCGTGACGTTCCGGTTTCAGGAAACGGTCGCGGCTTTCCTTCCCGCGGAGGGTGGCCGGATTGGCGCTGCTCGCACGGCATCCGGCGATGACATTCCGGCCGATATCGTCCTTGTCGGCATTGGCGCGGATGCGGAGACCGGCCTTGCACGGCAAGCGGGGCTGGCAGTCGGCAACGGGATTATCGTCGATCATCAGCTTCGAACATCGGCCAAAAACATTTCAGCAATCGGCGATTGCGCGTTGTTTCCGCATCCGCAGGCCGAAATGCCCATCCGGCTGGAGAGCGTGCAGAACGCCACCGATCAGGCGCGCTGCCTTGCCCGCAGCCTGACGGGCTCGCCAACCTCCTATGACGCCGTTCCCTGGTTCTGGAGCGATCAGGGGCCGCTCAAGCTTCAGATCGCCGGGCTGTCACAGGGGCATGACAGAACGGTGCTGCGCGGAGATATGGCGTCGGGGCGGTTCTCGGTCTTCTGCTTTCGCGGCGATGATCTGGTGGCGGCCGAAAGCATCAACCAGGCCGCAGACCATATGGCGATGCGCCGGATCCTCAAAGGCGTCAGACGTCCATCGCCCAGCCAGGTTGCCGATGCCGAATTCAGCCTGAAAGCTTTTGCCGCCTGACGGACGCGCTGCAGGGATCGCCGTTCGTGTCCTTCCATGCCTTTCAGGCGGTTGCAGATCATCGAAAAGCAGGTTGCACCTACTCAATACACATGTTAATTATCTCATTATTGTCGAGGAGCAATGGTGAGATAATCACTCTGGGAGGAGAAGAAATGCGTATCAGGAAGACCGCACGATTTGCCGCTTTTGCGGCATCCGTTTCCATCGCCTTGATGGCAGGAAACGCATTCGCAGAAATCAAGGTTGGAGCAATCCTTTCGCTCACCGGCCCGGCGGCCTCGCTTGGCATCCCCGAAAAGCAGGCCATTGAACTGCTGCCGACGAAAATTGGCGACGAGCCGGTCAGCTACACCATTATCGACGACGCCAGCGACCCTTCCGCCGCCGTGCGCGCCGCCAAGAAGCTGATGGACGAAAACAATGTCGACATCATCTTCGGGCCATCGATCACGCCATCGTCGCTTGCAGTGGTGGAGGCCGTCGGCCCCGGCAAGACGCCGATGATCTCGCTCGCCGGCTCCGCCGTGATCGCCTCTCCGGTCGAGGGCAACAAGACCTGGGTCTTCAAGCTTGCGCCGGAAGAGCCCACCATGGCCGCCTATGTCTTCGGCCAGATGAACAAGGACGGCGACAAGACGGTCGCCTTTATCGGCTTCAATGATGCCTTCGGCGACAGCTTCATCGGCGCCTTCAAAAAGGCTGCGGCGGACTATGATATCGAGGTCGTCGGCGATGAACGTTTCAACGCCAAGGATACCACCGTCACCGCGCAGGCATTGAGCGTGATCTCCGTCAATCCCGATGCCGTCGTCATCGGCTCCTCCGGCACCCCCGGCGTGACGCCGGTGCTGGAACTGCGCAATCTCGGCTATGACGGACCGATCTACATCAATCAGGGCATGGCGAGCCCGGATGTCCTGCGCGTCGGTAAATCGGGGCTTGATGGCGTCATGCTCGCCGTGTCGCCCGCGCTCGTGGCCGAACAGCTTCCCGATGATAACCCGGTCAAGCAGGAAGCGCTGAAATACGTCCAGACCTATGAGGGCGAATATGGCGAAGGCTCGCGTTCGCTCTTCGGCGCCACCGCGTGGGATGCCTATCTGATCTTTGCCGCCGCCGCCCCCAAGGCGCTGGAAACGGCCGAACCCGGTACTGTCGAGTTCCGCACCGCGTTGCGCGACAATATCGAAAAGACCGAAGAGCTTGTCGGAAGTCAGGGCGTCTTCAACATGTCGCCGACCAATCATAACGGAACCGACATGCGCGCCGAGGCGCTCGTCCGGATCGAAGACGGCAAGTGGATCTACGTCCCGCAGGACTGAATTATGAGCCGGAGGATGCGCTCCAAGGCATGCGCATCCTTTTCTTCATGACAGGACCGGCGGCGGCATGTCGCCTGTCCGCGTCACCTCTATTGAAAACCGGATGAGCTTCCAGATGAACGGCATGATCGCTGCTTTGCTGGCTCAGGACGCATTAACCAACGGCGCGATCTACGCATTGCTGGCCCTCACCCTGGTTACCGTGTTCTCAGTTACCCGCATAATGTTGATACCCCAGGGAGAGATCGTTTCGCTCACGGCCTTGAGCCTGGCGGCGCTTGAGACCGGGAAGCTTCCGGCGACCGTCTGGTTGCTGTGCCTTGGTGGCGGCATCGCGGCCGCAATGGAAATCGCCACCTTCGTCCGCCGTCGCGAAAGACGCGCGCTCAGGGCTGCGGGTGTCTATGCCGGGGTCGCGGCCGCTGTCACATTGCTCGCCGTGGCAACCGCCTCCTATGACCTCGGCCCATGGTATCGCATGGCGCTGACGCTGGCGATCATCGTGCCGCTTGGGCCGATCATGTACCGGGTTGCATTCCGACCGATCGCCCATGCGCCGGTGCTGGTGTTGCTGATCGTGGCCATGGCCATTCACCTCGTCTTGATGGGTTTCGGCCTGCTTGCCTTCGGCGCGGAAGGCGTGCGTACGGAAGCGATCTTCCCCGGCGTCCTGCGCGTGGGCGGCGTTGTCTTGCGCCAGCAGGCGCTGTTCATCATCGCGAGCGCGCTTGTCCTGATCATCATTCTGGCGCTGTTCTTCGGCCGGACCTTGATGGGCAAGGCGTTGCGCGCCACGGCGATCAACCGCAATGGCGCCCGCCTGGTCGGCATCCGCACGGAGGCGGCCGGCAGCCTCGCCTTTCTGATTGCCGCCCTGATCGGCGCATTCTCGGGCCTTCTGATCGCCCCGATGACGACGATCTATTTCGACACCGGCTTTCTGATCGGCCTCAAGGGTTTCATCGCGGCCATTGTCGGCGGGCTGGTCTCCTATCCGCTGGCTGCTGCCGGCGCGCTGATGATCGGACTGGTGGAATCCTATTCGTCGTTCTGGGCCAGCGCCTTCAAGGACGTCATCGTCTTTGCTCTCATCATACCGGTCTTGCTGTGGCGCAATCTTGACAAGTCTCACGCCGAGGAGGACGAGGAATGATCCGCCGCATCGCCAGTCCCGCGATCGTCCTTGCGGCCTTCGCCATTTCCTTCCTCTTTTCACCGTACCAGCTCACGCTCGCCAATTTCATCGGCCTCGCCAGCATCGTCGTACTGGGGCTTGTGCTGTTGACGGGCATTGGCGGGCTGACATCCTTCGGGCAGGCCGCCTTTGTCGGCATGGGCGCCTACACCACCGCCTGGCTGACGACGCGGTTCGGTCTGTCGCCATGGCTTACGATCTTTGCGGCCATGGCGGTCACCGCGCTGGGCGCCTGGCTGATCGGCATGCTGACGCTTGGTCTTTCAGGCCATTACCTGCCGCTTTCGACCATGGCTTGGGGTTTGAGCCTGTTTTTCCTCGTCGGCAACATCACCGCGCTCGGCGGCCATGACGGCATGTCCGGCCTGCCGCATATCAGTGTTTTCGGCGCGCCGCTCGAAGGCCGGTCGTTTACCTGGCTGATCTGGGTCTTTGTCGGCATCGCCTTCATATCGGTGAAAAATCTGCTCGACAGCCGTAATGGCCGCGCCATCCGCTCGCTGCGCGGCAAGACGGTGATGCTGGAGGCCTTCGGCGTCGATACGGCCCGGCTGAAGACGCTGATTTTCGTTCATGCCGCGGTGCTGGCCGCGATATCGGGCTGGCTTTACGCCCATCTGCTGCAATTCGTGAACCCGACGCCTTTCGGGCTTGGCGCGGGCATCGAATATCTGTTCATGGCGGTCATCGGCGGGGCGGCGAGCCTGTGGGGCGCCATTCTCGGGGCCTCGATCCTGATCCTGATCCGCGACACGGTGCAGGATGTCATCCCCGGCCTTCTCGGCAGCGCGGGCGCGGCCGAAAACATCGTCTTCGGCGTGATGATGATCCTGATCCTGCAATTTGCCAGCGGCGGCATAAGCCCGTTCATCGCCCGTTTCCTGCCGCGCGCGGCGCCGCGGGCCGTTCCCGACGACGCGCTGGCGCTTGACGTGCGTGAGAAACCCGAACCCGGGCGCCCGGTGATGGTTGCCGACGGCCTGACCAAGCGTTTCGGCGGGCTGACGGCCGTCAACGCCATGACGTTCGAGCTGGATGCCGGTCAGATTCTCGGCGTCATCGGCCCCAATGGCGCGGGCAAATCCACCCTGTTCAACCTGCTGACCGGCGTTCTCAAGCCCAATGAGGGCACGCTCACGGTCTGCGGCAAACGGGTCGAAAACGCGCCGCAATCGGCCTTCTGCGAACTGGGCGTTGTCCGCACATTCCAACATGTCCAGTTGCGCAACGACATGTCCGTTCTGGAGAGTGTCGCCGTCGGCGCCCACCGGCGTGGCCGCGACGGCGCGCTGAAGGCGCTGTTTCGCCTCGACCGGCGCGAGGAAGCGGCTTTGCTCGCCAATGCGAAACGGCAGATCGAGCGGGTTGGCCTTGCCGGGCATCTGCATGTTCCGGCCGGCAATCTGGCGCTCGGCCAGCAGCGCATCGTCGAAATCGCACGCGCGCTTGCCGCCGATCCCGCGATCCTGTTGCTCGACGAACCCGCCGCCGGGCTGCGCTACAAGGAAAAGCAGCAATTGCATGGCTTGCTTTCGAACCTGCGGGACGAAGGCATGACGATCCTGATCGTCGAGCACGACATGGATTTTGTCATGAATCTCGTGGATCGGCTCGTCGTGGTCAATTTCGGCGAGAAGATCGCCGAGGGCCTGCCCGCGGAAATCCAGCAGAATGAAAAGGTCCAGCAGGCCTATCTGGGAGTGGAAGAATGAGCGATCTGCTGACTGTCAGCGGTCTTTCGGCCGGTTACGGCAAGGCTCAGGTGCTGGACGGGCTCAACCTCAAGGTCAGGCACGGCTCGATCGTCACCGTCATCGGGCCGAACGGCGCGGGCAAGACCACCCTTCTCAACGCCATCATGGGATTGCTGCCCGCGCGCGGCGCAATCACGCTTGGCGGCCGGGAGATTGCCACGCTGGCCATCGAGGACCGGCTGATGGCGGGCCTTGGGCTTGTCGCCGAGCAGCGCGAGCTTTTCGGCACGATGAGCGTTGCCGACAATCTCGTGCTTGGCGGCTTCTCCCGGCGCAATGTCCATGACGGAAGTCGCGATGCCGATCTGAAAGCGGCCTATGAGCAGTTTCCGCGGCTTTATGAACGGCGTGCGCAACGCGCCGGAACGCTTTCGGGCGGCGAGCGGCAGATGCTGGCCATCGCCCGCACCCTGATGGCGCGGCCGAAACTGCTGATGCTGGATGAGCCAAGCCTGGGCCTCGCGCCGCTGATCGTCGCGGAAGTGCTGCAAAAGGTGAAGGCCCTGCGTGATAGCGGCGTGTCCATTCTGATCGTCGAGCAGAACGCCCGCGCGGCGCTCAATATCGCCGATTACGGCTATGTGCTGGAAGGCGGCGGCGTGGTCAAGGAAGGTCCGGCCGACGAATTGGCACATGACGAAGACGTCAAGGCGATCTATCTCGGCGCGCGCCATCACTGAGAAAAAAGCGGGCGGCTGCAAATCCGCCCGCTTTTTTCGGCGGCCGGCCTATTCGGGCACCGAGAAGATCACATTGGTCTGACCCGTGCCGGAAGACGGAAAATAGTCGGTCACCACCTCGCCGCGTCCCTTGTAGTCGTCCCAGCCGAGCGCGCCGAACAACATGACGGTGTCGTGCATGTCGCCCTCGCCATCGCAATACTCGGCATAGTCCGGCAACATCTTCAAAAACGTCCCGATTTCGCCTTTCTGCCAGAGATCGAGCACGTGCAGGTCGACCTGCCGGTTGAACTCCGACGAGATCGTGAAGGTGCCGTTGTTTTCCGCATAGATGTCGTTCGGCCAGATTTTGTGCGAGAGCGAACCGGAAGCGATCAGGGCGACATTGCTGTCGGAGGCTTCGATCGCGGCGCGGATCGCGGCGCCAAGCTTGCGAGAACTCTCCAGGCTGTGCACCGTGCACATGGCCGCGGCCGAGACCACTTTCAGCGCGGCATCGCCATTCATGTAGCGCATCGGCACCAGCGTGCCATATTCCAGATCGAGCGAATCCACCTGGTGCGACAGCGTATAGACGCCCCTGTCGCGCGCCGTTTCGGCGATCAGATCGCCAAGCGCGGCATTGCCGTCATAGGCATAGGGCAGATCCTTGATGAATTGCGGGAATTCATGCGAGGTGAACAAACCCTCGAAACGATGATTGGCATTGATGTGATAGGCGGCGTTGACCAGCCAGTGCGTGTCGAGCACCACAAAGGTATCCGCGCCTGCGGCGCGCGCACGCCGACCAATCTCCTTATGGCCGTCAATGGCCGTCTGTCGCGCGCCCTTGAGCGGACCTTCCATTTCCGACATCACCATGGTCGGCACATGCGTCGCCTTGGCGGCCAGTACAAGCTTACCCATTCTCTCCTCCCGGATTTAATTAACATGTGCATTATAATGGAAGCGTGACGCCGGGATTTGCCCTGGATCAAACGAGATCATGGATTTTTTGCGGGGTGGGAGGCAGAAAACGCGGCTCTGGCTTATTGCGTTTACGCAAAGCAAAACGGCCGCATCGCGCGGCCGTTGCCATTGTTTTTTTCAGCCGCCGAAACTGCCGGCCTGCGTCGGCACATGAACGAAATTCCGGTCGAAATACAACAGCGCGTGGCCATCGCGCCGGGAGCGGATCTCGTCGACCTCTCCGATGAAGATATTGTGGGTTCCCACCAGCCGCGCATCCACGAGACGGCAATCGCAGGAGACGATTGCGTCGGCAAGCGCCTTGTTGCCGGATTTGAGATCGACCCAGTCGGCGGCCGCATAGCGGGCCTCCATGCTCTTTTCGCCGCCTGCAAAAAGGCTTGCCAGGTCCCGATGCTCCTGGGTCAGCACGTTGACGCAGAAGCGCCGGTTTTCGATGAACATCGCGGATTGCGCCGAACCGGCATTCATGCAGACCAGCAATGTCGGCGGCTGGTCGGTAACGCTGCACATCGCCGTCGCGGTGAACCCGCCGCGCCCGGCGGGTCCGTTGGTGGTGACCACATTGACCGGCGCGCAGACCCGCGCCATGGCATTGCGGAATTCGACTGCCGAAACATCTGTTTCCACCGTTTCCATGATGCGCTCCTATTCGGCGGCCTGGCCGAGATCGCGCCGCGTCTCCAGCGGGTCGAGCCAGGTATCCCCGGTCCAGCCATGTTCGTCGTAATCGGACATGCAGGTGTCGACCAGCGCTTCCATCTCCTTCAGGATTCCGCCGCGCTCGGCCCCCTTGAGAACCTGCAGGCGGACCTCCTCCGGCGCGCCGGCATAATTGAGCTCATAAAGCGCGTGCCGCCCGCCAAACTCCGACCCTGTGGCATCCCACAACAGTTTCATGATTTTGATGCGTTCGATATGACCGATGTCGTTCGAGCCGCGCACATATTGCGCGAGATAGCGATCGATCTCCGGATTGGCGAAATCCTTGGCCGAGGACGGCAGATAGATCAGGCCCGAGGCGACGGTGCGGCGAATGAGATCGATGACCTTGGGATAGGCCTCCGACATGAAGGTGCGATAGCAAAGCGCGGCCTCCAGATTGGGCAGGACCGCGCCATTCGCCCACTCCACCGGATTGCGCGCCATGGCGTTGGAAAACGCCCAGAACTGATGGCGGATCGCGATCACCTCGCCGAGCATCGCCTGGTTTCCGCGAAATGCGTCGCCACCGGTGCAGCGCAGCGCCTTGGCGAGAAGACCTGCCAGAAAATCGAGCTTCACCGCGAGCCGCGTGCAACCCTGGAAGCAATAGCCATGCATGAAACCTGAAGCCGGGTGGAAGGACAGGATCTTGCGCGCGTCACGCAGCACCAGAACATCTTCCCAGGGCACAAAGACATTGTCGAGCACGAGAATGGCATCATTCTCGTCGAAGCGCGACGACAGCGGGTAATCAAACGGCTGCGCCACCGTATTGGCGGCCTCCTCATAGGAAACACGGCAGAACATCTTCACGCCCGGCGCGTTCATCGGCAGGATGAACATTACCGACAGCGACGGATCCTCACTGACGGTCGCCGAGCTCTGCGCAAGGAAATTGTAGTGGGTCAGCGCCGATGATGTCGCCACCACCTTGGCCCCCGACACATAGATGCCGGCATCCGTTTCCTTGGTGATATGAACATAAACATCTTTTACCGCGTCGGCCGGTTTGTGCCGGTCGATCGGCGGGTTGACGATGGCGTGGTTCATGAACAGCACGGATTCCTGCGCGCGCTTGTGCCAGGACCGGGCATTGTCGGCGAAATCGCCATACCATTCGGCATTGGCGCCAAGCGTATTCATCAGGGCCGCCTTGTAATCGGCGGTGCGCCCCATCCAGCCATAGGACATCCGCGCCCAGTCGGCGATTGCCCCCTGCTGGGCAACGAGATCATCCACGGAACGGGCCACGCGGAAAAACTTGTGGGTATAGCCGCCCGAACCGGTATCGGTCGGCGATGTTAGCCAGGATTTGGACTTTTCGTCGTGAAGCGCATCATAAAGCCGCGCCAGGGAGCGGACGGAGTTGCGCATGGAGGGGTGCGCGGTAACGTCGGCGATCCGCTCTCCATTGATATAGACCTCACGACCGTCGCGCAGGCTTTCAATATATTCAGCCCCGGTAAAAGGGCGCTTTTTATCGGATCTATAGTCTTCGGCTAGCATTTTTTCCTCCCGGCAAAACCATGACGATTGTTAACTCCGTCTGGCAGCGCTGCCTATGGACAAACCGGGCAAATCGCTGGTACTTTTTCGGGCGATGGCCGATACCGATAAAATCCCTGATTTCTTCGTCTATGGCGAGCCGAGCCGCTCGCTCGAGATCGACTTCATGCATGTCGAGACCGTGATGGAGCGCAAGAGCGTTCACTTCGGCGAGGTCGCTCCACACAAACACATGCATATGGCGCAGATCACCTTCTGGTATCGGGGGGGCGGAACCTATCGCTACGAAGATCGGAGCTTCGAGTTCTCCGCGCCGGCCATTAGTTTCATGCCGAGCGGCGTGGTTCACGGATTTTCGGTTGGCGCGAATACCGATGCAATCGTGATCTCGCTTGCGGATGAAGGTCTCGAGACAATCCACGAAAGGCTCGGTGCGGCGATCGAGCGCCCGCTGTTCATCGCCAGCCGCGAAGACGACGCGCAGTGGCAGCATCTTGACCAGCTCGCGCACATGACGCTTGCCGAATACAGAATGCGCGACGGCGAAAGCCGGCACGTTCTGGCGGGACTCGTCCAGACGATTCTGGCCCTGACCAAGCGCATGGGCAGGGCCGACGCGCAGCAGCCCTCACCTTCCCACGCGCTCGGCGTGGCGCTGCGCCGGATGATCGACAGGCATTACCGTGAAGACTGGCCGGTCGCCCGCTATGCGGAGGAGCTGGCAACCACGCGACATCTGCTCGACAAGGCAGCCCGGGAAGCCTTCGGAAAGTCGGTCAAGGCCATGATTCTCGAACGGCGGCTCATCGAGGCGAAGCGGCTGCTGATGTTCACAATCCGCTCGGTCGAGGATATCGGACGGGAGACAGGTTTCGACGATCCGGCCTATTTCTCACGCTTCTTTCGCAAGCATACCGGCGCCTCCCCGACGGAATGGCGGGCCCTGAAGCTGGACCAACAACGGCCGCTGAACGCCATGGCGTAAAGGCAAGATATCGGGGACAGGGGCCGGAGACCGCAATGAGCGGGGCCACGGCGTGGGGTCCCGCTCAAATGCCGACAGGCGCTCTCTAGCTCTTGCGGCCGTTCGCCGCGCACTCGCTCCAGTAACGATATGCGGTCGTATGGTCGTCCGCGCCGTTCGCGCCCTCAAGCGCCGCCTGCCACCAGGCATTGGTCTGGGCCACGGTCGGCAAGCCTGCCTCCAGCTCCTTCGACAAGGCTGCGGCGATGCCGACATCCTTCGAGAGCAGACCCAGCGTAAACCCGGAACTGTACTTCTCGGTCAGTACCTGCTGTCCCAGAAGTTTCTCGCTGGCGAAATTTCGCCCGGTGGAGGTGTTGATGATATCCAGCATGGTCGCGCGATCGAGGCCGAAGCGCGCGCCCAGAATCAACGCCTCGCTGGCGGCAGCGAAATTGGAGCCCGCAATGAAATTGTTCAGGGCCTTCATTGCATGCCCGGTACCAACATCACCGGTCGGAATGATCTTCTTGCCGAGCGCCGACAGCACGGGACGCACCCGATCGAACAATGCCTGGTCCTTCGCGCCGACCATGATCGTCAGCGTCGCATCGACGGCGCCCGGCACGCCGCCGGAAACCGGCGCATCCACAAAGTCAATTCCGATTTTCGCCAGTTCTCTCGCCAGGGCGCGTGATCCGCTGGGCTCGGATGAACTCATGTCTATGACGACATCTCCCGAATCCAGCCCGGCGACAAGGCCGTTCTCGCCGGTCACGACGTCTCGCACCACGCGGCCGGTCGGCAGCATCGTGATCACAATATCCGATGCCCTGCCCAGTTCCTGCAGGCTCTCGGCGGACGTAGCGCCGATCTCCGCCGAGAAGTCCCTTGCAAGCGCCCGGTCGAGATCGAACACCTGAAGCTCAAACCCGTTTGCGATGAGATGGCGCGCCATCGGCTTGCCCATATTGCCAAGGCCGACCAGCCCGATCCGTTCAACACTCATTTGCTTTCATTCCTTTTCTTCAGTGAAAATCAATGGTCGATTTGTGGGGGCGTCGCACGGGTCCAGCCGGAATGCGGGCCGCCGAAACGCGAACGCGGCCATGTGCGCGAGCGCGGATGCACGGCCGGCGCCGACGCTTGCCGAGCGCGTTCTAGCGAGCGGCCAGCATGAAACGGGCGGCGCGATCGGCGATCATCATGACCGGCGCATTGGTGTTGCCGGAAACCAGCGTCGGCATAACGGAGCAGTCGGAAATCCTGAGCCCTTCCATCCCGTGAACACGCAATTCTGGATCGACGACGGCCATGGGATCGGAATCCGGTCCCATCTTCGCCGTCCCGGCCGGGTGATAGATGGTCTTGGCGACGGAACGGACGTATTCGCGCAAGGCTGCCGGATCGCTCTCGATCCCGGGTTTGGGCAAGGCCCGGCGCTTGACCAGTTTCCTGAGCGAGGGCTGATCGCCGATCCTGATCGCCAGTTCGGTTCCCCTGACCAGGGTTTCCAGGTCTTCGGGATCCGACAGCGAGTTCGGCCGGAAATCCGGCGCGGCATCGGCATCGGCCGATGACAGCTTGACCTGCCCGCGCGAGCGCGGACGCAGAAAGGTGGGGCCGATGGCAATTCCGTGGCCGGGTTCCTGGTCGCGATCCACAAAGCCTATGAATGTGGGCAATACGTGAAACTGGATGTCGGGAAGCCCCGTCCCCGCCGTGTCGACGAAACCGCCCGATTCGATAATGTTCGAGGCCATCAGCCCGGACCTTGTGGTCAGGTATCGGGCCAGATGCTTCAAGGCCGCAAACCCCTTGTCCTGGCCGAGGATCGACAGCGGTTGCTTGAGTTCGAACTGCACCGTCGATTCGAGGTGATCCTGATAGTTTTCGCCAACGCCTGGCAGATCGTGAACCACGTCGATCCCGAGTTTGCGCAGTTCCTGTCCGTTTCCGATGCCGGAGCGTTGCAGCAGGATCGGCGTTGCGATCGCCCCCGCGGTCAGGACGACCTCGCGGCGCGCGCGCACTGACTTGCCATTTGCCAGCAGCACGCCGACGGCGCGCCGACCCTCCGTCAGTATCCGGTCAACCCGGTGGCTGGTCATGATCGTCAGGTTCGAACGAGCCCTGGCCGGCTCGAGGAAGGCCCGGGCGCTGCTCCAGCGTTCGCCCTTGTGGGTGGTCGTATGGAAGAACCCGACGCCCTGCTGGTCGCTCCCGTTGAAATCGTCGTTATAGGGAATTCCGGCTTCCTGGCCGGCGCGCACGAAAGCCCGCGCCAGAAAATGCGCGTCGCGACCGCGCGAGACGTGAAGCTCGCCCGAGGCGCCGTGGAACGCGTTCGACAGGCATTCGTGATTTTCGAGATCGCGGAAAACCGGCAGGACATCCTCATAGGACCAGCCGGTGCAGCCAAGCTGCCGCCAGTGGTCATAATCTGCGGCCTGACCGCGGATATAGACCATTCCGTTGATCGAAGAGCCCCCGCCAATGACCTTGGCCTGGGGCACGATCGTCGGGCGACCGGAAAGACCTTCATCTCCCTTGCTGGTATAGTGGAAGACGTCGGTGCCCTTTTCAATCACGCGAAAGAACGTCGCCGGAGCCCGGATGAACCAGCTCTTGTCCCAGCCGCCCCATTCGATCAGAAGAACCCGGTTCGACGGATCCGCAGAAAGGCGATTTGCCAGGACGCAGCCGGAGGAGCCGCCGCCGACAATGATGTAATCATAGTCCGCCATCGGTCGCCTCAACCGTTGATGACCTGGAGGTCGGTGTATTCCGAAAGGCCCCACTTACCGAACTCGACGCCGAGACCGGAGCGCTTGACCCCGCCAAACGGCACATCCGGCCGTACCGGGCCGTGATTGTTGATCCAGGCCGTCCCGCATTCGAGCCTTCGCGCCAGGCTGCGCCCATACTCCAGATCGCCGGTCCAGACAGAACCACCCAGACCGTTGGGATTATCGTTGGCGTCAGCGATCACTTCGTCGATGTCGCTGAACCGGATGATCGGCAGAACCGGCCCGAACTGCTCCTCGTCGACGAGGCGCACGCCGTTCGCCACATCGGCGATCAACGTTACAGGATAAAAAAGGCCGCCGCCCGCGCCGTCCGCATCGCCGCCCAGCAACACGCGGCCGCCCTGCGCCTTGGCGTCTTCGACAAGTTCGACCACCTTGTCGTATTGCATGCGGTTCTGGATCGGACCGAGATGCGTTCCCGCATCCATGCCGTTGCCGACAACGATGCCCTTGGCGAAGGCCGTCAACTCCCGGCAGACATCGTCGTAAATCGCGTCATGGACATAAAGGCGCTTGAGCGCGGCGCATGTCTGGCCGTTATTGATGAACGCCCCCCAGAAAAGGCCTTCCGCGATCTGTTTGGCATCGCAGTCGGGCAGGACGATCCCCGCATCATTGCCGCCAAGTTCCAGGGTGAGCCGCTTGATCGTCTCGGACGCGCCCGACATGATCTTGCTTCCGGTGGCGGAAGAGCCGGTGAACACGATCTTGGCGATCCCTTCATGTCTGGACATCGCCCCGCCGATTTCGCCGCCGCCGGTGACGCAGTTGACGACCCCGTCGGGCAAGACGCTGTCGATCAGCTCGATCAGGCGCAACGTTGAAAGCGGCGTGTAGGGAGAAGGCTTGATGATCGCGGTATTGCCGGACCGGATCGCGGGCATCAGATGCCATATTGCCGTCAGGAGCGGCCAGTTCCAGGGCGTTATCGAACCAATGACGCCAACCGGCTTTTGATAGACGACGACGCGGCCTTCATTGTCGTCCTGCACGACTTCGGGTTCGAGGCTGAGGCTTGAAGCATGGCGCGCCCAGGCTACCGCCCCGCCAACCTCGAACCGCGACCCGAGGCCGTCAAGCGGCTTGCCCTGTTCCAGGGTCACAAGCTTTGCCAGTTCCTCGGCATGCGCCTCGATCACATCGGCGACCTTGTTGCAGTTGTCGCGAAGGGCGGCGTCATCCAGTCTGGAATATGTTGCGAAGGCGGCGTTGGCGGCCTGAACCGCCTGGTCCAGGTGCTCCGGCGTTGCCACAGCGGCCTGTCCGACGACCTCGTTCGTGGCCGGGTTGAGAACATCGGCATACTGCTCGGCGCCGACTTTCTTGCCGCCGAGTATGAGATCGAATTTCGTCATGACTTTCTCCTCCTTGTTTGACTTGCCTGCAGCAGGCGTTGCGCATCGCTCATGCAGCATCCGCTGTGTGATTGTTTTTGTGGTCCGCCCAATCATCCGGAATCCTATGGCGAACACTGAAGATTTCGAACCGGAAGCGTCTGTAAATCAGACCCCATATTCCTTCCGGCGCCAGAAGCATGGTCACGACCGCGACCAGCCCCGTCAAAACGAGATACCAGTTGCCGTATTCCGCGAAGAGTTCGCGAAGCGTGAAATAGATGATCGCGCCGATGATCGGACCTTCGACACGCCCGATGCCGCCGATAATGGTGATGAACAGCATCATCACGGCCCAGTTGAGATCGAAAGCGGCAGAGGGCACGACCTGCAGGGACGACACGAAGTAGACGGCGCCCGCCAGTCCGACGCCGGCACCCGAAATGACGAAGGTGACGAACCTGATCTTCCAAACATCGATCCCGAGGCTTTGCGCCGCGCGTTCGTTATTGCGCACCGCGCTCAACGCCAGGCCGAGATCCGATCGCAAGACAACACAGACTGTAACCAGCGATCCGATGGCGACCGCGCCGGAGATCCAGAAGATCGCGACCGAGAACGTGTTGAAATCAAGATTGCGGATACTCTTGAGCGTCATGCCGAGCTGGCCTCCCAGGCCCGGCACCTTGCTGCACAGGATGGCAAGAACCTCCGCCACGACCCAGATGCCGATGGCGAAATAGGCGTCGCGCAGCCGAAACAGCAGCGGCGCGAGAACGGCGGCCATTGCCGCGGCGACGATCGGTGCGGCGAGAAGCGATACATAGGGGTTGAGCCCCAGATTATTCGAGACCGCAAAGGCAGCATACGCGCCGCCCCCCACAAAGGCCTGATGGCCGAAGGATACCAGTCCGGCATAGCCTGCAAGCAGGTTCCACATCTGCGCCATGGCAAGGACCAGCAGGATCTCGCTGACGAGCCGCATCGTCCCCTGCCCGAGAAGCCAGGGTCCCGCGGCAACGCAGGCCATTGCGATAATGGCGAGAACGATCAGCACGGAGAGCGGCAGGGACCGCGTGCCCCTGTCGGAAGGATTGATTGGCGATGTGCCGGTCATGATTTGCCTCCCGCAAAGCCTTGAGGACGGAAAAGCAGAACGGCGAGGAAGACCAGATCGGGAAACAGCAGCCCGCTGCCCGGGTCCAGTTTCAGTCCGATCAAATGGGTGACGCCAAGCAGAAGCCCGCCAAAGAACGCAAAAAACATCGAGCCGACGCCGCCGATGATCACCACCTGCAAGGCGATGAGCAGTCTGTCGACGCCGGAAAACGGCGTGAAACCCGACCGCATACCCATCAAAACGCCTGCCACGCAGGACAAGGCGATCGCCACCGCCATGGCGATTGCATAGATCCTGCGATGATCGACGCCGAACAGCTCGATCGTTTCGGCGCTGTCGGCCGCGGCGCGGATGTTGCGCCCGAATCTGGTCCTGCCGATCAACAGGAAAAGCCCGGCGAAACAGGCCGCCGTCACCGCGAAAATGATCAATGGCAGCACGCCGACCGACAGTCCGCCCAGATTGATGCTCGCCGTCTTCAGCGCACCGGTGTCAATCGAGCGAAGGTCCGCGCCGAACAGCTCCGCCATCGCATTGCGCATAATGATCGACAGACCGAAGGTCAGGATCAATGGCCGCAGCGGATCGGCGCCGATCACCCGGTTGAGCAGCCCGGCCTGAAGCGCATAGCCCACGCCCGCGCCAAGCAGGGCAACGACGACTATGTTGACCGCCGGCGGCAGGCCAAAAGCGGTGCTGAAAAAATAGCCGGTATAGGCCGCCAGCACGATGAACTCGCCATGCGCGACGTTCACGATGCGCATGATCCCGAACGCGAAGGCCAGTCCCAAGCCATAAAGACCGTAGAGCGACCCGAGCAGCAGTCCGTTTACGATTGTCGAAACCCAATCCATTGGCTACGCCCCAAAATACGCGTTCGAGATTTCATCGATGGAAAAACTGTCGCTGCGTCCGGAAAGACTGAAACGCCCCTCCAGAAGGCAATAGAGCCGGTCGGACGCATCCCGCGCCTTGGCGACGTCCTGTTCGACGAGGATGATCGACACGCCGCTTTGTCTGATCTGGTCGAAACAGGCATAGATTTCCTTGATCACTTTTGGCGCGAGCCCGAGCGAGATTTCGTCGCACAACAGCAATTTCGGATTTGAAATCAATGCCCGGCCAATGGCCACCATCTGCTGCTGGCCGCCCGAAATCTGGGAAACCCGGTGATGACTAAGCTCACGCAGGATTGGAAACAGGGCATAGACCGCCTCAAGCGACCACGCGCCCCTGCGACGGGTCATTTCCCCGATCAGAAGGTTTTGCTCGACATCGAGGGATGGGAAAAGCCGCCGACCTTCCGGCACCAGCGTGATGCCCGCTCGCGCATTGATAAACACGCGATTGCCGGTGATATCGGCGCCGTCGAATTCGATCTTGCCCCTGATGGAATTCAGGGAACCGAGGATCGCCGACAGAAAGGTGGACTTGCCTGCGCCATTGGCCCCGATAACGGCGACGGTCTCGCCGGCATCGATGGTGAAGTCCAGATCGAACAGCGCCTGAAAATCGCCGTAGAACGCATTCAGTTTTTGGATATCAACGAGCGTCATCGACTTCGATCCCCAGATAGATCTCCCGCACTTCCGCGCTCTCCAGCGTCTCGCGAACAGGCCCTTCCATGAGCTTTTGCCCGAAGTGAAGCACCATCAGCCGGTCGGCAACCGCCGTCAGCGCGTGCGCCACGTGTTCGATCCAGACGATCGCCACCCCGGTTTTCAGCGTTTGAAGAAGCGCCACCAGCTCCCGGCCCTCCATCTCGGTCAACCCGCCGGCGATTTCGTCGAGCAGCAGGACCCTGGGTCTGGTCGCCAGCGCCTTGGCAAGCTCAAGCCGCTTTCGGTCGAGCAGCGACAGCGCGCCGGCATTGCGGTGTCGTTTGCCGTAGAGCCCCGTCTGCTCGAGGATTTCGCAACTGAAGCCGATCGCCTGCCGATGGGAAATGCCGCCGCCGAAACGCGCCGCGACCAGGACATTTTCGAAAACCGGGATATCGGCGAAGGGTTGCGGAACCTGGAATGCGCGGGAAATGCCCACGCCGGCGCGCTTGTGTGCCGGCAGATCGGTAATGTCGACCCCGTCGAGCAGGACCTTGCCGGCATCCGCCCGGATCGACCCGTCCAGCAGGTTGAACAGGGAGGTTTTACCCGCCCCGTTCGGTCCTAGGATTCCCAGACATTCTCCGAGAGCGACCGAAAAGGAGATGTCGCGCGCAACGTCGATTGCACCGAACGCCTTGTCGAGCCCCTCCACGCGAAGGATATCATTGGTATTCTGCATTTCCGAAATACCGCCCCGTGGCCTGCCTCAGGCCTTCAGCTCGGAAAGGAGCTTGAAATCAGCCTGGGGTTTGATCGCCGGCGCCGTCGGATTGGACGTGATCAGCAGGTCAAACGCGAACGGGCCGTCGGGCGTGCGTATCCACTGCCCCATGGCCATGTCGGTAATGGCGCAGCTCTTGACCGGCGATGTCACGAAATCGATCGGTCCGAGAATGGAGCTGAACTGCAGCGCGTTGATCGCGTCGCGTACCGCGACCGGCTCCTTCGGATTGCCCGATGCCGCCAGCGCGTTGAACCCGACCTCGAAGAGTGCATGCATATAGCCGATCGGCTGGGTCCACTGACGCCCGGTATCCGCCGACCATTGCGCCGCAAGCTCGGCCGCGCTCTGCCCGGTCTGCGACGAGGAAAACGGAACGCCGGGGCTCCACCACACTTCCGTCGACATGCCATTGCCGCGCTCGCCGAGCGCCTCGACGCCGGACGGGAAGAGGAACGCCGCCGCGACCGTGACGATCTCCGGCGAATAGCCCATCTGGGCGGCCTGGTTCCACAGCGTCACAAACGACGGCGCGAACACGAAACCGGTCATGATATCGGCATTTGCCGCCTTGAACTTGGCGATCTGGTTGCTGAAATCGTCGGTGTCGAGGCGATAGAGACCGCCGGGGATCCGCTCGTAACCCGCCTTGATGATCGCGCCTGCGAGGCCGTTGTCGGTATCGGCGAAGGCGTGGCCGGGCGGATTGTCGATATAGAGGTCGCCGACGACTTTTCTTGCCTGGGTCGCGTTCCACTGGCCGACATAGTTCTTCGCCAGATCGCCGGCGGAGAAGCCGAAGAAGAACGTGAAAGGATATCCCTTGTCCGGCGTCGATCCGCGCGCGGCGATGAATGGCTCCCACTGGGTCAGCGTCGAAACGAAGGGAACGCCGATCTGATCCGCCAGTTCTCCGCCGGTGATGTGCGAGTCCGCATCATCAGCCAGCAGGATATCAACCTGCTCCCTCAGAATGAGATCGGAGACAACCTGCCCGGCGCGCGCCGGATTGGACTGGGTATCGCGCACAAGAATCTCAACCTTGTAGTTCTTGCCGCCGATATCAATTCCCTTGGCGTATTTCTCGCGGAACTTTTCGACGTTCCAGGTGGCCGGCTCGCTGAATTCAGCGCGCGGCCCGGTTAGCGATGTGATGTAGCCGATCCTGATCGTTGCGTCCTGAGCGCGGACGATGCCCGGCGCGGACAGACTGGCCAGCGAGGCCGCGCTGGCTGCCAGGAACTGACGGCGCGGCATTTTGATGGACGCGGCAAGAGATCCCTTGCGGGTACGTATCTGCATGTTTTCCTCCCCTGTGACCGAAACGTCAAATCCGGATTTCTCCTCCGAAACCAACGGCTTTTCATTTCGATGCGATAGGAGATTACAGGCTTGCCCAAGCCGAACAACCAGCTTGTTTAGATATCTAAATTCGGTATTTTCGATCAATCAAATGACGAATAGTCGGAGTATGAAGGTATTTCCATGGATCGCCCGGATCTGCTGAAAATCGACTTCCACGCGCTGAGCGTGTTGGTCACGGTTCACAAATATTCCTCGATTCGAAAGGCGGCCGACCATCTGGACATGAGCCAGTCCTCGATCAGCTACGTCATCGAACGACTGCGCCAGGTCTTTAATGACGAGCTGTTCGTACGTCTTGGCCGCGGCATCACCGCCACGCATCGCTGCGAAACCATCGTCGCGGGCGCCAAGTCGCTGATCGCGCAGCTTGAAGAGCTCGCCGCAGAAAAGGAATTCGACCCGGCATCGGCCAGTGAACGATTTGTGCTGAGCTGCAATTTCTACGAGCGCAGCATTTTCCTGCCATTGCTCATCCACAAGCTCAATGCGCGCGCGCCGAACGTCAAGCTGTCCGTGATGACCGTTGGCGGTCACGGTCTCCAGCTGCTTGAATCCGGTGCGTGTGATGTCGTCATCTCGCCGCTGCAAGGCTCCAAGAGCGGCATCTACTGCAAGCGACTGATGACGGAGAAATATGCGTGTTTCGTCTGGAAGGAAAGCAAGTGGGCGCGACAGTCGATGACGCTCGACAATTACAAGAGCGCGCAACACATCATCGCGCAACCGGCGCCCGAGTGGCAGCCTTATTTCCTGCCGACGCTCGATGCCATGAACATAACGATCAAGCCGCATATCGAGATTTCGGGCCTCGGCGCCATTGACCGCGTCATTGCGCAGACGGAGCTGGTGCTGACTGCTTCGGAAGGCTTTTCCCGGATTTTCTCGCCGGATATCATCTCGATTCCCGCGCCGTTCGAATGTGAATTTCCGTTCTACATGACCTGGGGAAAGAGGACGCATTCCTCGCAGGCGCATCAATGGTTTCGCAACCAGATCACCGAAACCGCCCGAGAGCTGAAATAGAGGCCTTTCCGGATAACAAACTTGCAACAGGGCAATATTTCTCGCGGCGTGAACTTCTGGGGATCTTACCCCTTGCCAGCGAGACGCTAAGCCACCCTCGTCCCATGATCCCGGTTTTGCACGATCTTTGCGACCTCCGCATTGTGGTGCGTCCCCCATTCGCATAGCGGCGCGAGCACCTGGGCCAGGCTTCGGCCAAACTCCGTCAATTCGTATTCAACGTGTGGCGGCACTTTTTGGAAATCGATGCGGCGAACGACGCCGTCATCCGTCAGCTCCTTGAGGTGCTGGATCAGCATTTTTTCACTCACATTGGTGACGAGCTTGCGCAGTTGCCCGGTGCGCTTCGGGCCGCCAGCGAGATGATAGACGATAAGCGGCTTCCACTTGCCGCCGAGGATGGCCAGAACCGCTTCCAGGCCACACCGGAAATGCGTCTCGGTCATTTTGATCTCCCAAATTCGATACTTACAAAATAGTGGGTACTGGAACGAAAGTCTGCAGCGTCTTAACTGGGTCGAACGACGATGTCGACGCTCCGCGCCGCACCAACCGCATAAACCGAAAGGAAAATCCATGACCAGGATCCTCGTCACCGGCGCGACCGGTAATATCGGCCGCATGACCCTGCAGCATCTTCTGAAACGCGTGCCCGCCAGCGATCTCGTCGGTCTTGCCCGTGATCCGGCCAAGGCGGCGGATCTCGCCGCCAAGGGGATCGAAATTCGCCAGGGCGACTACTTCGATCATGAGGGGCTGGTGCGCGCCTTCGCGGGCATTGGCAAGGTCATGCTCGTCTCCGCCACCGCCTTTACCGATCGCAATACCCAGCACGAGAATGTCATCAGTGCTGCGAAGCAGGCCGGCGTCGGACATATCGTCTTCATGCCGATCATCCAAAAGGCGGGTTCCGGCTTCCACATGCCGCAGGTCACCGAAGAGGATCGCTTCGTCGAAAAAAGCCTGAAGGCGTCCGGCCTGGTTTACACGCTGGTGCGTCATCCGCCATTTCTCGAGAATATTGAAAACTATGCAGGCGGAGCCCCTCTGGAAAAAGGCGTCCTTGCGCCGGCCGGGACGGGCAAGGCGGCTTACGCCAGCCGTGAGGATCTGGCAGAAGCGCACGCCGTCGTGCTGAGCGAAGACGGGCACGCGTACAAGGACTACGCGCTCTACGGCGGTCCGGCCGTGTCCTTCGCAGACATTGCACAAATTCTTTCGGAGATCAGCGGCAAGGCCGTGCCGTTCAACGTCCTTTCGGAGCAGGATTACGTCGCCCGGTTGATGGCACTAGGGCTGCCCGAACCGGCTGCTGCTTTCATGTTGAAATGGGTGCAGGGCGTCAACGCCGGCGCATGGGACGGCGAGAGCGGCGACCTGGAGAAACTCCTCGGTCGCAAGCCGACAACGCCGACCGAGTACCTGCGCGCAGTCTGTGCTCCCCGCCGCCTTGAAACCGAAACCTGAACCGGCAGAGAGCGACCGGGTCATGGATGTCGAGGCTGGCGGGACCCCAGAATTGCCAATGTCCGTTGCTAGCTGACCGATCCAACCAAAGAGGATTTTCAGGAATGACGTCAAATATCATCGATCAGGTCGCCTTGGCTCTGTTTGCCAGTGATGGAATGAAGATCGCCACCCCCGGCACCACCCTTCAGCAATCCTGGGACAGGATGCCTGAAAAACATGCGCTCTACCGTGAGCGGGCGCTCGTGTTTCTGAAAGTGATGGGGGAACAGATGTCAGGACTGGCCGACGCCGAAATCGCAAAACGTGAATAGCGAGAACGCGGAAAGGAAAGAAATGAAAGTCCTCAGATTTGGACCTGCCGATGCCGTTTTCGAACGTTCGCCCGGGCAGGACGCCGACATTTTCGCCGCCAACATGGCGGATCAAAAACAAGGAGGGCCGATCACGGTCGGATATGGCCGCTACGGCCCCGACCAGGTCCTGGAGACCGATATTGTCGTCGATGACGTGATGGTGGTCCTTGAAGGAAGGGTTTCGGTTGAAGCCGCCGGCGAGACCCTGACCGCTGGCCCCGGCGAAATTATCTATATGTCGAAGGGGAACGCCGTGATCATTCGCTCCCACGCGGAAGGCGCGCTGACCGCCTATGTCACCTATCCTCACTGGTCGGAAGCGGAATAGCATTGCGAAAGAGGCCGGCGCCGGAAGCAACGCTCGAGCCTTGGCTTTGCTGGAGACGGCCTGGAGCGTTTGACCGAATGGCCGCTATCGTCTCCGAGGCGTAGCCCCCAATGGGATAGCGGCTGGCTAGCGCGCGGAACCGTCCGCATCCCGAAACTCGTTCAGAACGAAATCGACATCCTTGTCGCCCCGGCCGGACAGGTTGACCAGGATGGTTTCCGAGGGCGGGCGGCGCTTTGCCAATTTGATCGCGAATGCCAGCGCGTGGCAACTCTCGAGCGCCGGTATGATGCCTTCCGACTTTGCAAAGCGGAAGAAGGTGGCAATCACCTCTTCGTTCGAGATGGCCGCAACCTTCAGGCGGCCTTCCTCATGCAGCATCGCGATCTCTGGACCGACCCCGGGATAGACGAGGCCCGATGCGACGGACGACACTTTTGAAGGTGCTCCGTCTTCCCGCTGCAGAACGAGGGATTGTGCACCATGAAGCGTCCCGGGCGTTCCGAAGGAGAGTGTCGCGGCGTGTTTCCCGGTCTCATTTGACGTGCCAAGCGGTTCGACGGCATGGAGCGTAACGGCGGGATCATCCAGGAAACCGGAGTAGATGCCCATTGCGTTCGATCCGCCCGCCACGCAGGCCACGACATGGTCGGGCAACTGCCCTCCGTTCAGAGACAGGAACTGACTACGCGCCTCTCGTCCCACAACCGACTGGAAATCGCGCACGATCATGGGAAAGGGATGCGGCCCTATCGCCGAACCGATCGCGTAGAGGGCGTGCTCATGCTGCTCGATATAGGCGCTGAACGCGGCGTCGCTCGCCTCTTTCAGGGCGGACTGCCCAGCGCTTGCCGCGACCACTCGCGCACCGAGGAGACGCATGCGCCCGACATTCGAGGCTTGCTTCACCATGTCGACTTCGCCCATATGGATCTCGCACTTGAGACCGAAATAGGCGGCGGCAGCGGCGAGCGCGACCCCGTGCTGTCCCGCGCCCGTTTCAGCAATCAGCTTGCGCTTACCCATATTGCGGGCGAGCAGCGCGAATCCCACGCAGTGATTGATCTTGTGCGCGCCCGTGTGGTTCAGATCCTCACGCTTTATGTAGATGCGCGCGCCGCCGACTTCCGCCGTGGTGGTCTTGAGAAAATGGACCGGCGTCGGGCGCCCCTGCAAACCGACGCGAACCGTATCGAGGTCGTGCTGAAAGTCCGGCCTGTCTCGCAGCGACAGATAGGTTGATGTGAGTTCTTCAAGGGCCGGCCATACTTGCGGTGGATAATGATTGCCGCCAAACCGCCCAAATTGTCCCGTGGCGTCAGGGAATTTTACCAAATACGGAAGATCATCTTGTTGCATCTTGGGAACCTCGACGTTTGCGTGCCGAAGTTACGTGACCCATCGCTTGGCGTATTGAACAGGATTTGCATATCGTGTTGGCGGTGGCCAGGCGCCGCCAGGGCAGTTGAATCCCGTCACGGCGCTTGGATGGGGCAAGCGCCGGCCTATCGTCGATATTTGCCAAGAACGCGCGAGAATGCGCCGGGTGGCATGCCGTAGACCTTCTTGAATTCGCGTGTGAAGTGGGCCTGATCGCTGAAATCCAGCATCAGCGCGACCTCGCTGAGCGGAACGCCCTCGGTCATGAATTCCCTGGCCTTCGCCACCCGCACCTGACGCATATAGGTCTGAGGCGCCATGCCCACCGCACTACTGAAAGTCCGGACGAGATGGCTCTTGTGCACCCCCAGTTCGCGCGCGAGATCTTCGGTCCGCATCGCCCGCGTGAAGTTCTTCCGGATCAGCATGCAGGCCCTTCGCGCCAGCGCCCCGACGCCTTCGTCCGCAGAGTTCGTCGAGAAGACGCACGCTGAAAACATCCGTCGAAGTGAACCCTCAATGGTTTTGTCTTCAACCCTCGCCGCATTCAGGACATCGATAAGCTCTGTTGTCGCCGAGCCCTTCCTGAGAATGGCGGTCTGGATGCTGAGGGGTCCTTCGCGGCGCTCGATCGCGAGACAACTCATAAGGAACGCCCTGGATGGGTACAACGTGACGTATTCCGCATTATCCCCGGAGCAGCGCGCCGCGTGGACTTCAAACGGGTTGAAAAAGAAGATATCGCCAGCCCGGGCGGTTTCACTCCATCTCGCCGATCTGATCTCAGCCGCCCCCCGCTTGATCGCCACGATCGAGTAAGTGCTGTGGAAATGGGGATCAAAACGACTTGCCGTCGCGTGCACGCGCAAGAGGTCAGGTTGCTTCTCGGCAGAGCTTTTGGACTTAACCTGCGTCATCGAAAGCGTCCGGCTGGCGCCAAGTTCCAGAAATGAATTGATGCGGCGGATGCCCCGGTTTGGCAAGCAATATCTTCGATCATTCGGCGCGGACTTCGATTGGACGTCGAGATGACGCGTGGGGGTTCAGAGCGGGAAACAGGGCAACCGCCGAAGCTACAACATATCCGCGCACATGATTATTGCGCCGCGACTGACAACAGCGCGGTTAACCTGACATCCCTGCCCCAAAGCCATCCTGAGAACGCTTTACCGCCACATATGTGGCGCGCCCGCAATCTTTTGTCATCAAAGAAAACACTGTCCCGCCACGCCCTCGGTCACTGTGAGGCTGACCTCCCAGGTTGTGCCGGTTCCGCCGGTACGTTGGTGTTTCATCGGAGCTTTGAGGACAGATGGTAAAATTAGATCATTTCGCTGCGACGGCAATCGGGTTGACGGGCGTCGTCTCCCTGATCGGACTTGCGGACGGGACCTATGCGGCGGATTTCGCCGTCCGGGATGTCCCGCCGCCCGCCATTTCCGGCCCGCAACCGCTCGAAAAAGATGCGTTCGAGTCGCGATGGGAAGTCATCCTCGGCGGCGGCGTGACCTTCGAACCCGAGTATGAGGGCGGCGACAAGATGAAGATCGGCGGTATCCCGATCGTGTCGATCGGCTATGCCAACTGGCTTCAGCTCGATCCGGGCGGCCTGGCCGCCACAGTCTACAAGGATGGCGGCTTCACGGTCGATGCCCGTCTCGGCTACGAGCCCGGACGTTCGGAAAAAGACGGAGACCTGCTCAAGGGCCTCGGCGATGTCGACTATGGCATCACCGCGGGGCTCCGGGCCGGCTATGAATGGGGTGCCTGGGAGATCTATGGTGCGCTCGACAAGACCATCCGCGGCAGCGAGGGGCTGAAGGGCGAGATCGGCATGAATTACGGCTGGCATATGGGTGACAAGCTCGTTGTCGCGACCGGTGTCGGGGCGACAATCGCCGACAAGAATTATATGGACAGCTATTTCAGCATCAACGCCGCCCAGTCCGCGGCCTCCGGCCTGCCGCAGTACAAGGCGAAGGCCGGCCTGCAGCGTGTCGACTTCGACGTGTCCGCCACCTATTTCTTTGACGAACACTGGCTGATACAGGCCGGCGCCGGTGTCGGGGTGCTCGTGGGCGATGCCGCCGACAGCCCGATCGTGAAACGCAAGGTGCAGCCGCAGGTCTCGCTTTCGCTTGGCTACAAATTCTGATCACCCAGACCGCTGCGTTTGTTCATTATCGCGTTTCAACACGACAACGAGCCCGGGCGGTTCGTTGTCGGGAAACGAGACCGCGCAACCATGGTCGCGGACGTCGATTTCCGCATAGGGGTCCGCCGTCGCTCAGCGTGAGTGTGAAAGACGCGCAGCCGGCGGCCCATCTCGGCTGGACCATTTTATTGGGTCGTCCCCTTGCATCTCTCGACGGGGATGACAAGCAGGGTCAATTCCGCCTGCCCTGCCCGGCCCACAGGCAGGCGCGCAGCGGGGCGGGGATCTTCTGGCAGGCATGAAAGGCCCTTCCCCTTTTTTGCCCACGCTTTCTCGCTGGCGACGATAACAAGGCCTTGCCTGCCGGCAAGTCGCGGATCCGACCGTGTGCCAAATCCGCGCTTGTCCCGTCCCAGAGCAATCACGGGCGCGATATCGCCCACCGCAAGATCCAGCTTTCCAGCCTCGGCCCAGCCCAACCCCGCGACTGCGGGTCCATCCAGCATCCCGATTTTCAGGGGCGTGATGACCTCCGCCACCGGAGACCAGTCGATCAGGTCGGCGGTCGGACCATGCAGAGAGGGCGCCAGCCGGTGAAGCGCGCCCGAGGCGCCCAGCGCGGCGGCAACCGTCAGGAGCACGAGCGTCACGAGTGACGTCGCGATCGCATAGCGGATGGCAGGCCGGATGCGGCCGCTCAACCGGGCGCCCAGCAATGGAAAGACGAACAGCCAGCCCGGCATCGGCCAATGCGGAAACCCGGCGCCGCTCCAGAGCGCCTGAAGCGTTGTGTAACCGATCGCCGGAACACCGAGGGCAAGGCAGAACAGCTCTCTTTCCATTCGCCCCTTTCGAAAGGCGTGCACGGCCGACTGCATGAGGGGAATGGCGATCCAGGGGCCCAGCCAGACGATCTGCCCCAGCACCATGCGGGCAAAGGCCCAAGGGGCAAACTGCGGGCTGCCTCGCCCGGTCTGGAAACGCAACGAGGCCCAGTCATGCTGAATATTCCAGACCAGTACAGGCAGAATAACAATCAGACCCACGAAGCACGCGACATATGGACCCGCCGTTGACAACTGCCGCCGATGCCGCGTTGCGATCACGAAGAAGACGAGACCGGCGAGTGTGAAGAGCGCCGAATATTTCGCGAGACCCGCAAGGCCGAACAGCCCGCCAGCGAGGATCCACCAGATTATCGCGGGCGCTTTCTCCTCCGGCGACGGGAAAAGAATCCTTGCCATGACCTGAGCGCCGCACGCCAGGAAGAGCATGAGAGGACCATCCGGAACGATCCAGGCGCCGGCCGAGACGAGAAAGAACAGCGACAGATTGAGGAAAAGGACGGAAAACACTGCCGCCACGCCGCCAAACAGGCGCTCGGTGAGGCAGAAGATCGACCACGACGTCGCCGCAAACAACAGGACCGTGGGAATGCGCACCGCCCAACTGGTTCCGAAGAAAACGCCAGCCGCATGGGCGATCCAGTAGTGCAAAGGCGGGTGATCGAAATACGACAGCGCGAGAAACCGCGACTGGCCGATCGTATAGCTTTCGTCGATGCCAAAGCCGACCACATAGGCCCACACAAGACGCACCAGCGTGAAGGCGAGCACGATCGCGACCGCGATCTGTCGCGGCGATGCGGTGAGCTTTTCGGAAAGCGTTTCGACGGAAAAGGGGTGGGCAGACTGTTGTCTCTGAACGGCACTGCCGCCCGCTTTGCCATTGCCCGGACGCGCTGGCGTTACCATCTCGCAGGCCTCCGGCGGAAAGGGAGAAAGCCGATGGTCATAGCGCACCCGGGCGGTTCCAGACGAGGGTTTGCGTCACCAGATAGTTCCACAAGCCGCTGACGAAGGCGCCGGCAAGACCCGCAACCCACCAGGGGCCGGCCACCGTGAACAGCGCCGTCGCGATACCGACATTGACCACGGCTCCCATGCCGCATATCGCGACATAGATCAGCAATCCCCGGAAAAAGCTTCGTCCACGCAGCTGTTGGTCATAATAGGTCAACAGGTTATTGCCCGAGAAATTGACGACCATGGTGATGAGGGTTGCTATCGCCTGAGCGGCCGCGAAATTCACGCCTGCCACAAGAACCAGGATGAGCAGCGCCATGTGCACGCCGAGGCCGGCGGCGCCGATCAGGAGAAAAGAAACCAGCCGCAGGGAGACCAGACCTCTCGTTGCCTTGGTGAAGAGCAGCCCCAGGAATTGAAGGGCGACGCGACGATCCATCTTGCTGTGTCCGGCCGAACGGGTGGCGAAGCGGTAGGGCAGTTCGGCTATCCGGACATCCGGTTCCGCATTTGAAAGGATATCGAAGAGGATCTTGAAACCCCCATTGCTCAGCCGGGGCGCCATCGCCTCGACCAGATCACGGCGTGTCGCTAAGAAGCCGCTCATGGGATCGGTCGTCTGTGCCGTGATCAAGCGTTGCGCAAGGTAAGTCCCGATCCTCGACATGGCGCTCCTGAATGGCGAGAGCGCCGTTTCCTGGCGAGGCGCGCTATATCGGGTGGCGATGGCGAGATCGTTTCCTTCCCGTATGGCGGCGACCAGTTTCGGCAGGAGGCGGTGATCGTGCTGGAGATCGGCGTCCATGACCGCGACGATCTCGCCCTGCGCGGACAATATGCCCTCGATGCAAGCACCGGCGAGCCCGCGTCGGCCGACCCGGCGAATGCAGCGTATCCGCGGCTCATAATGGCCTATATCGCGCAGCACCTCGACGGTGCGATCGGGCGAATCGTCATCCACGAATATCACCTCCCAGTTCAGGCCGTTGAGGGTGGCGATCAAATGGCCGACAAGCTTGCCGACATTATCCCGCTCATTGAATGTCGGTATGATCACCGAAACGTCCGGAGCTGAGAGAAGCCGTTCTGGTTGGGTTCGAGCGGCTGGAAGGAACATTTCCATGTGCTGACATCCTTGTTTGATTTGACGCGAAATTTGCGCGGCGGCGCTGGAAAGTCTTGCTGATCGACAGCAAGTTCAGGTGGGAAACGTCAGGAGGAAGGGGCTCGGCCGCTGGCATGCAGATGCAAGTGTGACCGGGAAATTGTCGTGTTGATCCGTCGCCATCACGCGCCGGTCTTCAGCCCCATTTTTCCGTGGAGCCAGAACATCAGCCAGCAGACGAGCAGCCAGCCGAGCACGACGTCCGAGAGAAAGTGGGCGCCCATGACGACGCGGTTCAGGGCGACGAAGATGGAGAGCGGAACGATCATCGCGGCGGCGTATTTGCGGTATGCGTCCGGAACGAACACCAGCACGGCCATGAACGCGGCCGCCGATGCGGCTTCCCCGGATGGGAACGAGCAACTGCTCTCGCACATAGATGCGAACTGCCATGCCGGCGTGAACTCCATCGCGCCGCCAAACTCAATCACATGCTGGGGCCTGGCCCGGCCAAAGAAGAACTTGAACGCGTGAACCATGACTGCCGATCCCAGCGCGTAAGCGAGCAGAACGAACAGGGCGCGCTTCGAGATCAGAGGCGCCGAACGCCTGACCGGTCTCGCCACCATCAGGACGATCATCACGGGCACGACAAAGTAAGGAAGCATGCGGTTGGCATCGCGGACGAGCACCAGCAGGCGATCACCGGAAAGATAGAAATGCGTGCCGTCGGTGAAGAGCCGCGAAACGGTGAGGTCAATCTGCGGAAACATGACGAACAGCATGCTGGACAAGAGAACCAGCTTTCCAAGCACAAGCGGCGGATGCAAAGGGAAGGTACGGCCGCGAGGAGCCCAGCTTCCGCCGGCCATTCCGTCGATGGGTACGAGCGAAGCGAGCTTTCCCAGGGGAGGCCGGTTGACATCCTTCGACGCTGAATATGAGGTTTGCACGAGGACCATCCTCTCAATGACTGGTTGTTGAACTGGACGTAGTGGGGGATTGCATGCTTCCGCCATCCGCTGTGGCGCGACATGGCGACTGCAAGTCTTCCGCGCCCGCCGATGGCCAACTCCGGACAGGCGGTTTCAATGCCCATCTTGTGCCACGACGCAGGCCACCGGGATGTTTGCTTGTGTGAAGTTTTGTTTCGGGACGGCCCGACAGCCGCGGGCTCTGAAACAAATCTTAATATTGCTTCAGCCAACGCGCATGCTGCGCCGTGTTATTCAGAGACAGACACAGTGCCATATGAATGGTGAAGGAGCCGGAGCTTGGACGCTTCTCGAATTCTGATCGTCGAGGACGACGCCCAGATCGCCGCGATGCTGCGCGATAGCCTTATGGAAAGCGGAATGATCGCGGAGATCGCCCGGGACGGTATCGCAATGGATGCACGCATGCGCTCCTCCAGTTACGATCTGGTGATCCTCGACGTCATGCTGCCTGGCGAAAGCGGCCTCAGTCTTTGTCGGCGGCTGAGGGTCGCAACGAATATTCCGATCGTGATGCTGACGGCGGCCGATGCCGAGATTGACAGGATCGTCGGTCTCGAGATCGGCGCGGACGACTATGTCACCAAACCGTTCAGCGTACGGGAACTCATCGCCCGGATACGCGGCCTGCTGCGCCGCGCCGCCCTGCCTGCGCTGAAGGAACCGAGACAAAAGCAATTGCGTTTTGAGGGATGGTTGGTGGACCCCATCCGACGGCAGCTCTTCGATCCGACCAACGCACGCGTCGGCCTGACGACGCACGAGTTCGATATCCTGCTCGCCTTTTGCCGAAACCCGGGCCGCGTTCTGACGCGGGAGGAACTCCTGGGCGTCACTCATGCCGGTCTGGCCGGCCCGATCGAGCGCAGCATCGATGTTCACATCAGCCGATTGCGGCAGAAGATCGAACATGATGCCCGCGACCCGGTCGTGATCAAGACCATCCGTCTGGGCGGTTACATGTTTACCGCAAATGTCGAGGAACTATGAGGCTGAAGCGTTTCCTCCCCAACACGATCAGAGGCCAGATCACGCTCATCATCATCGTGGCGCTGATCGTCGTCACCCTCGTCGGCAGGGCCCTGGAGCAGTGGGCAAGGGATGCCGCGCCAGACATGGAAGATATCGTCACGCGCGTGGATACGATGGCGGAACTCCTGAAAGCGTCCCCGCCCGATACGCGCGAAGCCATCCTTTCGGCATCGCGCGCTGCCGGCTGGAATTTCTCGCTGGAGCCGTTTTCGATCAGCGAGAGTTTCACCGGACCGTCGGAACCCGAAGGCGCGCTGGCCATGGCGATCGACGTGCTGTTTCCGGCCGATAACCTCCGCCCACCGGTCGGCGGCTGGCGCACCTTCTGGAACGGGGAGAGAGTGATTGCGGCAAAGGTCGACGACGACACGCTTCTTGTCCTTTCCGGCTTTCCGGACACGATCCTGAACAGCGCCATCCTCAACGAGGGGCCATATTATTCCGTCGCCATCGTCGTTCTGATCGCGTTCTTCTTCATATTCGCCATTCGCGTCATCACCGAGCCGATCAAGCGGATATCCGAAGCGGCCATGCATGCGGACATCGCGAACAGTTCGGAGATTTTCGAGGAACGCGGACCTGTCGAGATCGTCGCGCTCGCCCATGCGCTCAATGCGATGCGAAGCCGGATACGGGTGATGGTCGAATCCAGGACGCGCATGCTGCGGGGCATCGGCCATGACCTTCGAACGCCTCTGACGCGGCTGCGGCTGCGCGCCGACCGCATGGAGGAAGGGCCGGTGCGCGATGGGCTGTTGTCTGACGTCATGCGCATCGACGGCCTCCTGAACGAGGTTCTGAAATATCTCAGGGACGATTATGCAACCGAACCGATACAGCGCGCCGATGTTGCAAGCCTCCTGCAGACCGTTTGCGCGGAGTTCAGCGATGTCGGTTTTCCGGTGCGGTTCGAGGGTCCCAACCGGATGGTCATCGATTGCAAGCCGATGGCCATCATGCGGGCGGTCACCAATCTCTGCGACAACAGCGTCAAGTTCGCGACGGAGGTCACCGTCAGCCTCAGAAACTGCAAGGCGGACTGCGAGATCCGTGTCACCGATAACGGTCCCGGCATTCCGGAACATTTGAGAGAGCGGGTCTTCGAGCCGTTCTTCAAGGGCGATGAGGCGCGGCCCCATGGGGATGCACGAGAGGGCAAGGAAGATTTCGGGCTCGGCCTCTCCATTGTCGCCGATATCGTCCACGCCCATCGCGGCGCCATCTCTCTTTCGGACAACGCGCCGAGCGGCCTGATCTTTCAAATCCTTATCCCGACCCATGGCGGCAACAGAACAACAAGCGAAGCGAAGTGACCTGCTCTCCTGAATGGCCCGGGGCGGGCCAAAACCGAACGACGCAAAACACTGGAGCAAAACTGATGAAGTCGATCCTGAACCCCTTGATGTCCCTTATGACGGGAGGTCCCACCCTTCCAACCGGCGTTCACGCACCTGATGTCGGCGCCGGATCGTCGGCGCCCGGCATTGCCTCGCGCGCCGCGGCAACAGAGATTTCCGACATCGCTTTGCGTGACAAGGACCTGCCATTCATCGGCACGGAGGAAACCTTTTCCACCCGTGAACTGATGACGTTGAACAACAGACTGTTTCTGGAAAAGACCGGTCTTGCCGAAATCGGTCCGCGCCGCATCGCCGCAATGGACGAGGCGGGCATCAATGTCCAGATCCTCTCTGCCCATACGCCGGGGGTGCAGAATGTCCCGGGTCAGGAGGGCATCGATTTCGCCTATCGGCTCAACAAAATGCTCGTTGATGGACCGATGGCTGCCTATCCGGGCCGGTTCCAGGCGTTTGCGACCTTGCCGTTGCTCGATCCGGAAGCCTCGGCGGACGAGTTGGAACGCACCGTTCGGGAGAATGGCTTCGTGGGCTGTCTGACCAACGGGATCATCGGGAAAAAATTCCTCGATCATCCCGATTTCGAGCCCGTGCTGGCGCGCGCCGAAGCGCTCCATGTGCCGATATACCTCCATCCCGGCCTGCCGCCCGACGAGGTTTTCCAGATCTACTACAGCAATATGCGGCCGGAGTATCAGAGGGAATACCAGGACCAGGTTCTCTCCATCTCGGCATATGGATGGCACCAGGAAACGGTTACGCAATGCCTGCGCATGGTCACGTCCGGGGTGTTCGACAGATTTCCCAAGTTGCAGGTCATTGTCGGCCACATGGGGGAGGGTCTTCCGTTCTTCTACAAGCGCATCGTGGAGAAGATGGGTGAAGTGACCGAAGACACCCTGGAGAAGCCGTTCGAGCAGTATTTCCATGACAATTTCTGGTTCACGACGAGCGCATTCTTTCAGGATGAACTGCTCGCTCTCTTGCTGAAATACATCAGTCCTGATCGGGTGATGTTTGCAACCGACTACCCGTTCGCAAACATGAAGGAAGGAACCGACTGGTTTCGGGCAGTGGATCTGCCGCGCGAGACCAAGGAAAAAATCGCGTTCCGAAACGCAGAAAAACTGTTCGGCATAAAGGTCTGACGCATCCGCACCGGCGGCTGTGCGGACGGTCGACGCACGCGCATCCCCAATCGAACGAGGCCAATCGGTGCGAGACCCCGAACTGCGCAAAACAACATCGGAGTTGAAACTGACATGAAATCGATCAAAAAAAACCAAAGAAATCTGGCGATGGGACGCCGCACGTTTCTGAGCGGCGCGACGGTCCTTGGCGTTGGCGCCGGATTATCCGCCCCCGCAATTGTTTCCCGCGCCGCCGCGGCGGAGCCGTCGGTCATCGCGTATCGTGACCGGGACCTGCCGTTTATCGCGACGGAAGAGACCTACACCACCGACGAACTGATCGCGCTGAACGCGATCAATGACGAACACGTCGCGTACCTCAAGGGAACCGGCCTTGACGAAATCGGCACTGGCCGCATCGCGGCAATGGATGCGGCCGGGATCAATGTTCAGATCCTCTCCGCGCATACGCCGGGCGTGCAGGATGTCCCCGGTCAGGAGGGCATCGATTTTGCGGTTCGTCTGAACAAGATGATCGCCGATGGCCCGATGAAAGCCTATCCGGGACGGTTCCAGGCCTATGCGACCCTGCCCCTGCAGGACCCGGAAGCCTCAGCGGACGAACTGGAACGCGCCGTTCGGGAAGATGGCTTTGTGGGAGCGATGACCAATGGATTCATCGGCGAGAAATTCCTCGACCACCCCGATTTCGAGCCCCTTCTGGCGCGCGCCGAGGCGCTTGGCGTGCCGATTTACCTGCATCCGGGCTTCCCGCCTGAGAAAGTCTTCGACATTTACTACCGCACGACGCGGCCAGGCTATGATCAGGAGTTCCAGAACTACATTTTCAGCGGTTCAGGCTATGGCTGGCACCAGGAGGTGCTCACGCAATGCCTTCGGCTGATCATCACGGGCGTATTCGACAGACACCCTGACCTGCAGATGATCATCGGCCATATGGGAGAGGGGCTTCCGTTCTACTACGAGCGTATCGTGGGCGATATGAGCGAGTCGACCGAAGACGCGCTGAACAAGCCTCTCGGGCAATATTTCAGTGACAATTTCTGGTACACGACCAGCGCGTTCTTCCAGGATGAACTGCTTCATCTCCTGCTGAGGTATATCAGTGTGGATCGGGTGATGTTTGGAATCGATTACCCGTTTGCAGACATGAAGCAAGGAACCGACTGGTTCCGGGCCGTGGACCTGCCGCGCGAGGCCAAGGAAAAAATCGCGTTCCGGAACGCGGAAAAACTGTTCGGCATAAAGGTCTGACGAGCGTGACGGGCAACAGCATTCGATCCGCGATCTTGCCACCGGCACCGCGACGGCCCGCGCTCCACGAAGAGCGCGGGCATATCCTCATACCCGGTAATCCCAGGGCGCGGCAACAAAACCATATCCCTGCCCGGCGCGTTCAACATAGCCGAAGCCCGGAAAGTCCAGATGCATGCCGGCGACCATCATCCCGTCCGCTGCCGACATGTCCAGCACCTTGGCGCGCGTCTTTGCGGCTGCGGCCTTGTCGGTGTCGAGCGCGAAGCCCCAATCCGGATTGGCAAACTGGTAGGCCGGCACGATCAGCAGGTCGCCCCAGATCAGCACGCTTTCGCGGCCGCTGTCTATCCTGAGCCCCATATGACCTGGCGTGTGGCCGGGCATCGCCACGGTCGTGAGGCCCGGCGCGATTTCGGCCCCCGGCACGACGAGCGTCTTTGACGCCGTGTAAGGCGTGACCATCGCGCGGGATATATCGAGCCCCTGCTGCACCGCCTTGGGCATCGACGCATAAATCGCGTCATCGAAAGTAAAGCGCCAATCCGCTTCGGAGGCGATCACCTCCGCCTTGGGCAACCGCGCCGTGCCGCTCTTCGGATCGGTCATGCCGCCAACATGGTCGGGATGCAGATGGGTCAGAAAAACGGTGTCGACCTGGTCCGCGGCAATGCCCGCCGCCGCAAGTGATGCGTGCCATCCGCCAAGAGTCGGCGCCAGGCCCGACGGCGAACCGGTATCGACAACGATTAGCCGGTCCGCGGTGCGAATCGCATAACCGTTGATGCCAATCCTGATCGCCGCGGGATCATGCGGTTTGTGAGCCAGTCTGGCCGCTGCGGCCGCCTTCGCCTCGTCATAGCCTGAAATCATCTCCTTGGGCCGCTCGATCATCCCATCCATCAGGGCGATAACCTCGATCTCCCCGATCATCCGGCGTTGAAACCGCGGCGTGTCTGGCATTTCGCTACTCTCGGCGTGCGCCACGTCTTCAAAACGCGTCGTCGCCGAGAGCGCGAGCACCGCCGGCGCCAATAGCGCGTTGCGCGCAAACATTCGTCTGGAAACGGCCATCTTCGATCCTTTCATCATAGCCATTGTCTGGATCGATAAGTAACGCTAATGCTATATTCACGATATTGCGCAATCTCTTATGGCGCGCATTAGGAATGCTTATGGAAAATATCGTCGCCCTCAGATCGCTTGTGGCCGCTTGCGAAACCGGCTCGCTGTCTGCCGCCGCACGACGTCTCGGCATAACCCAGCCTGCCGTCAGCCAGCAGATCGCCGCCCTGGAACGCTCGCTTGGGCTCGTGCTCGTCGTGCGCGGCCGGAACGGGATCCATCCGACCGAGGCCGGGCGCCTGGCCGCCAGACACGGCGTCGAGGTTCTGGCCCGGCTGTCCGAAATGCAGGACGCGCTGGCCGCGCTGCAATCCTCGCCGGACGGCCGTCTCGGCCTATCCTGCGCATTGCTGATGTCCCAGAGCCTGCTGGTTCCGGTCCTCGCCGACCTGCGCCGCACCCACCCCGGGCTGAAGATCGAATTCCAGGCCACCGATACGCTGGTCGATCTTGCCAAAGCGGAACTCGATCTGGCGATCCAGGCGACAACCGATGGCGCCGGAAACGGGATGGTGCGCAAACTCGCCGAGGTCGAGCTCTGTCTTGTCGCCTCGCGCCGCTATCTTGAGCGGGTGGGCCGACCGCAAACTCCCGAGGACCTGCGCCCGCTGGATTACATTCAATACCGGGACGACCCGGACGAGAACGCGGTCGTGTTTGCCGATGGTGCAACCGCCCCGGTCAACGTCGCCTTCGCTGCCCAGATGCCGAACCTCATTCTGCATGCCGTCCAGAACCACCTCGGCTTTGCAAAGGCACCGCGCTATTTCATCGCTGATCTTCTGGCGCGGGGTGAGGCCGAAATCATTCTGCCCGACCGTCCGCTCTCCCCGAAGCTGCTCTACCTGATCCGTGCGCCGGGGCTTGCCGCCAGCCGCCGCGTCAACCTCTTCGTGGATCGCTTCATCGAAGAACTGGCAAGAACGCCCAACATCCTGCTGGCGCGCGACCTCAGGCCTCTGACGACGGTATAGCATTCTGTGCGCGGCGCGGGCTCGCGGTGTTCCAGCTTGAACACCCCTTAGGGGAGACGCGCCGGTGGGCGTCGCGCGTACCCTGCCCGACAGGAGAGGCGCCGGGCAACTCTCCCTCATCAGTCGGAAGACCAAGCTCGCCGAAGCCATTCGCTATACGCTCTCGCGTTCAAGATGGTGATGTATGGCGGACAGGTCATGGAAAAGGGGCCGGTCGATGCGTTGTTCAGGAATGCGACCCACCCCTATACGCGCAGGCTTATCGGCTCCATACCGCGCGTTGACCGCACTGACGATGTGCTCCGTTCCATTCCGGGCAACCCGCCCAACATGGCGCGCCTTAAGCAAGGCTGTCCATTCGCGCCGCAGCATCCCTATACGCAGGCCCTGCTCTCGGCCGTGCCTATCCCCGATCCCGAAATCGAACGCAACAAGAAGGCCGTGCCGCTGGAAGGTGATCTGCCGAGCCCGCTCAATCCACCGTCAGGCTGCGTTTTCCGCACCCGTTGCCCCCGCGCAACCGCGATATGCGCGAACAAGGTGCCGGCGCTGCGTACGGATCCGAGCGGGGGACCCTCAACACAGTTTCGCCTGCCACCATCCGGGGCCAGCGACAGAGAACACGAGCGCCTGATCAAGTTCACCAGAGCCGCTGTTTATCGTTGAGCATCGTGAAGCGGCCGAAGGCTTTGCCCTCCGCACTTGCTCTCTCAAGACCGGATTGCGTTCGCTCGATCAACAAGTCCCGCTCGCACTGAGCTACGGCATCAAGCACTTGCATGGTCATGATGCCGGAAACCGCCTCGGTCACAATCCAGCGATAAGATGGGACTTTTGCCCCACTAACCTTGTGATCGGGCTGGCATTTTAATAAGCAGCGGGGATATTGACCGCTCCTGAACGGTGTCCCGATGTTTTCAAGGATCTGGAATAGCTATCTCGCCCCTCTTCTCGGCCGGCCTGCACATGTGCAGATCGCCGCGCTCTGCTATCGACAGGGAAATGCCGGACCGGAGGTCCTGCTCATCACCTCGCGCACGACCAGGCGCTGGATCATCCCGAAGGGATGGCCGGTGGCCGGCACGGATGGAACGGGCACGGCGCTGGAAGAGGCGTGGGAAGAGGCCGGGGTTCATCGCGGCGCCGAAGCAAGGCGCATCGGACGCTATCGCTACAAAAAGATCGTCGATGGAGGATTGCCGGTGACCACGGATGTGTATGTCTATGCAATCAAGGTGATCGAGCTTGCCGACACATTTCCGGAAATGGGGGAGCGCGAGCGCAAATGGATGCACCACGACGATGCGGCACGGGTCGTGGAAGAGCCTCAGCTGCAGGCGATCCTGAAGGATCTTCCCGCACTTCTCGAACAGGCGCGGTGACGTTGAGAGCCGTGCCACAAGCCGGCGGTTTTCAGGACTTCAAGGAAAATCATATTGACCGATGACGCCACCCGGCAATGGAAGACGCTCGACAAGGACCTGAACCGTCTTTCGCGGCTTGAGGAAGCCTCCATGTACGCCTCGCGCCCCCTGGTGGGGGTCGGCGTCAGCCTTGTCTTCGTTTCGTTTGCAGCCGTGGCCGCCGCGATTTTCGCCGGTGGCGAGCCGCAGAGCCTGGCGCTGATCGTTGCCGCCGCCTTCGGGGCCTATATGGCCCTCAACATTGGCGCGAATGACGTGGCGAACAATATGGGGCCGGCGGTCGGGGCGAAGGCCTTGTCAATGCTGGGCGCGATTGCCATCGCCGCCGTTTTCGAAAGCGCCGGCGCGCTGCTGGCAGGCGGCGATGTGGTTGCCACGATCTCCAAGGGGATCATCGACCCCTCTGCGCTTTCCAACACGGCAGTATTTGTGCGGGCGATGATGGCGGCGCTGCTGGCGGCATCGATCTGGGTCAATATTGCCACCTGGATCGGCGCGCCGGTCTCGACCACGCATTCCGTCGTCGGTGGTGTAATGGGCGCGGGCATTGTTGCTGCGGGGCTTGGAACCGTCGACTGGGCTACAATGGGCAAGATTGCCGCAAGCTGGGTGATCTCACCCCTGCTCGGCGGCATTTTCGCCGCGGCGATGCTCGCCTTTATCAAATGGCGGGTCATCTATGTCGACGACAAGATCGCCGCGGCCCGGACCTGGGTGCCGGTGCTGATCGGCGTGATGAGCACGGCCTTCGCCACTTACCTTGCGCTCAAGGGCCTGAAGCATGTGCTGGCCATTGACCTCTCCACCGCGCTGCTGATCGGTGTGGTCGTTGGCGGAACAATGGGCCTATTGTCCGTACCGCTCATCCGGCGGCAGTCCAAAGGGCTCGAAAACCGGAACCGGTCCCTGAAATCACTGTTCAGCGCGCCGCTCGTCGTGTCAGCGGCGCTGCTCTCCTTCGCCCACGGCGCCAATGACGTCGCCAACGCTGTCGGGCCGCTTGCCGCGATCGCCTATGTGCATCAGTCCTCCAGCGTGGCGGGCGAGGTCTCGATACCGCTCTGGGTCATGCTGATCGGCGCGCTCGGCATTTCCTTCGGCCTGGTGCTCTTCGGTCCCAAGCTGATCGGCATGGTCGGCAGCCAGATCACCAAGCTCAATCCGATGCGGGCCTATTGCGTGGCGCTGTCGGCCGCGGTTACCGTCATTGCCGCATCCTGGCTGGGACTGCCGGTGAGCTCCACACATATTGCAGTCGGCGGGGTCTTTGGTGTCGGTTTCTTCCGGGAATGGTACACGGAGCGACGCGCGCGTCGCCTGACGCGGGAAAGCCCGACCGATCGCAGGCTGCCCGGGCAGGAACGCGCCCGCCGCAAACTCGTCCGCCGCTCCCACTTCATGACGATCATCGCAGCCTGGGTGATCACAGTGCCCGCAGCAGCGCTCCTGTCCGCCGCATGTTTCCTGCTGCTGCGCGCAATCGGGTTTTAGCGAGGCCACGGGGCCAGATTGCGGCTTGTGAAGGATGACTTCAACATGGCGTTCGAGCAGAAGCCGGACTCGAATGACAGGTTTGAGGTCAACGTCAAGTGAACCGGTGCGGCCACACTGGAGGCACAAAGCCACCTTTGGAACTTTCAATTGGATAGTGGCAACGGTCAGCATCAAGGTCTCGAAGGGCAACGCATATCCGCTTCGGCGAAAGATTGAAGAGCAACGATCAGGAAACCATACTCATGCCCGGCTATCTGGTTTGGGCAAGACGTCATTTCTGGTGCGTTATTCCCGGTCTACTGACTGCGAAACAGGCAGTCGCGAATGCGGAAATGATGACTTTTCGCGTTTTCATAAAATATTTTTTTCAAGCTCTATGTCGCTGAATCCGGAAATAGCTCCGCCTTTCCAACAGCCTGACGATAGCTTTAACTTAAAGACCTGCGTCGTCTGGAAATAAAAATCGCAAAAAAATTAGACTCTGCACACTCAACGCCCAAAGTGCTGAAATTTCACGCAGTCCCGCTATTTGCAAAAAAAGTTTCATCTGTAGTCTGTTCTCATCCCAAGCATTGATGAGACATAGCATGACCGCCCTCAGTCCCGCCCCTTCCGCCTTCCGAGCCGATCTTCGGTTTGAGCGTCTTCTGGATGGTTTCGAGCCATCCTTCGAGTTCGAGCCGGTCGGCCCGCTGCCGGAAAGCGAATTCGTCGACCGGCTGCGCCGCATCCGGCGGGAAGCGACGGTTGCCGGGTATGACGTGACCCTCATTCATGCCGATTCGATCGGCTCCTACAAGGTGTCGAACTCCTATCTGCGCTATGTCTGCGACTGGGCGCGTGAGGGCGTTCTGGTGGTTCCGACGGATGACGACAAGCCGCTGACAATGTTTTCGATCTTCAGCAGTTCGGTCCTGCTGCCGCCGGCGGGCGAACCGGTTCTGGTCGAGGATATCTGGCAGGTCGGCACATGGGGCCGCGAGACCTACAACCGCCCCGGCAAAACCGTCGACAAGGTGGTGCAAGCGGTCGGCGATTTTCTTCAACGCGAGGGGTTTTCCGTCGCCCAGATCGGCCTCGTCGGTGATGCCACCTCGAAGCCTTACTGGGACGGACTGAAAGCGCATCTGCCCAAAAGCGCCTTTGCCGATGGCTCCTCGATCATCGACCGGATGCAGAAGGTGCGCTCGCCGCGCGAGCAGGCGGTGGTGCGCGCCGCCGCCCAGCTCGCCGATATCGGCATTCAGGCCGCCTATCATGTGATCCGGCCCGGCGTGACCGACCACGAGATCTATGCCGCCTTCACCTATGCCCAGATGGCGCGCGGCGGGGAGACCGGTGATGGCTACCAGATCGGCATCAACCGTTTCGGCACCCATTGCGGCAAGCCCTATGGCCATGTCGTGCGCAACGGCGACCTGATCAACCTCTATATCTCGGCCGTGATCTATCAGGGATACACCGCCCAGATCGCCCGGATGATCGCCGTTGGCGATATCACCGACAAGCAGGAGGAAGTCCTTCAAATGTGCGTGGAGGGCGTGGAAAAGGCCGCCGCCGTCGTCCGTCCGGGTGCACTCGTATCAGATGTCGCCAATGCCTCTTTCGAGCCCTATATCGAACGCGGCTATCTCGCCTCCGCCGACAGCCGGACCATGCCCTATAACTGGGTCTCCGAAGACGACGGCAAACCGCGGCTTATTCCGCGCAAGCACGTGCCCGACGAAGACTGGGAGCGCCAGGGCCGGAAACTGATGCATGTCTATCCGGCGACGCTCGGGCCGCACAATCCCAATGTCGGCCATTCGGTTTCGATGCAGAAATTCCAGAACTACAACATCCAGTCCAACAATCACGACCTTCTGGAACAAGGCATGACCTTCGTGCTCCATGCTCAATGGCTGGAGCCGGAAGTCGCCGGCTGCAATGTCGGCGATTGCTACCTGGTGACGGCAGACGGGGCCGAGAACCTCAGCTGCCACACACCGCTTGCGCCTCACCGCGTGAAAGCGGACTGAACCCCTTCTCAAGACTCAAAACAAAAAGCAAACTTCAGCAGGAGAACAAACATGATAGACAGAATTCGCAGACGGGGCCTCCTCGCCTCCGCCCTTTTCATCGGCCTTGCGGCCACGCTCGGCACGACCGACCCGAGCTTCGCCCAATCCGGCGACAAGACCACGCTGGTCATCGCCAACTCTCAGTGGCTCGACGCGCTGCGCGGCCAGAATCTCTGGGCCGCGATCAAGAAATACGAAGAGGTCAACCCGGATGTGACGCTTGAGCAGGAGGCCATTCCCTCGGCCGAGTTCGCCGACAAACTGACAACGGAAATGGGCGCCGGCCAGGGTCCCGATATCGCGATCATGCAGGAAGGCCTGTTCTACACCATGGCCGATGCCGGCTTTCTGGTCGATGTCGGCAGTGCTGTCGACGGCGTCGATCTCAACGGCACCAACGACAACGGCGTGATCGATGACGTGCGCTATGGCATCGCCTGGCAGCGCGCCGTCTATGCGCTCATCTTCAACACCGAGGTAACCGAGGCAGAGGGTGTCGCGATCCCAGCCACCGTGCAGGAACTGATCGCCTCCGCCAAGGAATCCATGGAAAAGAACCCGGGCGTGATCGGCTTCACCGCCCGTCACCAGATCAACGATTTCACCGGCTGGTTCATGGATTTCCAGAACTGGGCCTATGGCTACGGCGTCAACTGGGTCGACGGAGACGGTAACCTCACGATCGATACGCCGGAAGCGGTGGCTGCGGTCGAGGCGTTCAAGGAAACCTATGACTCCGGCATCATCCCGATCGGCGACAGCATGCCGACGCAACGCACCCGCTTCAAGGAAAAGCAGGTTGCCTTCTCGATCGACAATTCCGGCGGCACGCTCAACATTGCCTCGGGTGGCGCGTTGCCAAGCGCCGATATCGGCGCCACCGCCTTGCCGTTTGCCCATCCCGGCGCCCATCAGCAGATCTTCCTGGGCGTGAGCTCGCACAGCGATCATCAGGACGAAGCCATCGCCTTCCTGGCATGGCTCGTGAGCCCCGAGGGTCAGCAGTCGCTGCGTGATGCCTCCGGTCCCGATACGCTGGCGACCGATGTGCCGGTGACGGAGGCGTTCGCCGCCGCCAACCCCTGGGCACCGACCTTCGCCAAGCTTGCCGAAACCTCGCGCAGCACCCTGATCCCGGGTTATGAGGTGGAAACGCCGCAGATCATGCGCTTCGTCATGCAGGCCGTGGAAAAGGCCATTCTGACGGATACCTCCGCGGAAGACGCGCTGGCCGAGGCCCAGACGCAGGTCGACCGGCAGTTCTGAGCGAAAGGGCGGAAGAGTGATGATGAAGGGTCATAAACGCAGCATAAGCCTGCCGCGGCTCGCCGCATACGGCTTCATTCTTCCGCCCATGCTCTATCTGGTGGTGTTCATGTTCTGGCCGCTGGGGCGGCAGATGTATATGAGCCTCACCAATACGCGGATCATCAACCCAAACCACGGCCGGTTCATCGGCCTTGGCAATTACGAGCGGCTGTTTTCGGACCCGTCCTTCTTCCAGTCCGTCCGCGTCACGCTTGTCTATGCCGTGCTTGCTGTCATCTTCGGCGTATCGCTCGGCGTCATCTCGGCGCTGGCGATCGACCGGCCGTTCCGGGGTCGGGCGATCGTGCGCAGCATTCTTCTGTTCGGTTGGGCCGTGCCGAATGTCGCCGCCTCTCTGATCTGGCTGTGGATGTATAATGACCGCTCCGGCGTGCTGAACCGGATCACCGAGGCGCTCGGGCTTGGCCGCTATGCCTGGCTGACGAGCACCGACCTGGCGCTTGCGGCCGTGGTGGTGGTCACCGTCTGGCAGGTCGCGCCCTTCGTCATGCTGGTCGTGCTCGCGACGCTCCAATCCGTGCCGGGCGAAGTGCGCGAGGCAGCCACCATAGACGGCGCCGATGGCCTCAGCACCTTCCGCATGGTGACGCTGCCTCATATCCGGCCGGCCATCCAGCTCGCCGCGCTTCTTGTCTGCGTCTGGTCGATCCGCCGCTTCGATATCATTTACCTGCTCACCGGCGGCGGGCCGGTCGGTTCCACCAGCACGCTCGTGGTCAAGATCCGTCAGGTCGCGTTCGAGAACCACGAGCTCGGGCTTGCCAGCGCCTATGGCGCGGTCGGGCTGGTTCTGGCCCTTGCCATCGCCGGTCTTCATTTCCTGTTCGAACAACGTCGCATGAAGTGGATGTCGCGCTGATGACGAAGAAACGCCTCACCCTCAAACCGCTTCGCTATCTGCTGATCGGCGTGCTTCTCGTTTGCGCAGGCTTTCCGGTCTACTGGATGGCGGCCACCGCGCTTTCGGCGAACTCCGAGCTTTACGGTTCCGGGCAGTCGTTCTTTCCGCAGTTGAAGCATTTTCCGGCCCTTCTGCATGATCTCGGCAGCGTACCGATCGGGCTCTGGCTGTTCAATACGCTGCTGGTTGCCGCCGGCGGCACGGTGTTGAGCCTCGTGCTCGGATCGCTGGCGGGCTATGCGCTGAGCCGCTTTCGCTTTCATGGCAAGGGCCTGGTGGGCTTCCTGCTGTTCGTCACCCAGGTGGTGCCGGAAGCGCTGATCCTGGTGCCGCTTTATGCGATGTTCATCACCTTCGGCCTGCTCAACAGCCTCGCCGGCCTGGTGCTCGCCAATGTCGGTTTTTCGCTGCCGGTCGCCTGTTTCGTGCTCAAGGGCGCGATGGACGCGGTGCCCTACGAGATCGAGGAATCCGCGATCATCGACAATTGCCCGCGTTTTTCGATCCTGACGATGATCATTCTGCCGCTGATCATGCCGAGCATCGCCGCAGCCGCCGTCGTCGCCTTTTTTGCCGGCTGGAACGAGTTTCTGTTTGCCTCGACCTTCCTGATGGACCGCGACAAATGGACGGCAAGCGTCGGGCTTGCGTCCTTCGTCGGCCAGTATGAAACCCCGATGTCGGCGGTGATGGGCGCTGCCCTCGTGTTCAGCATTCCGGCCATCGTCTTCTTCCTTCTCATCCAGCGCAAGATCGTTGCCGGCCTGACGGCCGGCGCGGTCAAAGGATAGTGCCATGCCCGCCTTGAGCTTCAGGAACGTCTCCAAGTCGTTCGGCGACAACACCGTTATCAAGACCTTCGACGCCGACATCCATGATGGCGAGTTTCTCGTCCTTCTCGGTCCCTCCGGCTGCGGCAAGTCCACGCTTCTGCGGATGATTGCCGGTCTCAGCGACATCACCTCCGGCGAACTGCTGTTCGACGGCGAAATCGCCAATGACTGGCAGCCGCGCCGGCGCGGCGTCGCCTTCGTGTTCCAGACCTACGCGCTCTACCCCCATGCCACGGTGCGCGAGAATATCGCCTTTCCGCTGATCATGGATGCGTTTCGCCCGTGGTATCACCTGCCCGTCGTCAACATGATCGCCCGCGCACGGCTGATGAAGCGCGCCGACATTGCCGAGCGCACGCTCCGCATCGCCCGGCAGCTTGAACTGGAGCCGCTGCTTGACCGCAGGCCCGCAAGCCTCTCCGGTGGCCAGCGTCAGCGCGTGGCGCTCGCCCGCGCGCTGGTGCGCAACCCCTCGCTCTATTTGCTCGACGAGCCGCTTTCGAACCTCGACGCCAAGCTGCGCACCCAGATGCGCTCGGAAATCTCGGCGCTGCATCACAAGGTCGGCAAGACGTTCGTCTATGTGACGCATGACCAGGTCGAAGCCATGACCATGGCGACGCGGATCATCATCATGAACAAGGGCATCGTCCAGCAGGTCGGCACGCCCGACGAGATCTATGATGAGCCCGCCAATACCTTCGTCGCCCAGTTCGTCGGCTCGCCGCCGATGAACCTCATCCCGGCAACGATCAGGGAGGACGAATTGCGGCTGTCCGGCCGCCTCGCCGTCGACCATCCGGGCCCCTTGCCGAAACGGCGCGAGGTGACCTTCGGCATCCGTCCGGAAAAGCTGTCGATCCATGCCGTCGGCGAGGGACAGCTCCCCGCCCGCGTTTCGGTGGTCGAGCGCCTCGGCGCCGAGACCGTGATCGGCTGCCGGCTGATGACCGGCGAGGAAGATCACGACCGGCTGCTGGAAACCGATCTCGTTTTCGTGCGTGTTTCCGGCCATCTCAAAATGGCGATCGGGGAAGCCTGCTCGCTCAACTACCGCGGCGAGGACGCCCTGCTCTTCGACACCGAAGGCGGCCGACGCCTGGCCTGACGGCACCGACAAAGAGAAGATCATGCAGACATTCCACATTTGCGCGACCGGCCACAGCCTCAACTATCTGCCCGAATATGTCGCGGTCGATCAGGGCTTCTTCGAGGAGGAAGGCCTCAAGGTCACCGCCGAGGTCCCCTCCCCCTGGGACCGTGTGCTCGATGATATCGGCACGGGCAAGGCGCAGGCAGCCCTTGGCGGCATCTGGGTACCGTCGATGTTTCACGGACGCGGCAAGCGCTATGTCCCCTTCGCCCAGGTCGCGGCCCGCGCGCCGCTGGCAATCGTCGGGAGGGAGCGGCCGGCGGATTTCGAATGGGCGGCCCTTGCCGGCCGCACCGTGTCCATGAAAGGCAGCAACGGCGCCAGCGTCGGTCTGTTCATCAAGATGCTGCTGCGCGAAAACGGCGTCGATCCCCGGACGGTCAATTTCGTGCAGGATCTGGACGGCAAGATGCTGACCGACCTCTTCACCGGCGGCATGGGCGATTATCTGGTGATCGATTTCCCCTCGGCCGTGACGCTCGAGGCGGCCGGCGGCGGCCATGTGGTCCAGCCGCTTCCCGTCACCGGCGGCAATATCCCGTGGAGCGTCTACTATAGCGATGGCGAACCGGACGATGAACGGCGCGAAACCCATACCCGTTTTGCCCGCGCGCTCGCTCGCGGCATGGACTGGATCCTCGCCCACGATGCGGAGGACTATCGCGCCTTCCTGGCGGCAACCTTCCCGCGTTTCGCGCCAGACCTGCTGGTGAAACTCACCAATATCTATCGCGCCAACGGCATGTGGACCACGCCCCGCATCGATGCCGATGCCTCTGCCCGCTGGCAACGCGGTATCTGCGACGGCCACCTCACCGACGCCCCGATCCCCTACGAAGCGCTGATCGACCCGCGGCCGACAGCAGCCTGAACACGTTCGAGAGAGCAGAAAACGATGCGCATCGCCGTCATCAACCCCAATACCACGACCGCCATGACCGCCCGCATTGCCGAGGCAGCGCGCACCGTGGCCAGCTCCGGAACGGACATCCTGGAGCGCCAGTCCCGCCATGGCCCGGATGCCATCGAGGGTCCGTTCGACGGGGCGCTCGCCGTGCCGGGCCTCTTGAAGGCGATCACCGCCGCCGAGGCCGAAGGCGCCGACGCGCATGTGATCGCCTGCTTCGACGACACCGGTCTCGACGCCGCGCGCGCCATCGCCACACGGCCGGTGATCGGCATCGGCGAAGCCGCCTTTCACGCCGTGACGCTTCTCGCCCACAGCTTCTGCGTGGTGACGACGCTCACCCGTTCCGCACCGGTCATCGAGGACAACATCCTGCGCTATGGCTTTGCCGGGCGTTGCCGTCGGGTTTTCGCCTCGGACATCCCCGTCCTTGCTCTGGAAGACCCTGAAAGCGGAGCCTTTGACACCATTTCGGCCTTTATTGAAAAAGGTATCGCCGCCGGCGCGGAAGGCGTCGCGCTCGGCTGCGCCGGGATGACGGGCTTTGCAAAAGAGCTTCAGGCGCGCCATGGCATTCCCGTCGTCGACGGCGTCACCGCGGCGGTCGGCCTCGCCGAAATGCTGGTACGCTGCGGCCTCTCCACCTCGCGCGGCGGCATATGGGCTTCGCCGTCCCGAACGCATCTGCTCGCGGCCGAATAAGGCGCCCGGCTACCCCTACACAGGGCCGCCCGGCGTCTGCGGGGTCGATACGTCGTCCAGCCTCTTGACCAGCCAGTCGATCCGCTCATAGCGCTTCAAGCTGGCATCGCCCATCGCGGTCGCCACGCTCCAAGCGAGATAGTTGATGATCGTGAGGGCGGCCGAAAAGGAATTGAACGGCGATGGCGACTGGCACCGGCAGCGCAGCACGTGTTCGGCTGCCTTGGCGCTGGCCGAAGCGCTGAGATCGGTGATCAGGACGGTGGTCGCGCCGGCCGCCCGCGCTTCCTTGAGGATTGTCGGCAGAAGCCGCGGCCGGCGCCGGAAGGCGATGACAAGCAGGACATCGCCCTTGTCGATCGAGGCGATCTCATGGGAATAGCTGCCGCCGCCGACCGGGATCACCTGAACATCATTCTTCATGAGCGTGAAATAGTGGGCGGCCTGATGGGCGAGTCCATAGCCGCTCCGAAGCCCCATGATCCAGACGCGGCGCGCCGAGACGATGGCATTGCTGACCGCCGCAAGCGTTTCCGGCGGCAGCCCCTCGGCGGTGGCGCGGATATTGTCGAGATCCATCTGAACCGTTGTGGCGATGGACGGCTTTTTCGCGAATGCCTCGTTCTCGCCTTCCAGACCTGCGCGCGGCGAGCCCCAGTGCTGATCTTCCCGTATCTGGCGCTTGGCATCCGGATAGGTCTTGTAGCCGAGCGTGCGGATCAGGCGCGCCGCCGTCGCCTTCGAGACATGCGCCCGCTCCGCCAGTTCGCCGGCTGTATAGCTCGGCAGGTCCATCTGATATTGCAGCAGAATATCGGCAAGCCGCTTTTCCGCGGGCGTCAGCGTCGAGTAGATCGCGTAGATCCGAGCCTCGAGCGACCGCTTGACCTTCTGTCCGCCTTCCGGCGTGCCTGCTGATGAACGCACGACAATTCCTTCTCGCGTAAGCTGGTCATGAATAAAGCGCCGACAGGCGCAGGATTGAACCACACCGGATGGCGGGTTTCCGTTTGGGTTCAGGTTATGCGACCGACGCCGGCGCGTCCAGTATGGGCAAGACATCGTGCCAGGCATCGTTGGACGACTCTGCAGAAGACGAGACGTCGGTTGAACAAATCGGGCGTTCGATGCGGGGCAGCGCCTCTCTGGCGCCATGATCATCGGCCACCGGCAGGCTTCTTCGTCATTCCTGCAACCGCGGTCATGAGGTAACCGTTATCGACCGTGGCGCGGTCTCGTTTAATGCCCCGGTGGAAACGCGACGCCCGCGACGGCGTTGCGCAGCCACAGATGGGCCGGATCCCCGCCCCGCCTTTCATGCCAGACCTGAACGAAGGGAAAGGGCGGTATCGTAAACGGTGGCTCGAAGACAATGAGGCGCGGGTCATTTTCATAAGGGACGAGGGCATTGCGCGCGACGGTCAGAACCAGATCCGTTCCGTGGATCAGACGCGGCGCGTTTCCCCAATGCGGCAGCGTGACCGCGATGCGCCGTTGCTGGCCGACGGCGCGCAGCGCCGTGTCGATTTCGGTGTTTGCGCCGTCCTTCATCGCCAGGAGAACATGGGGACGGGAAAGATAGTCTTCCATCTCGAGGCATTCCCTGCCCGCCATACTCTCCCGATCCGCAAGGCAGGCGAAGCGCTCGACGGCAAGCTGACCGGCTTCCAGTCGTTCAGGCAGATCGGGAAAAACGCCAAAGGCAAGATCGCACTCCCCGTCCAGCACCAGACGCAGCATGGCTTCCCGGCTCGACTGGGTGATCACCAGGTCGATGCCTGGCGCTTCAAGCCGCAGCATTTTCAGCAGACCGGGAAGGATAACGGCAGAACCATAATCCGACATGGCGAGGCGAAAGGTCCGTTTTTCCTCAGCAGGGTCGAAGCCGCCCGGGCCAAGAACCTCCCGCATCTGCCGCAGGGCTGCGCTCAGCGCGGGCATGATCTCAAGTGCCTTCGAGCTAGGGACAAGCTGCCCGCCGCGGCGGATCAGCAGGGAATCATCGAAAAGCACGCGCAGGCGCGCCAGCGCATGGCTCACGGCGGGCTGGCTCATGTTCAGCCGGGTGGCCGTCCGCGACACATGTCGCTCGGCCAGGAGGGCATCGAGGACCACGAGAAGATTGAGGTCGATGCCGCGAAGATTATTCACTCTATGCATATTTGATATATTACATCGGAATTTCCATCCACAAAGCAAATAGTGCATCCGGTGTGCATCGGAGGTTGATCACAATGCAAACCAATGCACTGCTTCTCATCATTGCCGCCATCATCACCGGCGCTGTCGTGCCGTTTCAGGCCGGGGCCAATGCGGCCCTCGGGCGCACGCTCGGCCATCCGCTATGGGGTACGCTCATATCTCTTTGCGTGAGCTTCGCCTGCATCGTGCCCGTCATGCTGCTGGCGAAGGTACAGGCGCCAACGCTTGCGAACCTTGCACAAGCGCCCCGCTGGATATGGATCGGCGGCGTTGTCGGCGTCGTCTATATCACCGGCGCGCTCATGCTTGCGCCGAAGCTCGGCGCTGCCGGCTTCATCATGGCGGTCATCGCCGGGCAGATGCTGGCATCGATGATCATCGACCAGTGGGGGCTTGTCGGCCTTCCTCAAAAGCCCGTCTCGTGGTCGCGCCTTGCCGGCCTCGGCCTGATCGTCCTCGGGCTGGTCGTGATGCAGCTGCAGGCGCTGGGGCTGAAACCACCCGCGGGTTCGTAAAGGCTCGTAGCCCGCACATCAGGTGCCACATTCAGCGATCGTCAATTCAACGCAGCGACCACCAAGAAGAATATCCGCGGGCCTTCTCACATATTCGCTGAACGCGGCGGCTTGGTCTCCCACATTCAGGGCGAAGTGCTGACAAAGAACGCGGCCGCAATAGAATTTTACGCCAATATCGGCAATTTGCACGGACTCCACCCTAACTGCTGAATACTCTAAGCTGATGGCGCGCGCAGGTCATGCGGCGACACGACCCCCATAAGGGCCATGTCTCGATCGATCTCGTCTCGCAGCAGCCCCATGGCATGGCTGACGCCCGCCTCGCCATCGGTTGCGGCGGCATACAGCAAGGGCCGGCCGACGAAGACGAAATCCGCTCCCAGCATGATTGCCCGGAGTACATCGGTGCCCCGCCGGATACCGCTATCCAGCATCACTGTCATGTCGGGAACGGCCTTTCTGATCGCCGGCAAAGCCACGATGGGGGCCATGGCGCCGTCGAGCTGTCGCCCGCCATGATTGGAGACGATGATGCCGTCACAACCGGTTTGCCGTGCCAGTCTCGCATCTTCCGGCGAGAGCACGCCTTTGACAATGAGCTTGCCCGAAAAGCGTGCGCGGATCAGCTTCAGGTGTTCCCATGTGAGCTTGTCGCGCGCGATCGTCGAGCGCACCAGATTGCGGGAAAAGAGTGGCGGCCCCTGCACCGATTCCATGTTTTCGAAATGCGGCATACCGCGCTTGAAAAGCTCGCGCCCGAGCGTTCCGATCGTCCAGCGGGGATGGGTCATGCCCTGCCAGATCAGTTGCGGGGTGATGCGGAAGGGGGCGTCAAATCCATTACGGGCATTGTTTTCCCGGTTGCCTGTCACGGGGACATCGCCGGTTATCACCAGATGATCGAAGCCAGCGGCCGCGACCCGATCCACCAGCGCAAGGATACGGTCGTCGTCGCCCGGAACATAGGCCTGAAACCAGCGGCTCCCGGCTTCGCGCGCCACCCGTTCCAATGGCGTCAGCGACGCGGCGGAGCAGATCGCGAAACTGCCCGCGCTCCGCGCTCCCCTGGCGAGAGCGACATCGCCATCATACGCCACGAGCGCGCTGAAGCCCATGGGCGCAATGCCGAAAGGCACGCCGTAGCTGTTGCCGAACAGCCGGGTCTTCTGGCTGCGCGTCGACACATCCCGCATGATCCGGGGTTCGAAGCTTATAGCCTGAAACGCCGCGCGGTTGGCGCGAAGACTGCTGTCGGTTTCAACGCCGCCACTGACATAACCGAACATCGACAATGGCAGCAGGCGGCGCGCGCGCACTTCGAAATCATCAAGTGAAAGTGCGCGGCGCAGTCGTCTCGGCGTCCGGTCCGCCTTGCGTTGGGCGATGCCGATCGATGACGGCGTCATCTATTCGAATTCGCAGCCACGGGCGTTGAGCGTGTTCAACACCCAGCTACGGTCGTCGGTTCGCGCGGCGATGCGGGCGATTTCTTCCTGCTCCGCGGCAAACTTCTTCTTCGTGGCGGCCAGGACGGTTTCGACCTCGTCATAGGGAATGCTGAGCACGCCATCGCCATCGGCGATGATCAGGTCGCCCGGCTCGATGACCATGCCCTCGATGGCGATCGCCGTGTTGATTTCGCCGGGACCGTCCTTGTAGGGCCCGCGATGTGTGACGCCTGCGGCGTAAACCGGGAACTTCATCCGGTTGATTTCCTCGGCATCGCGAATGGCACCATAGATGATGATGCCGGCAACCTTGTTGCGCTGGGCGATCCCGACCATGATCTCGCCCATCGTCGCGGTGGTGAGGTCGCCGCCTGCATCGACGACGATGACATCGCCCGGCTCGGCGATATCGAGCGCGTGATGCAGCATGAGATTGTCGCCGGGACGCGCGCGCACCGTAAGCGCCGGGCCCGCCAGAACACCGTTGGGATCATGGATGGGGCGCAACCTGGAGCCGCCGGCAAACATGCGCGACATGCAGTCGCTGGCATTGGCGACGGGCAGCTTGCTGAATTCTTCCGCGAGCGCGGCGCTGACCGCGCGGCGCCGTTTCTTTACACAAAACCCGATGGTCATGCGTTTTCTCCTTCCAAAGCGTTGAGAGCGTCCAGAACCTTCTGGACGATGATCAGTCCGGTGCGGCGCAAACCGGCATTCGTGGACGCGCCGATATGAGGGGTGGCGATGAAGCGGCCGGAGCCGGCAAGCAGCGGGTTGTCGCGCGCCGGCGGTTCCACTTCGAACACGTCGGAGGCGGCGGCGGCGACCTGTCCCGAGGCCAGCGCGTCTGCCAGCGCCTGTTCGTTGACGATCCCGCCGCGCGCGCAGTTGACGATCACCGCGTCGGGCAGGAGCATGGACAGCTGCGACCTGTCGATCAGGTTTCGGGTTTCAGGCAGCAATGGCAGGTGCAGGAACAGAAGATCCGTTCGCTGCAGAAGGGCCGGAATGTCGGCCTCGCGCCGCACGCCCGCAGGCCACGTCTCCTGCGTCAAGACCGGGTCATAGCCCGCCACATCGGCGCCGAATCCGCCAACCAGCCGCGCTGCCACCGCTCGGCCGATGGCGCCCATCCCGAGAATGCCGATCTTGCGCTCCGATACCTCGAAACCCTGCGGAATGTCGGAGCGTTTCGGCGCGTCGTGCCTCAGCGACTGATCATGCAGGTCCGGCGAGCGCAACAGCAGCATCGCGAACAGCACCGCCAGGTCTGCAACGGATTCCGCATTCGCGCCATCGGCGCGGAAGACCTGCAGATTGCGCCCCCTTGCCACATCCATGTCGATATTGTCGGTGCCCGCACCGTGCTTGCCGATCACTTTCAGACCGGGCAGGTTTTCGAGCAGCGGTCTGTCGACCTTGTGGGCGCGCACGACGATTGCGGTGACATCGTCGCGGCGTGCTTCAGGGAGGGGGCCGGGTCCGATCACGTCGGCCGCGCCTTTGAGCATCGCCATGGCATCGGGATGGATAGGCTCGGTTACCCAGATGACGTTACGCCTTTGCATCGGCGTTTTCCGTTTTGGGCGTGAAATGAAGGCTCAGCCAGGAGAGTGCCTCTTCCGGCGATATGTCGGGACCTGTGCCAGCGGCTGCGGTTCGTGTGAACATCTGTCGGGTTGCAGGAAGCATGTAGGATGTGAATCCCGCCTCCTGCATCATTTCTTCCACGGCTGCGACCTCATGGGTCCGCCTGCCGGCATGTTTGGGGTGGGTGCGCATCATTTCATCAAGAAATGCCGGCATGTCGATACCTGCGAGGTCGGCGAGCGCAATGCTCAGCCCGTCGGTCTGGCCGAGCGCGGCTGCGGCAAGCCGGGTTTCGACAAAAAGCGCTTCCAGCCCCTTCATGAACAAGCTGCGCAGCAGTTTCAACTGGCTCGCGCTTCCGGGCGCTCCGTCAATGCACGAGATCCGGCAGCCAAGCGGCCGCAGCATGGCGGCGGCGGTTTCTGCCTGCTTTCCGGCGAAAACCATCGGCGTTGCCAGTCCGCCCAGTCCGACCGCGCCCAGAACCGTGCCATCGATGAACCGCTCGCCAAGGATAAGCGCGCCTTCCTGCATGGCGCCGGGGGCAGATGAGGTCAGATCCAGAACGGGGCAGGTTCCGGTGCGGGCGGCCAGCTCCCGAATGATACCGAGAGTGGCGGCGGCAGGAGAAAGGATGATCACCAGATCGAATGCGCCGAAATCGTCCGGCAGTTTCGTATCCAGAACAATGCCGGCTGCAAGGGCGGTCTTTTGTGATTCGCCATCGGCAAAGGGATCCATGGCGGTGACGTCGGCGCCTGCCTGGCGAAAGCCGACGGCATAGGCCCTACCTGCGGCACCATAGCCCGCAATCAATAACCGCACGGTGTTTGATGGCTGCAGATCAGTCAAGCGAGCCTCCTCCTGAACCTCGTACTCTTTGGTTCACGAAAGAACAAAAATCGAGACAAAAATCAATACGAATTTCTCCCGTTTATCTGAGGAGCACTATCGTGTGTGAACGGAAACATAAAAAATATCAAATAATAACAATTACATATTATAATTTTATCGGATAGATTCAAAAAAATCTTCCCAGTTCTCGTCGCTTCAAGTAGGTTGAATTGTATCCAGAAATGCCCGGGAGGAGCCGGGCGACAAGGAGGAAAAAGAATGAAGACACTCGCTATCGCATCCGCGATTCTGGCTTTGGGTATCTCTGCGGCCCATGCGGAATACCCCGACCGCCCGATCAGTATGATCGTGTCCTACAGCGCTGGCGGCGGTACTGACATCGCGGCGCGCACGCTTGCACCCTTTATCGAAAAATACCTGGGCGACGACGCGTCCATCGTGGTTCTGAACAAGCCGGGTGCTGGCGGCGAGATCGGTTTCACCGAACTGGCGCAGTCCAAGCCCGACGGTTACACGATCGGCTTCATCAACACGCCGAACCTCCTGACAATTCCCATCCAGCGCAAGGCCCGCTATTCGCTGGAGAGCCTCACGCCGATCGCCAATGTGATCGACGATCCGGATGCCTTCAGCTTCCTGCCAAGCAGCAATATCAGTTCGCTCGAAGAGTTGATCGCCTACGCCAAGGAGCATCCGGGCGAAGTCACCTACGGCACCACCGGTCTCGGCTCTGACGACCATCTTTCCGCTCTCGAGTTCGAGCGAAAAACAGGTGTCAAGCTGAAGCATATTCCGTTTCCGGGTAATGCCGATGTGCGCACGGCAGTGCTTGGCGGTCATGTGATGATGGCCAGCATGAACATTTCCGAGACGATTGCCGACGTCCACGAAGGCAATCTGGTTGTCCTCGGCCAGATGGCGGCCGAGCGCTGGGACGGGGCTCCTGATGTCCCGACCTTCCGCGAACAGGGTTATGATATCATTATGGGCTCGATGCGCGGCATCGGCGCGCCGGCCAACCTGCCTGATGATGTCAAGGCCAAGCTGGAAGCCGCGGTGAAGGCCGCCGTCGAAGATCCGGAATTCCAGGAGAAGGCAAAACAGCAGCATCTGGCTCTGTCCTACCTCGACTCCAAGGATTTTCTGGCCGAACTCCAGTCTCTGAATGCAACCTTCGAGGAACTGTGGAAAACAGAACCCTGGGTACAGCAGTAAACATCTCTGCGGGGCCTCTGCGCCCCGCAGCATTTCTTCCGGGAGGATGTCATGGAAAGAGCTAAGGTCGAAACCGGGGCAGCCCTGGTTTCGCTTCTCTTCAGTGCGCTCGGCCTGTTCGAGGCCTGGGGTTATTCCGGCGAAGGCGGAATGATGCCGCGCGCCATTATGGCGCTGATGGTTGCGCTTTCGGCAATCTGGTGTCTGCAATCCGTCGCCTCTCTGGGGCGTCATCCCGACCGGGTCATCTCGATTACGCCGCAGCAATTTCGCGGCGCCGTCCTGTTGACGGTCGCGGGCCTCGGACTCGTGTTCGGCATGCAGTATCTCGGCTTCTACTCGACGGCGATCGTCATCTTGCCGGCAGTGGCGTATGGCCTCGGCTACCGGGAGCCGAAGGGCCTCGTGATTGCCACGGTGCTGTTCATCGCGCTGCTGATCGTCGTATTCCGCATCTTCCTTGCTGTTCCGCTGCCTGCGGAACGCCTGCTCTCGACTTTCGGAGGCTAGGATGGGTCAGGTTTTCCAGCACATCCTCGACGCGATTCCCCTTCTGCTTGCGCCCATGACCATCCTGGCGATGATTGGCGGCACGGCGATCGGGATTGCGGTCGGCGCATTGCCGGGTCTGTCGGCGACCATGGGTATTGCCGTTCTCATTCCGCTGACCTTCACCATGTCTCCGGTGGCCGCCCTCGGCATGATCGCCGGTATCTATAACGGCGCGATGTATGGCGGTTCGATCCCCGCCATCCTCTTGCGCATTCCGGGCACGCCGGCCGGTGTCGCCACCGTGTTTGACGGCTATCCGATGGCGCAGAAGGGGCAGGCAAACCTTGCCCTTCGCATATCGCTCGTATCGTCCAGCATCGGCTCCGCCGTCAGCGCCGTCGCGCTGCTTGTACTTGCGCCGCCATTGTCGATGATCGCCCTGAAGTTCAGCGCCGCCAATTATTTCTGGCTGGCGATCTTCGGCATGATGACCATCGCGGTCCTGTTGTCGTCCAATCCGATCAAGGGACTTCTTTCCGCCGGTTTTGGGCTGTTCGTGGGCATGATCGGCATCGACATGCTGACCGGCATCGAGCGGTTCGCCTTCAACAGGCTGGAACTGCTCAGCGGCGTTGACATCATCGTCCTGCTGACGGGCCTTTATGCCATTCCGCCCGCGATCGATCTGGCGCTGAGCCCGATCAAGACGGATACGGACGTCAGGCCTGTGCAGCAGGGTGATACGGTGCGCTTTCGCTGGTCGAGCCTCATTCCGGTCTGGATCAAGGCATCGCTGATCGGCGTGATTACAGGCATCATCCCCGCGCTCGGCGGCAATGTCGCAGCCCTTTTTGCCTGGAACGAGCAGCGGCGCAGCGACCCTGACAAGGAAAAATACGGCAAGGGCGCGCCTGAAGGCATCGCCGCGCCCGAATGTGCCAACAATGCCGATACCGCCGCAACACTCATTCCGGCGCTGACACTCGGCATTCCCGGCAGTTCGGTTGCAGCCGTCATCCTCGGGGCACTTCTGGTGCATGGTCTGGTGCCCGGCCCCCAGCTGTTCCGGGAAAATGCCGACATTACTTACGGATTCATGCTTGCCATGCTCGTGACATCGGGATTGATGCTGCTTCTCGGCCGCTTTGGCGCGCGCGCCTTCGTCAACGTGCTGAAGATGCCGCCCCAGCTGCTTGCGCCGATGATCTTCATCCTCGCCACGGTTGGCGTCTATGCCATCCATAACAGCATGTTCGAGGTCTGGATGATGCTCGGCTTCGGCATTCTGGGCTATTTCATGGAAAAGCTGAACATCCCGACCGCGCCTGCGGTTCTGGCTGTGATCCTCGGCCCCATCGCAGAGGAAAATCTGCGGCGCGCCTTGCTGATTTCCAACAACGGCGTTATCGGCATTTTCCAGGGAACGATCTCGATCATCCTGATCGTGCTGATCCTCGCAACGACTGTCCTGCCGATCCTTAACCGGCTGATGTCGCGCAAGAAGCGCGAGGCTGTCGCAGCCGGTTCGCAAGAGTAGGAACACGGCTGATCTGTAAATGGCCACGCGCAGACTTGGCCATTTTGCTTCCAGACTGTGCTAACCTCATTCCCGATCAAGGCTGGACGCCGTGTGTTCGTTCGAGCGCACAAGGGTTGCTCCGACCGACTGGATTTGCGCATCGCGCCTTTCGCGGCCCGGCCCCGATTTTCGGGATGACGGCAAGCCGGAGAGCGCGGAGAAGGAAGAGAAGATGAAAGTTTCCGAGGTTGTCTACTCCAAGCTCAGGCGGCGGCTGGTTTCCGGATACTATCTCCCCGGCAGCCAGTTGAAGGAGGAGGCACTTGCCCAGGACTTCGACGTCAGCCGTACGCCCGTTCGCAATGCCATCGCACGGCTGACATCCGAAGGTCTTCTGATGCCCGGCGAAAAGCGCGGCGCGCTCGTGACACCCTGGGGGATGGAGAACACTGCCGATGTGTTCGCGCTTCGTGTCCTTCTTGAAGGGCACGGCGCCTATCTTTGCGCCAAGAAAGCAAGTGACGAGCAGATTGCGGTGATGGAACAGACCTGCGAGGAAATGGAGAGGCAGTTTTCCGTCAAGGGTGCCGACTGGATCAAGAAGATGGATCAGGGCAATCGCGTCATTCACGAAATGCTCTACGAAGCTTCGGGCAGCCCCTATCTGAGGCTATCGGGCAAACATCTGCTCGAAGTGCCGCAGGTGATCGGCGGCTTCTTCATTTACGAGGATGCCGATGTCGAGGAAAGCCTCCGCCAGCATCGGGAGATCGTCAAGGCCATCAAGCTGCATAATGGTGACTGGGCGCGCTCGGCGGTCGCCTGCCATCTGAATGCCGCGTTGGAGCGCTTCAGGCGGCGATCGTCGGAAGAGTGAGCTGATGCGGTAGAAACCTGTTCCGTCTCAACGCCCTTGAGACAGATTTGGTTTAGCGGATAAGGGAGGGTTTTGGCTCATCATAGCGCACGCAAAGGAAGCAAAGATGAGACAGAAATCCGGGCAGCAGAAG
>NZ_JAINWJ010000021.1 GCF_021021415.1 Martelella mediterranea | reverse complement strand
GCAAAGGAAGCAAAGATGAGACAGAAATCCGGGCAGCAGAAGCCGACGGCAGACAAGGCGATCAAGGATATCCGCCGGGCCACCCGCAAATCCTATTCCGCTGAGGAGAAGATCCGCATCGTGCTGGAAGGCCTGCGCGGCGAGGACAGTATCGCCGCGCTCTGCCGCCGGAAGGGATCGCCGAGAGCATGTATTACACCTGGTCGAAGGAAATTCTCGAGGCCGGCAAGCGGCGCCTGGCTGGTGATACGGCACGGAGATCGAGATCGGCGATCGCGATCAAGCGGGCACCGCCAGCCAGCGCATCATTCGCCCCCTTGCCATCATCTATAATGATCACATCCTGACGGTCCTGGCCTGGCGCTGTCTGCGTGATGATTTCCGGATGTTCAGGGACGGCTGGATCGAGAGCCTTTCGGTCAACGGCGCCAGTTTTCGTCCGCAGCGGGTGAGTATGTTGCGGGATTACCTGGCAAAGCTCAGTGATAAATAATGAATGGTGGCTTTCAGGATTGCCTCCACCGAACTGCTCAAACCGGCGTGTCCCACTTTTCCAAAGCGGGCGGTACAATACTCTCATGGTGAAGCGAAAGCGATCTCTTATTGCAGGTTAATGAATGCGCTGGTGCGAACCCCTTCGGGCTCTGGTTTAAATCCACGGTCTGCACCATTACTGGCCGCTTTTACGGCACGACGGCGATAATCTGCTCCGTAGCCGGACGCGTAGAGCGCAACCGGACATCGCCCTCAACGTTTCTACATGCCCTCATCCGGAGCGAGGAGAAGAAATATGCCTACTCGAAATGTTCGCGGCAGGTCTCTTCAGCGTTCGCTTCGCGGCATCCGTTGATGACGGCTGGGAAGCTTGGGAATTGGAATGACGAACTTGCGGACTCCCATGTCATGATGCATCCTCTTTCACGCAGATGGGGGTCTTTCAACGCTTCGTCTCCCTCCCAGACAGGAACAATGGGCGCTTGTCCCAATGCGAAGATCGAAGCCCATTCATCTCGGTCGCGGGTGGCAAACAGGTTTGACAGAAGTTCGGCCAGGTGTTCCTTGGCGCTGTCGCGGCCAAGCCGCGTATTGAACGTGTCGGCCCGCAAAGGGTGGTCCGCAGGTGTCGCTGAATTCAGAAACTCGGCCCAAAAGTGATCTTCCAGCGTGGCGATGGCAATGAACTTCCCATCTCGACACCGGTAAATTGCGCTGTCGGCCATGACCTGAGATTGTTGGGCTGGCAATGCCTCGCGCTGATCTTTCGACAACAACATGGTGAGACTGGCGGCGGCCATGGCATCGAAGATCGAAGTGTCGACGGTTTGGCCCTCCCCAGTCCGGTCAGCTTCGACAATGGCCGCAAATGCAGCCAGACTAGCAGCGTTGACGGTGAGCGCATCGGCCAAACGGATGTTGGGACGCACGATCTGTGGTTCCAGCTGCGAGGGCAAACCAAAATAACCGGCAAGACCGAGCACTGTGAGGTCGTGTGCGGGATAGTGGCTGTAAGGTCCAGTCGCTCCATACCCGCTGATCGACACGATCACGAGCCGAGGGTTAATCGCGTGAAGCCAGTCGGTGCCGATGCCTAGCCGTGCGAGAACTTTCGGGCGGAAGCTTTCGATAAGCACGTCAGCTTTTGCAACCATTGCTGCCAGGGCGTCTTTGCCGGACCCTGTTTTTAAGTCCAATCTGATGATCGTCTTGCCCCGGTTAAGCATTCTGTAGGTTGCCGGAAACAACTGTTCGGTTGGATCACCTTTGGGGGGCTCGATCTTTGTCACCTCGGCCCCGAGGGTACGAAGCGTGGCCGCAGTGGCCGGTCCAGGATAGAGAAGTGAGAGATCGAGAACGCTCTTTCCCGTCAGCGGCGCGGCGAAGCCCGGCATCAGCCCGCCCCGCCCAGGAGGGATTTCGCGATGGTGTTTTTCTGAATCTCCGATGTGCCGGTAACGATGCGGAAGGTACGCAGATTTCGGAAGATATATTCGATTGGTCCGCCCTTCAGCAAACCCACCCCGCCATGCACCTGCATGGCCCGGTCGGCTATGCGAAAACCGTTCTCCGCGCAGAAGAGTTTGCACATGGCGGCTTCAGTCCGGATATCGTGGCCTTCATCAAGCCGCCGCGCCGCGTCGAACATCATCGAGCGACCAGCGTAAAGGTCTGTCGCCATATCTGCCAGTATATGCTGAATCGCCTGGAAGCTGCCGATCGAACGACCGAACTGTTGGCGACCGTCCGCTCTTTCGACTGAAAGCGTCAGCGCCAGCCGCGCATATCCCATCATCGTCGAACAATGCAGCAGCCTGTTCACGGAAATCCGCGCCATGCCGAGGCGGAAACCCGTGCCTTCCTCGCCAATGAGGTTGGCATCGGGAACGTGGACATCGTCAAACACCAGATCGGCATGAGAGCCCTTGCCGGACAGGACTTCGTAATCGGTGCGCTTGGAGGCACCCTTGGAATGCAGATCGACGAAAAAGGCCGAGATGCCTCTACCCTTTGCGTCAGGGTCCGTGACGGCAAGAACTATGGCGAAGTCGGCAAAGCTTCCGCCTGAAATAAAGCGCTTGACGCCGTTCAGTACATATCCGCCTTCGCGCTTCTCCGCTTTTGTCTTGATCGAGGCAGCATCTGAACCTGCGCCAGCTTCGGTCAATGCGAAACAGACAGCGCGCTCGGCGGATTGAATCGGTTTCAGGAAGGCTTCAACTTGATCGTCATTTGCATGTTTGAAGAGATGTCCGATCCGAGGCGGGCCGGAAAGGTCACCCAACACATGTGGTGCGAGAACCGTTCCGGTCATGAGCGCAGCCTCACGGACAGCACAGATATCGGCAACGGAGAGCCCCTGACCGCCAAGCTCCTTCGGAAGCAGGTAGGAATAGAAGCCACGGGCAGCGGACATCTTCCAGACCGCGCGCAGCTTCTCGTGCGGCACGCTGGTATCCCAGTCAATGCCGTTGTCCTTTTCGAATGTTGCGAGATCATTCGTCAAAAAGTCTATCAACGGCTCAACGGCTGTGCGGGCGGCGGCGCCACCCCGGAAGTCCGACAGCGCGCGCTCGCGCGTGCTCTGGCCAGGATCGGTTATGGCATTTTGCATCACACTTTCCTTTCCGAAGCGGCCCAATATGCATCGCGCACCTGGCGGCGAACGATCTTACCGTTGGGATTGCGTGGCAGGTCTTTTGCGAAATCAAAGCTGCGGGGCCGCTTAAAGCCCGGCAGATTTTCCTTGCAATAGTCTGCCAGGGCGTCTGGTGTAATTTCAATTCCGCTTTTGGTGACGACCACAGCCTTGACGGCCTCGCCCCATTCCTTGTCCGGCACACCAACAACAGCAACTTCAAAAACGGCCGGGTGGCGGTACAAGACTTTTTCGACTTCCGAAGGATAGACGTTGAAGCCGCCCGAGATGATCATGTCTTTCTTGCGATCCACGATGAAGACATAGCCTTCCTCATCACGTGTAGCCACATCGCCGGTGTGATAGGCTCCATCGATCAAGACCTCGGCGGTCAATTCGGGTGCATTCCAATAGCCAAGCATGACATCAGGCCCCCGCACGACAATCTCACCCGCTTCGCCGATATCGGCTTCCGTGCCGTCCTCACGCTCAATGCGCAATTCGTTTTCGAAATAGCTACGGCCACAGCTGGCCAGTCGGGAGCGGTCGCCGGCAAGCGCCGCGACATGATCTTCAGCTGTCAAAACGGTCACTGTCGACGTCGTCTCTCCAGCGCCGTAACCCTGTGACAGGATCGGCCCGAAAACGGCCATGGCTTCCTCAACAACACTCGGAGCCATAGGTGCGGCTCCATAGGTAACGCTTTTGAGGCTTGAAAGATCGTATTTTGGTACCAAGCCGGACGCGAGAATGCGTGACACCATGGTTGGGACAAAAAAGATGCGGTTTATCTTTTCTCTCTCAATGGTCGAGAGTACCTCGTCGATGTCGAAACGATCAAAAAGCACATTTCCGCCACCCATGTAGAGGGTTGGCAGGATCGACATACCAGAAGCGTGTGTGATCGGCCCAACATGGCCCATAATCACGCCGATACCACCATCGCGACCGGGGCGAATCAGATTCTTGCGCAGAAGCGCGCGGCGGTTGCCATAGCTTTGCATTGCTGCCTTAAGCACGCCCGAGGAGCCGGAAGTGTAATGCAATACGGCCAAGTCACTGTCGGCCGGATTTTGACTTTCGATTCCGGTTCTTCCAAGCTCCAGGAGCTGCTCATATGAAGTGTCACCGGCATCTCCGGAGATTGCCACGATCATCTTGAGCCGGGGCATCTGATCGCGCCGTGCCGCGAGGTCAGCTGCATGTTTCGACCCTGCGATGATGACAACCGCGTGGCTGTCGTTGACAACATGGATGGTTTCCTCTGGCGAAAGGCGTGCGTTTATCGGCACCTTCACCATGCCACCCTTGTAGCAGGCGATCTCAGTGGCAAGAACCTGGGTGCAGTTCTCCGCTTGCATGGCGATATGTGAGCCGACAGGAAACCCTGCGGCTACAAGGCCGCTCGCCAGACGGTCTGTCTCGGCGTCAAGCTCGGCATGGGTCAGGCACTTAGTTTTGTCCATGGCAGCCATCGCGTGCGGCCAGTAACGTGCGGATCGCTGCACGACTTGTCCCAAGTTCATCAGTTTCCTCCCGGATATAGTGCGCGCAAAACTACCGCGAGATTTGGCCATTTCCGAAAAACAGATTGAGTCTGGCCTCTATAAGGTTTTATTATTGCGAAAGGGGAAGAGACATGAATTCCAGACAGCTTCAATATTTCGACGCCGTGCTCCGCGAAGGTGGTTTTTCGGCTGCTTCCCGCGCGCTGCACATTGCGCAGCCCGCATTGTCAGGGCACATTGCAGCACTGGAAGCGGAACTGGGTCTCAAGTTGTTCGAACGCACGAATAAGGGTGTGACCCCAACATCGGCAGGAATACGTCTGGGCGAACATGCACAGTCAATCTTGCGGCAAATCGATTCCGCCCGGCTGGAAATGATTGGCAACGACGATTCGCCAAGCGGAGAGGTTTTGGTGGCTCTGCCGCTGACGGCAGCCTATCTGCTTGCGGCACCAATGCATCAGAAAGTGTCGATGGAACTTCCGCGGATCAAGCTGCGAATCGTAGAAGGCCTCAGTTTCGAAAGCGGCGACGTCATGTCTTCCGGGCGCGGAGACCTTGGGCTGGTTCCCAATGCTGCGGATATACCGAACCTCGAAGCAATGTCATTATTCCAGGAGAACCTCTATCTCGTGGGCAAGTGGGATGGCGTTTCACCGAGGTTAGGTGAAATACCATTGGCAAAATTGCCTGACTTTCCCTTGATTCAGACCCAGAAGCGGGTGGTGCTGCGTCGCGCGATTGAGGAACTGGCTGCTGCTGAAGGCATCACCCTTAATACAGCCTATGAAATCACTGGCCTACATGTCCTTTACTCGCTGCTGGAGGGTGGATTGGGATATACAGTGATGAACTGGGCTCTGATTGGAAGCCGTTGGGATCTGGACAGGCTTGCTGCGTGGAAGATCGTCGATCCCGAAGCGAAAAGGACGATTTCGCTGACCTGGCCTAAAAACCGCCCGATGACCGCAGCGGTTAAAGCAGTTCGCAAAGTACTGATCGGGGTTTTGAGGGATGTGGTGGCCGATGGCCGATGGCCGGCAACCCCGATGGCGCTTTATGATGACGAGTGGCTATAGACAAACGGTATAACGAATATTTCTAACCTGTATTTTGGCATTGCTGCCTCTCACGTCTACCGTGACAGAACACTTGCAAGGAGGAGGCAAGAAATGACCACTAAGACACACTTTGGTGCAATACGCCGTATTGCGTCCATCGCAATCGCATTCGGCTTGATGTCCGGACCAGTATTTGCAGAATTTCCGGAAAAACCGATCACCGTGCTTGTCGGCTTCGGTGCCGGCGGCGCAACCGATGCGCTGGCACGTTTGATAGCGAAGGAAGCCGAAGCGACCCTGGGTCAACCGATTGTCATTGCAAATGTCCCCGGCGGCGGCGGCGTGGTGGCGGCCACCAAGCTCATGAATGCACAGCCAGACGGCTATACGATCGGTATGGCTGTCACTTCGACGTTTTCCTATGCGCCCCTTGCATCCGATTCCGTCAAATATGACGCAGATACATTTGATTACCTGACATCGGCCGCCGCACTGCAGAACGCGGTGGTGGCGAGTAAAGATTCGCCCTACAACTCCTGGGAAGATGTCGTTGCCGCCGCTAAGTCCGGGCCAAAAATTTCGCTTGGCTCTTCCTCGCCTGCTGTAAACCTCATAATGAGCCACGTTGCGGCCCAAGACGGTTACGACCTCAAGATTATTCCGACCAAGGGCGGTGCGGAGATCATGAAGGACGTCATCGGCGGCCATATAGACATCGGCTGGAGTGCCGGCGTCCACCAGCGGTTCGGTGACGAGCTGAAAATACTGGCTGCCTATGGGTCAGAACGTTTGACCAACGCGCCGGATGTCCCGACTTTTGCCGAAATGGGCTACGATGTTTCCGACGATACCGTCTTCATGTTTTTCACGCCTAAGGGCATTCCCGAAGAGATATTCAAAAAACTATATGTTGCATTTTCTGGCGGTGCTGAAAGCGCGGGTGTCGTCGAGATGGTCGAGAGCAAGTTGGGTTTCCCGTCAACCGTCATGACGCCGGAAGAGCTTCGTAAAAACGTGCAGGACTCAACCGAAAACTACAAGAAGCTTCTTGCGGCTTCCGGCAACTGAGTCGCGCTATGTCTGTGCGGACTTTTGAAGCCCTCGTAGGGGCCGGGATTGCTGTACTGGCACTCGTGGTCTGGCTCTGGGGTATTCCGGCCTGGGTTGAACCAAACGATTTCGTTCAGATTTCTCCCCGGCTGATGCCTGATGTTGCCGTCGGTGCCATAGGGATACTGGGAGCCTTAATGTGCATGCATCGTCTGTTCCTTGAGCCTGACAAGACGACACCTGCACCGTTTAACACGAGAACAATTGTGTTGACTGCGATTGTTCTGGCGCTCTTTGCAGTTGCGGTCGCTCTGATGTTGAACGTCGGCTATCTCCTCGGCGGCATATTCATCGTCGGTTCTCTGACAGTCTTCATGGGGCAACGGACATGGTGGGCGATTCTACTGACCGCAGTTGTCCCGCCCTTTCTGCTCTGGGGTTTTTTCGAAATTTTACTGGGCATACCGTTACCCTGATTGGCTCGTCATGTTTGAAACCGTCATAACCGCATTCTCGGACGCCTTTACCGTTCAAACGCTCGTGCTCATTTTTGCGGGCGTTTTTATCGGCCAGATCTTTGGTGCAATACCCGGACTCTCAGCGCTGACGGCGATCGCTATCGCAGTGCCTTTGACCTACTATTTCACGCCCGTTGGAGCGTTGGCCTTTCTTGTTTCAATCAACAAGGGCGGCACGGTTGGCGGCGCAGTATCGGCCATTCTGATGAATACGCCTGGCACGCCCGAAGCGGCTGCAACTGCATTCGACGGACATCCGTTGGCGAAACAGGGCAAGGGTCTCAAGGCCTTGAAGATGGCGCTTTTTTCGTCCGTAACCGGTGACAGCCTCTCCGATTTCGTCCTTTTCGCCGTCTCCGCTCCGCTTGCCTTGATCGCCATCAAGATGGGGCCGACGGAGATGCTGGCCGTCATTGTCTTCGCGCTCACGATCATCGCAAGCCTCGTCGGCAAATCGATGTTTAAAGGTTTGATCGCCGCATTTCTGGGCTTGTTGTTGGCGACCGTTGGCCTTGACCCCGAAGGCGGCACAAGTCGCTTTATCTTCGGCATGCCCGACCTAATGGATGGTTTGCCCATTTCAGCCGTTGGCATCGGGGTGCTCGCCATGGCCGAGGTTCTACGCCAGCTCGTGATGATGCGCGGTGCCAACGCCGATAGCCACCTGCCTTTCAGCTCGAATAACCCGCAGGACAAGCAATTAAGCTGGGCCGAATTCCGCGGTTGTCTACGCACAATCCTGCGGTCGGCCGCCATAGGGACGGGTATTGGCGCCCTTCCCGGAATTGGCTCCAGCGCGGCTGCCTTTATCAGCTACAATGCCGCAGTGCGCGCTTCCAAGCGCCCAGAGACCTTCGGCAAGGGAAACATTGAAGGGATTGCTGCCGCCGAGGCCGCCAACAGCTCGGTCGTTGGAGCGAACTTCATTCCGTTGCTGTCAATCGGAATACCCGGCAACGTAGCAGCCGCGTTGATCCTTGGCGCGTTCATCGTCCACGGCATCCAGCCCGGGCCAAACCTCATGCACGAGCAGGGACGATTGGTCTACGGCATGTTTGCGGCCATGGTCATCGCCAATATGACAAACCTTTTGCTTGGTTATTCTGGCCTACGGATATTTGCCCTGGCTGCACGTGCGCCTGCACGGGTTGTGTTTCCCGTAATTGGCCTCATCTGTCTTACCGGAGCTTATCTCACGTCCGGCACTTTCGGGCTGCCTTTGGTGGTCGGATTCGCGGTCATCGGGCTTGTGATGCGCCAGCTCGACTTCTCCTTCGTGACCTTCATTATTGGGTTTGTGCTCGGTCCAAGCTTCGAGCTGGCCGTCCGCCAAACCGCGATCCTTTCTGATGCCACCCTCGGCTACTTCTTCGATCGGCCAATCGCGATGCTGATCCTTGCCCTTGCCGCATTCACATTGGTTCGCTCCATATGGAAACACGTTCTCCGCTCAAGAAAAAATGCGACAGCTTGAGAGCGGACTCATCGCTCATCCGATGAACTGGAGCCGTCACTTTGCTTGAATCAAAGTTGGGTAAAATCCCGCGCCAGTTAGTTCAGCCATATTGTTACTTTATACTTCAAAAGCATCGGCGTGGCATTTGCTGTCTTCTGGTATGCGAACCAATTCTATCTGGTTCCCGGGTCCAAATTCTCTTTTTTGCAAACGATGTTCATTGCATCATTCTGAATCAGATACAGCCGTTGGATTCGCGACGGATCGGTGTGCAAGGCAGCACGATTGCTCCACACGAGGGTTCCAGTTCAGTCGTCGGGGCGAACCCTTTCCAGAGGAAGATTGGTCAGTCTCCGACCCCGCCGACACCTCCGCCTATGAACGCTCGAAGATAGCCGCCGAACGCGCTGCATGGGAATGGCAGGCGGAGCAGCCGAACGGCATGGTCATCACCCGCGACCTTGCTGAAGAGCCCCTGCCCCACGTCACGATGCCCTGGCTCGCGGCCTATTTCACGCCGCCCGATGCACAGACGGCGGAGATGAAGGCACAATTGGCGCTTTCCGATACACTTGTTCGGGAACTTCTGGACTGCGACGAGCTTGTCATCGCCACTCCGGTCTATAACTACAACATTCCCGCCGCGCTCAAGGCGTGGGTCGACCATATCGTGCGCAAAGGCTTGACGCTCGGCTTCGATGGCAGCGGCCTGGTCACGGGGAAAAAGGCCACGTTGCTGATTGCCTCGGGCGGCGAATATGGCGAAACCTCGCCAATCAGAGACCGTGACATCGCCACGCAATATCTGAGAGGCCGATTTAAAAGTTATTGAGTGATATCAG
>NZ_JAINWJ010000020.1 GCF_021021415.1 Martelella mediterranea | reverse complement strand
TGCAAGGATCAGAGACCAAACCATCAAACAGAGTTGATGACTCAGAAGACGGGGCGAGCGGAGTGCCGAATCGCGAGGCGGAAGAGAGACATCCCCAGGAAGTTTCGCCGTCCGCAGCCTTCGACGCTCGTTCCTAATCACGCCCCCGCCGCCAGTTCTCCAGGCAGCTTTGCGGCCCAGTTGGTGATGCTGCCGGCGCCGAGCAGAACGACGAAATCACCCGGCTTGGCGATTTGCGTCACGGCATGCGCAAGCTCCGCTTCATCGGCCAGATATTGCGCATCCCGATGGCCGGCGGCCTTTATGCCGCTGACCAGCGTTTCGCCGTCATAGCCCGGGCGCGGGTCCTCGCCGGCGGCGTAGACCGGGGCGATGAACACGGTATCGGCATCGTTGAAGCAATTGGTGAAGTCCTCGAACAGGCTTTCGAGGCGGGAATAGCGGTGCGGCTGGTGGATGGCGATGATCCGTCCCTGACAGGCCTCGCGCGCCGCCCTCAGCACCGAACGGATTTCAACCGGATGATGGCCGTAATCGTCGAAAATCTGCGCGCCGTTCCATTCGCCCACCAGCGTGAACCGGCGCTTGACGCCGCCAAAGGCTGCCAGCCCCTTGCGGATATCCGCCTCGGAGATATGCAGCCGGTCGGCAACCGCGATCGCTGCCGTGGCGTTGGAGACATTGTGGCGGCCCGGCATCGGCAGCGAGAGATTCTCAAGCTTCACCGAGGGACGACGGCGGCGGCGGATATCGACGTCGAAGATCGTGCGCGTGCCCTCGTTGCGGATGTTGGAAAAGCGCACATCGGCCTGACGGTTCTCGCCATAGGTCACGATCCGGCGATCCTCAATCTGGCCGACCAGCGTCTGCACTTCGGGATGATCCAGACACATCACGCCGCAGCCGTAAAACGGCACGCTTTCGACGAATTGCCGGAAGGCCGCGCGCACGCCGTCAAATGTGCCGTAATGATCGAGATGCTCGGGGTCGATATTGGTGACGACCGCGATTTCGGCCGGCAGCTTCAGGAATGTGCCGTCGGATTCGTCGGCCTCGACCACCATCCACTCGCCCTCGCCCATGCGCGCATTGGTGCCATAAGCATTGATGATGCCGCCATTGATGACGGTCGGATCGAGCCCGCCGGCCTCCAGCAATGTCGCCACCATCGAGGTGGTCGTGGTCTTGCCGTGGGTGCCGCCGATCGCGATCGCATCGCGGAAGCGCATCAGTTCGGCCAGCATCTCGGCGCGGCGAACCACTGGCAGGTGTCTTTCGCGCGCGGCGGTGAGTTCGGGATTGGCGCGTTTGATCGCCGAGGAGACGACCACGACTTCGGCATCGCCGAGATTTTCGGCCTTGTGGCCGATGAACACGGAAATGCCCTTCTCGCGCAGGCGCGCGACATTGGCGCTTTCGGCCTGATCCGAGCCCTGCACCTTGTAGCCGAGATTGTTCAGCACCTCGGCAATCCCGCTCATGCCGATGCCGCCGATCCCGACAAAATGGACCACGCCGATCGCTTCAGGCATTCTCATCAGTCAATTCCTTCAATCTTCTGTCCGCGCGCCAGCGCCTCGGCCATATCGGCGAGTTTCTGTGTCGCATCCGGGCGGCCGGCCGCGCGCGCGGCGGCGGCGGCGGTTTCAAGTTTTTCGGGATGCTCGATCGCATCCTTCAGAATTTCCGCGAAGCGCTCCGTCGTCAGTTCGGACTGGCGCACGACTTCTGCGCCGCCCTTGGCCGCAAGAAGGCCGGCGTTGGCCGCCTGATCCTGATCGAGCGCATGGGGCAGCGGAACGAAAACGCCAGGCCTGCCGATGACCGAAAGCTCGGTTACCGTCAAAGCGCCCGAGCGCGCGACAACGAGATCGGCATCGGCGATCCGTTCCGGCATATTGTCGAAGAAGGGTGTGACATTCGCCTCGATGCCGAGCGCGGCGAAGCGTTCACGCACCCCGTCCAGGTCTTCCGGACGCGCCTGCTGGGCAATGACGAGGCGCTTGCGAAGATCCTCATCAAGGGCCGCGACGGCATCAGGCACGGCCTCGGCAAAGAAATGGGCGCCCTGCGAACCGCCAAAGACCAGCAGGTGAAACGGGTCCATCGCACCACGCTTGCGATAGGGCGTCTGCGACGCTTCAATCACGCTCTGGCGCACCGGGTTGCCGGTAATGAAAATCTTCGATCCAAACGTCGCGTCGTCGCTGGACAGAAAGCCGCCGGCAATGGCCTTGACCCTCGGCGCAAGCATGCGGTTTGCGCGGCCCATAACCGCGTTGGCCTCATGCACCATGGAAGGAATGCCGGCGCTGGTCGCCGCCATCAGCGGCGGAACCGTCGGGTAGCCGCCAAAGCCGATAACGGCCGCCGGCTTGTAGCGCGCAAACAGCGCGCGCGCCTTGCGGGTTCCGGAAAAGAGCTTCCACCCCGCCCTGATGATGGCGACCGGGTTTTTCGAACCGATGGTGGCGGACGGCACCACATGGATATCGGCGGGAAAAGTGCCGGCAAAGCGCTCGGCGCGGTGATCGGTGATCAGATGTACGGTATGGCCGCGCGCGATCAGCTCATGCGCCAGCGATTCCGCCGGAAACAGATGGCCACCGGTTCCGCCGGCAGACAGGAAGAAACAGAATTTGTCCATGGTCTACTCCGCCGGTACGCCGCGCGGCCGGCCCGGCTCGAAGAAATGGTCCTGGCGCGCGCGTTTGTCGGGACGGTGGCGGGTCAGCGCCAGCACGAAGCCCGCGCCAATGCAGGTCGCGATCATGGACGAGCCGCCGGCCGAAATCAGCGGCAGCGTCATGCCCTTGGCCGGCATAAGCTGCAGCGCCACGCCGATATTGATCACCGACTGCATACCGATCTGCAGCACGAGGCCGGCAACGGCGAAGCGGGCGAAATCGTCGCGCTCGCGATAGGCATGGCTGAGGCCGCGCAGCACGATGAAGGCGAAGATCGCGACGATGAACATGCAGAACAGAATGCCGAATTCTTCGGCCGCGACCGAGAACACGAAGTCGGTATGGCTGTCCGGAAGCCGCCGCTTGACGATCCCCTCGCCCGGACCGAGGCCGAAGAGGCCGCCATTCTGGATCGCCTTGGCGGCAAGCTCGACCTGGAGGTTGTCGCCCTCCCCGGTCAGGAACCGGTCGATACGCGAGGTCACGTGGGGCAGCCAGGTATAGGCCGCCAGAATGCCCGCGACCCCCGCGCCGCCGAGGCCCGCGATCCAGATCCACGACATGCCGGCCATGAAGAAGATGCCGCCCCAGACGATGCCGAGAAGCACGGTCTGGCCGAAGTCCGGCTGGGCGATCAGCAGTACGGCAGAGACGATGAACAGCATGCCGGCGAAAAGATTGCCCGGGATTTCCGGATAACGCTGATGCTCGGCGAACAGCCAGGCGCAGACCACCGCGAAGGCCGGTTTCAGGAATTCCGAGGGCTGCACCGAGAAGCCGGCAAGCACGATCCAGCGGCGCGAGCCATTGTTGGAGGTGCCGATGAACAGCGCCGCGACCATCGCCAGCAGCGAGCCGATGAGGATGATCACCGCAAGACGGCGGATCATGCGCGGCGAGCAGAAGGACAGCGAAATCATCACCGCGAGCGACGGCACCAGGAAGATCGCGTGGCGGGTGACGAAGTGGAAACTGTCATAGCCGAGACGTTCGGCCACGGCGGGGGACGCGGCGAAGGAGAGCATGAAGCCGATGCCCATCAGCACGATGAAGGCCGCCAGCAACCATCGGTCGATGGTCCAGAACCAGTCTGCGATTGGGCCCCGCTGAACGCGACTGACCATGGATCAGGCCTCCTTGCCGGTTGCTGTAAACGGCTCGATGCCGTCAAGCGCCATCACGGCGCTGACGAAGGCATCGCCGCGCTTTTCGAAATTCCGGTACTGGTCGAAGCTAGCGCAGGCCGGCGACAGCAGCACCACCGGCGTCTCGGCCCTGCTTTTCGCCGCATCGTCCGCCGCTTGTTTGACGGCGTTTTCCAGCGTGCCGCAGATTACCGTGTCCGCAGCGCCCGCAAGCGTGGTTGAAAAGGCCTCCGCCGCCTCGCCGATCAGATAGGCACGAGCGATCTTCGGGAAAAAGGGCGCGAGCGACGCAATGCCGCCTTCCTTGGGGCGTCCGCCCGCGATCCAGTGGATATCGCTGAAGGTCTTCAGCGCCGGGGCCGAGGCCTCGGCATTGGTGGCCTTGGAATCGTTGACGAAAATCACAGAACCCAATCGCGCCACGGGCTGCATGCGGTGGGCAAGGCCCGGAAAGGTGGAAAGACCATCGCGGATTTCGTCGTCGGTCAGACCAACCGCGCGGCAGGCCGCGATCGCGGCAGCAGTGTTCTGGCCGTTATGGGCGCCCCGCAATACCGGATGAACGGAAAGATCGGCGATGACCGCGCCGTCTTCCACCGAAACAATCGCCCCGCCATCGAAGGCGAGACCCCGGGTGATATGGGCGCGATCGCTGGAAATCGAAACGACATCGTGTCCGGCCTTCTCAAGCCGGTCGGCAATCGCCTTGCAATAGTCATCGTCCGCGCCCACCACGGCAAGCTTCGCGCCGGCCACCAGCCGTTCCTTGATCGCGGCATAGCGGGTCATGTCGCCATGGCGATCGAGATGGTCCGGCGTGAGGTTCAGGAGCAGACCGACATCGGCATCCAGCGTCGGCGCAAGGTCGATCTGGTAGGACGAGCACTCGACGACATAGATGCGGCCTGGCGCGAGCGGCGCGAGATCGAGGACGGCGCGGCCGATATTGCCGCCGACCTCGACATCGCGACCCGCCGCCTTCAGGATATGGCCGATCAGCGCCGTGGTGGTCGATTTGCCATTGGTGCCGGTGATCGCGATCAGCTTTGCCTCGGGGCAGGTTGCGCGGCGTTCGCGCGCCAGAAGCTCGACATCGCCAATGATCTCGGTGTCAGCAGTCCTTGCCAGCTCCACCACCCAATGCGGTTTCGGATGCGTCAGCGGCACGCCCGGGGCAAGTACGAGCGCGGCAAATCCGCTCCAGTCCATATGCCTCAGATCGGCGATCGGAATGCCTTTTTCCGCGGCAATGCGGCAGCTCTCGGCATTGTCGTCAAAGGCCGTTACCTGCGCCCCGCCGGCGATCAGCGCCAGCGCGGTCGCCATGCCCGAACCGCCAAGCCCGAACAGCGCGACCTTCTTGCCGGAAAACTGCGAGACCGCGATCATCGACCTACCTGAGCTTGAGCGTTGAAAGGCCGATCAGCGCGAGGCCGAAGGAGATGATCCAGAAGCGGATCACCACCTGGCTTTCGGTCCAGCCGAGCTTTTCGAAATGGTGATGGATTGGCGCCATCAGGAAGACGCGCCGCTTGGTGCGCCGGAAGACGGCAACCTGAATGATCACGGAGAGCGCCTCCAGCACGAACAGGCCGCAGATGATCGCCATGACGATCTCGTGCTTGGTGGCAACCGCGACCGAGCCGATCAACCCGCCCAGCGCCAGCGAGCCGGTGTCGCCCATGAAAATGGCGGCGGGCGGCGCGTTGAACCACAAAAAGCCCATGCATGCGCCGATGACGGCGGAGAGCAGCACGACCAGTTCGCCGGTGCCCGGCACGTAGTTGATCTGCAGATAGGACGCGAACACGGAGTTGCCGACGACATAGGCGATCAGCGCGAAGGAGCCGGCCGCGATCATCACCGGAACCGTGGCGAGGCCATCGAGCCCGTCCGTCAGGTTGACGGAGTTGCCGGCAGCGACGATCACGAAGGCGCCGAACGGAATGAAGAACCAGCCGAGGTCGATCACGAAGTCCTTGAAGAAGGGAAAGGTCAGCGCCGAGCCGAGCGTCGCGCCGTCAATGCTGGCGAGATTGGCGGCATACATCATGAAGGCGACCGCGACGCCGGCAATGACGAACTCGAAGAACAGCCGGCGGCGGCCGGAAAACCCCTTGTCGGACTGTTTGGTGACCTTGAGATAGTCGTCATAAAAGCCGATCGCGCCGAAGCCGAGGGTCACCAGCAGCGTCGCCACGACATAGGCGTTGGAAAGATCGGCCCACAACAGCGCGGAGCCGATGATGCCGGCCAATATCATCAGCCCGCCCATGGTCGGCGTGCCGGCCTTCTTGAAATGGGTCTGCGGCCCGTCGGCGCGGATCGGCTGGCCCTTGCCCTGGCGCAATCTCAGCGCGGCGATGATTCGCGGTCCAAACAGGAAGACGATCAGTGCCGAAGTGAATACGGCGGCGCCGGAGCGGAATGTGATGTAGCGGAACAGATTGAAAAACTGGAACCTGTCCGACAACTCCACGAGCCAAATCAGCATGAACGCCCCTTTCCAGAGAAGGCAGAGCGCGCGCCATCATTCCCTTTCGGGCCACGGCGGGCGCAGTCATTTATTGTTGTTCGCAGCATGTTGAACACCGGTATGCCACGAAATTGTTTACGCCCGGTTTACCCTTCCGCCGGATAGGTCTCGGTCAGTTTCTGAACGATGACGCCGAATCCCATTCCGTTTGACGACTTTAGCATTATCGTGTCTCCGGCCGCGACAGCGCCAACGGCGAATTCAGCCAATTCGGTGGCGTTGTCGCGATATTCCACAACAATGCTTTCCGGCAAGGCTTCACGCAGCGCCTGCATTTCATCACCCGCTAGCCAGACATGGGTGACACCGGCGGCGACCAGCGGACCGGCGAGCGCCTCATGCGCCTCGCGGGCGTAATCGCCGAGTTCCAGCATGTCGCCGAGAACCGCGATCCGCCGTCCGGGCTCGTTGCCGGAGCCCAGAAGCTCGAGCGCGGCCCGCATCGAGGCCGGGTTGGCGTTATAGCTTTCATCGATCAGCGTGAAGACGCCATCGGACGCCTTCAGGCGCTGACGCCGCCCCCTGCCCTTCATCTGCTCGACGGTCTCGAACGCGCCGAGCGCGGCATGCACATCTCCGCCGGCCTCGGCAATCGCGGCAAGGGCGGCAAGCGCGTTTTCCGCCATATGCTGGCCCGGCAGGCCGAGATTGAAGGCGGTCGGTTCCTCAGTGCCAAGGGCTGCGAGCACATGGCCGCGCTCGGTGCGCTTGTCGCTGACGGTGCGGTATTCCAGCAGGCGGTAATCGGCCTTGGCGTGTTCGCCGAAGGAGACGATGCGCGCGCCATGGCGCCGGGCGATCCGCGCCAGCTTGTCGAAGGCATCGATATCGCGGTTGAGGATCGCCGCGCCGTCGGCTTCAAGCCCTTCGAAAATCTCGGCCTTGGCGGCGACAATCCCCTCGATGCCGGAGAAATTGCCGATATGGACCGGCGCGATCGTGGTGATCACGGCCACATGCGGGCGCACCATTTTCGTCAGCGGACGAATTTCGCCGGAATGGTTCATGCCGATCTCGAACACGCCGAACTCGGTATCGGCCGGCATGCGGGCAAGCGTCAGCGGCACGCCCCAATGGTTGTTGAACGAGGCGACGGCCGAATGAACCTTGCCGGAGGCCTTCAGCCCGGCGGCGATCATTTCCTTGGTGCTGGTCTTGCCGACGGAGCCGGTGACGGCGATGATGCGGGCGTCCGTGCGCGCCCGCGCCGCCATCGCCAGACGGCCCATGGCCTCCAGCACATCATCGACCACGATCATCCCGCAGGTCAGCCGGCCGAGCGCCGGCAGCTTGGCCTCGGCCACAACCAGGAGCGTCGCGCCATTCTTGGCGGCAAGGCCCGCGAATTTGTGGCCATCCACACGGTCGCCGACGATGGCGAAAAATGCCTCTCCGTGGGAGATCGTGCGGCTGTCGATGGAAATGCCCGTAACGCCTTCCGGCAGTTCGCCCACGGGACGCCCGTCCATGGCCTCGACCATTTCGGCTGATGTCCAAAGCAAACTCACAATGCGCGGCCCTCCAATGCCTTCTTGACTTCGGCAAGGTCGGAGAAGGGTCGGGTCATGCCGCCCGCCGTCTGTCCTTCCTCATGCCCCTTGCCGGCTACAATCAATGTATCGCCCGTCTGCAAAAGGCCGACGGCGTGGGCGATCGCCTGGGCCCGATCGCCGATCTCTTTCGCAGCCGGAGCGGCCGCCAGGATTTCCGAGCGGATTTCGGCGGGAACCTCGGAGCGCGGATTGTCGTCGGTGACGATCACGATATCGGCGAGCCGGGTGGCGATCTCGCCCATGATCGGGCGCTTGCCCGTGTCTCGATCGCCGCCGCAGCCGAACACCACGATGACCCGACCCGTCGTGAACGGCCGCACGGCGGTGAGCACCTTTTCCAATGCATCGGGTTTGTGGGCGTAATCGATATAGGCAAGCGCGCCGTTTTCGGCCTTGCCGGCAAGCTGAAGCCGCCCGGCAGCACCCTCCACCTTTTCCAGCGCCAGAAGCGCGGTCCGGGCATCAACGCCGGTCGCAATCGCAAGACCGGCGGCGACCAGCGCGTTCGAAATCTGGAACTCGCCCGCCAGCGGCAACCGCACTTCGTAAATCGTGCCGTCATGCAGGATTTCGGCAAACTGGCTGTCGCGCTTCTGTTCGACGCGCTTCAGCGCCAGAAATTCACCCTTGCGGCCGACGGTGAAGACGCGCTGGCCTGCGCCTTCCGCCGCCGCGATCGCACGATCCGACCATTCGTCATCGGCGTTGATAATGGCCGGCGAACCGGTCGGCAGAACCCGCTCGAAAAGCTGCATCTTGGCCGCGAAATAATGCTCCACGGTCGGATGATAATCCATGTGGTCGCGGCCGAGATTGGTGAACGCCCCGGCCGAAAGCCGAACGCCGTCGAGCCGGTATTGGTCGAGCCCGTGGCTGGAGGCTTCCATCGCGCCATGGGTAACGCCATCGCGGGCAAGCTCGGCAAGCAGCGCATGCAGCGCCACCGGATCGGGCGTGGTCAGCGAACCATATTCGGTGCGGCCGGGCGCCGTGACGCCGGTGGTGCCGATCATCGCGGCGGCAAGGCCGGCTTGCGCCCAGATTTGACGGGTGAAGGAGGCGACGGAGGTCTTGCCCGCCGTGCCGGTCACGGCCACCATGGTTTCCGGCTGCGCGTCGTAGAACCGGGCGGCGGCGATCGCGAGAAAGGCCCGCGGGTTGTCGACGGTCAGCACCGGGATGCGCGAACCCTCGTGCGGGGAAGCGCTGATGGCGGCGACCGCGCCGCGCTGGGCGGCATCATCGATGAAAGCCGCGCCATCCGCCTTGCTGCCGGCGATCGCTACGAACAGCGCGCCGGGCCCGGCCTTGCGGCTGTCGGCGGTCAGGGAGGTTATGTCGAGCGCGCCGGCGCTGCCGGCAAGCGCCGCATTCAGTTCGGGAAAGGCCGTTCCGGCGAGAGCGCTCAGTTTCATCGTGTCAGTCTCTGTTCTGCACCCGGCGGGCCGGATGGCATGGCATCAGTAGGAAGCGAGGAGGGCTGCCCCTTCCGCGCCGAAATCGGGATCAACGCCGAGGATGGGCGCCGTCCGGCGAATGATCTCGCCATTCATCGGCCCGGCGTTCCAGGCGGCCGTACGACCGGGGACCCCCTCGACCTTCTTGGCGTCGTCAATCGTCACCAGGACGACATATTGCGGGTTGTCCATGGGAAATGCGGCAAGAAAAGCGTTGAAATTGCGATCTTTCGAATATTTCCCATCGATAATCTTCTCCGACGTGCCGGTCTTGCCGCCAACGCGATAGCCCGGCACCTGGCCGTTCCGCCCCGAGCCGTCCGTGCCGTTCAGCCTGAGCAGATAACGCATCTTGTCGCTGGTTTCCTTGGAAACCACGTGCTTGGCGATCCGGTCGGCCTCCTCTTGGCTGCGCGGCAGGAAGGTCGGCGTCAGAAGCTTGCCGCCATTGACAAGCGCCGCCGCTGCGGCTGCCGTCTGCAGCGAAGTCGTGGTCACGCCCTGGCCGAAGGACACGGTCGCGGAGAAGACACCGCCCCATTTCTGCGGCCGCTGGGGCGTTCCCGCGCCGCCGATCTCGGTGTCCATCTTGTCGAGCAGGCCGAGATTTTCCAGGAAGGTGCGCTGGTAATCCGGACCGACGGCGGCGGCGATGCGCGACGCGGCGATATTGGAGGAATAGGTAAAGACCTCGGGATAGGTGAGAATCCGGTTCTGAGCATGGTCGTCGCGGATGCGCGAACGACCGAAGATCAGCGGCGTTTTCGCATCCACGAGGCTGTTCATGTTGAACTTGCCGGATTCCAGCCCCATCGCCAGCGTGAAGGCCTTGAAGGTCGAGCCCATTTCGTAAACGCCGGTGATCGCGTCGTTCAGCATGCGCGGATCGGTCGCCGGCGGCGGGTTGTTCGGATCGAAATCGGGCACCGATGCAAGCGCAATGATCTCGCCGGTGTTGACGTCGAGAACCGTTCCGGTCGCGCCGATGGCGTGGAACTTGTTGACGCCCTCCACCAGAACATCGCGCAGGATGCTCTGGACGCGCAGGTCGATCGAGGTTTCGAACGGCTTCAGGTCCATCGCGCCGGACAGGCCGAGGCCCATCAGACCGGAAATCCCGTCGGTCCTGTCCATGTAGCGCTCGATGCCGGAGAGGCCGCGATTGTCGATATCGACGAGGCCGAGGACGTGTGCCGCCTGCGGGCCGCCGGGATAGAAGCGATGCACTTCCGGACGGAAGCCGACGCCGGGCACGCCGGCGGCCAGAACCTGGCTCTGCTGCTTGGGCGTGATCTGGCGCTTCAGCCACACGAATTCGCCCTTGGAGTTCAACAGCCGGTAGGCGCGCTTGGCATCGAGATCGGGAAAGATCGGCAGCAGCGCGTCGAGAACGTCGTCAGCGCTGGTGATCATCGAGGGGTCGGCGTAAAGCGACATCATCCGGACATCGGTCGCAAGCACCGCGCCGTTGCGGTCGACGATATCCGGGCGTCGCGCCAGCGTCAGCGGCATCGCCGCGCGGGCAACCGCGCCATCATCCTTGGCCAGCGAATAGTGCACCAGCCGCCCGCCGATCACGGCATAGACGGCGACAAAGGCGAAGGTGACAAAGCCGACGCGGCTGCGCGCAAGATTGACCCGTTTCTTGGCCGTGCCCTGGAACACGTCGGGCCGCGCTGCATCTTCCGTGGCCTTCGCAGCACGACGCGTCTTGGGCTTCAGCTTGGGCTTCAGTTTGAGGATGCCGGGGAGCTTGATCATGGTGTCACCGATCCGGTTATGACGATATCCGTGCCGTCGGGGGCGTCGCCAGCCATCAGCGGCGGCAGGTCCTCTTCGACGGGCTCGGCTTTGATGGGGGGAAGCTGGTCGAGCGTTGCGATCTGCTCCGGTTCGGCCGGGTGCAGGTCGAGCTCGGCGGCGAAGAACTCGGCAAGCCGCGCCATGCGGGCGGGCTGGGTCAACAGCGCCTCGTCGGCCTTCAGAAGATCGATATTGTTCTGCTCCAGCGCGATCTGGTCATCGAGCGCGCGGACCTCGTCATAGGTCGCCTCGACGCTGTATTTGATCGTGTAGGTGACCGTCGCGGTCGCGACCATGACCAGAATGAGGATGAGATCGAGCGGACGAAGCATCAGGCGCCTCCAAGGCGGGAAATATCGGCAAGAGACGGAAGGCCGAACGCATCGAGCCCGGTTTCAGGCGCAGGCGCCCCGGTGCGGATCGCAGCGCGGAGCTTGGCCGAGCGCGCCCGCGGGTTCTCCTCGGCCTCGGCCTCGCTCGCCGCAATCATGGCCTTGCCCGGCTGATCGAACAGCGCGGGCGCGGGCGCGACCTCCGGCAGATGGCGCGAGCCGCCGGCCTTGCCGAGGCGCGCCGAAATGAACTGCTTGACGATCCGATCCTCAAGCGAATGGAAGGTAACCACCGCCAGCACGCCGCCGGGCTTCAAGGCCCGTTCGGCCGCCAGCAGCGCGCCGGCGAGTTCGCCGAGCTCGTCATTCACGTAGACGCGCAGCGCCTGGAATACGCGGGTCGCGGGATGAATCTTGTCCTTGGCGCGGCGTGGCGTCACGATCTCGATCAGGCCGGCAAGGTCGCGCGTGGTCGCAAAAGGCTCTTCGGCGCGTTTCTTCTCGATCGCGCGGGCGATACGGCCGGCGTTCTTTTCCTCGCCGAGAATGCCGAAAATCCGTGTCAGGTCGCCGACCTTCGCCCGATTGACGACATCGGCGGCGGAAACGCCCTCGCCCGACATGCGCATGTCGAGCGGGCCGTTTTTCTGGAAGGAGAAGCCACGCTCGGCCTCGTCGATCTGCATGGAGGAAACGCCGATATCGAGAACCACGCCGTCAAGGCCGGCTTCCGGGGCATAGCGATCGAGCGTGGAGAAACGGGCATGATGCAGAGACAGGCGCGGATAGCGCGCGAGCAGATCGTCGGCCGCGGCAATCGCGTTCGGATCGCGGTCAAGGCCGATGACCTCGGCGCCCTCCTCCAGCAGCGCGCTGGAGTAGCCGCCCGCGCCGAACGTGCCGTCGAGAATGATCTTGCCGGGCGCCGGCTTCAATTGAGCCAGCACCTCGGCAAGCATAACCGGAATGTGACGAACCGGTCCGCCATCGGCATCGATTGTGCCAGGATTCCCCGCCATTCCGTTTCCCCGTTTCATCAGGCGCCCGCCCGCCCGCCGAGACGGGCCTTGCGCGCTTGCGCCTGCGCTTCCTGAAATGCCTGCGGCTCCCAAAGCTGGAAGTGATCCGCCCGCCCCACAAAAGTGACCTCCGTATCGATGCCGGTGAAATCGCGGATGAAGTCCGTGACCATCAACCGCCCCTCGGCATCGAGTTTCGCGAACACGCCGCCGCCATGGATCAGCAGCGACATGCTGTTTGCTTCCGCCGAAAACGGGTCCTCCTGATCGATCTGCCGCTCGAAACGGTCGAGCAGATCGGGACCGCCGATGCTGATTGCCGGGAAGACGAAATCCTGGAAGCAGTAAAGCTCCGTGATATTCCGCTCCGCTAGCACCGTGCGGAACACCGCAGGCACCGACACCCTTCCCTTGGCGTCGACCTTCTTGGTCGCGTTGGACAGAAACCGGTTCATTACGCGCTACTACCGACGTCTCAAGCAGTCCTTCGCAGACCGCCAACCCAAAGGAATACCCTGGAAAACCAAACCGCCCGACGGGCGAACTCAGCATGAAATACAAACACTTAAAGTCATCGCGCTGCCCGGAAGCCGCATCTGCACCGGACGGCGAATTTATGCTTAATGGGATAACATGGGCAGATTTGGGCGTCAATGGGATAAGCCGTTATTAACCGTGTCGACAGCGCTTCCGGAAAGGCTGATTCTATCAGCCGGCCCTTAACGAAAGCTTTCGTCGCGGCGTACGAAACGGCGCGCCCAAACGCCCGTTTTTGAATGAAAAAAGGAAATAACCAGTTGGCCTGTAAGCCGGGTTCTGTATGGCTTTGCGGTTGCCCGCAAAACGTGGCGGCCATTCATCTGGGACAGCACTTGCGCGCTGCCTCTCGCAACCCACCCGGATGACCGGCCTGGAAACAGGCTGGCGTCAAGCGCCGCGTCATCCCTATTCGGTTTTGCTCCCGGTGAGGTTTACCGTGCCGCCATGCGTTGCCGCCGGCGCGGTGGGCTCTTGCCCCACCCTTTCACCCTTACCCTGCCAAAAGGCGGGGCGGTTTGCTTTCTGTGGCACTGTCTCTGGGGTCGCCCCCGCCGGACTTTCTCCGGCACCGTGTTTCCGTGGAGCCCGGACTTTCCTCACCCTGCCGCCTTTCGGCATTGGCAAAGCGCGGCCGCCCGGCCAACTGGTCGGGCCTCTCTAGTGCGTTTTGTGACGGAAAGGAAGGGATTATGAGAACGACGGCGCGAAATCGACCGGGTAGCCCTCGCCCGCAAGCGAACCTTGCGCCATCAGCACCGCGCCCAGCCGGCCGATCTCGTCGGAGCTCTTGGCCGCCGCCCCGCAGCCGGCGGTCAGCACCGCGATCCGGGGCGATGGCGAGAAGCCGATCATAGGATAGCCCGAGGGCGAATAGCTCGTCACGCAAGTGCCGGTTTCCGATTGCAGCACCTTCAGCTTCGGCATCAGCTCGCAAATGATCCGGGTCAGATGCTCGCGCGTGGCGTTATGGCCCGTCGAGCGGAACCAGTCACGGATATCCGCCTCGCTTGAAAGCGGCACATCATCGGGATCGCCGCCGATCTTGATATACCAGCGGCCATCGGGATAGCGGATCGGCGGCAGCAGATAGATGCCGTCCTCGTCGAATTCCGCCTTGTAGATCAGGCTGGGCATGGCCGAAAGCGACCGCGCCTCCTCCTCATCGACCTCGAAATAGGCGATGGTGCGGGCAAAGACGGTGAGATCGATCTTCGCCGGCAGCAGCTTCTCGTTGATGGTGAAACCGCCCGCGGCCACCAGCACCTTGTCGGCCGTCAGCGTCTCGCCGGCATCGGTGGTGACGCTGACCCGCGCGCCGCCATCGTTCACCTCGGTCACGGTCGCGGCGATCACCTCCGCCCCGGCCTTTCCGGCAAGAAGGGACTGGGCGGCCACGAGCCGGCGCGGCGAGATATAGCCCGCCCGGTGCGGTTCGAAAACGCCCTCCGTTTTGGGCGCGAAGGCGAAGTAGGGGAACTGCTCCTGAAGCCCCGCCGCCTCGACGATCTCGGCGGACGCCCCGCATTGCCCGGCGGCATCCATGATGGTTTCGACATAGCGCCCGCGCGAGCGTCCCGGCCCGACGATCAGCGCGCCGACCTCGCCGAAGAAGTCGATGCCGCTGTCGCGCTCGATGTCGCGGTAGCGCGCAATCGAACGATTGGCGAGCCGCGCCCAGACGGGATTTCGGTCGATGGTGCGGGTAATGCGGCCCTCATCATAATGGCTGGCGAAAACGCCGGTATGAGCGGCCTTGTCAAACGGCTCATCCGGCCCGATGACGGCGACGCCGTCTTCCATGCCCGCCAAATGGCGCGCGGCGGCAGCGCCCATCAGACCGCGACCAATGATGATTGTCCTGAAATGTCGTGTCATGACCCGCTCTCTGGAAATTTGCCGAAGCTTCACCGAGCCGGGCCGTCAATGCAAGGGAAAGATAACGAAGCCGGGTCAGGGCGCGGCGTCATAGAGCGTATATTGGGTGTCGCTCAGCGCTTCGGGCGGGTCTTCGAGATTGGCCTCGTAGATCGGATCAATGAGATAGTGCTTCAGCACGAAGCTGCCCTTCTCCAGCGTCCAGCGTCCGGTGGAATAGGCATCCCCCAGCCCGCGCCATTTCTCGAAGGTGGAAATCGTGTTGGTTTCGGCATCGAATTCCGGATTGACCAGGATCGTGCCGGCGGTAAACCCGGTCACCGCCGGATCACGGACAAGCTTGGTATAGGTGTCGTCGCCGGGCTCGTAATCGAGGGAGAAGGCGGGGGTCGCGAAGGATACGATCTCGCCCTCTTCGGGAAAGCCGTCCTCGCGGGCAAAGACATAGGCGACAGCCACGTTGTAGGCGCCGAGCCCGCAGGTGATCTGGTAAAGCCGCCCCTTCACATCCTCCACCGTCCCGTCGTAGCGGGTCTCCGGCCAGGACACGTCGAACGTCTGATCCTCGAGCCCGTCGAAGCGTTCGGCAAGATCGCTCTCGCACTGGCCGGGATGGGCGGCGGTGACCATGGCCTTCGCGGTCGCAAGGCCGTCATCGGCGGCAAAGGCCGGCGCGGCTGGGATCAAGGCCGCGGCCAGCAGCAGGCGGATAGGCGCGGCGCTCATATCACGCCGCCTTCAATTCGCGCTCGATCGCCTCATAGGCCGCATTGATGCGGGCCATGCGATCATTGGCGGCGGCGTGGAATTCCTTCGGAACGCCGCGCGCGATCAGCCGGTCGGGATGGTTTTCGGCCACCAGCGCGCGATAGCGGCTGCGGATGGTCTTGAAGTCATCATTGCGGGAGACGCCGAGCACGCCGTAAGGGTCGCGCTCGCCCAAATCCATGTGGCGCGCGCAGATGGTCTGGAATCGGGCCTCGCTGATGCCGAAGATTTCGGCGACATGGGCCAGGAAATCCAGCTCCTTGTCGTGGATATTGCCGTCGGCCTTGGCGATGTGGAACAGGCCGTCAATCACCTCTTCCAGCAGCGGGCAGCCTTCCTCGCCATCCGAGCAGAGTCCTTTCAGCTTGCGCGCATAGGCGTCATAACCGGCGATATCCTGCCGGGCGAGATTATAGAGCCGGGCGACGTTGACGCGCTCTTCCTCCGGGATTTCGAAAATCTCGTGGAAGGCGGCAACCTCTTCCATGGTCACGAATCCGTCGGCCTTCGCCATCTTCGCCGAAAGCGCGATCAGCGACACGGAAAACGCCACCTGGCGGCGGGTTTCGGGGTCGCCCTCGAACAGCGTGCGCACGGCCTCGACCACGCCCGAAAGGACGTTGCCGGTGGACTGGCTGACGAAACGGACCAGTTTTTCCCAGAATGACATTCAACAGGCTCCCGGCGGTGCGACCCGCCTTCTCAAGAATCGCCAGATTGGACAAAAACGGCGGCGCATGCAAGTCGAACCGACCGGTTCAATCAGAAATTTTCCGTGATCGCGCTGCGACATTTTCGCCCCATCCCGCACGCGCTCCCGCACCGCGCCCGCCTTTTCCGATTGCCTGCCCGGCAAGCGGGTGGCTATAGACATTGGCAGGGACGCTTGACCGGGAGACTTCGCGCCATGGAACGCAAGAATACATTCAACCTTGGCTATTTTCTGGTGGCCTTCCTGATCGTGATCGGGTTTCAGCTCTGGTTTACGTCGCGCGACGTCGCGCGGATCAGCTATTCCGAGATGATCAATTATATCGAAAAGGGCGAGGTCCAGTCGGTCGCGATCGCCGAAAACACGATCGAGGGCAAGTTCAAGACGGCGGTGGACGGCAAGGAATATTTCGTCACCTACCGCGTGCCGCAGGAACTGGCGGTCGATTTCGACAAGTACAAGGTGGATGTCACCGGCGTTCCCGATCATTCGCTTCTGACACAGATCCTCTCCTGGGTGCTACCGATCGTGATCTTCTTCGCGATCTGGGCATGGTTCTTCCGCAAGTTCGCCGAAAAGCAGGGCATGGGCCTTGGCGGCATGATGAATATCGGCAAGTCCAAGGCCAAGATCTATGTCGAGCGCGACACCGGCGTGACCTTTGACGACGTCGCCGGCGCCGACGAGGCCAAGGTGGAACTCAAGGAGGTCGTCTCCTTCCTCACAGAACGCGAAAAATACGGCAGGCTCGGCGCGCATATTCCCAAGGGCCTGCTTCTGGTCGGCCCGCCCGGCACCGGCAAGACGCTAATCGCCAAGGCGGTCGCGGGCGAGGCCGGCGTCACCTTCTTCTCGATCTCGGGCTCGGAATTCGTCGAAATGTTCGTCGGCGTGGGTGCCGCGCGCGTGCGCGATCTGTTCAAGCAGGCCCGCGAGATGGCGCCCTGCATCATCTTCATCGACGAGCTGGATGCGCTGGGCCGCGCCCGCAATTCCTTCGGCATGGGCGGCAATGACGAGAAGGAGCAGACGCTGAACCAGCTTCTGGTCGAGCTCGACGGTTTCGATCCCGCTGCCGGCATCGTCATTCTGGCCGCCACAAACCGGCCGGAAGTGCTAGACCCGGCGCTGACGCGCGCGGGCCGCTTCGACCGTCAGGTCGTCATGGACCGGCCCGACCGGGGAGGACGCGAGGCAATCCTCGCCGTCCACATGAAGAAGATCCGGCTTGCCGAGGATGTCGACGCCGGCCAGGTCGCGGCGCTGACGCCGGGCTTTTCCGGCGCCGATCTCGCCAATCTCGTCAACGAGGCCGCGATCTTCGCCACACGGCGCGGCGGCGAGAAGGTGACGATGGAGGATTTCACCCAGGCGGTGGAACGCACGGTGGCCGGCTCCGAACGGCGCGGCCGCCTGCTGAACCCGGACGAACGCGAACGCGTCGCCTTCCACGAAATGGGCCATGCCCTGGCCGCCGCCGCGCTCCCCAAGACCGATCCGGTGCACAAGATCTCGATCATCCCGCGCTCGATCGGCGCGCTCGGCTACACCATGCAGCGCCCGACCGAGGACCGGTTCCTGATCACCGCAGGCGAATTGCGCGACCGCATGGTGGTGCTGCTCGCCGGGCGCGCCGCGGAAGACATCGTCTACGGCGAAATCTCCACCGGCGCCTCCGACGACCTCGCCCGCGTCACCGACATCGCCCGGCAATATGTGATGAGCTTCGGCATGGACCCGGATATCGGCCAGGCGGCGCTGGAACAGAAGCGCGCGCAATATATGCCCGAGGCCCCCGGCATGGGCGGCGCCAAGGACTATTCCGACGTCACTGCCCGCGAGATCGACCTCGCCATCCGCAAGCTGATCGACGAGGCCTATGACCGCGCCAAGGAAGTCCTGAACCAGCGCCGCAAGGACCTCGACGACGGCGCCCGCATGCTGCTGGACAAGGAAACCATCACCCCGGCCGATTTCCCGCCGCTGGTGCAGCAGCCGCTGGCGCAGGCGCGTGTGCTTTCCTAGTCATCATCGCTGTTTTCGGAACAGCCCACACGTCCTCGTCAAAGACCGGCGGTTCAGTGAGCGGATCGACGCATTGCCGACACAACCTAAAATTGTTGCCAAAATACATCAGGACGCACGCTATAACAGGGTTGCATTTCATATTTTTACTACCTGTTAGATTGTAACCTTTCCCAGTTCTCGCACTCTCTCTCCAAGACAGAACAACGGAGGGAAAGAACAATGCGTGAGCCACCCACGGGTTACAACGGACACAACAAGGTCGAACGCCACGGCCGGCAGGTTCTGATCGCAGCGACATCAGCGCTTGCTATTGCGGCAGTATCAACTTCGCTCAGCGCGAGAGACGCATGGGCCATCGATGAGTGCGGCCCGCCGAGCAGAACCGTCTATTGTGACGGCTCGACTGGTTCCGAGTTCAACGCCATCACCTATCAGGAAGGACTTGAGCTCGTCCTTGATGATTCAGCTCTGGTCGTGCACGGCGACATCAATGTCGGCGCGATCGTTTTGGGAACGGCGCCAGCGACGATCACCGCCACGTCGTACAAAAGCCTTGAAGGCCAGATCAACGCGATCTCGGTGAACACCGACGCAACCTTGGATATCAATCCAGGAACGAGCAACACATCCAGCATGATCACAGGTCCCCTGACCGCCACAACGACCGGCCGCGGCAATGCCGTCGCCAACATCCAGGGCGGGACCATTTCCGTAACTGGCATCAACAACGCCGTAACAGCTCTGGCTCAAGGGAGCGGGGATGCGTTTGTCAATATTACAGGAAACGCCTCGATTGAGGCGGAGAACAGCAAAACAGCCATTCTGGCCAATAATACCGGCTCGGGAGCAGCCAACCTATCCATGACCGCGGGGAACGTCGCCGGAATTGTCGAGGCACGCGGCATCGATGGCTCCATCGATATCTCGGGGGGAGAGATTACCGGAGGCATCATCGCCGTGTCCGACGGCGGAGATTTTTCAATATCACTCACTGGAGGAACGTTGACTTATCTATACGATGTTTTCGAGGATGACGGTTTTGACGAAGTCATCGCTTTGGACGTTGGTGGGAACGGGGCCGCTACCCACTCGTCAATTCACATCGACGGCGCGACTATAAGGTCATCTCCTAACGTCTTTATCGGTATCTTCTCAGATTCCACTTACCTAGCCGGCAGCACCAACAAGATCGTCATCGACAATACATCGGGAGAGACTTATCTGGAAACTGCCCTTCTCTTGGATGTGGATCGTGCAGGTACCGCCACTATCGAATTCAATGGGGGGACTTTGTACTATACTGTGACCGACAGCCAAATAAACGCGGCATTATCGGCCTTCGCTAAAGAGGAAGACTCTTCCGTTACCATCAAAGGCGGCACCATCTCTGCCGTAGGCATCCCTTCACAAAGACCATTGATGATTGGCGCACAGGCGGTCAGCTTTGGCGGCAGCATGGCAACGGTTTCCATGAGCGGAGGCGAGGTTATTGTCACAGGCGCTGAAGCATACGGCCTGATGACTCAGGATTTCGAAACCTTTAATGCTTTCGGCGATTCGACGATTTCCATGACAGGCGGCACGCTCCACGTGACTGCGGCTGGCCCGGATGTGACCGGCGAGCTAATCGTCGATTCGTCGGCTATCTACATACCAAGCAAAAATACTCCCGGGTTGAACAATAAGATATCGGTAAGCGGAGGCACGATAACCGCTACTAATGCAAATGGAATCCTGGCTTACGTGAACGATGACACAACCACGACGATTGATCTGACAAGCGGAAATCTCACCGTCGATTACAAAGGCGTGCACGAGGGCTACGGCGTTGCGATCAGCGGGCCCACTATGCCGGATAAGTCTTCGGCGTCGGGTGTAACGACCTCAATCACCATCGGCTCACAAATGACCCTGGATGCATCCAACGCGTATTATTCCATCATCAACCTCAATGATGCTCCGGACAATCAGATGCTGGTCAGCACCGCCGGCACGGTAACCGGTGACGTCATGCTTGGCGGGGGACCGTCCTCCTTCACACTTTCCGGCGGAACTTTGACCGGCAATGTTTACGGCGATTATGACAGTCTTCGCGGCACCCCATATGACGTCACCAATCCGGGCAATGACAGTTTCATCTGGAGTGGCGGCGTCTTCAACGGTAATTTCTATGGCCAGGACGGACTGGATTCGGCCACCATTGCCCTCCTGGACCAGAAATTGGTTATCGATAGCAACATTTTTGACGGAGGCCCCGGTTCCGATACGTTTAACATCTCGGGGAACTCGGAATATCTGATCGACGGATCGAACATCCGAAACTGGGAATCGATGCACATTTCCGGCGGCGCAAAGGTCACCTTCACCGGCGAAGGCCCCGTTGTCCTCACCATGGATAAAACCGGAAACGCCAAATATGGTGATATCTACGTCGGGGCGGCTAGTTCGCTTTCAGCCGCCCCCTTGACGGGCAGCAGCGCGGTGACCCTGGTTTCCAATGTCACGCTGATGGAAGAGGGAGCGACCCTGAGCCAGTTGGGCGGAATCGAGCTTTTTGTCCTGGGCAAGATTGAAAGTGACGGCGGAACAATCACCCTGGTGGATGGAATAAGCTACGGAGCCGTGCATACGACAGATTATGCCGGCCACAATGGGCTTCTGGCTCTGGATGCTGATTTGAAAGCAGGAGTCAGCGACCAGTTCTGGATCGGAGGCTTCGATGTCTCCGGAGCGACTTCCGTCTTCGTTCACCAGGTCGGCGAGGCGCCCACATGGCCGTTCCCGGTGCAGCTCATCGTCACGTCGCAAAGTGTATCGCCTTCCTCATTTGAACTGCTGACCGACGTGGCAGCAGGCGCATTCTCATATCAGCTCCGCTATGGATCCTATGGCGGAGACCTGGGTTTCTTCCTCGTGCCAGCCACTACCGATGAAGCGGCAGCGCGTCTGAACCGTGATTTCGTGCGGCACGCATCTCTGCGCGAACTGATAGATGCAGGCGTTGTGCTTCAACCCTACGTTCCCCTCTACGAGGCATACCAATCCGCGCTTCTGGAGATGACCCGCCTGCCCTCGCTCAAGACGCGTTCCGGCGGGCGCTATGAGGGTGGCGAGGCGATTACCGCGGGGCCGGCGCTCGATGCCGTCTGGGGGCGCGTCGGCGGCGGGTTCGATCATTTCAATCCGCAATCCTCCACCACCGGCTATGACTACGACATGTCGAGCTTCGAGATGCAGACCGGGCTCGATGGCCTGTTCCTCGACAGTGAAGCCGGCGCGCTCATCGGCGGCATCACCGCCCATTACCAGACCGGCGAGGCCAAGGTGCATTCGCGCTATGGCGACAGCAAGATCCATCCCGATGGCTACGGTTTCGGCGGCACGCTGACATGGTTCGGCGCAAACGGTTTTTATACCGACGCCCAGGCCGCCCTCACCTGGTATTCGAGCGAGTTGAAGGCCGATGACCTGCCGCTTTCCCCCGACGACAGCGACGCCTTCGGCTACGCGCTGTCGCTGGAGGCCGGGCAGGCTTTCGGCATCGGCGACGGCCTGTCGCTGACCCCGCAGGCCCAGCTTTCCTTCGCCTCGGTTTCCGTCGACAGCTTCACCGGCGCCTATTCCGACGATGTCGACTTCGACAACGGCCAGAGCCTGCTCGGGCGCGTCGGCCTCTCAATCGAGAAGGAAAGCGCCTGGACCGATATCAACGGCCAGGCGCGCGCGGCCAATGTCTACGGCCTCGCCAACCTCTATTACGAGTTCCTCGGCGAGACCACGGCAACGGTCACCGATGTGCTCGACTTCTCCTCGGAACCCAACGATTTCACCGGCGAAATCGGCTTCGGCGGCTCGATCGACTGGCAGGCGGGCAAGCTGCAATACTCAGCCTTCGCCGAACTCACCGCCTCCACCGGGTTCAACACCGGCTCATATGGCTATGGCGGCAATGTCGGGCTGAAGGTCAGGTGGTGACGCTCGCCGCGTAGCACATGCCCGTTCCGGTCACACGGACGCGAACGATCTCCGCTCGCGTCCGTCCTTCGTTTCCGGTTGAACGCCGGTCCGTCAAACCGATTTTATTGCTGAACGGTCTTTACACCCCGGCGCGGCTGACGCATCCATGGCGCAAAGCCGAAGTCAGGAAAGAGGTCCGATGTCCCAGCACAAAGTCGCCATGCTCACCGCCGGGGGGCTTGCCCCCTGCCTTTCCTCCGCCGTTGGCGGGCTGATCGAGCGCTATTCGGACATTGCGCCCGATACCCAGATCATCGCCTATCGCTCCGGCTATGCCGGGCTCCTGACCGGCGACAGCATGGCGATCACGCCGAATATCCGCCAGCAGGCCCATCTTCTGCACAAGTTCGGCGGCTCGCCGATCGGCAACAGCCGGGTGAAGCTGACTAACCGCAAGGATTGCGAAAAGCGCGGCCTTGTGCCCGCCGGCGCCGATCCGCTGCAGGTCGCCGCCGAGCAGTTGACGAAGGACGGCATCACCATTCTCCACACGATCGGCGGCGACGACACCAACACCACCGCGGCCGATCTCGCCGCCTATCTCAAGACCAACGGTTACGATCTCACCGTGGTCGGCCTGCCGAAGACCGTCGACAACGACGTCAAGCCGATCCGCCAGACGCTCGGCGCCTGGACCGCGGCCGAATATGGCGCGGCCTTTTTCGACAATATCTCCAACGAGCAGAGTGCCGCGCCCCGCACCCTGATCATCCACGAGGTGATGGGCCGGAGCTGCGGCTGGCTGACGGCGGCGACCGCGCGCGCCTATCTCGACCGGATCAAGTCGGTCGAATTCGTTGACGGCATGCTGATGAACCGGGCGATGAAGATGATCGACGGCGTCTATCTGCCGGAAACCGCCTTCGACCTGGAACAGGAAGCCGCGCGCCTAAAGCAGGTGATGGATGCAAACGGCACGGTTTCACTGTTCGTTTCCGAAGGGGCCTGCCTCGACGCGATCGTCGCCGAGCGTGAGGCGTCCGGCGCCGAGGTCACCCGCGACGCCTTCGGCCATGTCAAGCTCGACACCATCAATGTCGGCGACTGGTTCGCCAAGCAGTTCGCCGCGCTGCTCGGCGCCGAGCGCGCCATGGTGCAGAAATCCGGCTATTACGCCCGCTCCGCCCCGGCCAACAATGACGATCTGCGGCTGATCCACTCGATGGTCGATCTCGCCGTGGAAAGCGCGCTGGACGGCGTGTCGGGCGTGACCGGCCATGATGTCGAACGCAGCGGACAGTTGCGCACGATCGAATTCGACCGGATCAAGGGCGGCGGCAGCTTCGATATCGAAACGCCGTGGTTCATCTCCGCAATGGAGGAAATCGGTCAGGAAATCGCTCCCGCCGATTGACCTTTTCCGCCGCGAGGGTTTTTATAATCATTGCGGATGGAGGAATGCCCTTGAGTATCGGTATCGCGGCGGCGTACGCCGCGCTCGTTTTCCTGCTCTTCTCTCTGCCTTCGGGTCGAATGCTGGATTTCGCCGACAGGCGCTATCAGCGCGGGCTGAAGGCCCTGCCGGCGGTCGGCCTCGGCATCCTGCTCGCCCGCGCCGTGTTTTTTGGCATCGGCCTTGCGGCGACCATGGCGTTTGTCAGCGTGATGCCGAGCGGCATGGCGCTTGCGCGGATCGTCGCCTGCGTGGTGATCGTGATCGCGGTGCTGAAAGGCTTTTCCGGCCTCAAACGTCCCTTCCCCGGCGCCGACAATGACAACATCGCTAAGCCGCAGCCTTTGCGGAGCATCTGGCAGGGCATGCGCTGTCGCGACGGCGCCGTCCGCGAAACGGCGCTTGCCGCCGCTGTGTTGGTGCTCTTTATCGGCGCGTCGACCGCCACGCTCGAAACGGCGAAGATACTCGCGATCGCCCATCTGGCGGCAAGCGTCTCGGCTCTTTTGCTCTACGCCGCCTTCGCGCGACCGGTCCTTGCCCGGCTCAACCAGCGCCAGTATGCCGCCCGGCGCGAGCGCGTCGCCCGGCTGCTGCGGTCCGGCCTGCCGCGGGTCTCCGCCCGCTTCCGCAACAAGGACGCCGCCTGAAGCGCCTGGTTGTGGATCAGCCCCTCATCGTCATCAAAGCGTAGCACAACGGCGCTAGCCCTGCTCGAAGACGCGGCGCGTGAAGCCCGCGCGCGACAGAGGGCGAAAGCGATGAGTGCAGTCGAATACGGCAGGGGCAAAACCGGGCGACTCAAATCGGCGCTGCTGCAACACAAGACGTTCAGCCGGGAAGGTCTTTCGGAGCGGCTCTTCGGCCTGCTGTTTTCCGGCCTCGTCTACCCGCAGATCTGGGAAGACCCGGACGTCGACATCGCAGCGATGGATCTCGGTCCCGGTCATCGCGTCGTCACGATCGGCTCGGGCGGCTGCAATGTGCTCGCCTATCTCAGCCGGGGCCCCGAGCATATCGACGTGGTCGATCTCAATACCCACCACATCGCGCTCAACCGGCTGAAGCTCGCCGCCTTTCGGCACCTGCCCGACCATGCCGGCGTGCTTCGCCTGTTCGGCAATGGCGAGAAGGGCAGCGCGCGCGACTACGAGACCCACATCGCGCCGCACCTCGATGCCGAAACCCGGCGCTACTGGGAAGGCCGCGACGGCCTCGGCCGCAAGCGCATCTCGGTGTTCGAGCGCAACATCTACCGCACCGGCCTGCTCGGCCAGTTCATCGGCGCCGGTCATCTGGTCGCCCGCCTTCACGGCGTCGATATCACCGAACTGACGCAGGCGCGCTCCATGCGCGAACAGCGCCGGTTCTTCGACGAGCGGATCGCGCCGCTGTTCGACAAGCCGCTGATCCGCTGGACGACGGCGCGGAAATCATCGCTTTTCGGCCTCGGCATTCCGCCGCGGCAATATGAGGAGCTGGCGAAATCGAGCGAGACCGGCACGCTCGCCCCCGTGCTGCGGCAAAGGCTGGAAAAGCTCGCCTGCCAGTTTCCGCTCCACGAGAACTACTTCGCCTGGCAGGCCTTTGCCCGGCGTTATCCGGACGATGGCCCGATGCCGACCTATCTGCAGGCCGCGGCGTTCCCGGCCATCCGCGCCAATGCCGAGCGCGCAACGGTCCATCATGCGAACTTCACCGAACTGCTTGCCGGAAAGTCCGCCGAAAGCGTGGATCGCTATGTCCTGCTCGACGCGCAGGACTGGATGAACGATGCGCAGATCAACGCGTTGTGGAGCGAAATCACCCGGACCGCGCGGCCCGGCGCGCGGGTGATCTTCCGCACCGCCGGCGAGAAAAGCATCATCGAAGGCCGGCTTGGCGCGGAAACCGCCGGGCAATGGAGCTATCTCGAGCAGAGCTCGCACGAACTCGGCATGCTCGACCGTTCGGCGATCTATGGCGGTTTCCATATCTACGAGAAGACGCGGAATGGCTGACATCCCGGCGCGCGACCATGCCGCAACCATGGATGCGATGTATCGCTATCAGCGACATGTCTACGACCTCACCCGGAAATACTATCTGTTCGGCCGCGATCGGCTGATCGCCGGGCTGGATTGCGCGCCGGACGACAAGGTGCTGGAAATCGCCTGCGGCACCGGCCGCAATCTCGTCAGGATTGACAGGCGCTACCCCGGCGCGCAGCTTTATGGCCTCGATATATCGGAGCAGATGCTGGTTTCCGCCCGCGCCAAATTCTCGAAATCCGAAAACCCGCCAGCCTTCGTCGCCGCCGATGCCTGCGACTTCGCGCCGGCCACCTTTGGCGAGACCGGCTTTGACCGCATCGTCATCTCCTATGCACTGTCGATGATCCCCGACTGGCAGCAGGCGTTGAGGGTTTCGATCAACGCCCTCAATCCGGGCGGCTCTCTCCACATCGTCGATTTCGGCCAGCAGGAGCGGCTACCCACCTGGTTTCGCGCGGGCCTCCGGGCCTGGCTCGCAAAATTTCACGTGACGCCGCGCGCCGATATGGTGGCCGTGCTTGAGGCCGAGGCGATCGACGCCGAACTTCGGTTCGAAACCATCGGGCGCGGCTACGCCTGGCACGCCATCCTTCGCGCATAAGCAACAAATTCAGTTTTTAATGAAAGCTTAGGTGGTCTAGGTTAGCGTGCGAACCGATTTGACGGGTCCCGTGCGGGCCGAAAGTTTCTGAGGAGACGTCCATGCTTTCAAAATCGATCCGGGCGGTTGTCGTTGCCGCCGGACTGACATCACTTTTCGCCGGCCCGGTTGCCGCCCAGCAATGCGGTGGCGATTTCGGCAGCTTCTTGAGCGGGGTCAAGGCCGAGGCCGTTCAGAGCGGGCTTTCGCCGCAGGCAGCCGACGCCGTGCTTTCGGGCGCATCGGTCAGCCAAAGCGTGTTGAACCGCGACCGCGCGCAAGGCGTGTTCAAACAGACCTTCCTCGAATTTTCGCAGCGCACCGCCAGCAATTCGCGCCTGCAGACCGGCAAGAAGAAGATGCAGCAATATGCCAGCACCTTCGATCGCGCCCGCCGCGAATTCGGCGTGCCGGCCGGCGTTCTTACCGCCTTCTGGGCGATGGAGACCGATTTCGGCGCCGTCCAGGGCGATTTCAACACCCGCGACGCGCTGGTGACGCTGTCCTATGACTGCCGCCGCCCGGAAATCTTCCGCCCGCAGCTGATCGCGCTGATCGAGATGACCCAGCACGGCGATTTCGATCCGGCGACCGAAACCGGCGCCTGGGCCGGCGAGCTCGGCCAGGTTCAGATGCTGCCGGAAGATATCATCCGCTTCGGCGTTGATGGCGACGGCGATGGCCATGTGCGCGTCAAGAAGAGCTCGCCCGACGCGCTTCTGACCGCCGCCAACTATATCCGCAGCCTCGGCTGGCGTCCGGGCGAACCCTGGATTCAGGAAGTGGTGCTGCCGCAGAACCTGCCCTGGGACAAGACCGGTTTCGGCGGCGGGCTGACCGCCGGCCAGTGGTTCAAGCTCGGCGTTCAGCCGCGCGACGGCAATACCCGCTTTGGGAACCTGCCGGCCGCTTTGCTGATGCCGCAGGGCCGATTCGGACCGGCGTTCCTCGCCTATCCCAACTTCAACGTCTATCTGGAATGGAACCAGTCCTTCATCTACACTACCTCGGTCGCCTTCTTCGCGACCCGGTTCGAGGGCGCGCCCGCCTATAATGCCGGCAATCCCGAACGCGGCCTGAGCGACAGCCAGATGAAGCGTCTCCAGCGCGTACTGGCACAGAAGGGTTACGATGTCGGCGATATCGACGGCATTCTCGGCGCCGGCACCCGCAACGCCGTGCGCTCCGAACAGCTCCGCCTCGGCATGCCCGCCGACGGCTGGCCGACCGTCCAGTTCATGCAGCAGCTGATGTAGAATTCTATCTGCTGTACAGATACGTAAACGCCGCGCCGAATATCTCCGGCGCGGCGTTTGCTTTGGTGCAATGAGAGCGCGGATCCCGACCATCTCCTGCCGCGCCACCGTTGAGTAGCTGTTTCGTGGTCTCAACCGAGACGGACCGGCCATTGACAAGGTCTGCGCTGATACATGACAGTCGTCCAATGACGGCCGCAGGAGAGGCAAGGCGGGAGAATTTTCATGAACAACTGGTCCCTGCACTGGCTCGAAGCATCGGGCGATCTCGGCTCGCACCGCGCGGAGATTGTGAAGAATTTCGAGGCCGCCTACCGATCGATTTCCGGCCTATTGCCTGCCCCACGCCTCGACGTTCTCATTCAAAGACTTGTCGGAGCGACGATTCCCGAAATGGGCATTGTCGGGCGCGCCTACAGCAGCACGCTGTTCGCAATGACTGTGGACCCTGATAACCCCAATTTCTCCAACAGCCTCGTCGAGGGCGCCCTGCACCGGCAGATCGTGCATGAGGTCCACCATTGCATGCGCATGGCGGGGCCGGGATATGGCTGGACGCTGGGCGAAGCCCTCGTCAGCGAAGGGCTGGCGGGACGGTTCGTCCACAAGCTGCTCGATACCCCTCCCGAGCCATGGGAACGCGCGATGTCACGGGAAAGGCTGTTGCACGCCCCTGTCGAACTGAACGTCCTCAAGTCTTCCGAATATGATCATGAAGCATGGTTCTTCGGAGGGGACACGCACCCGCGCTGGCACGGCTATACGCTCGGCTATGAGATCGCGGCATGCTGGCAGGAAAATGCGGGCGAGATCGACGCGGCGACCTGGATTAACGTGCCCGCCGAAACGGTGATCGAGGCCGCCGTGAAAGGCGGCCTCGTTGCCGAGCATCGTTGAGAGTTTTAGCTGCGACGCCTTCTGGCAACGATCAATCTCAGGCGTCGCGACGAAAACGTCAGTCGATATCCTCGACGCCCTCGCTGTTGCCTTCGATGCGATTGGCGAGCGCTGCCTCCATAAACGGCGTCAGCGCGCCGTCGAGAACGTCCGATGGCGATGTGCTTTCCACGCCGGTGCGCAGGTCCTTGACGAGCTGATAGGGCTGCAGCACGTAGGAGCGGATCTGGTGGCCCCAGCCGATATCGGTCTTGGAAGCCGCTTCCTGATTGGCCGCGTCCTCGCGCTTCTGCAATTCGGCCTCGTAAAGGCGCGCGCGCAGCATGTCCCACGCCTTGGCGCGGTTCTTGTGCTGGGAGCGTTCCTGCTGGCACTGCACCACAATCCCGGTCGGAATATGGGTGATGCGCACGGCTGAGTCCGTGGTGTTGACGTGCTGACCGCCGGCGCCGGACGAACGGTAGGTATCGATCCGGCAATCGCTTTCGTTGATGTCGATCTCGATCGAATCATCGACCACGGGATAGACCCAGACGGAAGAGAAAGAGGTGTGGCGGCGCGCATTGCTGTCATAGGGCGAAATCCGTACCAGACGGTGCACGCCGGATTCGGTCTTTAGCCAGCCATAGGCATTGTGGCCCTTGACGTGGATGGTCGCGGACTTGATGCCGGCCTCTTCCCCGTCATGGACTTCCAGCACCTCGACCTTGTAGCCCTGCCGTTCGGCCCAGCGGGTGTACATGCGCAGAAGCATGTTGGCCCAGTCCTGGCTTTCCGTGCCGCCCGCGCCCGAATGGACTTCGAGATAGGTGTCATTGCCGTCGGCCTCGCCGGAGAGCATGGCCTCCACCTGGCGGCGCTCGACATCGGCGAGCATTTTGCGCAGGCCTTCCTCGGCGTCGCGCACGACGTCTTCGTCGCCCTCTTCCTCGCCAAGCTCGATCAGTTCAATATTGTCGGAAAGCTCGTCCTCGACCCGGCGGACGGCGGAAATGCCATCTTCCAGAAGCTGGCGCTCGCGCATCAGCTTCTGGGCCTCGGCGGCGTCATTCCAGATATTCGGGTCTTCAGCCTTGTTGTTCAGCCAGTCCAGCCGTTTGATTGCCTGATCCCAGTCAAAGATGCCTCCTCAGCAGGCCAACACCCTGCTTGATATCGTCGACAATGCCTTCGATTTCCGCGCGCATGATACTCTCTGTCGTTCCTGAAAATCCGTTTGGCCGGTGAATAAGCGGGCGGCGGGCGGATGTAAACCCCGCCGCCGCCTCAATAGAGGCCGCTGGAACCGGTGGAGATCGCCTTCTGGGCCTGCGGAGATTCACGCAGGATCTGCTCGGGCGACTTGTAGCTGCTCATGTCGATCACGTCGAAGGCTTCCGCCGGGCCGGAGCCGGGCTTGAACGCCTCCATGATGACATTGGGGCCGGAGCCGGAGGCGCGCATGCCGGTGGAGCGGTTGACCGCGATATTGGTCATGCCTTCCGGCTCGATGAAGTTTTCCTTCGGCAGCGTCTTCAGCGCATTGGTCATGAACTCGTTGAAGATCGGGGCTGCAAGCCCGCCGCCGGTGCCATGACGGCCAAGCGTGGCCGGCTGGTCGAAACCGATATAGAGGCCGGCCACGAGATTGGGCGTGAAGCCGACGAACCAGGCATCCTTCTCGTCATTGGTGGTGCCGGTCTTGCCGGCGACTGGGCGGTCGAGCTTGACGGCACTTGCCGCCGTTCCGCGCTGGACCACGCCTTCCATCATCGAGGTGATCTGGTAGGAGGTCATCGGGTCCAGCACCTGCTGGCGGGCGTCGATCAGGATCGGCTCGCCCTGGCCGCTCCAGACCGGCGCGTTGCAGTTTTCGCACTCGCGCTCCTCATGCTTGAAGATGGTCTTGCCGTAGCGGTCCTGGATACGGTCGATCAGCGTCGGGTTGACCTGCTTGCCGCCATTGGCGATCACCGCATAGGCCGAAACCAGCCGCATCACCGTGGTCTCGCCGGAGCCAAGCGACATGGCCAGCACCGGATCCATATGGTCATAGATGCCGAACCGTTCGGCATAATCGGCGACCGTTTCCATGCCGAGGTCGTTGGCAAGGCGCACCGTCATCAGGTTCTTCGATTTCTCGATGCCGGTGCGCAGCGTCTGCGGGCCGGAGAAGTCGCCGGAATAGTTCTGCGGCTTCCACAGTTCTCCGCCCGATTCGAACTCGACCGGCGCATCCATGACCACGGATGCCGGCGTATAGCCATTGTCGAGCGCGGCGGCATAGACGAACGGCTTGAACGAGGAACCCGGCTGGCGCATCGCCTGGGTGGCGCGGTTGAACTGGCTCTTGGAGAAGGAGAAGCCGCCGACCATGGCAAGCACGCGGCCCGTTTCCGGGTCCATGGCCACGAGGCCGCCCTGCACCTTCGGCACCTGGCGAAGGCGGTAATTATTGCCCTCGCCCGTCGGCTGGACGTAGACGACGTCGCCGGGCGAAAGCACGCCTTCCGGGCTGGTGGCGTTCTTCTTGCCCTTTTCCAGGAAGCGATAGGCCCATTTCATATCGGCGGCGGGGATGAAGCCGGTATCACGCGCCTCGGCCACCCGGCCGGCGGCATCGAGCGGCGGGCGCAGGCCGATCTCGGCCCCGTCCGCGCTGACGTTAAGCACGACCGCGATCTGCCAGTCCCGCACGTCCCAAAGCGGCGTCATCTTCGCCAGCGCCGGGCCCCAGTCCTCTGCCGTCGAGATCTGGTCGATCGGGCCGCGATAGCCGGCGGCCTCGTCGTACTTGATCAGCCCGTCACGCAGCGCCTGCTGCGCATAAAGCTGCATCTGCGGATCGAGCGAGGTGCGCACCGAAAGGCCGCCCTCGTAAAGCATTTCCTCGCCATATTCGTCCTTCAGTTCGCGGCGCACGGCCTCGGCGAAATACTCATCGCCGACAACGGGCTGGTTCTGGTAGCCGGAAACCGCGCCGAGCGGCTCGGCGCGGGCGAGGTCCGCCTCGGCCGCGGTGATGTAGCCGTTTTCCTCCATCCGGCTGATCACCCAGTTGCGGCGCTCGATCGCGGCATCGGGATGGCGATAGGGATCGTAATTGGCCGGCCCCTTCAGTACAGCGGCGAGATAGGCGCTTTCGGCAATCGTCAGGTCCGAGACCGGCTTGTCGAAATAGGTCAGCGCGGCATCGGCAATGCCGAAGGCGTTGCGGCCGAAATAGACCTCGTTGAGGTAGAGCTCCAGGATCGTGTCCTTGGAATAGGCCTGTTCGATGCGGAAGGACAGGATCGCTTCCTTGACCTTGCGCTCATAGGTCTGATCCGAGGTCAAAAGGAAGTTCTTGGCGACCTGCTGGGTAATCGTCGAGGCGCCAACGGGGCGACGACCGGTGCCCATATTCTTAACGTTGGTGAACACCGCGCGGGCCAGGCCGACGACATCGATGCCGGGATGGGTGTAGAAATTCTTGTCTTCCGCCGACAGGAAAGCGCCGCGCACCCGCATCGGAATGGCGTCGATCGGCAGGAACAGGCGCCGCTCATGGGCGTATTCGGCCATCAGTTCGCCATTGCCGGCATAGACGCGGGTCGTCACCGGCGGGGTGTACTGCGCAAGCACCTCATAGTCCGGAAGGTCCTTCGCCACATTGCCGAGATAGATCCCGATGCCAACCGCAACGACCAGGAAAAGCGCGCATGCGATGCCGAAGAGATATCCGATGAACTTGATCACAGTCACGTGTTTTTCATACCTTGTCCTGAACGCGCCGCCGGCGTCGCGGCCTTCGCCGCGCCCCGGATTTCCGGCAGGCTGTGCCGATGCTTTCCCGCATCGCCCTGCCTTCGCCGCCGTCGATTTATCGCAGATATCGCCCGCAGGCCCGAATTAAAATACCCGGCTATCCTTTTTACAATGAATGTGCGCTTTTTGCGACGACAGCTTTGATAAACCTTTCATTATCGCTCGAAGTTTAGGGCATGGCCGATACCATCGGGCTGCGATAGCGCGTCACCGCATCGACCAGCCTGCCGACGAGCTTGTCGCGCCAGACCGGGTCGAGCATGCGCTTCTCATCCTCGGGGTTGGACAGGAATCCGATCTCGAGCAGGATCGATGGAATATCCGGCGCTCTCAAGACCATGAAGCCCGCATAGCGGTGCGGGTTGTTGATCAGGCTGATCTGCCCCTCGAACGAGGCGACGACCTGGTCCGCGAGCGAAATCGAAAAGCTCTGGGTCTCGCGCCGCGTCAGGTCCAGAAGGATGTCGGTCACCTCCTCCGGCTCGACCGAGGCCTCGATCCCCATGATCTCGTTGGAAAGGTTTTCGCGCTTGGCAAGCGCCGCCGCCAGACGGTCGGAGGCCCGATCGGACAGGGTATAGACGGTCGCGCCCGAAATATCCGGCTGATTGAGCGAATCGGCATGCAGCGAGATGAACAGGTCCGCGCCATGCTGGCGGGCCAGTTCGACGCGCCTGGTGAGCGACAGATAGATGTCGTCGTCGCGCGTGAGATAGGAATCATAGCCGGGCACCGCCTGCAGCTTGCGGGCGAAGGCGCGGGCGAAATCGAGGGTGATGTCCTTTTCCAGCGTGCGAGTATCCTCGCCGATCGCCCCGGTGTCTATGCCGCCATGGCCGGCGTCGATGGCGACCACGAAACTGTCGTCCTCCTCCGGCGCGGCAACATCCTGCCGGGCAAAGGCCGCGGCAGGCGTTTCCCGCCGGCCGGCGAGAAGCTTTTCGAACACCGCTTCGTCAGCGATCGCGAGGTCGATCACCAGACGGAAGCCGGCGTCGCCTTCCTCGCGCACCTCCGCGAGCGTCATCTGGATCGGCTCGCGCGCCGAAAGCACGATGCGCGATTGACCGGGCCCGGTGACGCCGTAGCGGATGTCGCTGATGAGCCCGCGCGCCTCAACCGCGTCATCGGAAAAGCCGAAAGCCGTGGCGGGCAGCGTGATCACCACGCGCGCCGGGTCCTTGAGATAGTGGTAGCTGAATTCGGGCTTGCGGTCGAAATCCACCACCAGCCGCGCCCGCGCATCATCGCCGACAAGCAGGGCGTTGTAGGCGATCATCGGCGCGGCCGCATCCTCGTCGGAAGCACGCGCCGAAACGGACGGCGAGAGCGCGCACGCCAAGGCGAGAACGACAAACAAAGGTCGAAGGACCAGCATCGTCAATCGTGCAAAAACAAGGCTTTGCTGCCTTCCCCTCATGCCACCTCTCACCGGACTTTCCGTGCGAACCCGCTTTCGCCTTTCAAGGTCTCCCGTTTAAGGCCAGACGCATGGCAAAAACGTGACGCTTCGCGAAACATATCGACCTTCGCCACAACCTTGCGTCGTAATAAAGCAGATTCGGCAATTTCTCAAATATTACCGTGGATTGGATTTTTCTTGCTATTGCATCAACGAATACATACTAATGTGGCTCAGGTGGACATTTATGACGGGACAATTGCGCGCAAGGGCAGCCGGTCTTTCCACGATTGGCGCCACATGAAGCGATTGAGCGTCCGCCGTCGTTCCACTCAACGGACAGTATTTCCTGGCCGGCATACGCTACTCACAAAAGCGTTGCGGCTTAAGGGTCAATGCTTCCAGGGCTTTCCCGGAAGCGATTTCATCGCCCCGAATTCGGGGTTAGGCAATGTTTGTTTCGACTGGCTATATATGAGAACGAAGCGTCAAATTCTTCCATCGGCCCGCGCCCCCTTCGAGGGCGCCGGACTGATTCGAGAAGCAGCCGCCCGCGTTTCGTTGCGACGGTCGGACATTATTTCATCCGGCGTTTCCGCTGGCGACCATTTCCGGACAAGGGCATCGACCCGTTCCGAAGCCGCCAGCCATGCGCGCCGAGGAGCTCATCTTAAATGGCAGATAAAATGCTTATCGACGCGTCTCACGAAGAAGAGACACGCGTCGTTGTCGTTCGCGGAAATCGTATAGAGGAGTTCGATTTCGAATCGCAGCACAAGAAACAGCTGCGCGGCAATATTTACCTTGCGAAGGTCACGCGGGTGGAGCCCTCTCTCCAGGCCGCCTTTGTCGATTATGGCGGAAACCGCCATGGCTTCCTCGCCTTCTCAGAAATTCACCCCGACTACTACCAGATCCCGCTCGCCGATCGTGAAGCGCTGCTGAGGGAAGTCTCCGACAGCGATGACGACGACGATACCGACAGCGCGCTGTCGCAGCCGTCGGAAGCCTCCGAAAAGGCCGCAGCCGAGGACGAAACCAAGCCGAAGCCGCGCACCCGCCGTGGCCGCGCCAAAACCTCCAAGGCCAAGACTGACGAGGCCAAGGCCCAGGACGCAAAGTCAGAGGACGCAAAGGCCGAAGAAGCCAAGCCGCAGGACGCCAAACCGGACGAAAGCGCTGAACCCAAGGCCGAAGCGCCCGCCGACAGCGACACCGCTGAAAAGGCCGATGCGGCGGAAGCCGACGCCAAGACGGCGGACGCCGATGCGGCAACCGCCGAGACCGACGACGAGGCCGCCAAGAAGCCGAAGCCGCGCCGTCGCCGCAAGCCCGCCGCCAAGAAGGATGCCAAGGCCAGCGACGAGGCCGAAAAGCCCGCGGATGCCGCCAATGAAGGCGCCGCCTCTGAAGACGGTTCCTCCAATGACGGCTCTTCCAAGGATGGCAAGGGCCCGACGCATATGGCGGCTGAGGTCGATGCCGACACGGTTTCCGAAGACGTGGACGATGACGACGACAGCGTCGAATCCGTCGGCGCCGAGGACGCCATGGAGGAAGTGCCGGAATACAACCACCGCAAGGCGCGCAAGCAGTACCGCATCCAGGAAGTGATCAAGCGCCGCCAGATCCTGCTGGTGCAGGTTGCCAAGGAAGAACGCGGCAACAAGGGCGCGGCGCTGACCACCTATCTCTCGCTCGCCGGCCGTTATTCGGTGCTGATGCCGAACACCGCCCGCGGCGGCGGCATTTCCCGCAAGATCACCAATCCGGCCGACCGCAAGCGCCTGAAGGACGTCGCCAAGGATCTCGAAGTGCCGCAGGGCATGGGCGTGATCCTGCGCACCGCCGGCGCCAACCGCACCAAGGCCGAGGTCAAGCGCGACTTCGAATATCTGATGCGACTTTGGGAAAATGTGCGCACCAAGACGCTGACATCGACGGCCCCCTGCCTCGTCTATGAAGAAGGCAGCCTGATCAAGCGCTCGATCCGCGACCTTTACAACAAGGACATCAGCGAGATCATCGTGTCCGGCGAAAACGGCTATCGTGAAGCGAAAGACTTCATGAAGATGCTGATGCCGAGCCACGCCAAGGTGGTGCAGCGCTATCGCGACGTGCACCCGATCTATTCGCGCTCCGGCATCGAAGCCCAGCTCGACCGGATGCTGCAGCCGCAGGTGACGCTGAAATCCGGCGGCTACCTGATCATCAACCAGACCGAGGCGCTGGTCGCCGTCGACGTCAACTCGGGCCGCTCCACCCGCGAGCACTCGATCGAGGACACCGCGCTTCAGACCAACCTCGAGGCCGCGGAGGAAGTGGCGCGCCAGCTTCGCCTGCGCGACCTTGCCGGTCTCGTGGTCATCGACTTCATCGACATGGAAGAAAAGCGCAACAACCGCGCCGTCGAGAAGAAGCTGAAGGATTGCCTGAAACACGACCGCGCCCGCATCCAGGTCGGACGCATCTCGCATTTCGGCCTTCTGGAAATGTCGCGCCAGCGCATCCGCGCATCGGTGCTGGAATCCACGACCCAGGTGTGCAGCCATTGCGGCGGCACCGGCCACGTGCTTTCGCAGTCTTCCGTCGGACTTCACGTGCTGCGCGGCGTCGAGGAATATCTGCTGAAGAACACCACGCACAACATCACCGTGCGGACCACGCCCGAGAACGCGCTCTATCTGCTTAACCAGAAGCGCAACACGATCGTGGATTACGAGGCCCGTTTCGGTGTTGAGATCATCATCAAGGCCGATGCGACGCTGACGACAAGCCATTTCGAGATCGATCGCGGCGAGCCCGTGGAAAGCCCGGTCAAGATCGAGACGCTGCTCGATTTCCCTGATGAGCCGGAAGACGACATCGTCGAGGAGATCGACGAAACGGAAGATGACGACAAGCCCGAGGCTGGCAAGCCCGAGGCAAGCGCCGACGAGGACAATGGCCGCTCGCGCCGCAAGCGTCGCCGCCGCCGTGGCCGCAACGGCCAGCAGAACGATGAGGGCGACAACGAACAGACCGCTGAGGCGAATGGCGATGACAATCAGTCATCGGCCGGGGACGACGGCGACCAGGGCTCCGACAAGCCGCGCCGCAAGCGCCGTCGCGGCAAGCGCGGCGGACGCCGCAACCGCAGCGACGAAAATGGGCAGCAGACAGCCGAGGACAACAACGCCGATGCGGCGGACAAATCGGCTGACGGCCAGTCTGACAATGACCAAGCGGATGATGCGGGCAATCACCAGCCGACTGAAGAGGTCGCTGCCGAAACGGTAGCCTCCGATACGGTCAGCGATGCACCGGCCGCAGCGGCCGAGGCGGAGCAGACCACATCCGATCAGCCGTCCGAGGTCACCGAGGACGAGGCCATGGCCGAGATCGAAGGCCGCAAGCCGCGCCGCCGCCGCAAGCCCAAGCGCGCCGAGAGCGAAGCGCCGGCTGAACAGGCAGATGCGGAAACGGCCAAGGAAGCCGTCGAGCAATCTCCTTCCGAGCCGGCCGGAGAAACCGAGGTCGAAGAAGATGCGACCGTCGAAGCCGTCGCGGATCTCGATGACGAGACGGCTGCTGCACCGATCGCGGAAGACGTGGCTGCGGAGGACGCTCCCAAGCGCGCCAACCGCGCCTCCAACGTGACCCACTCCTCGCCCGTGGTCACCTCCGGCGGCTCGAAGGCCGAAAACGACGACGAGGAAGCCAAGCCGAAACGCGGCTGGTGGAACCGCCGCGGCTTCTTCTGAGCCGGTTGATTTGAATGAAAGAAGGCCGCCGTTTGCGAAAACGGCGGCTTTTTGTTTTGGACTTTTAACCCAGGGTCTTTCCGCACAGCCACCCAATCTTCTCGCCCCGGCGGGGAGAGATGTCGCGAAAGCGACAGTGAGGGGGGAGCCTATCACCGCGAACGCCCTCACGATTTGAAACGCTGATCCACCCTCACTGCCCCTTTCGGGGCATCTCTCCCGCCAGCGGGAGAGAGTATTGGGAGCAAGTCCGCCTCCGCGTGCCAATTGCCATGTTCGCAGGACGAACGCGGCATGACGTTGCGACTATCTCGCCGGCAGCCAGTTACCGATCCGCTCCACGGCCTCGGCGATCTCGGCCTCGGTGCCCGCGTAGGACAGCCGCAGAAAGCGCCCGCCGTTTTCCGGATCGAAATCGACGCCGGGCGTGACCGCGACATTGGCCTCGTGCAGGATCTGCCGGGCGAAGGCGAGGCTGTCATTGGTGTAGCGCGAGACATCGACATAGGCGTAGAACGCCCCATCCATCGGCGAGGCGACCGGAAGGCCGATCGCCGGCAGCGCGCTGGTCAGGAAATTGCGGTTGTTGCGGTAAATCTCGCAATAGCCGTCGAGCTGCTTTCGTTCAGAAAGAGCCGCCTCCGCGGCAATCTGGGAAAGGTCGGGCGCGCAGATATAGATGTTCTGCGTCAATTGCTCGAACACCCGCACCAGTTTTTCCGGCAGCACCATCCAGCCGATCCGCCACCCGGTCATGCAGTAATATTTCGAGAAGGAATTGATCACCACCGCCTCGTCGGTGAATGAAAGCGCGCTTGCCTCCTCGCCCGAAAACACCAGGCCGTGGTAGATCTCGTCGGAGATGAAGGCGGTGCCACGATCATGGCACCAGTCGGCAAGCCGCTTCAGCGCGGCGCGACCGGTGACCGTGCCGGTCGGGTTTGCCGGGCTTGCGAGCAGCACGCCGGCAAGCGTAACGCCGTGGGCCTTCTCCGCCGCCTCCAGCGCCTCGGGCGTCAGCGTGAAGTCATGCTCGGCATTGGCATCCACCTCGACCACCTTGAGGTCGAGCGCCTTCAGGATGTTGCGATAGGCGGGGTAACCCGGCCTTGCGATCGCAACCGCGTCGCCCGCATCGAACAGCGCCAGGAATGCGAGGTTGAAGCCGGCCGATGACCCCGTTGTGACGGCTATGCGGGCCGGATCGATGGCGATGCCCATGCGCGCGCGGTAATCCTCGGCGATCGCCATGCGCAGGCTTTCGCGGCCGAAGGCGTCGGTGTAACCGAGACGTCCGTGTTCAAGCGCCGCGCGGGCGGCCGCGAGTGCGGCGTCAGGGGCCGGATGCGAGGGCTGGCCGACAGCCATGGAAATCACCGGCCGGCCAGCCTTTTTCAGCCGGTTCGCCTCTGCCAGAACGTCCATGGCCAGGAATGAATCGATGTCGCTGCGCTTCGACGGCATGCAGTTTCCTCTTTCAGATGATCCGGTTCCGGGATGAACCAATAACCCCGCCCCCGCAATGCCGCAGCGCAAAAAAACGGGATTTTGATCGGATGGGCGGCAGAATTGATCCCGTCGCTATGGACAACGCCGCCATTTGCGCACAATTGGTTTTTATCAGCGTGCCGGGCCTGAAAGCGCGGGGCCGCGCACAACCAAGGACTGTTTCGCATGTCGGCCCAGCCGGGCGAGACGATGATGCCTAAAGGGGAGAACATGTCTTCAAAGGGACTGACACTGGCGGTGACCGCTATTTTTGCGACGGCGATCGCATCGGCGGCGGCCACGACGGCAGCGATCTACCATTTCGCCCCGCAGAACACGCAAACAGCGGCGGCCGCGCCGGCACAGGCAGATTTCGGCGAGCGGGTTCATGATTATCTCATGAGCAACCCGGAAGTGCTGCTGGACGTGCAGGTGGCGCTTCAGCGCAAGCAGGCGGATGAGCAGCAGGCCCAGGCCTCACAGGTGATCGCCCAGAACCAGGACAAGCTCTATCTGCCGGCCTATGACAGCGTGATGGGCAATCCGGACGGCGAGATCACCGTCGTCGAGTTCTTCGACTATAATTGCGGCTATTGCCGCCGCGCGCTTGACGACATGGACGCGATCATCGCCACCAATGACGATGTCCGCTTCGTGCTCAAGGAAATTCCCGTGCTTGGCCCGGAATCCGAAGCCACGCAACGCATCTCCTACGCTTTCTTCAAGGCCGCGCCTGAAAAGTACGAGGAATTCCACCGCGCGCTGATGGGCTCCGGCTCGCGCGCGACCGAGGCGACCGCCCGCGCCGTGGCGGCCTCCCTCGGCGTCGACGATCAGGCGATCGACCAGGCCATGCAGGAACACCCGGCGGAAGAGGCTCTTCAGGAGCATTTCGGCCTCGCCGGCGCGCTCGGCGTCTCCGGCACCCCCTCCTATATTGTCGGCGATGTGATGCTGCCGGGCGCGGTCGGCGCGGACCGCCTTCAGCAAACCATCGACAATATCCGCGACTGCGGCAAGGGCGTGTGTTCTTGACTATTTTTGGCTGAACAAGCTTAACCACATCCCGGCAACGGTGTGTCTTGGGGCTTTTCCTGTAAGGCTTGAACGTCTATAGGAGAAGGCGAAACCGGAATTGATGCATGACACGCGCGATCTTCGTCCTCAATGGACCAAATCTCAATCTGCTGGGCCAGCGCGAGCCCGGCATTTACGGCGATATGTCGCTCGCCGCAATTGAGACGGAATGCCGCAAACTCAGCGAAGAACTCGGTTTTTCGATAGACTTCCGGCAGTCCAATCATGAGGGCGTGCTTGTCGACTGGCTTCACGAGGCCAATGAGAAGGCGGCCGGCGTCGCCATCAATCCCGGTGCCTACGGGCATACATCCATTGCGCTTCACGACGCGATCCGCGCCATTGCCGTGCCGGTCGTGGAGCTCCATATCTCCAACATTCATGCCCGCGAGGCGTTTCGCCACAAGAGCATGATATCGCCTGCGGTGAAGGGGGTTATCTGTGGCTTCGGACAAGATAGCTACCTTCTGGCGATACGCGCTCTCAAAACCCTCGCGGAATAACAAGAACAAAGGAAAACATCCCATGGCAGAACAGAAGAAGGCTGTTGACGCGAAGCTCGTGCGTGAACTGGCGGTCATCCTCAACGATACCGAACTGACGGAAATCGAGGTCGAGCAGGAGGGCATGCGCATCCGCGTCGCGCGCGAAGTCATGGCGGCTCCGCAGCAGATGATGCACTACGCCCCTGCCCCGTCCGCCGCTCCGGCTGCGCCCGTGCCTTCCGCTGCCGCAGAGCCGGCCGCCGCTGTCGCCGCGCCGAAGCATGACGACGCCGTCAAGGCGCCCATGGTCGGCACGGTCTATCTCGCGCCCGCGCCCGGCGCCCGCCCCTTCATCGAAGTCGGCGCCAACGTCAAGGAAGGCCAGACCCTGCTGATTATCGAAGCCATGAAGACGATGAACCAGATCCCCGCGCCCAAGAGCGGCAAGATCGTGCAGATCCTCGTCGATGACGCCCAGCCGGTCGAGTTCGACGAAGCGCTCGTCGTCATCGAATAACGGGTGGCAGAGCTCATGTTTTCCAAGATCCTGATCGCCAACCGAGGCGAAATCGCGCTTCGCGTCCTGCGCGCCTGCAAGGAGCTCGGCATCGCGACCGTCGCCGTGCACTCCACGGCCGACGCCGACGCCATGCATGTGCGCCTTGCCGACGAGAGCGTGTGCATCGGCCCGCCCTCCTCGCGCGAGAGCTATCTCAACATTCACCAGATCGTCGCCGCCTGCGAGATCACCGGCGCGGACGCCGTGCATCCGGGCTATGGCTTCCTCTCCGAGAACGCCAAGTTCGCCGAGATTCTAGAGGCCCACGGCATCACCTTCATCGGCCCCACTAGCGAACATATCCGCATGATGGGCGACAAGATCACCGCGAAGACCACTGCGGAAGATCTCGGCATTCCGGTGGTTCCCGGCTCCGCCGGCTCGGTCGATACCGATGACGACGCCTTCCGTACGGCGGAAGAGATCGGCTATCCGGTGCTGATCAAGGCGACGGCCGGCGGCGGCGGGCGCGGCATGAAGCTCGCGCGCTCCAAGGACGACCTGATCGAGGCCTACCGCACCGCGCGCGGGGAAGCAGGCGCCGCTTTCGGCAATGATTCCGTCTACATGGAAAAATACCTCGACAAGCCGCGCCATATCGAAGTGCAGGTGTTCGGCGATGGCGAGGGCGATGCCGTCCATCTCGGCGAACGCGACTGCTCGCTGCAGCGCCGCCACCAGAAGGTCTGGGAAGAGGCGAATTCGCCGGCGCTCAACGTCGAGCAGCGCATGAAGATCGGCGAGATCTGCGCCGACGCCATGCGCAAGATGAAATATCGCGGTGCCGGCACGATCGAATTCCTCTATGAAAACGGCGAGTTCTACTTCATCGAGATGAACACCCGCCTGCAGGTGGAGCACCCGATCACCGAGGCGATCACGGGCATCGACCTTGTGCATGAGCAAATTCGAGTTGCCGCAGGCGCCGGGCTTTCGGTCAGCCAGAAGGACATCACCTTCTCCGGCCACGCGATCGAATGCCGCATCAATGCGGAAAATGCCGCGACCTTCCGGCCCTCGCCGGGCACGATCACACATTTCCACGCCCCCGGCGGGCTTGGCGTGCGCATCGATTCGGGCGTCTATCAGGGCTACAAGATCCCGCCCTATTACGACAGCCTGATCGGCAAGCTGATCGTTCACGGCCGCACCCGCGTGGAATGCATGATGCGGCTGAAGCGGGCGCTCGACGAATTCGTCGTCGACGGCATCGACACGACCCTGCCGCTTTTTCAGGATCTGATCGCAAACCAGGATATCGCCAACGGCGATTATGATATCCACTGGCTGGAACACTATCTGGAAAACAAACCGAAGTAGCTCATGGAAAGAGGCAGCGCAAAAGGCAGCGGCATAACCCCGGAACTGCTTTTGAATGCTTACAGCATCGGCCTCTTCCCCATGTCCGAATCGGCCGAGGATACCGAGCTGTTCTGGGTCGAGCCGGAAGTCCGCGGGATTATCCCGCTGGACGGCCTGCATATCTCCCACAGCCTGCGCAAGCAATTGCGCAGGTCCCCTTACGAAATCCGCTTCAACCACGATTTCGACGGCGTGATGGCCGCCTGCGCCATGCCCGCGCCGGATCGTCCGCAAACCTGGATCAACGCCGAAATCCGCTCGCTCTACAACGCGCTACACCGCATGGGCCACGCCCATTCTGTGGAGGCCTATGAGGATGGCGCGCTTGTCGGCGGGCTGTACGGCGTATCGCTGAGGGCCGCCTTTTTCGGCGAGAGCATGTTTTCCCGCCGGCCGAATGCCTCGAAGATCTGCCTGGTGCATCTGGTGGAGCGGTTGAGGGCCAACCGGTTCCAGCTTCTCGACACACAATTCACCACCGATCATCTGAAGACGATGGGCGCGATCGATATCTCAAAGGATCGGTATATGACGCTTCTGAACGCCGCGCTGGTGTGGCCGGATCAGCCGTTTCCGTGAGGCGTCATTAGGGCGCAGGCACGTCCGCGCTCGCCACGCAATCCGTCAGCCAGACGTCGTAGATCGGGTCTTCCACGGCGTTGAGCGCCGGCGAATCGGCGAACATCCAGCCCGAGAAGATGCGGCTGACATCGTTCTGCAGCGACACCTTGTCGACCTGCACGAAGGCGTCGATACGCTGCTCCTCGGTGTCATCGCGCGAATAGCAGACGCGCGGGGTAACCTGGAGGCGACCGAACTGCACGGTCTCGCCGACATAGGCGTCGAAGGTGTAGGTACGGCCGGTAATCTTGTCGATGCCGCCGAACACGGCGACCGGGTTTTCAACACGGGCGGCAAGTGCTGGCGTCGCCGCTACGAGCGTCGCCGCGACGAGGCCGAATGTCGCGGCCACTTTTCCGAAACCCGATTGACGCATCATTCATCCCTCTAAACTGGAAACGGGGCGACTGCCGCGCGGTTGCTGACAAAGCCCGCCCAGTCTCTTTCGTCACCCTCGGGCTTGTCCCGAGGGTCTAAGCACGTATCAAAACGACAAGCGTCTCGGACCAAACAAACTATCCAAGTACAATCCCTTCACAACGCCAACTCCGCTCGTGTGGAGCGGTGGTTAGATCCTCGGCACAAGGCCGAGGATGACGTCCGTAAAAAGGACAGGCTTGTCAGCAGTTTGACGCGGCGAATAGCGCGCTTGTCTCATTCTCACGCCGGCGAACGATTCGTTACCGTCCAAATGCGGCAGAAACACAGTCAGTCGCCCGGCGTCCAGGCGTCGTAGTCGCCGGTGACGCGGTTGCGCTCGCCCTGAACGGCGAGCGAGCCCTTGGGGCGATAGGCGTAGGCCGTGCCGGTCTGGTTGGGGTTATGCGGCTTTTCCCATTCGCGCGGCTTGTAGCCCTGCTCGGTCGGCGGCGTGTCGATGCGGTGGTGCATCCAGCCGTGCCAGCCGGGGGGAATGGCGGAGGCGTCGGCATAGCCCTTGTAGATCACCCAGCGGCGCTTCAGGCCATAGGTGGACATGCCGCCTTCATAATAGATGTTGCCGAGCTCGTCCTCGCCGACCTTCTTGCCGAAGCGGCGCGTAAACACATCCGTGCCAATGGTCGATCCGTTCCACCAGGTGAACATCTTGGTCAGAAAGCCAGCCATTTTCTTTCCTTCGTCCGGCCGTGCGGCCTTTTGCATATAACCCGTGTATGGCGCGTCATGCCGCTCTTGTCCAGAGCGACGAGACGTCTCATGCGCCGTGAAGTTTCATTTTGAAACCATGATGCGACTGGCGGAAGCCGAGCCGCTCATAGAAGCGGTGGGCGTCTTCCCGCGCCGCGTTGGACATCAGCTGCACCAGCCGACAGCCCTCGATCTTCGCCTCATCGATCGCGGCTTCGATCATCTTGCTCCCGATGCCGCGCCCGCGCCAGTCGGGATGCGTCTGCACCGCCTCGATCGTCAGCGACGCGCCGCCCCTGCCCGTCAGCGTGCGGATATAGGTGGTCTGGAACGTGCCGACGATCATGTCGTCAAGCTCGGCCACATAAAGCGTGTTGCTCGCCGATGCCTTGATCGCCTCGAAGGCATCCCGGTAATCATCATAGGCCTCGTCAGAGGTGGTGTCGCCATGCCCGCCGAGCGTGTCGGCGGCGAAGATCGAGATCAGCACCGGCAAATCGTCAAGCCGCGCCTCGCGGATGACGAGATTTTCCAGATCAGCCGCCCGTTCAGACATTGGCAAGGTCCTTTTCCATGCGGATGGCCGGGATGCCGGAATTGGGCGCGCCGCATTCATTGTGGCGTCCGACCTCGCGCATGCCATGCGCCTCATAGAAGCGGATCGCCGGAGCGTTCTGCGGAACGACCTCCAGTGCGAGCCGCTTCGCATTCGGAAAGCAGGTTTCGATCTCGGCAAAAAGCTGTTCGCCGATACCCTGGCGCTGAAAGCCTGGAAGCACGTAAAGCTGGCTGAGATTGACGGTCTCGGCGTTATCCTTGTCGGGTGCCGCAAAGGCCATGCCGCCAATCATCGTGCCGCTGTCGGCCACCAGGAACTCGCCATGGGGCCGGCGCAGCCGACGCAGCATCGCCTCGGGAGACAACCAGCTATTGACGATCGTCTCGACCTTTTCCGGCCCGAGAATCTCGTCATAGGTCACATGCCAGGTCTCGGCCAGCAGGCTGCACACCGCCGGGATATCCGCCTCCATTGCCGTGCGGACAAAGAACATAGGCTTACTCCGTGACGCCCAGCTTTTCCTTGACCAGCGCCTGCACCGCCTGCGGATTGGCCTTGCCCTGAGAAGCCTTCATCACCTGGCCGACGAACCAGCCGGCAAGCGAGGGCTTGTCCTTGACCTTTGCGGCCTGTTCCGGATTGGCGGCGATGATCTCGTCAACGATCTTTTCGATCGCGCCGGTATCGGTCACCTGCTTCATGCCGCGCTCTTCGACGATCTTTTTCGGGTCGCCGCCCTCGTTCCAGACGATCTCGAACAGGTCCTTGGCGATCTTGCCGGAAATCACGCCTTCCTTCAACAGGTCGAGAATGGCGCCGAGCTGTTCCGGCGAGACCGGTGTCTCGTCAATGCCCTTGCTCGCCTTGTTGAGCGCGCCGAGCAGATCATTGATCACCCAGTTCGCCGCAGCCTTGGCGTCGCGCCCTTCGGCCAGCTTCTCGTAATAATCGGACACCGCCTTGTCGGAAACCAGCACCGAGGCGTCATAGACCGACAGGCCGAGCTTCTCGACGAAACGGGCCTTCTTGTCATCGGGAAGTTCCGGCAGATCCTTCGCCAGTTCCGCGATGAAGGCATCGTCGAATTCGAGCGGCAGCAGGTCCGGGTCGGGGAAATAGCGGTAGTCATGCGCGTCTTCCTTGGAGCGCATAGACCGGGTCTCGCCCTTGACCGGATCGAACAGGCGGGTCTCCTGGTCGATCGCGCCGCCGTCTTCCAGAATATCGATCTGGCGGCGGGCCTCGCTTTCGATCGCCATCCCGACGAAGCGGATCGAGTTGACGTTCTTGATCTCGCAGCGCGTGCCAAATTCACCGCCCGGCTTGCGCACGGAGACATTCACATCGGCGCGCAGCGACCCTTCGTCCATATTGCCGTCGCAGGTGCCGAGATAACGCACGATGGTGCGCAGCTTGGTGACATAGGCCTTGGCCTCGTCGGCCGAGCGCAGGTCCGGCTTGGAGACGATCTCCATCAGCGCCACGCCCGAACGGTTCAGGTCGACGAAGGAGAATGAGGGGTGCTGGTCATGCATCAGCTTGCCGGCGTCCTGCTCCAGATGCAGCCGCTCGATGCCGATCTCGATATCCTCGAAATTACCCTGTTTGTCGGGCCCGAGCGAAATCGTGATCGTGCCCTCTCCGACGATCGGGTCCTTGTACTGGGAAATCTGGTAGCCCTGCGGTAGGTCGGGGTAGAAATAGTTCTTGCGGTCGAAGATCGAACGCTTGTTGATCTTGGCCTTCAGGCCGAGACCGGTGCGCACGGCCTGTTTCACGCATTCCTCGTTGATGACGGGCAGCATGCCGGGCATGGCCGCATCCACCAGCGAGACGTTGGCGTTGGGCGCCTTGCCGAAAGTGGTGGACGAGCCGGAGAACAGCTTCGCATTGCTGGTGACCTGCGCATGCACCTCAAGACCGATGATGACTTCCCAATCGCCGGTGGCGCCGGGAATCAGGCGTTTGGGATCGGGCGTGCGGGTATCGACAATGGTCATGGTCAGCTCATCGTTCATTCACGGGATATCGTTGGTGAGGTAGAGCAAAGTGGGGCAAGACGCAAGCGATTGGGTGGGCCGCAGCCCTTCAAAACCTTGACCTTCAGCCGCAGTGAGATTATCTCGTGTCGGTCAACACGGAGTGTTTATGTCTAACCGTCAGGAATCCCGGTAAGGGCCCTGCCCGCTCTGCCCCTTGGGGCATGATGCGCGCAGCGGCCGAAAACGAAGAGCCCCGCATGGCAATGGCTTGCGGGAAACGTTTTCACGCGTCTTCAGGACGCCCATCCGGAATTGACGACCATGGACATCTCGCGCGATGAACAGCGCATTCTACACCTGCTCGCCCAGGGCGGCAGGATCGAACTCATCAGAACCGAAAAACGCAAGATCGAGCGGATCGACTGCTACACCCGCGAAGGCTGGCGCTATCCGGGTCTCGATCTGACCTTGTTCCGCAAGCTGAAGGCCAAGAGAGCGATCCGCTCGCGCGGCGGCCGCCCCTACCAGATCACCGCAAGGGGACTGGAACTGGTGCGCAGCCAGCCGGACAACCGGTGAATAAGGGGCGCGGCGATTCGATACCGCCGCGCCTCCTGCGACAGACCGTACGCGGTCTGCGTCAACCTGCCGCGGTCCCGAAACTATTACACGTCACAAAATTTCTTCAACTTTGCCGCTAACTCGGGTATCACAACCTAGAGGAGATACCCGATGAAGCTAAAACCAGTTGCCATTGCCGCGCTCAGTCTCGCGGTGACATTCTCGCCGGTGGTCAACGCTCCGCTGTTTGCCCAGACCCAGGTCGAGGCCAAAAGCCCGCTGACCGAGGAACAGGCCAAGGCCATCGTCTATTCGATCTATGTCATGGCCTATCCAATGGTGCTGATGGATGTCAGCACGGCGATCTCCACCAATGTCGCCGAGCCGGGGGGCGTCAGCGCGCCGATCAACCAGTTCGCCAATCTGACGGCCTTTCCCGATGCCTCCTTCGATACCGTCGTCCGGCCCAATGCCAACACGCTCTATTCCTCGCTCACCTATGATGTTTCGAAGGAGCCGCTGATCGTTTCGGTTCCGCCGTCGAAGGGGCGGTACTACCTCTTCCAGATGATGGATGAGTGGACCGAGGTCTATGCCTCACCCGGAAGCCGGACCACCGGCGATGACGCCTATGCTTTCGCGATCGTCGGTCCCGGCTGGCAGGGTAAACTGCCGGACGGTGTAAGGGCCTATCAGAGCCCCACGGCCAATGGCTGGATGCTCGGACGCATCGAAACCAGGGGCAAGGACGATTATGATGCCGTCCATGCCTTCCAGAAAGGCCTGAAGGCCGTGCCGCTCAGCGCCTGGGGCACCGACTATGTTGCGCCAAAAGGCACGGTCAACGCCGCGCAGGACATGACCTCGCCGGTCACCCAGATCGAAAAACTCGACGGCGCGGCCTTCTTTCAGCGCTTCGCCGAACTGATGAAGAAAAACCCGCCCCACGCCAACGACGATTCCGCCGTCGACCTGATGCGCCAGATCGGACTGGTGCCCGGCGAAAGCTACGATCCGTCGAAACAGCCGCAGGCCGTGCAGGACGCCATCGCAGAGGCGCCCGCGAAGGTTCTGCCCTTCATCAAGAACACCTGGGTGAAGTCCGGCGAACTCGTCAACGGCTGGCGGATCAATCTGACCGGGATCGGCAGCTACGGCTCAGACTACATGCATCGCGCAGGCGTCGCCTTTGGCGGGCTTGGCGCCAACAAGCCGGTCGATGCGGTCTACCCCAGCGCCTTCGTGGACGCCGATGGCAATCCGTTCGACAGTTCCAACAACTACGTCCTGCATTTCGACAAGGGCGAGACTCCGCCGGCGCGCGCCTTCTGGTCGGTCACGCTCTACAATCAGGATCAGTTCTTCGCCAAGAACCCGATCGACCGCTACACGCTCGGCAGCAACGATCCGCTGAAGAAAAACCCCGACGGCTCGGTCGATATCTACATCCAGCGCAAATCGCCCGGCAAGGACAAGGAAGCCAACTGGCTGCCGGCGCCCGAGAGCGGCCACTTCAGCCTGACCATGCGCCTCTACTGGCCGGAGCTCGCCGTTTTGAGCGGCGCGTGGAGCCCGCCGGCGGTCGAACTTGCAAATAATTGAGTGCGACTAGAAAGGGCCGCGCCTTTTAAGAAGGCACGGCCCTTTCTTCATCCTGGAATGACTCGGGTGGGCGCCGTGATCAGGCCCCGGCAATCTCCGCCCGCAGCGCCGCGCATTCCTCCGCAAGACTTCCCGTCGAAACCGGCCTTCCGGCGCGCCGGTACCAATAGCCGGCATTGCCGTCATCGCCTTCGATCCGGTGGCAGAGCGCGTGAGCGGCATCAAACAGGCTTTCACCCTCATGCCCCTGGCAAAGTTCATGGGTCTCCTCCCATGCCGGGCCCATCGTGAAGCCGGCAGCCGAAAGCTGCTCCAACGCCCGATCGAGCGCGTTCAGCGCGGATGTCTGCATGATCCTCTCCTTGTCATGTAGAGGCGCGGTTCAGCCGCGCCCGTTTATTTCCTCCGGCGTCGCGAGCCGTTCGAACAGCGGCCGGCAGAGATGATAGCCCTGCACCAGTCCGGCCCCGAGACCCGCAAGGGTATCCAGTTCCGCCGCGGTCTCAACCCCCTCGCAGATCACCTCGACCGACATCTCGCCGGCCAGGGCCAGCATGTGACGAACAATCCTCTGGCGCGAGCGGCTACTGTCGATGCCGCGCACCAGCGCCATATCCAGCTTGAGGATCGACGGCGTGACGTCGGCCAGGAGCGACAGTCCGGAATGGCCGGCGCCGAAATCATCGATCGCGGTGCCAAAACCGAGCTCCTCATAGACCGTGAGGATCGCATTGAACCGATCGGCATCGATTTGCTCGCCTTCGGTAAACTCGAAAATCAGCCGCTCGGCGGGCACGCCGCAGCGACGGCTGGCGGACAGGGTCAGCCGGATGCAGGCCCGCGGCTCATAGATCGCGCGCGGCATGAAGTTGATCGAGAGCCGCGCCCCTGTCTCCACAAGTCCGAGCCCGCCGGCAAGCTCGATCGCCTTGACGCGGCAGCGCTGGTCGAACGCATAGAGGTTGTCCTGCGTCACCTTGCTCAAGACGGAGGCAGCCCCCTCGCCGGCAGTGCCGCGCACCAGCGCCTCATAGGCAAAAATCGAGCCGTCGCGGAGATCGATGATCGGCTGAAATGCCATGGAGAAATCAAATGCCAGGGCCTCGCCATCGCGGCAGCCGATACATGTTTCAGGCATTCATACTCTCTTCAATTGACGTGTTCGCGGATACATCTTCGTCAATGTAGAGCACTTTCGACACAAAAAAAGCCCGGCTCCCAAAAGGAAGCCGGGCCGATATTTTCAGAAACTGCCTTTATTCGACCGCGAATTCCAGCGGCTTCGCCTGCTTGATCGCCGGATGGGCGAGCAGCTTGTCGAGAACCTCCTGCTTCGGCTCCTCGTCAACGTAGAGCAGCGCGATCGCATCGCCGCCCTGGTTGTCGCGGCCGAGCTGGAAGTTGGCGATGTTGACGCCGGCATCGCCGAGCGTGGAGCCCATGAAGCCGATCATGCCGGGCACGTCTGTGTTGGCGATGTAGATCATGTGGCGACCGACATCGGCATCCATGTTAATGCCCTTGATCTGGATGAAGCGCGGCTTGCCATCGGAAAACACCGTGCCGGCGACCGAGCGGGTCTGCTTCTCGGTGGTGATCGTCAGCTTGATATAACCATCGTAAACGCCTGATTTATCACGCTTTGCTTCCTGCAGGATGATGCCCTTGTCCTTCACCATGATCGGCGCCGACACCATGTTGACGTCGGCCACGACCGGGCGCAGCAGGCCGGCGAGCATCGCGCTGGTCAGCGCCGTGGTGTTCATGTCGGCGAAGATGCCGTCATAGAGCACCTCGACCTGCTTGATCGGGTTTTCGGTCACCTGGCCGGCAAAACCGCCGAGCACTTCCGCCAGCTTGATCACCGGCTTCAGGCGCGGGGCCTCATCGGCAGAGATCGAGGGCATGTTGATCGCGTTGGAAACAGCGCCCTTCAGCAGGTAATCCGACATCTGGTCGGCAACCTGAAGCGCCACGTTTTCCTGCGCTTCCGTGGTCGAAGCGCCGAGATGCGGTGTGCAAACCACGTTTTCGAGGCCGAAAAGCGGGCTCTCGGTGGCGGGCTCGGTTTCGAATACGTCGAAGCCGGCGCCGGCGACATGGCCGGATTTGATGGCTTCGGCGAGCGCCGCCTCGTCCACAAGGCCGCCACGGGCGCAGTTGATGATGCGCACGCCCTTCTTGGTCTTGGCCAGCGCCTCGGCATTCAGGATGCCGCGGGTCTTGTCGGTCATCGGAACGTGGAGCGTGATGAAGTCGGCCTTGGCCAGAAGCTCGTCGAGTTCGACCTTGGTGACGCCCATCTTCTCGGCCTTGTCCTGCGACAGGAAGGGGTCGAAGGCGATGACGTTCATCTTCAGGCCGAGCGCGCGGTTGCAGACGATCGAGCCGATATTGCCGGCGCCGATGACGCCGAGCGTCTTGCCGGTGATCTCAACGCCCATGAATTTCGACTTCTCCCACTTGCCGGCCTGGGTCGAGGCGTCGGCGGCGGGGATCTGGCGGGCAACGGCCAGCATCAGCGAGATCGCATGTTCGGCCGTGGTGATCGAGTTGCCGAACGGCGTGTTCATGACGATGATGCCGCGGCGCGATGCGGCCGGGATGTCGACATTGTCGACGCCGATGCCGGCGCGGCCGATGACCTTGAGATTGGTCGCCGCCTCGATCAGCTTCTCGGTCGCCTTGGTGGCCGAGCGGATCGCCAGGCCGTCATACTGGCCGATGACTTCGAGCAGCTTTTCCTTGTCCTTGCCGAGCTTCGGCTGGAAATCGACATCGATGCCGCGATCCTTGAATATCTGGACGGCAGCTTCCGACAGCGCGTCGGATACGAGTACGCGAGGTGCCATGATGGCCTCCTTCAAAGAGAATTTTCACCGGGAAAGGGGCTCGCGCCAGCCGGCGCAAGCCATCAGTGCAGCAGGCCTCAGGCCGCCTTGTCGGAAAGCTTGGCCTTTTCAGCCCGGAAGGCCCAATCGAGCCAGCCCATCAGCGCTTCCATATCGGCGGTTTCCACCGTGGAGCCAGCCCAGATGCGAAGGCCGGACGGCGCATCGCGATAGGCGCCGATGTCGTAGGCGACATCTTCCTTGTCGAGCGCGGACACGATCGCCTTGGCAAAGGCGGCCTGTCCGGCATCGTCAAGCGCCAGAACGGCCGGATCGACGATCTTGAGGCAGACGGAGGTGTTGGAGCGCGTTTCCGGCGCTTCCGCCAAGTTTTCGATCCAGTCGTTGTTCTCGACGAAATCGAAGATCACCTTGGCGTTGGCGTCAGCGCGGGCCATCAGACCTTCAAGGCCACCGACCTGTTTCGCCCATTTCAGCGCATCGAGATAGTCTTCGACGCAGAGCATGGAGGGGGTGTTGATGGTTTCGCCGACGAAGATGCCCTCGATCAGCTTGCCGCCCTTGGTCATGCGGAAGATCTTCGGCAGCGGCCATTCCGGGGTGTAGTTCTCCAGCCGCTCGACAGCGCGCGGCGAGAGGATCAGGATACCATGGCCGCCCTCGCCGCCCAGCACCTTCTGCCAGGAGAAGGTGACGACATCGAGCTTGTTGAAATCGAGAGCCTGCGCGAACACGGCGGACGTCGCGTCGCAGATCGTCAGCCCCTTGCGGTCGAAGGGAATGAAATCGGCATTGGGAACGCGAACGCCCGAGGTGGTGCCGTTCCAGGTGAAGACCACGTCATTGTCGAAATTGACAGTGGAAAGGTCGGGGAGCTGGCCATAGGGCGCTTCGATCTTGCGCGCGTCCTTGAGCTTGAGCTGCTTGATGACATCGGTCACCCAGCCCGAACCGAACGATTCCCAGGCAAGCATGTCCACGCCGCGTTCGCCGAGCAGCGACCACAGGGCCATCTCGACCGCGCCGGTATCCGACGCCGGCACGATGCCGATGCGGTAATCGCCGGGAACGCCGAGGATTTCGCGGGTAAGGTCGATCGCTTCCTTGAGCTTCGCCTTGCCGATTTTCGCACGATGGGAACGGCCAAGTGGCGCATCGTTGAGCGCTTCGGGCGTCCAACCGGGACGCTTCGCACAGGGGCCAGAAGAAAAGCGGGGATTGGCCGGACGCACGTCCGGCTTGGTCATATCAGTCATAGTCTACCCTTTCAGATAGTGGCCTCTCGTTGGGGAGAGGTGTCCCGCCGTCGGATATATGGAAGCTTTGGGGTCTTGGCAAGCGAAATAATTGTGACGGCTTAAAAGGGCAAAATCAGCCGCGCGTGGTATTTTGCCGACTGCCAGACGACCGAATACCGCGGTGGCGCTCACGATATCTCAGCCATCAATCTCCCCCCTTGAGGGGGAGATGTCGCGAAAGCGACAGAGAGGGGTATAGGGCATAAACCGCAAGCTCCGGACCCGTTGAGAGGGTTCACCCCTCTCTGCCCCTGTCGGGGCATCTCTCCCTCAAGGGGAGAGATTATGGGCGGCGATGTAGTGTGACGAAATCACGCAGCCGTGCGCACGCTCGCAATCACGTCGATCAGGCCCGAGACGACGCTTTCGACCTGTGCCGGATCGTCGCCCTCGGCCATGACGCGAATCAGCGGCTCGGTGCCCGAGGGGCGGATTACCAGGCGGCCGCGGCCTTTCAGTTCGGCCTCGGCATCGGCGATCGCCTTCTTGACATTGCCGTCTTCCAGCGGCGCCGCGCCGGCGGTGATGCGGACATTGCGCAGAAGCTGCGGCACGGGATCGAATTTGCGGCAGACCTCGCTGACCGGCTTGCCCGCGCGCTTGACGGCGGCCAGCACCTGCAGCGCCGCCACCAGCCCGTCGCCGGTGGTGCCGAAATCGGACAGCACGATATGGCCGGACTGCTCGCCGCCGACATTGTAGCCGTTCTTGCGCATATGCTCGACGACGTAGCGATCGCCGACCTTGGTGCGCACCAGATCCAGATTCATGCCGTTCAGGTGGCGCTCGAGGCCGAGATTGGACATGACGGTGGCGACAACGCCGCCGCCCTTCAATTCCTTGTCCTCAACCAGATTGCCGGCGATCACCGCCATCACCTGATCACCATCGATGATGCTGCCCTGCTCGTCGACGATGATGACGCGGTCGGCATCGCCGTCGAGCGCGATTCCGATATCGGCGCGCACCTCATGCACCTTTTCCTGCAGTGTCTTGGGATAGGTCGAGCCGCATTCCTTGTTGATGTTGAGGCCGTCCGGCTCCGTGCCGATCTCGACCACATCGGCGCCGAGTTCCCAGAGCGCCGTCGGGGCTGCCTTGTAGGCCGCGCCATTGGCGCAATCGACCACGACCCTGAGGCCATGCAGCGTGACATCGCGCGGCAGGGTGCGCTTGACGAACTCGATATAGCGATAGATGTCGCCGTCAACGCGGCTTGCGCGGCCGATCTCGTGCGAGCGGGCAAGCTGGGCATGGAAGTTGTCGCGGTCAATCAGCGCTTCGATCCGCGCCTCGATCTCGTCGGACATCTTGTAGCCGTCGGGTCCGAACAGCTTGATGCCGTTATCGGCAAAGGGGTTGTGCGACGCCGAGATCATCACGCCGACATCGGCGCGCAGCGAGCGCGTCAGCATAGCGACGGCGGGCGTCGGGATCGGGCCGAGCAGATAGACATCGAGGCCGGCCGCGGTGAAGCCCGCCACCAGCGCATTCTCCAGCATGTAGCCGGAAAGCCGGGTATCCTTGCCGATCACCACGCGGTGGGTGTGATCGCCGCGCCGGAAGATCGTGCCGACAGCGATGCCCACGCGCATCGCCAGATCCGGCGTCATAGGAAAAACATTGGACTGACCGCGAATACCGTCGGTACCGAAATATTTACGTGTCATGGCAATCCTCTTCAGCGCCGCGCGCGTCGCGTCGCTCCAAAGCTAAAATACAAACGAGAGTGTCTTCGCAGATTATCGCCCTCAGGGCACGTAAAATAACGTCAACACCGCTAACATGGCGTTACCGTGGCGCGATTGACCAGTAGCCCACAAACGCCCTCCGGGACGCAACTCCAGACGCCAACAAAAAACCGCCGGCTTTGGGGCCGGCGGTTGAATGGTCAATTGGTCTGCGGTTCGAACCCGTCGCCCTTGCCGTCTGCCGGCGCGGGCGCGTCCTTCTTCGGCCCCATGGAGGGAACCGCCGAACCGCGCGAGGGCGGGGTATCGTCGCCGAGATCGCGGGCGGGCTTCTCGCCCTTCAGGATCGCCTTGATCTCGTCGCCGGACAGCGTCTCGTATTCGAGCAGACCCTCGGCGAGCTGCACGAAGCCTTCGCGGTTCTCGGTCAGTATCCGGGTCGCCTCGGCATAAGCCTCGTCGATCAGGCGGCGGACTTCGCTGTCGATCTTCTGGGCGGTCGACTCAGAAACGTTCTTGCTCTGCGAAACCGAATGGCCGAGGAAGACCTCCTGCTGGTTCTCGCCATAGGAGACATGGCCAAGTTCATCGGAGAAGCCCCACTGCGTCACCATCGCCCGGGCAAGCTTGGTGGCCTGCTCGATATCGGAGGAGGCGCCAGAGGTGATGTTCTCCTTGCCGAAGGTGATTTCCTCGGCAACGCGTCCGCCCATCATGATGGCGAGGCGCGAGATCATCCACTTGTAGCTCATCGAATAGCGGTCGCCCTCGGGCAACTGCATCACCATGCCAAGCGCGCGGCCACGCGGAATGATCGTCGCCTTATGGACGGGATCGGCCACCGGCACCTTGAGCGCCACCATCGCATGTCCCGCCTCGTGATAGGCCGTCAGCTTCTTTTCCGCCTCGGTCATCGCGGTGGAACGCCGCTCGGCGCCCATCATGATCTTGTCCTTGGCATCCTCGAATTCCGCCATGGTAACCAGGCGCTTGTTGCGCCTTGCGGCCATCAGCGCGGCCTCGTTGACGAGGTTCATCAAATCGGCGCCCGAAAAGCCGGGCGTGCCGCGGGCAACGACCTTGAGGTCGACATTCGGGGCAAGCGGCGTATTGCGGGCGTGTACCTTCAGGATGCGTTCGCGGCCGACGATATCCGGGTTCGGCACCACGACCTGACGGTCGAAACGGCCGGGACGCAGAAGCGCGGGGTCCAGAACGTCGGGGCGGTTGGTAGCGGCAATCAGGATCACGCCCTCATTGGCCTCGAAGCCGTCCATCTCGACCAGAAGCTGGTTCAGCGTCTGCTCACGCTCGTCATTGCCGCCGCCGAGACCGGCGCCGCGATGACGGCCGACCGCATCGATTTCGTCGATGAAGATGATGCAGGGCGCGTTCTTCTTGGCCTGCTCGAACATATCGCGCACACGCGATGCGCCAACGCCGACGAACATTTCAACGAAGTCCGAGCCGGAGATGGTGAAGAACGGCACATTGGCCTCGCCCGCGACCGAGCGGGCCAGCAGCGTCTTACCGGTACCGGGCGGGCCGACCAGCAGCACGCCGCGCGGAATGCGGCCGCCGAGGCGCTGGAACTTCTGCGGATCGCGCAGGAATTCGACGATTTCCTCAAGGTCCTGCTTGGCTTCGTCCACGCCGGCGACATCGTCAAAGGTGACGCGGCCATTGGCCTCGGTCAGAAGCTTGGCCTTGGACTTGCCGAAGCCCATCGCACCGCGCGAGCCGCCCTGCATCTGGCGCATGAAGAACAGCCAGACGCCGAGGATCAGGAGCATCGGCAGAAGCGTGCCGACATAGCTCAGGATACCGCCGGAGCCGTCATTCACCGGCTTGGCATCCACATTCACATTGGCGTTTTCCAGCTTGGTGAGCAGGGAATCGTCGATAACCGGGGCATAGGTGTGGAATGTCTTGCCGCCGCCGCCGGAATAAGTGCCGGTGATGGTGTTGCCGGTAATGGTCACATCCTTGACCTTGCCGGAATCGACATCGCTGACGAACTGCGAATAAGCCACCTGCGTCGCGCCGTTATGCGACGGCGTTGACTGGAACATGCTGAAAAGCGCGACCAGCAGCAACGCGATTATGGCCCACAGCGCAATATTGCGTAAGTTTGGGTTCATCAAAATCCCCGAAATCATATGATCGGCACATTGGTGCCGCTGAGTTACGCCTAACATAGGGTCGACGCCATGTCTTGCCAAGACAAGCGCATCCCAAGTTTAATCTTCCGCGACGAAATAGCCCGGCGCGGGGAAAGGCGAAACCCCGAAAGCTTCCGCCATCCGGTTGGCCAGCGCCAGATCGAAACCGGGCAGATAGCACCGGTGGGGCGACAGGATGCGGCTCACTGCGACCCCTTGCGGCAATGCGCCCTGCCCTGCGGACGGCATGGTCGAATGCGCCAGCTTCGACAGGCGGGGCGGAAGCGCGGCGAAGGCTTCGACAGGTTCGCCGTCCAGGCTGGCGGGGCGGATCTCGACCATTGCGTCGGTGCGGTTGTCGATCCGCCACCGGCCATCCCAAATGCGCGTCGTCCACGGTAGAACCTCGATGCGCTCAAGGCCGCGCCGTTCGCGCAGCATGAACAGCCGCGTCCGGTTGCGCTCGAACAGGCAGCGCCCGGCCGTCATGCGCGCGCCATGCGGCGCTTCGGCCATCGCCAGAATATCGGCAAGCGCCGCTTTTCCGGGACCGTGGGTCTCGCCGCCGATGATCGCCGTCAACGTCTTCAGCAGATAGCGCGCCGCATCCGAATTGGCCGCAATCGCTTCTAGATCGATTTCGGCCACGGCCGCGCCATGAATGCGCACGGAGGCATCGAAAAGCCCAGCGGCGGCTTCTGAAAGGCGGGCGCGCATATGCCCGGCCATAGTGGCCTCGGCGCCCGGCGCCGCGATCGCGCCTTCCAGGGATTGCCGCACCCGAACGCGTTCAAAGCGGGCGTTGTCATTGGAGGGATCGTCGATCCAGGCAATTTCGCGCGTGACCAGCAGGTCGCGGATCGACTGGCGAGAAACAGATAGAAATGGCCGCACCACCCAGGCGCGCCCCATCAGAAGCGTTTCCGCCGCCATGCCGGAAACCGGCGGGTCGGGGTTGCGGGCCTTGCGCATCTCCAGCGTCTCGGCCTGGTCATCAAGCGTGTGGGCCACGGCGATCACATCCGCGCCGATCCGAGCGGCATGGTCTGCCAGCAGACGATAGCGGGCGTCGCGGGCGGCGGCCAAAAGCCCCGTCGCCGGCTTTTCGCCGCGCCAGGGAAGCGTTTCGTGTCCAATCGCGCGGATGGCGCAGAAGCGCGCGACCGATGCCGCTTCATCGGCGGATTGCGCACGCAGGCCGTGGTCGACCGTCGCAGCGGAAATGCGGATATCGCGGCGGGAAAATTCGTCCGCGGCTTCGCAAAGTGCCGCCAGCAGCCCGAGCGAATCGCTGCCGCCGGACACCGCGACCAGAACATGACAGCCCGGCTTGAGACGACTTACAAAGCTGTGGGCGGCATCGAGGGCGGTTTCCGCTTCAGAAAATGTCTGTGATCCGGCTGACACCGCGGTCAGCATCCATTGGCCCTGATCTCGGCCTGGGCCTTGGTCAGCACGGCCTGGGCGGCGTTCGGGTAACGCGTCGGCACTTCGGCAAAGGTGGCGCAGGCGGCGTCCTTGTTGTCCATTCCGGCAAGCGACTGGCCGAGTTTCAGCAGCATTTCCGGCGCCTTGGCGGAATCGCCATAGGCCTTGTAGGCATTCAGGAATGTCTTGGCAGCTTCATTGTATTTCTGCTGCGCCAGCATCGATTCCCCGAGCCAGAAGCTGGCATCGGGAATGAGCGGGCTGTCGGGATAGCTCAGCACGAACTCGCCGAAAGCCTCTTCGGCCTGCTGGTAATCGCCGGAGAGAATGAGATCATAGGCGAGCTTGTAGAAATCGGCATCGGACCCTCCGCCTTCGGCCGCCTCGGGCAGATCGGCCGGCACATCGGCGGTCGCCGAGGGTTCCGGGTTCGGCGGCGGCGCATCCATCGTGGCCGTCGCATCACTGTCGGCGCTGGCGGCATTGCCAGCACCGTTGGAGGGCGGCGTCGCCATGCCGCTTTCAAGATCCTGCAGGCGGAACTCCATGTCCTCCTGCATCTTGCGGATCTTCTCTTCCATCTGCAGCATCTGGAAGCCGAGATCCTCGACCTGGCCCGTCAGGTTGCGCACCTGCTCCTCAAGCTGCTGAATCCTGAGGGACGGATCCATAGCCTGGACCTGAACCACCTGCGTGTTCTGTCCGGCCGCCTTGCCGAATGCGGGAAAGACCGCCGCATTGGCGCTTCCTCCCAGCATCGCCGAACCGGCCAGAAGACAAATCATCGCTTTTTTCATCATCGCATGTCCCAAACCTTTTGCCTCGAACCTTCGCACACTGTGTTTCTGGCCATATTTAGATCAAAACGCGAATTGTTGCACGGCGGACATAAAAAAACCGGCGCGAGGCCGGTTTTTCAAGTCTGCTTTCGGACCGATCAGCTGCCAGCGCCCGTCAGCACGGTGACGGTGCGGCGGTTCTGCGACCAGCAGGAAATGTTGTCGCAGACGGCGACCGGACGTTCCTTGCCGTAGGAGATCGTCGACAGGCGATTGGCCGGGATGCCGCGCGACACCAGGTAGTTCTTGGTGGCCGTGGCGCGGCGGGCGCCGAGCGCGAGGTTGTATTCGCGGGTGCCGCGCTCGTCGGCATGGCCTTCGATGCGGATCGCGTAGTTCTGGTAACGCTGCAGCCACTGGGCCTGCTTGTCGAGCGTCTGGGCGGCGATCGGCGTGATCGATGCCGAATCGGTTTCGAAATAGACCGTGTCGCCGACATTCAGATCGAAGTCCTGGACGCTGCCCGGGGAAGCGATGCCCGAGGATGCGCCGGCGCCGCCCGCCATGCCGCTGCCCGGCAGGTTGTTCTTGTTGTCCTTGGCGCAGCCGGCCAGCGCAAGCACCGCGCAAAGCGCGACCATTGCGGGCTTCACCCTGAATTTGTTCGCATTGCCTTCAACCCCAAACGTGGCTCGGCTCATTACCGCTCTCCTTAAGAAGCGTTCAAAACATGGACCGGATGCCCGGTCGATAACGCGGAAATACAACTCAACTCTATGGACGGTACGCAGACCGCCGACCTTGCCGCAAAGTGCTAGCAAATCACTGTTAACGTCCCCTCAACGGAAATGGCTAAGGAAACGTTAAAGGCAAGCCCGCATCGCGGCGCGGACGAATTCTGTCCCTTGCGCTCTACTCCAGCAGCGGCGACCATGCCGGGTCGGATGCGAAATCCGGCGTCTGGATGCGCTGTTCATTGTAACCCGTCAGGTCGATCGAATAAAGGTGTGGACCGCCCTCGCCGGCATTCTGGCGGAAGAACATCAGCACCCTTCCGTTCGGCGACCATGTCGGCCCTTCATTGTGGAAACCGGTGGTCAGAATGCGCTCGCCGCTGCCGTCGGGCTTCATCACCCCGATCGAGAACTTGCCGCCGGACTGTTTGGTAAACGCGATCAGATCGCCGCGCGGCGACCAGACGGGCGTCGAATAGCTGCCGTCGCCGAAGGAAATCCGCTGCTGGTTGGAGCCGTCGGCATTCATCACATAGAGCTGCTGACGCCCGCCGCGGTCGCTTTCAAACACGATCCGGTTACCGTCGGGCGAATAGGATGGTGAGGTGTCGATGGCGCCGGTATTCGTCAGCCGCGTGGTCGAGCGGGTGCGCAGGTCCATTGTGTAAATGTTGGCGTTGCCATCCTGCTGCAGGCTCATGATGATGCGCTGGCCATCCGGAGAGAACCGCGGCGCGAAGGTCATGCCCGGGAAGTTGCCGACGACCTCGCGCTGTCCGGTCTCAAGCTGGAGCAGATAGACGCGCGGCTGGTCGTTCTCGTAGGACATGTAGGTGACCTCCTGCCGGTTCGGCGAGAACCGGGGGGTGAGAACCATGTACTGCCCGTCCGTGAGCATGCGCACGTTGAAGCCGTCCTGATCCATGATCGCGAGGCGACGCTTGCGGTCGGTCTTCGGCCCGCTTTCGGAAACGAACACGATGCGGCTATCGAAATAGCCCTGCTCGCCGGTCAGCGCCTGATAGATCGAATCGGCGATGATATGGGCGACGCGCCGCCAATTGTCGGGCTGGGTGAAGAACTGCTGGCCGATGATCTGCTGGCCGGCATAGGTATCCCACAGCCGGAATTCGGAGCGAAGCCTGCCATCGGGCTCGCGGGTGACGCGGCCGACCACCAGCGCCTCGGCGTTGATGACCTGCCAGTCCTCGAAACGCGGCGTCTGGTCGGGATTGCTGATCTGCTCGATGAAGGCGGAGCTGTCGACCGGCTTGAACAGGCCCGAGCGCTTCAGATCGGCGGCGATGACGCCGGAAATGTCCGCGCCGAGACCATCGTCCGACATGAAATTGGTGATCGCGATCGGCAGCGGCTGGACGTTGCCGCTGGAGATATCGATTTCCACCAGCGCGTTGGCGGGCGTCACGAACAGCACGGCGATGCCGGCCCACGCGACGGAAAGGAAGACGAGACAATTTTTAAGCATGACAGGACTGGCCTTTCAGCGTTGATTGCTCCGGTTCGCCGGGGATCGCCCTCAGGCGGCACCGAATGAAGAGTTAAAGCATCTGGCTCGGGTCGAAGTTCACGATGACCTCGCTCCAGGCGTCATATTTTTCCCGCGGCAACCCGCTGAAGGGCGAGGCCTTCAGCACCGCGCGCCGCGCGCCGCCGGCGAGAATTCGCCGCGCGCTCTCGCTGCCACCGGTGGCAGTCACCTCGGGCGCGCCCACGATCGCGCCGGAGGGATCGAGTTTCATCTGGATGCGTATGCGCACATCGTCCGCGCCGTCAAGGCCCGCGAGGATGGACCAGTTGCGCTGGATCTGCCCGCGCAGCGCATCAAGCTCGCTCTGGCTGAGCGTGGAGCCCCCGGTTGTGCGGGTCGCGCCCGCCGCGGCCGGCGCTTCGGAACGCTGCGCACCGCCGCCGGTGGCCTCGGTGCGGTTCAGAAGCGCTGCGATCTGGTCCACGTCGAAATCGTCTTCCTCGGCCGTGGTCGACGCCGTCGTCTGGCTGTCGGTCCGCGGCGCCTCGGCGGTGCGGGTCTCGCGCAACACCGGCTCCGGCGGACGCCGGGTGGGAAGCGGCGCCTGCTCGGGGAAGGCCAGTTCCGGTTCCGGCGGCGTCTCCGCAGCCGGCTGGCTTGCCTCCGGCTCAGGCGTCGGCTCGGGGGCTGGCGCGGGTTCCGGCGCTGGCGTCGGCTCCGGGGCCGGCGCGGGCTCAGGCTCGGGGGTAGGTTCCGGCGCAGGAGCGGGCTCCGGCGTGGGTTCGGGCCGTTCGGCCGGTTGCGGCGTGGGCGGCGGCTCGGAAGCGGGCTCTTCCACCGGCGCGGGTTCCGGCGTCGGCTCGGCGGCAGGCGTCGGCAGGGCTGCCTGTTCCTGCGCGATATCGTCCGGCGTCGCGTTGGTGTCGGTTTCGAGGTCGACATCGTTGTCGCCGACATTCTGCGCCTCGGCGACCTCCTGCGGCCGCCGGGTCGGCACGGGGGCTGCGATATCGGCAAGCTCCGCCGTCTCGTCGCCCTGCTGCACCTGGGTAATGTCTTCCACCGGTATAAGCGTCACCGGCAGCGCTTCGACATCGGCCACTTCAAGCGATGAAGGCGCGCCAAGCACAAACACTGCCCAGCCGAGGACCAGACAGTGCAACAGGAATGAAATGGCAAGGCTGCGCTTCATGGGCTAAGATCAGCTATCCTGTTCCTGCAGCGTGACGAGACCGATATTCTTGAAGCCGGCGGCCGAAATGCGGGCCATCACCTTCATCACCGTGCCGTAATCGGCATTGGCGTCGCCACGCACATAGATGCGCTCATTGTAGCCGGTGGTGGCGATCGCCTCGAGCTTGGGCACGACCTCGTCGATCGGTATCTCGGTTTCCTGCAGGAAAATCTGCCCTTCCGGATTGACCGAGATGGTGATCGGCTGGGTATCCGAATTCATCGCCTGGGCCTGGGTTTCCGGCAGGTCGATCGGCACGCCGACCGTCATCATCGGAGCTGCGACCATGAAGATGATCAACAGCACCAGCATGACGTCGACCAGAGGCGTGACGTTGATTTCGCTGACGGGGGCGCGTCTTGCGCGCCTGCGGCCTCGGCCGCCGGTCTTGCCGCCTGTTCCCATGGACATTGCCATTGGTTGGTTCTCCCCTCGCTATTCGGCAGCCGGACGCGACTGCAGCTTTTCGTCGATCTGACGCGACAGGATGGATGAGAACTCGTCGGCAAAGCCCTCCATGCGGCCCTCAAGCTTGCCGGAATCGGCGGAGAACTTGTTGTAGGCAACAACGGCGGGAATGGCCGCGACAAGGCCGATGGCCGTTGCAAGCAGCGCCTCGGCAATGCCGGGGGCAACCACGGCGAGATTGGTCGATTTCGATCCGGCGATCGCCTGGAACGAGGTCATGATGCCGACGACCGTGCCGAACAGACCGATGAACGGCGCCGCGGAACCGACGCTTGCCAGAAAGCCGAGACGGGCCTCGAGCTTTTCGGATTCGCGCTGGATGGCGACATCCATCGCCTTTTCGACGCGCATCTGCAAGCCCATCGGCGCCCGCGCGCCGCGCTCGAAGGATTTTTTCCACTCGCGCATGGCCGAGACGAACACGGCGGCCATGCCGCTGGTCTTGCGGTCCGAGAGGTTGCTGTAGAGTTTTTCGAGCGAGGTGCCCGACCAGAACGCATCCTCGAACTGATTATAGGCGCGGCGTTCCTTGTTGTAGGCGATGATCTTCTCGATCACGATCGCCCAGGTCCAGACCGACGCGGCGATCAGCCCCAGCATCACGATCTTGACGACGAATCCCGCCTGCCAGAAGAGCGCCAGAAGGCCGACATCGGCGTGCGTAGCTTCCAACCCAAGCTGTTCCATATGACGAAGTCCCTGAATAGATTGGCCCGGCAAGCCGGGCGATATGGTTAGAGCCGCCTGCGAGACGCTGGTGTGTTCAACTCGGAATTTAAGTGGATTCGCATCTTTGCTTCCTGTCCTTGAAAATCATGGTGAAAGCTAGGCAAACCGGCCTAAAACTCCGCTTTTCGCAGAATACCCGAACATGGTTAACGTCCGGTTACGATTTTATCGCCAGCCCCTGAAGGCAAGGCTTTGACCGCACCAGACGTCTCCCGCGGCGGCGCGAATTCCTTCACATAATACTCATGTTTTAGCAAGCCCGGATTCCAAGGGCTTTTGGCTTATTGCGCCCGTTTACTTCGACTGACCTTCAAGCAGCGTGGCGGCCAGATCATCGGGCATGCGGCGCGCGCGCCCGGCCCTGTTGATAACCACCACCGTCACCGTCGCCGTTGTCAGCAACTGCCCATTGGCGTGGATCGCCTGTTCCAGCACCATGCGCGCGCCCGTCGCCTTCACGGTTTTCGTCGTGATGTCGAGGATATCATCCATCCGCGCCGGACGCACGAATTTCAGGTCCATGTGATGCACCGCGAAGGCCAGGCCTTCCTCGTCGATCGTGTGCAGCGCCCGCTGCTCCACGCCAAGGCAGCGCAGCAGATCGGTGCGCCCGCGTTCGAGGAAATGCAGGTAGCGCGCGTGATAGACGACGCCGGAAAAATCCGTGTCCTCGTAATAGACCCGCTGGCGCAGGTGATGCGTCCCGCCTTCCATCCAGCCACTGAGACCGTGCTTCTCGGTTTCGGTCATGTCCGCCTCATCCATCAATTTTTGGCCATAACTAGGCTTAAACATAGCGCGTCGCAACACGGGGCGGAGGCGGATTGTTTCACTTCTCGCGGCAGATTGCGTAAAAAAACCATTGCATTTATGTCATATTGATTGCGTTTAACGCACGAGATGAATCGCTTAAATGGATCGGAGAGGCTCAATGAAGATCGCAGTTATGGGCGGAGACGGGTTTGTCGGCTGGCCGACGTCGCTGCATTTGTCGGATGCCGGACACGAAGTTCACATCGTTGACAACCTGTCGCGCCGCTGGATCGACACCGAACTTGGCGTCCAGTCGCTGACGCCGATGGACTCGATCCAGGAACGCACCCGCATCTGGCATGCCGAGACCGGCCGCCGCATCCATTTCCATCTCATCGACCTCGCCAAGGATTATGAAATCCTGAAGCAGTGGCTCGCCGAGGAGCGCCCGGACGCGATTATTCATTTCGCCGAGCAGCGCGCCGCGCCCTATTCGATGAAGACCGACCGCCACAAGAACTACACGGTCGACAACAACGTCAACGCCACCCACAACCTCCTGAACGCGCTGGTCGAAATCGATCTCGACGCCCATGTCGTCCATCTCGGCACGATGGGCGTCTACGGCTATTCGACGGTGGGTGCTGCGATCCCGGAAGGCTATCTGCCGGTCGATATCACCACCAATTCCGGCGACAAGGTTTCCCAGGAAATCCTGTATCCGTCGAATCCCGGCTCGATCTACCACATGACCAAGTGCCTGGATCAGCTTCTGTTCGCCTTCTACGCCAAGAATGACGGCCTCAGGATCACCGACCTGCACCAAGGCATCGTCTGGGGCACGCACACCGAGCAGACCAAACGCCACACACAGTTGATCAACCGCTTCGACTATGACGGCGACTACGGCACGGTGTTGAACCGCTTCCTGATCCAGGCGGCTATCGGCTATCCACTGACCGTCCACGGCGTCGGCGGCCAGACCCGCGCCTTCATCCACATCCAGGATTCGGTGCGTTGCATCGAACTGGCGCTTAACAATCCGCCGGAGAAGAATGCCCGCGTCGAGATCTTCAACCAGATGACCGAGACCCACCGGGTGCGCGATCTGGCGAAGATGATCTCCGACATGTCCGGCGTCGAGATCGCCTGGCTGCCGAACCCGCGCAAGGAAGCGCCGGAAAACGACCTGATCGTGAAGAACGACAAGTTCCTGGCGCTCGGCCTCAACCCGACCACGCTCAAGGAAGGCCTGCTCGGCGAGATCGTCGACATTGCGAAGAAATACGCCTACCGCGTTGATCGCAAACGCGTTCCGGCCGTTTCCGCCTGGACCAAGGATATCGCGACCAAGATCAACCGCGATCCGGAAGGCAAGTCGCTGAAGTCGGTCTCGTAAGGCCATGAGCGATCCCGCAAATGAAGGCGTCCACCGCAGCGTGGACGCCAAATATCCGTTCGCCTTCGTCACGCTGGTCACCAACAACGACTACGCAATGGGCGCGCTGGCGCTGGCGCGGTCGATCTTTTTGACCGGAACCCCGGCCGATGTCGTGGTGCTGCATACCGGCGGCGCGCCCGAGGAAGGATTGAAGCATCTCGCCGATCTCGGCTGCCGGCTGGTCGGCGTCGATCACCTGCCGCTGTCGGATGCGTTCAACGAGCGCCATGCGCGCAAGAACATCCATGGCGAGGCGCCCTTCACCAAGGGACGCAAGCCCGGCTTCCACACCCCGCTCGACAATTTCTGCAAGCTTCGCCTGTGGCAACTGGTCGAATATCACGCAGCCGTGTTCATCGATGCCGATGCTCTGGTGCTGAAGAACATAGACAAGCTGTTCTTCTATCCGGAATTTTCCGCGGCCCCCAATGTCTATGAAAGTCTCGCCGATTTTCACCGGATGAATTCCGGCGTGTTCGTGGCGCGGCCGGATGTCGAGACCTTTGCCGCCATACTGACCGCGCTGGACCAGCCGGACGCCTTCTGGAAGCGCACCGACCAGACCTTCCTGCAGGCATTCTTCCCGGACTGGCACGGCCTGCCGGTGTTCATGAACATGCTGCAATATGTCTGGTTCAACATGCCGGAATTGTGGAACTGGTCGGATATCGGCGTGCTGCACTACCAGTATGAGAAGCCGTGGGAAGATGACCATCCGCGCGCCGGTGAGTTGAAGCCGCTGATCGACCTCTGGTGGGCTTATTTCGACGGCGACGGCATCCCCGATATCGCCACGCTCAAAAATCCGACGAAGCCCAAATGAAACGCATTCTCGTCAGCGGCGGGACGGGGCTGGTCGGGCGCTACATCGTCGAGGAATGCTTTGCGGCCGGTCATGATGTAACCGTGGCCGGCAGAACCGCGCCGGCGCCGAGCCTGTTCGCCGCGCCGGTCAAGTTCACGCCGCTGGAACTCGGCGGAGCGGCCTCTGAGAACCTTTTCAAAGGCATCGACGTCTTCATCCACGCCGCCTTCTCCCACGCGCCCGGGCGCTATCGCGGCGGCGAAGGCGACGATCCCGCAGGGTTCCTCAGAACCAATGTCGACGGTAGCATCGCGCTTTTCAAGGCAGCATGCCGCGCCGGCGTCAAGCATGCCTTCTTCCTGTCGAGCCGCGCGGTCTTTGACGGCTATCCGGCCGGCATGCCGCTGCCGGAAACCACCCCGCCCCAACCGCAGAGCCTTTACGGCAAGGCAAAATGGGAGGTCGAGCAGGCGCTTTCCGCCCTCGCCCGCCCCGGCTTCATCCCGGTGAACCTGCGCGCGACCGGCGTTTACGGCGACCTTGTGCCCAACAAATGGGAAGATCTGTTTGAGCGCTATACCGCCGGAGAAGAAATCGCCGCCCGGGCTGGCAGCGAGGTCCATGGTCGCGATCTCGCCGGCGCGATCCTGACGCTGCTCGACGCGCCGATCCCGAAAATTTCCGGCAAGGCGTTTCATGTTTCCGACATCGTCACCGACACCCACACCATCCTCGCGCCGCTGAAAGCGGCGCTGCAATCCCCTCGCCCTCTTCCGCCGCACGCCGACCAGAGCGCGGTCAGCGCCATGACCACGACGCGGCTCAACGCACTCGGCTGGCGCAGCGGCGGCATGCCGCTCTTCTCCGCCACGCTTCAGACACTTGTGGAGCGTTTTATCGACACGCGCGACGGAACGGTGATTTGATCTCGCGCGCGAACAGGTTTATGTCCACCGCGCCCGCTCTTTTTAAGGACTACGAAATGGCCCGTTACGACCTCATCATCTTCGACTGCGACGGCGTTCTGGTCGATTCCGAAATTCTTGCCGCCGAAGTCGAAGCGCGGCTTCTGAGCGATGCCGGTTATCCGATCACCGCCGGTGAGATCGGCGAACGCTTTTCCGGCATGACCTGGCGCAACATTCTGCTGGCGGTCGAAAGCGAAGCCAATATTCCGCTGTCCGCCGCCCTTCTCGACCTTGCAATCGTCAAGCTCGATGAGCGGATCAAGCGGGAGCTGCAGCCAATCCCCGGCGTGCGCGAGGCCGTCGCCCAGCTTTCCGAGCCGCGCTGCATCTGCTCCAACTCGACGCCGGAACGCGTCCGCATGATGCTGAAGAAGACCGGACAGCTCGATATTTTCGAGCCCAATATCTTTTCCGCCGAAACCCTCGGCCCCGACCGGGTCAAGCCGAAGCCGGACATCTACCTCCATGGCGCGGAGACAATGGGCGCGAACCCGCGCAACACGCTGGTGATCGAGGATTCGGTGCACGGCGTCACCGCCGCCAAGGCCGCCGGCATGCGCGTCGTCGGCTTCACCGGCGCCTCGCATACCACGCCGACCCACGCCGACAAGCTGACGGAAGCCGGCGCCGAAACGGTGATCCACCGCATGGAAGACCTCCCCGCCGTCGCCACCGCGCTGCTGGAATGGACCGACGCGATCTGAAAGCGCTCTGGGCGAACGCGCAGTGCATTTTTGAAGAAGTTCAGCCGCCCCCAGTCTGTCGGCAATCCGCCATATCTCTCAGCCACAATCTCCCCCCTTGAGGGGGAGATGTCGCGAAAGCGACAGAGAGGGGTAAAGGGCGCAAGCCCTAAAAACCGCAGGCTCCGAACCTATCGAGAGGGTTCACCCCTCTCTGCCCCTGTCGGGGCATCTCTCCCTCAAGGGGAGAGATTGATGGCTGCCGAACTCTCGCAAAAAAAACGCGAAAGTGCATTCTGCCAAGATCGGCTTATTGCCAGCCTAAAGCGTGGCGGCAATCCAGCTTACGATTTCGGATTGCACCTTGGAGAAGGCGTCGTCGAGGGCGGCGACGAGGACGTTGCTGGAGGCGGCGGCGCTGACGGGGACGCTTGCCGTAAACAGCTTCTGCGCCCGCACCACGCCGGTCCTGTCATCCAGCAGCTTGACCGAGAGCTCGACATTGGCGGAGCCCGGTCCCGCGGCGTTGATCGCGAATTCGCGCACCTCGACCACGACCTGATAGTCGATCGCAAGCCCCTGCCCCGGCATGCCGACGCCGGAAAACAGGCCGGTGTTCTCAAGGCCCGCCACAAGCTGCGCCTGGATCACAACGGGAAGCTGGTCGCTCCACTGGGCCCCGGCAAGATAACGCAGTTCCGCGCCGCCGAGACGCACGACGATGCCGCGATTGTTGAGCACCTGGATCGCCGACGGCGTCGGCACCAGAAGCTGGGAGCGCAGCGCCTTCTGGCTATCGAAGGTCACAACCGGCTGTGCGGACAGATCGAAGGTGTCGGGCGCCGGGCGCAACGCGCAGCCACTCAGCCCTGCCGCCAGCAGACCGAGCGCGAGAAGCGGCCTCACTCCGGTTTTATCGATCGCGGCAAAAAGCATTTATCCAAACTTCCCCGGGCTCGCCGAATTGGTATCTGTCAGAATTAAGGCATACGCCGGCGATTGCAAAGACCTGACATGTTTGTTTTTTCAGTGGCTTGCCGCATTGCAACCATAGCCCGCATCCGCCCGCGCTGCTCGCCGGCGGCTCAGTAACGCTTGCGTCCGTCATAGGTCTTCATGCTGTCGGACCCGAATATGAATTGCTGCGGATCATTGCTGATCGATTCGATGGTGCGATTGAGACTTTCCACCGTGCGGCGGGTATCGCTGACGAGACCGCGCACATCCCTGAGGCCGGATCCCGAGAAGCTTTCGATATTCGCAGCGATCGGCCCGATCCGGGCATTCAGCGTCTCGGCCGCCTGCTTCACCGCGACAAGCGTATCGCGCGCCTGATCGGACAACGACTCGACATTGTCCGAGCCGAGCAGGTCGTCGACCTTCACCAGGATTTCGTTCACCCGCGTCGAGGCCTGGTTGAGTTTGACCGACATGTTGGAGACGTTCTCGATCGCGGTGTCGATGCTCTGGGTCTTGGCATTGATCGAATCGGCGACATCCTTGACGGACGCCACGGCGGACTTTGCATCCGCCATGACAACCGAGAAATCATCGATCGAGCTGCCGACCTTTTCAGGATCTATCGTTGTGACGATCGCATCGACCTGCTTGAACACATCCTGCGCCGTTTTTCCGAACGTAGCGTAGCTTTCGATTGCATCGCCGAACTGCGTAATGACCTCATCCAAATTCTTCGAGGCGACGGCGACGTTGGACGTGATCGTCTCAGCATTGTTGACGATTTTGCCCACTTCCTCCGGATTGACCGCCTTGATCAGCACGTCAAGCGAGGCCACCGTCTTGTCGAGGCGTCCGGCGAGCCCGTCGACGGTATCGGACATCCTGCCGATGGATTCGAGGAACTCCCCGATCTGGTCGGAATTGTCGGCCAGCGCGCCGGTAAAGGTGTCGACGTTCTTGACCGTCTGGGTCAGCGGCGTGCTGACATCATCGACCAGTGTCTGCACCTGGCCGACGGTGTCATCGAGACGCTTCATGATCCGGTCGGCGGTGGTCAGCAGGTTGGAGAGGCCCGATTTGTCCGCCGTCAGCTCCGCCGGCTCGTCCGTGCGCAGCGATTCCTGCAGAATATTGTCGCCCTGCTCGCCATTGGCCGAGAGTTCGATATAGCCGGTGCCGGTCAGGCCCTGGAGCTCCAGTTTCGCATTGGTGCTCTTGTAGACCGGCGTGGTCGCCTTCACCTGGGTGCGCGCCATGGTATAGCGAGAGTCGGCGGGATCGATCTCCAGAGACTTGATCGAGCCCACCTGGATGCCGTTGAAACGCACCGCGGAACCGACGCTGAGGCCGTTTGCGGAGCCGGGAATGCGCACGATAAGCTCGGCGACCGGGCCCTGGCGGCCATATTCCTGCATCCAGAAAATGAACCCGGCCCCGGCGGCCAGCACCAGCAGGACGAAGAAGCCGACAACGGTATAATTTGCTTTGGTTTCCATAACTGCCCGTCCGCGCTATTGGCTATTCTGGCCGGCGCCGAAAATGGCGCGGGATCGTTTGCCCCTGAAATAACTCTGAACCCAGGGGTCGTCAAAGGCGAGGAGCTTGTCCAGCGTTCCCTCGACAAGAACTCTCTTCTTGCCCAGCACCGCGATCCTGTCGCAAACGGCGTGCAGGCTGTCGAGGTCGTGGGTCACCATATAGACCGTCAGGCCCAAAGTGTCACGCAACCGGGCGATCAGCTCGTCGAACTCCGCCGCGCCGATCGGGTCGAGGCCCGATGTTGGCTCGTCCAGAAAGACGAGATCCGGGTCGAGCGCCAGCGCGCGGGCAAGGGCGGCACGCTTGATCATCCCGCCCGACAGTTCCGACGGGAAGCGGTCTGCCGCCTCAGGCCGCAGGCCGACCATCTCGATCTTCAGCCGTGCCAGGTCGTCCATCAGCTTTTTCGGCAGGTCGAGATATTCGCGCATCGGCACCTGCACATTCTCAAGCACGGTCAGGCCCGAAAACAGCGCGCCATGCTGGAACAGCACGCCGATACGCATGTCGATCGCCAGCCGCTCCTCGTAGCTCAGATGGTCGAAATCCTTGCCGAAAATATTGATCGTTCCCGCCTGCCGCTGGTTCAGCCGCAAGACGGTGCGCATCAGCACGGATTTGCCGGTGCCCGATCCGCCGACGAAACCGAGGATTTCACCGCGATAAACGTCGAGGTCGAGGTTTTCGAGAACCGTCGGCCCGCCGAACCCAACAGTGAGGTCGCGCACACTGAGCACCTTGTCCCCGTCGTCTTGCGGTTGCTGTTCGATATCCACCTCGGCTCCTCAGTAATCGATCGCGGCGTAGAAGATCGCGAAGATGCCGTCGGCGAGAATGACGACGAAGATCGACTTCACCACCGAGGCCGTGACCTTCTGACCGAGCGATTCCGCACTTCCGCCGACCTTCATGCCTTCCAGCGCGGCAACGATCGAAATGATCACGGCCATCACCGGGGCCTTGGCAAGACCGGAAATCAGGTCGGGCAGGTCGATCGCCTCCTGCAGCCGCTGCAAGAAGGTCTCATAGGTGATGCCGGCATAGAGATCGACCACGACCGCAGCGCCCAGGAGTGCTGCAAAATTGGCCAGGATCGTCAGCAGCGGCAAGGCAATGAGCAACGCCAGCATGCGCGGAAAAACAAGCACCGCGATCGGATCGAACCCCATGACCCGCAGCGCATCGATTTCCTCGCGCATGCGCATGGCGCCGATTTCGGCGGTGATCGCGCTGCCCGAGCGGCCGGCGATCATGATGGCGGTCAACAGCACGCCGATCTCGCGCAGCTGCAGGATCCCGACCAGATCGACCACGAACAGCTCGGCGCCGAAATAGCTGAGCTGGAACGCGCCCTGCTGGGCGATAATCGCGCCGACCAGGAACGACATCAGCGCGATGATCGGCACGGCGCGCACGCCCATATTGTCGATCTGGGCCGTGATCGCGGCCATGTTGACGCCGCCGCGTTTCGAAAACAGTTCGCCGAGCCCGACGAAAAGCGCGCCGAAGAAACCGACGCCGGTATAGATATCGCGTCCGGCTGCCACCGCGGAAATGCCGACCGGCTCCAGCACATGCTGGACGATCGACCGCTGTCTGGCCGGCGCTTTTTCCGGCTCCGGCAGTTCCTCGGGAATAGCCTCGAGCAGTTCGCCGAGACGATCCGTCATGCCGTGCATTTCGACTTTAAGACCGGCATCGCCGCATTTGGCCTCGGCCTCGCGAATCAGCCAGGCGCCCGCCGTGTCGATAACACCGACGCCGGAGAGATCGAATGTCACGGAGCCGCCGCCGGCGCCTTTCAGCTTGCCGCCAAGGCCGTCGAGTTCGCCGTAGAGCGCTGCGGCGTTGTGAACGGTCCAGTCGCCTTCAAATGACAGCGTCGCCGGCTGTTCGCCGGACTTGAAGGTGAGAGAGGCTGTGGAATTATCCGCTTTCTGCAAAAGCCATTATCCAGTTTCGTGCGCTCTTGGAACGGGTGGACGCCACGATCCGGCCAACCGGACAGCGCGCCACGCGGCCTTCGAAGCCGGCGCGCGGGCCATGGCGCAACCCTGCAAATAACATTTGCTAGGCTTTTCACGGCCTGTCGGAGATTGCAAGTCTTTTCAATGGTGAGGAGCAGCGTTCGACGAAGCTTACGCGGCACGATTCCCGTCACGGGCGGCCAGAAGCAAGGGCGAGAGATCGGCCTCGACCGGTTCAGCCGGGACAGGTTCACCGACCGTTTCGATTTTCTGCCAGGAAATCAGTTCGAATGTGCCGTCGAAATGCTCGGCCACGGCCGTGCAGCTTTCCACCCAGTCGCCGGTATTGATGTAGCGCAGCCCGTCCATATCCTCGATCACGGCATGATGGATATGGCCGCAGATGACGCCATCGACCTCGTTGCGACGGGCCTCCTCAACGACCACGCGCTGGAACTCGCCGATGAAGTTCACTGCATGCTTGACCTGCAGCTTGGCCCAGGCGGAAAACGACCAGTAGGGCAACCCCAGCTTGCGGCGGAAGAAGGCGAGAACCTGGTTGATGGCGATTGCGGCATCATAGGCCCAGTCGCCGAGATAGGCGACGACGCGGGCGTGACGCACGACGACATCGAATTCATCGCCGTGGATGACGAGATACTTCTTGCCGTCTCCGGCCTCGAAGATCATCCGCTCCGCCACCTCCACACCGCCGAAATGAGTGCCGGGGAAGTTGCGCAGAAACTCGTCGTGATTGCCGGGAATATAGATGATGCGCGTGCCCTTTCGGGCCTTGCGCAGCATTTTCTGGACGACATCGTTGAAAACCTGCGGCCAGTACCAGTTCCGCTTCAGCCGCCAGCCATCGATGATATCGCCGACGAGCACGATGGTGTCGGCTTCGTGATGACGCATGAAATCAAGCAGGAAATCCGCCTTCGCGGCCTTGGAGCCGAGATGAACATCAGAAATGAACAGTGTTCTGAATTGCCTGGGTTCCATGCCTTCGACCCGCCCTGCGTGTGTTTCCGTCACAGGAGTTAAAAGCAGAGTCGTATTTCAACTTGATGACATGCGGTTTTTGGGCGGGGGTTGAGAGGACTTCAGACAGGCTGATAGCGCACGAAGGCGAAGGCATCGCCCTTTGGCGACCAGTTCGGCGAATTCATCGTGCCTTGCCCGCCGAAAAGCTCGAACAGGGTTTCCAGATTGCCGCCATCCATGTCCATCATCCGCACCCGCACCTGGCAGTCGCGCGGGTGATCGAAGACGTCCGGATCGTAGGAGATCAGGATGACGCGGTCATTGGTCGGGCATGGATGGGGGAACCAGTTTCCGTAGTCGTCGCCCGTGATCTGCGCGAGGCCCGTGCCGTCCGGATGAATGCGCCAGATCTGCATCAGCCCGGTGCGCGAGGAATTGAAATAGATCCATTCGCCATCGAAGGAATAGTCCGGCCCGTCATTGCGGCCCTCACCATGGGTCAGCCGAAGCTCATCGCCGCCTTCAGCAGCGATCGTGTAGATATCGAAGACATCGTCGCGGATGCCGCAATAGGCAAAGCGCGCGCCATCCGGCGACCAGCCATGCCAGTAGGAGGGCAGGTTTTGGGTCACCAGTTTCGGCGCGCCGCCGGCGGCCGAAACGGTATAGATCGCCGATTTGCCGAATTCGCATTTGTCGGAGATCGCAATGGTCGCGCCGTCGGGCGAGATTCCGTGATCATTGTTGCACTGGACGGCAAAACCGGTGTCGACGCGCTCCAGCGCCGGCGCCTCGACAAGCGGCAGCCGATACATGATGCCATCGCTGTTGACCATCAGATGGCCACCATCCGGCGACCAGTTCGGCGCCTCGATCAGTGCGTCGGACTGGAACACGACGCGCGCCTGCCCGCTTGCGATATCATAGATTTCAACCGAACTGCGCATGGCACGCCTTACCTGTCACGGAAGCGATTGGTGATCGGGTAGCGGCGGTCGCGGCCGAAATTCTTCTTGGTGATCTTCACGCCCGGCGCGGACTGGCGACGCTTGTATTCCGCGATATAGAGCAGGTGCTCGATGCGGTGTACGGTTTCAACATCATGCCCGCGCGCGACAATCGCCTCGACCGACATTTCCTTCTCCACCAGGCATTCCAGAATATCGTCCAGCGCCGGATAGGGCGGCAGCGAATCCTGGTCGGTCTGGTTGGGACGCAGCTCTGCGGACGGCTTCTTGTCGATGATGTTCTGCGGGATCACATCGCGCTCCGGCCCCAGCATGCCGTCCGGCCGCGCACCGTTGCGCCAGGCAGAGACGCCATAGACCTGCATCTTGTAGAGATCCTTGATCGGGTTGAAGCCGCCATTCATGTCGCCGTAAAGCGTCGCGTAGCCCACCGACATTTCCGACTTGTTGCCGGTGGTCACCACCATCGCGCCGAACTTGTTGGAGATCGCCATCAGGATCGTGCCGCGGGTGCGGCTTTGCAGGTTCTCCTCGGTGATCCCTTCTTCCGTACCCTCGAACATATCGGCAAGCGCGGACATGAAGCCGGTGACGGGCTCCTCGATCGGGACGATGTCGTAGCGGCAGCCGAGCGCCTTGGCGCAATCGGCGGCGTCCTTGAGCGACTCGTCAGAGGTGTAGCGATAGGGCAGCATCACGCAATGCACCCGCTCCGCGCCCAGCGCATCGACGGCGATCGCCGCGCACAACGCCGAATCGATGCCGCCGGAAAGGCCGAGCACCACGCTCTTGAAGCCGTTCTTGTTGACATAATCGGCAAAGCCCAGCACGCAGGCGTGATAATCCGATGCCTCGCCGACGGGCAATGCCGCCATCTCGCCGGTTTCGATGACCCAGCCATCCGCGTCGCGTCGCCACTTGGAGAACGCGATCTCTTCGGCAAATTGCGGCATCTGGAATGCGAGCGAGCGGTCGGCGTTGAAGCCGAAACTGCCGCCGTCATAGACCAGCTCATCCTGACCGCCGAGCGTGTTGAGATAGACCAGCGGCAGGCCGGTCTCGATCACCTGGCGCAGCGCCACCTGATGGCGGACATCGACCTTGCCGCGATAGTAGGGCGAGCCGTTCGGCGACAGCAGCAGCTCCGCCCCCGATTCGGCGAGCGTCTCGCAGACGCCGAGTTCGCCCCAGATATCCTCGCAGATCGGAATGCCGATGCGGACGCCGCGAAAGTTCACCGGCCCGGGCATTTCGCCCGGCACGAACACGCGCTTCTCGTCGAATTCGCCGTAATTCGGCAGGTCGACCTTGTCGCGGATCGCGATGATCTCGCCAGCGTCGAGCACCGCGACCGAATTATGCCGCCCGGCCTCGCCCTGGCGCGGAAAGCCGACAATCACACCGGGACCGCCATCGGCGGTGTCCTTCGCAAGCGCCTCCACCGCCTTCTCACAGGCGGCGAGGAAGGCCGGCTTCATCACGAGGTCTTCGGGCTGATAGCCGGAGATGAACAGCTCGGTCGACATGATGAGGTCCGCGCCCGTGTCGGCCGCCGTCCGCCGCGCCGCCCTCAACTTCTCCAGATTGCCGGCGATATCGCCGACCGTCGGGTTGAGCTGGGCGAGTGCGATTGTGATGCTGTCCATGGCAAATCCACCTTTCAGGTCCGACGAGGGATGGACACCATGTTTTCAGGGAAAAATCAAACCGGAAAAGGGCGGAAAGCACAAAACCACGTCGCGCACCACCAATCTCCCCCTTGAGGGGGAGATGCCCCGACAGGGGCAGAGAGGGGTGAAACCTCTCCGAGAGCACAGTGTTTGCGGCTTTTAGGGCTTGCGCCCTTTACCCCTCTCTGTCGCTTTCGCGACATCTCCCCCTCAAGGGGGGAGATCGATTGGGGGCTATGCGGCGAGGCGTCCTAAGAGCTGGTAGCCCTCACTCGTTGATCGCGAGCTTCTTTTCCTCATACGCCGTTTTCATCCGCTCGGCGAGCAGGAAGGCGAGTTCCAGCGCCTGGTCGGCGTTGAGGCGCGGGTCGCAATGGGTGTGGTAGCGGTCGTGCAGGTCATCGCCGGTCAGCGCCCAGGCGCCGCCGGTGCACTCGGTCACGTCCTTGCCGGTCATCTCGATATGGATGCCGCCCGGATAGCTGCCCTCGGCGCGGTGGATCTGGAAGAAGCTCTCGACCTCCGAGAGAATCCGCTCGAACGGCCGGGTCTTGTAGGAATTGAGCGTGATCGTGTTGCCGTGCATCGGGTCGCAGGACCAGACCACCTTCCGGCCCTCGCGCTCGACCGCGCGGATCAGGCGCGGCAGATGATCGGCGACCTTGTCGTGACCGAAGCGGCAGATCAGCGTCAGCCGGCCGGCCTCGTTTTCAGGGTTCACCGTATCGATCAGGCGCAAGAGGTCGTCCTCGGCGAGCGAGGGGCCGCATTTGAGGCCGAGCGGGTTCTTGATGCCGCGGGCGTATTCGATATGGGCGTGGTCGGCCTGGCGGGTGCGGTCGCCGATCCAGATCATGTGACCCGAGGTCGCGTACCAGTCGCCCGAGGTCGAATCGACGCGGGTCAGCGCCTCTTCATAGCCGAGCAGCAGCGCCTCGTGGCTGGTGAAGAAATCGGTCTCCGACAGCGCGTGGTTGTTTTCCGCGCGGATGCCGATCGCGCGCATGAACGACATCGTCTCCGACAGCCGGTCGGCGAGCTTCTGATAGCGTTCGCCCTGCGGCGAATCCTTCACGAAGCCCAGCATCCACTGGTGGACATTTTCCAGATTGGCATAGCCGCCCATCGAAAAGGCGCGCAGCAGGTTCAGCGTCGCGGCCGACTGGCGGTAGGCCATCAGCTGGCGCTGCGGGTCGGGAATGCGGGCTTCCTCGGTGAAATCGATGCCGTTGATGATGTCGCCGCGATAGCTCGGCAGCGTCACCCCGTTGATCGTCTCGTTCGGGCTGGAGCGCGGCTTGGCGAACTGGCCGGCAATGCGGCCGACCTTGACCACTGGCTGCTGCGCGCCGAAGGTCAGCACCACGGCCATCTGCAGGAAGGCGCGGAAGAAGTCACGGATCGTGTCGGCGCCGTGTTCGGCGAAGCTTTCGGCACAATCGCCACCCTGGAGCAGGAAACCGCGGCCCTCGGCCACCTCGCCCAGCGCCTTCTTCAGACGGCGCGCCTCGCCGGCGAAGACCAGCGGCGGATAGGTCGCAAGCGCGGCCTCGGCCTCGGCCAGTTTTGCCTCGTCCGGATATTCCGGCACCTGAAGGATCGGCTTGTGACGCCAACTTCCGGGGGTCCAGTTCTTCGCGCTGCTCATTTCAATCACCTGTCCTTGCCCGTCCGGCCTCTCGCCGGACATGCTCTCTCCCGATTTTTGGCGCGCTTATAGCCGCTTCCGGCTCTATTGTATACCCGCGCGATCATCGCCGCTCCTGCCCGCTAACCGGGCAGCGTTGTTTTTCAGAAGGGCGGCCAGCCGTTCTATGACCAGACGCACCTCGCGGCGATGCCGGTCATCGTCATGGGCGACGATGAAGAGCGGGTGCGTCAACGCCTCGATCACCTCCCCTTCCCTCTCCAGCTCTGAAAGGCCATCACCGACCCAGACCGGCAGCACCGCCTTGCCGGCCCCCGAGATTACGAGACGCGGCAACAGGTGGCGGTCCTCGGTCCAGGTCATGATCGCGCCTTCGAAATTCTCGAACACATAGCGGTCGCGCGGTTCGCTTGCCGCTGCTGTTCCCAACGAAATCCATGGAAGGTCTTCCGATCCCGCAGCCTTTGGCCGATAGACCGCGTAGGCCATTGCCACCGAAGGCAGAACCGCAATATTGCCGCTTTCCGGCCGCTTCGCCAGAACGACGACATCGGCCGCCCGGAATGTGAGGTCGGCGGAGGCGCCTTCCGAACTGCAACAGATGCGGAAACGATCGCCCTTTTGACGCACCTCGCCAAGTTTGTCGGCGATAAGCGGGGAGAGCCAGCAATCGGTCGCGATGGTGACGAAAGGCAGGGCAAAAGCCTCTGCATGCCAGTCGGCAATATCGCTCGCGACCTCGCGCATCCTCTGCACCTGCTTCAGCAGTTCCCGGCCATCATGGGCAAGCTCATACCCACGATGCGAGCGCAGGAACAGCGAGCGACCGAGCGTGCGTTCCAGCGCCAGCATGCGCCGGCCGATCGTGGGCGCGGAAATGCCGGTGCGCGCGGCAGCGCCGCTCAGCCCGCCGGCCTCCGCCACCACATGGAAAAGCTGCAGATCGTCCCAGCTCGCCTCGGCCATCGGCTGTCTCCGTTGTCAAACGGCCATCTTATACCGTCCCGCCCCGCAAGCGCGAACCGTTCACGGATGAAACGAGCCTTTCATCCGCAGCTCTACAGCCACAGTCCCGCCGTCTCTAGCTTCCGGTCAAGCAGAAATGGAGAAAGCCATGCTCGACTGGTTCGCCGTCGTCAGACACCGCAGAAAGAAGCCCCGCCACCCGCTCGCCGACCCGCTGGAGGACGATGAGTGGCGAGGGCACCAATGGGTGGCTCATCTGATCAGCCGTCTTCTCAGAGAGCGGGTCTAGACCCGCTCGCCATTCTTCACGCGGTAGCTCGGCTGGTACATCGTCACCAGTTCCTCCGATGCCGTGGGGTGAACGGCCATGGTGCGGTCGAAATCGGCCTTGGTGCAGCCGCCCTTCAGCGCAATGCCGATCAGTTGCGCCATCTCGCCGGCCTCATGGCCGAGAATATGGGCGCCGACCACCTTGCGGTCGGCGGCATTGACGATCAGCTTCATTACGGTGCGCTCGTCGCGGCCCGACAGCGTCGCCTTCATCGGGCGGAACTTGGCGAGATAGACCTCGAGTTCCTCGTAGCGTTCGGCCGCGACATGTTCCGGAAGACCGACCGTGCCGATTTCGGGCTGCGAGAACACCGCCGTCGCGATCAGGTCGTGGTCCGGCTTGGTCGGGTTGTCCTTGTATTCCGTCTCGATGAAGCACATTGCCTCGTGGATCGCGACCGGCGTGAGCTGGACGCGATCGGTGACATCGCCCAGTGCCCAGATATAGTCGACATTGGTGCGCGAATAATCATCGACCATGATCGCGCCCTTGGCATCCAGTTCGACGCCCACGGATTCGAGGCCGAGGCCATTGGTGTTCGGCTGCCGGCCAAGCGCCATCATCACCTTGTCGACGTTGAACACATGGCCGTTATGGGTCTGGGCCTTGAGCCTGCCATCGGCCGCCTGTGCGACCTCGACAATCGTGTCGCGGCAAATGACCTGGATGCCCTTCTTCTCCATCGCCTCGCGCAGATTGACGCGCATGTCCATATCGAAGCCGCGCAGGATTTCCGGGCCGCGATAAATCAGCGTGGTCTCGACGCCGAGGCCGGCGAAGATATTGGCGAATTCAACGGCGATGTAGCCGCCGCCGGTGATCGCGATCGACTTCGGCAGTTCCTCCAGATGAAAGGCCTCATTGGAGGAGATGCAAAGCTCGGAGCCCGGCATTTCCGGGTGCGGGTTGGGATGACCGCCGACCGCGACCAGGATCTTTTCCGCCGTCACCTCCTGGCCGGATGACAAGAGCCGGATGCGATGATCGCCGGCAATCTCCGCCCGGGTCTCGAGAATTTCGGCGCCATTGGTTTCCAGGCCCTTGCGGTAGAGCCCCTCCAGACGGTCGATTTCCCGGTCCTTGGCGGCAATCAGCGCCGGCCACGAGAAGCTGGTCTCGCCGACGGTCCAGCCATAGCCGGCCGCGTCCTCGAAATGTTCGGGAAATTGAGAGGCGTAAACGAACAGCTTTTTGGGCACGCAGCCGCGAATGACGCAGGTGCCGCCGAACCGGTACTCCTCGGCAATCGCCACCCTCTTGCCCATCGCGGCTGCAAGGCGGGCGGCGCGCACACCGCCGGAACCGCCGCCGATCACAAACAGGTCGAAGTCATAGCGCGTCATGGGAGGGCTCCTTGCGGTGGGGGTATTCGAGGACAATCGATTTTGGCTGAATATGGCGACTTTCCGCCAAAAATAAAGCCCGCCGGGGTCGGCGGGCTGTTATGCAACGGGCGAATGGCGCTTTTACTGCGCGGGCACTGCCGGGATCTCGGTCGCCTCGACGGGCGTGCCGCCATCGGCTTCGATGCGCCGGTTCAGCTCTGCCTGGGCCTGCTGGGAGAGGTCGCGGGCAATACCGCGGGCCCAGATATCGCCGGCCTGGCCGAGCTCGCGCGCGGCGATCGGGCCATACTGGATGAACTTCTTGCCGACATCGGAGCTATAGAACTCGGCAAGCTGGTTCAGTTCTTCCGCAGTGAAGATGTTGGCGTAGATCTGCGCGCCTTCCTTCTCGAGATCGGCGCGGCGCGGCGCCAGCGCGATCGCCGTATCGGTGACGACCTCGTCGATCACCGTATGGTAGTTCGGATAGACCTGCGTCAACTGCGACTGAACGAGATCCGCCTGATTCGGCAGGATTTCGTCGAACTGGTTGTTGATCCCCAGCGCCTGGAGCGCGGCTTTGGCGGCGGCCTCATGCTCAGGCGAAATATCCTGCGCAGAAGCAACCGAAAAGGCGCCAAGTCCCATAATCGTCGCGGCGATGGCCACGGAAAGGCCGAACCTGGATTTCATTTTCATAAAGGACTCCTGTCTACTCAGTTGCTTTGAGTGTACGTACACCGCCGTCGGATGCAACGATGGCGAGTGTCGCGATGTCAATGAACAGCCCGTGCTCCACAACGCCGGCAATAGCGTTGAGCGCGTCTGACAATGCCTGTGCATCGTGAATGCGGCCAAATGATGCATCGATAATATAGTGTCCGCCATCGGTCATATAGGGCCCGTCGCCCGATTGGCGAAGGTCGAGCGACCCCGAAAGATTGAGCCGTGACGCAGTGCGTTCGATGGCAAGCCGGGTGGCGCCGAGCCCGAACGGCATGACCTCGATTGGCAGCGGAAAGGCGCCGAGGCAATCCACGACCTTGGTCTCGTCGGCGATCACGATCATCGCTTTCGAGGACGAGGCCACGATCTTTTCGCGCAGCAGCGCACCGCCGCCGCCCTTGATGAGATTGAGCGCCGGATCGATCTCGTCGGCGCCGTCGATCGTGAGATCGAGCTCTGGCGTTTCGTCGAGCGAATTCAGCGTGATGCCCAGTTCCAGGCACTGCCGCGCCGTCGCCTCGGAGGTCGGAACCCCGATGACGTTAAACCCATTGGCAACCTTTTCGCCGAGGAGCGCGATGAATTCCCGCGCCGTGCTGCCGGTTCCGATGCCGAGCCGCATTCCGTCTTCGACATATTCAAGCGCGGTTTCCGCAGCCTTTATCTTCAATTGACGCGCATCCATGCGTCACATGCTCCTTTTGGCTAACGGTAAGGTGTTTACACGCCACGCGCGTCAAACAAAAGACCTTTTGCGCCGAGGCCGCGCCAAATGCTTGGCATGCCCGCGGCTGGCGGTTATGAACCGGGCCGGGAAGCGGACGGCGAGCGTCGTCTGCCGGAAAATGAAGGATCGCCCCCAATGCCCGCACCGCTCGCCATATTCGACCTCGACGGCACGCTGATCGATACCGCGCCCGATCTGATCGCAAGCCTGAACCACGCCATCGCGCCTGCGGGGCTTGCCCCCTACGGCATCGAGGACACGAAGATACTGGTCGGCCGCGGCGTAAGGGTGATGATCGAAAGGGCCTTCGAACATCGCGACCGATCGCTCGACGAAGATACGTTCGATGCCTGCTTCGAACGCTTCAGCAAACACTATCGCGCCGGCATCCCGGGCGAAAGCCGCCCCTACCCCGGCATCGTCGCGGCGCTCGACCGGCTGAAATCCGCGGGCTTCGATCTCGCGGTGTGCACCAACAAGCGCGAATCGTTCACCATGCCGCTGCTCGAAGCACTCGGTCTCACCGGCTATTTCACCGCGATCACCGGCGGCGACACCTTCGCCTTCCGCAAGCCCGACCCCCGCCACATCACGGAGACCATCGCGCGCGCCGGGGGCGACGTCGCCAACGCGGTCATGGTCGGCGACAGTTCCAATGATATCGATTCGGCGAAGGGCGCCGGCGTCGCAACCATCGCCGTCACCTTCGGCTATGCCGACCGCCCGGTCGCCGACATGGCGGCCGACCGGATGATAAGCGACTATGCGGCGCTGACGTCGGAACTGGCGCTCGCGGTGATTGCGCGGCAACAACGGCGGCAATAACCCGTAAAAACGCAAAAGGTGCGCCCGCAGCGCGGACGCGCCTTCAGGCTGCTGACAAACCTGTCCTTTTTACGGACGTCATCCTCGGCCTTGTGCCGAGGATCTAATCACCGCTCCACGCGAGCGGAGTTGGCGTCTCTGAGAGGATTGTATTTAAATAGTTTTTTGGTCCGAGACGCTTGTCGCATTGATACGTGCTTAGACCCTCGGGACAAGCCCGAGGGTGACGAAGGAGCGTGAGGCGGGCTTTGTCAGCAAACTGAAGGCGCGCCCGCAGAGCGGACGCGCCTTTGTTGTTTGAGGAATTATGCAGCGGTCAGCTACCGAGGCGGGCCTTGCTTTCGGCTTCCATGGCCCGCTTCAGATACATGTCGCGGTCATAGACATCGTCATAATACTGGACCTTGCCGGTATCATCCGGCCATGCGGTGAAATAGGCGACATAGACCGGGAATTTCTCCGGAACGTCGACCGGGGTGTTCTTGCCGGTCGCGATATAGTCGTCGATATCCGACTCCGGCACGCCGAGAACGGCGGCGGCCATCTTGTTGGGGTCGGAAAGACGCACGCAGCCATGGCTCAACGCCCGCATGTCGCGCTCGAAATAGCTCTTCTGCGGCGTATCATGCATGTAGATCGCATGATCGTTCGGGAACAGGATCTTGAGCTGGCCAAGCGCATTGCGCTCGCCCGGCGGCTGACGCACATCGACCATCGGCGCGGCAGCCCAGTTGACGGAGGACGACGAGACCCTGCGGCCGTTATAGCTGACCTCGTAACCGATCTGGTCGAAATAGCTCGGATTGGCGCGCAGCTTGGGCAGATACTCGTTGACGACGATCGAGCGCGGAAGGCCCCAATAGGGATTGAACTCGACGGTTTCGATCTCGTCCTTGAAGAAATAGGTCTGGTTGGTGGTGTTGCCCACCACGACGCCCATGTCGAAGCTTTCGCCGTTATCATCATGATAATAGACGCGGAAGGCCGGCTGATTGATGAAGACATAGCGCGGACCGAAATCATCTGGCAGCCAGCGCAGACGCTCCATGGCATCGAGCACCTTCTGGGTGCGATCGTCATTGGTTTCGACGTCGAAGGCCTTCACGGTGTTGGGGCCGACAACGCCGTCGACATAGAGGCCCGCCGATTTCTGGAAGTCCTTCACCAGGGTCACCAGCTCGGGCGTGTATTCCTCGCTGACGCCGTCATAGGCAGCGAAGATTTCCGCATGGTCCACCTTGAATTCGGGCGAAGCCTTGCGTTCGATCGCCTTGACCACGCTCGGGACATTCTGGTTGGTCTGACCCGGACGGATGAACACGCTGCCGGTGAAAACGATCGGCTCGACCACGTTTTCGGTGTTGCGCAGTTCGGCGAGCTCCGCCTTCAGGTCCTGGAAAAACTGGTTCTGCGGATTGTAGCTTTCGATGAATTCGGCGACATCAACCGTTCCGGGGAGGCTGTCGATCGCTTCGCCGAGATCGACCGGGGTGCGCTTCAGGTCGTGGAACTCGGAAATCCGGTTCGGATCGACGCGGCCGCGCTTGGCGTCCTGCATGTAGGCAAGCACCTTGGCGGAAAGGGCGAGTTCGAACTGCATCAGGGCAGCCTTTTCCTCATCCTCGTTATCGGCCGCGAGCAGATCCGGCAGTTGGACCCGGTAATTGTCAGGCTCCAGGCCGAAGACGTCGGCATTGCCGAGCGTCCTCATGGCGGCGCGGGCCTTCTGCGAAACCTTGCCGTCCTGCACCCAGATCAGTTCGCCGCCATTGGAATAATAGTCCTCGATCGCCGCGGCGACATCATCAATGGCCTTTACCTTGGCATCGGCGAGATACTGACGCGGGTCATCTTCAGCGATGGCGACCGTGGTCTCCGTTTCGACGGCGTCGGTCATCGAGCCCTGATCGAGCGCTGCGACTTCCGTCGTCGTCTCTTCCATATCGGCATCATCGGGGGTGATCGAGCCGGTGACAACCGGATCGCGAATTTCGCCGATATCGATCATGCGCACGGGATCGGCGCGATAGGCGTAATATTTCGGCGGGGCAACCTTGGGGGCGGAATAGGTGCGCTGAACCTGCTTTTTCTGCTGCACCTGGGGCTGCTGCTCGACGACAGGCGCGCGCTGCGATTCCTTCTGGCGGCCGCGCAGGATGTCCATCAGCGTCAGGGCGTTGGCCGCACTCGGCACGAAGGCGGCAGAAACCGCCACGGCCAGAGCCACAGATGAAACGCGAACTGAGAGTTTGTTGCGCAATGTTCTACCCCGTTTTGCAAGTCAACGATTTCATTGACATTCTATCCGCAAGCGCTTTAGCGAGCCAATAACATTTGCGCTATCTGCGCGCAAACCTTCTGGTTGTGTCATGAAAAAACAACACTTTTGCCCGCTTGCCGATCGATTGCCGTTCCGGATCAGCCTATCAAGCGCCTGTTAACAGGGGCTTAAACGCGAGCGATTTCTGTGTGCGTCGCAGCATGCGCGCCAGCCATAAATTCACAGACTCCAACGCAGAGATATCGCCCCGGTTCCGTGACGGAGAGCATGGCGTCGTCATTGGTCCGCCCGCAAGGCCGGGTTCGCGGCTCCAACCCTGCATTTTGTTCAGTTTCGGTTGGCAATCGGCGATACTAATCGAATAAGTTTTCGCCGATTATTGACAGAACTGCTCGGCGCGCGCGATTGCATATCCCGATTTTCGCAAGGACGATCGCCCACCGGGGCAATGGCAGGAGTAGAAACACCATGACCGCAACCCGTACAGAAACCGACACATTCGGCCCGATCGAAGTCGCCGCCGACCGCTACTGGGGCGCGCAGGCCCAGCGTTCGCTCGGCAATTTCAAGATCGGCTGGGAAAAGCAGCCGCTTTCGGTGGTCCGCGCGCTCGGCATCGTCAAGCAGGCGGCCGCCAGGGCCAATATGGCGCTCGACCGGCTGCCCGCCGAAATCGGCAACGCCATCGTCGAGGCCGCCCAGGAAGTCATCGACGGCAAGCTGGACGATCACTTCCCGCTGGTGGTCTGGCAGACGGGTTCCGGCACGCAGTCGAACATGAATGCCAATGAGGTGATCTCGAACCGCGCGATCGAGCTCCTCGGCGGCGAGATGGGCTCCAAGAAGCCGGTCCACCCCAATGACCATTGCAATATGAGCCAGTCGTCGAACGACACCTATCCGACGGCGATGCACATTGCCTGCGCAGAGCAGATCGTTCATCACCTGCTGCCGAACCTGAAGCATCTCCACGATGCGCTGGCCGCCAAGGAAAAGGAATTCGCCGACATCATCAAGATCGGCCGCACCCATACCCAGGATGCGACGCCGCTGACGCTTGGTCAGGAGTTCTCCGGCTACACCGCGCAGATCGCCTCCGCCATCGAGCGTATCGAACTGACGCTGCCGGGCCTCTACCAGCTTGCCCAGGGCGGCACCGCCGTCGGCACCGGCCTCAACGCGCCGGTCGGCTTCGCCGAGAAGGTCGCCGAGGAAGTCGCCGGGATCACTGGCCTGCCCTTCGTCACCGCGCCGAACAAGTTCGAGGTGCTCGCCGCCCATGACGCCATGGTGTTCTCACACGGCGCCATCAATGCGGCCGCCATGGCCTGCTTCAAGATCGCCAATGATATCCGCTACCTCGCCTCCGGCCCGCGTTCGGGTCTCGGCGAATTGTCGCTGCCGGAAAACGAGCCCGGCTCCTCGATCATGCCCGGCAAGGTCAACCCGACGCAGAACGAGGCGATGACCCAGGTCTGCGCCCATATCGCCGGCAACCAGGCCGCGATCGGCTTTGCCGGCAGCCAGGGCCAGTTCGAGCTCAACGTCTACAATCCGATGATGGCCTACAATTTCCTGCAGTCGGTCCAGCTTCTGGGCGATGCCGCCCGCTCCTTCACCGATCATTGCGTGGTCGGCATCCAGGCGCGCGAGGAAAACATCAAGGCCGGCGTCGAGCGCTCGCTGATGCTGGTGACGGCGCTGGCCCCGAAGATCGGCTACGACAACGCCGCCAAGATCGCCAAGACCGCCCACAAGAACAACACCACGCTGCGCGAGGAAGCGCTGGCGACCGGGCTTGTGACCGGCGAGGAATATGACGAGATCGTCCGCCCCGAACTGATGATCTCGCCGAAGTAACAGCAATACTCTTCTGATTTGGGGAGCGGCCGACCCATCCGGGCTCGGCCGCTTTCCTTTAGGTGGACGCCGCTTCGGCGCGCAACAGGTGGCGAAAACGCAGCGTCAGCATCACCGCCGCAGCCCCCAGCCCCAGCATGAAGCCGACCCAGATGCCGACGCCTTCGAGACCGAAGGGAAACGCCAGCAGCCAGGCGAGCGGCAGGCCAACGACCCAGTAGGCGATCAGCACCAGAAACATCGGCACCCGCGTATCCTTGAGGCCGCGCAGCAGGCCATTCATCGTCACCTGCCCGCCATCAAGCAGCTGAAACAGCGCCGCGACAAACACCAGCGGCACGGCATAGGCAAGCACCTCCGGCGCATTCGGCAGGCTGGTATCCATGAACAGCGATACGAGCGGCACGGGTGCCAGCGCGAAGGTCAGGCCACTGACGATGGCAAAGCAGATCGCGATTGCCATAACCGTGACCGATGCCCGGATGACATTGGCCTTGTCTCCGGCGCCGTGGAACATGCCGACGCGGACCGTCCCCGCCTGGGACAGGCCGAGCGGGACCATGAAGGCGATCGAGGCCAGTTGAAGCACGATGCCATGGGCGGCAAGCGGGATTGCCCCGATCTGCCCCATCAAAACCGACGACACGGTGAACATCGAAACCTCCGCCAGAACGGAAATCCCGATCGGCAGGCCGAGCATGACCACCTCTCGGAGAGCCTGCCAGTCCGGCTTCCAGAAACGGACGAAAAGCTCGTAGCGCGCCAGCATCGCGTCACGGCCGATATAGGCGACCAGATACAGGAAGCCGAAGGCCTGACCGACAAAGGTGGCGATCGCCGCGCCGCGAATGCCGATTTGCGGCATCCCCAACCGTCCGAGCACCAGTCCGTAGGCGACCACGGCGTTGACAACCAGCGTCAGCACCGCAACCCAAAGAACCACCCGCGCGTGGCCCGTCGCGCTGACCAGCGAGCGCAGGACCTGGAATAGGAGCGCCGGGAACAGCGCGAAGCCGACAATATGGAGATACTGCGCCGCCTTGGCCGCGACATCCGGCTCCTGGCCAAGCGCCAGAAGGATCGGCTCGGACCAGAAAAACAAGGGCAGAGCCAGCGCCCCGTAGATGATCGAGGCCCACATGCCCATGCGCATGGATCGGCGCACGGCAACCTCGTCGCCGCGGCCATAGGCCTGCGCGACCATGGGCATCACCGCAATGGCAAGCCCCATGCCGAAGATGAAGATCGTGAAATAATACTGCGTGGCAAGGACCGCGGCCGCCAGATCCAGCGCGCTCAATTGCCCGAGAATGAAGATATCGGTGGCATTGATTCCCTGCTGCGCCAGTTGCGCGCCGATGAGGGGGATGCCGAGGGTAAGGGTTTCCTTGAGGTGGGAGAACCACGAATGGCCGGCTGCTTGCGCAGTAGGCATTGTGACAGACATGAAATTCACCAGAAGCTGACACGCCGGGGCCATGCAATATCGGGGCCGCGGCGGCGCAAATTCCTTAGCTTCTTTTTTCGGCAATTGCCACCCTTATGGGCAGGCCGGAATGGACGTAACCGATTACGAGATCGGATTGCCGCCATAGCGATAGGCGCCGCCGCGTTGCAGCGCATGGCGATAGGCCGGGCGGGCGTGGATCTTCACCAGATAGTCCAGCACGGCCTGCGGGCGTTCGCCGAACGGGATCCGGTCCATGCCGACTTCGACCGGGAAGCTCATCATGATATCGGCGGCAGTGAAATTTGCGCCGGCAAACCAGCCGTCGCGCTGCAGCTCCTCGTCCCAGAAGGCCCCGTGGGTCTTCAGTTGCGGGTCGGTGAGCTTCGTTGTCACCGCCTTGGAAATCCTGTTCATCAGCGGCTTCATCAGGCGCGGCCCCTGCTCCGGGATTTTCTGGAATACCAGTTTCATCACCAGAAGCGGCATGGCCGAGCCTTCCGAATAATGCAGCCAGTAGCGATAGCGCAGCGCCTCATCCGTGCCCGGCTCCGGCCTGAGGCCCTTGCCGTCGCCGTAGCGGTCGATCAGATATTCGACGATCGCGCCGCTTTCGGCGATGACCCGGCCGTCGTCTTCTATAATGGGCGACTTGCCGAGCGGGTGGATCTGCTTCAGCTCACGCGGTGCGCTCATATTCTCGCCGCGCTTGTAGCGCTTGATTTCATAGTCGACCCCGAGTTCCTCGAGAAGCCAGAGGATGCGATGAGCACGGGAGTCTTCCAGATAGTGAACGAGCATGAAACCACCTTCGTGAACTTAAATCGAACCGAACGGTTCGACATAGATATGACCTGCCTGCAGGCCGTTGACAAGTCTCGTCAGAACGCCGTGATCGCGATTGCGCCGAAATAGAGGACGAGGATGCCCACGCTTTCGAATCCGATGCGCCCCGGTCCCGCCTTCTGGCGCACGATCAGACCAAGCAGCAGGATCGCCGTTGCTGACAGGCCGACCGCAAGCCAGATCAGATCGTCCTTGCCGATTGCGTGATACAGCGAACCGTCCCGATAGGCGAGGTCGGAGAGCGTGAGGAACAGGGTATCGAAGGTATTTCCGCCGATAATGCCGCCCACGGCAAGCTGGAGCGCGCCGCGCCTGACAGCTGCAAGCGTCGTCACCAGTTCCGGCAGCGAGGTCACCACCGCCGTCATCAGCGCGCCGACGAGCGAGGCGGAAAGGCCGTACCGGTCGGTAATCACGGCCGCGATCTGGGAGATCACGTAGCCGGCAATGCCCATCAGCAGCATCAATCCGATGAACACCGCGAAGATGCTGACATTGCCGCGGGCATCGCTTTGCTCTTCCTCGGGCTGGTCCGTGCGCGTCTCATGCGTGCCCACAGGCCTCCACATCGGATCGTCGCGCACCCTTTTGGAAGCGACCACGCCCGCGATGTAGACGCCGAAAATGGCGAACGACATCGGGCTGACGGCAAACAGCGTTATTTCCGGCGAGGTATAGGCCAGAAGCGGCATGCTGAGCAGCAGAACCAGCAGCGCGCCCTGAAACAGGTTGGAAAGATCGGCCGCAGCATGCTCGAGGTTCACACGCCTGTATATCATGTCGGCAAGCGCCAGAAACGCCGTCTGCGCGGCGATGCCGCCCACGGCATTGGAGAAGCTGAGCGACGCGCGCCCCTCGAGCGCCGAAGTTACCGATACAACCGTGCCTGACAGCGAGGTCGCCGCGCCAAGAAGCAGCCCGCCGATCAGCGCCTCGCCGAGCCCCGTGCGGTCGGCAATCCTGTCGGCCACGTCGGTGATCCTGACGCCGCAACCGAGAATAACCACACCGGCCAGCAGAAAGAGAACCATCAGCCAGATCAAAGTCAGATTTTCAAAATTCATAAATGTCTCCGGTTTGAAAAGCTAACGCGCCACTCTCCCCTTTGTTCAACCCGTGTTGGCGGCGCGCAAACCCGGCCTGATCTCTTTACAGTTGAGAATGTTCCCTATACGTTCCCAACGAGCACGACTGGAGGGGCGGCTTATGGCGACGCAGGAAGAAAAATATCACCGGTTCATGACGCTGCATGAACGAAAACGTGCTTTCGTCATGCCCAATCCATGGGATGCCGGATCGGCGCGCCTGCTGGCCCATCTCGGCTTCGAGGCGCTAGCGACCACCAGCGCGGGGCTTGCCTTTTCGCTCGGCCGCCGCGATTCGGCTGCGGACCTGTCGCGCGACGACATTCTTGCCAACGCCAAGGCCATCGTGGAGGCCACCGACCTGCCGGTTTCCGCCGACCTTGAAAACGGCTTCGGGGATTTGCCCGAGGACTGCGCGCTGACGATCCGGCTCGCCATCGAGGCGGGTCTCGTCGGCGGCTCGATCGAGGACGCGACGGGACGACCCGACGATCCGATGTATGATTTCGACGCCGCCGTCGAGCGCGTGCGCGCGGCGGCGGGAGCTCGGGCCGGAAAGCCGTTCATTCTCACCGCGCGCTCGGAAAATTTTCTGTGGGGGCGCCCCGATCTCGCCGACACGATCCGGCGTCTCCAGGCCTTTTCCGAAGCCGGCGCGGATGTGCTCTACGCACCCGGATTGCCGGATATCGAGGCGATCGCGACGGTCTGCCGGGCCGTCGACAAGCCGGTCAACGTGGTGATGGGGCTTCAGGGCAAGAACTATTCCGTCACCGCGCTGGAACGCGTCGGCGTTAGGCGCATCAGCGTCGGCGGCTCGTTTGCCCGAGCGGCGCTTGCCGGCCTGAAACGGGCGGCGGAAGAAGTGCTGACGGAGGGAACGTTCAATTACGAAAGGATAGAAGGCAGCGAGGCGGAAAGTTTGACCACGCCGCCGAGGAGGTGACGCCGGCGGGCGTCACCGGGTGACGTGCGCGCGCTCAGGCATGCGAGGTCTTGGAGGCCTTGCGAAAGATTTCGCCATGGCTGGTTTTGCGCTGGGCGTCGTCCGCGCCGAAAATCCTGCCGCCGACGATCCTGTAAAGAATAGCAAGTCCTGCAGCCGCGAACACGATCTGGAATGCGATAAGAGGCAGATATTCAAACATGGTTTTGTCTCCGGTTTGGAGTAATAACGCAGCATGTAAACGAAAAGTTCACACTTAAGTGCATCGAAGCGCGAAAAACTTGGTTGATTGCGGTTCACGCGGTGCATTTTCGGGGTTCCGTTGCCATGGCAATTTCCCTATAAGGCCCACCTAGCCTACATGATTTCACGTCCCTTACCCGGCCCGGTCAACCGCGCCGGTTTTTGATGCAGGGATGATAAAAAGAAACGACGGATACCGCCCATGCCCAAGCGCCAAGACCTCAAATCCATCCTCATCATCGGCGCGGGGCCGATCGTCATCGGCCAGGCCTGCGAGTTCGACTATTCCGGCGCGCAGGCCTGCAAGGCGTTGAAGGAGGAAGGGTACCGGGTCATTCTGGTCAACTCCAACCCGGCCACGATCATGACCGACCCGGAGCTTGCCGACGCCACCTATGTCGAGCCGATCACCCCGGAAGTCGTCGCCAAGATCATCGCCAAGGAACGCCCGGACGCGCTGCTGCCGACCATGGGCGGCCAGACCGCGCTCAACACCGCATTGTCGCTGCGCCGCATGGGCGTGCTGGAGCGCTACAATGTCGAGATGATCGGCGCCAAGCCGGACGCCATCGACAAGGCCGAAGACCGCGCGCTGTTTCGCGAGGCAATGGCCAAGATCGGGCTCGAAACGCCGAAATCGATGCTGGCCAACGCCACCGAGATCAAGGATCAGCATCGCCAGGAGCACGAGGCCAAGCGCGCCGAACTGAAGAAGACGCATTCGGGCGACGCGCTGGATGCCGCGCTCGACGAGCTCGAAAATCAGTGGAACCTCGGCAATACCGACCGCAAGCAGCGTTACATGTCGCACGCCATGGCGATCGCCGCCCAGGCGCTCGACACGATCGGCCTGCCGGCGATCATCCGCCCGTCCTTCACGCTTGGCGGCACCGGCGGCGGCATTGCCTATAACCGCTCCGAATTCTTCGAGATCGTGGAACGCGGCCTCGATGCCTCGCCGACCACCGAAGTGCTGATCGAGGAATCCGTGCTCGGCTGGAAGGAATACGAGATGGAAGTGGTCCGCGACAAGGCGGACAATTGCATCATCATCTGCTCGATCGAAAACGTCGACCCGATGGGCGTGCATACCGGCGATTCGATCACCGTCGCCCCTGCCCTCACCCTGACCGACAAGGAATACCAGATCATGCGCAACGCCTCGCTGGCCGTGCTGCGCGAGATCGGGGTGGAGACCGGCGGATCGAACGTGCAGTTCGCCGTCAATCCCGCCGATGGCCGCCTCGTCGTGATCGAGATGAACCCGCGCGTCTCGCGCTCCTCGGCGCTGGCCTCGAAGGCCACTGGCTTCCCGATTGCCAAGGTCGCCGCCAAGCTCGCCATCGGCTATACGCTGGACGAACTTGAAAACGACATCACCGGCGGCGCGACGCCGGCCTCGTTCGAACCATCGATCGACTATGTCGTTACCAAGATCCCGCGCTTCGCCTTTGAAAAATTCCCCGGCGCGGAAAACACGCTGACGACGGCGATGAAATCCGTCGGCGAAGTGATGGCCATCGGCCGCACCTTCCCGGAATCGCTGCAAAAGGCGCTGCGCGGTCTGGAGCGCGGTCTGACCGGTCTCGACGAGATCGAAATTCCCGGCATCGAGAACGGCGAGCCGAGCAACGCCATCCGCGCCGCGATCGGCACCGGCACGCCGGACCGGCTGCGCATGGTCGCCCAGGCGATGCGCCTTGGCGTCAGCCAGAGCGAGATCCACGAACATTCGAAGATCGACCCGTGGTTCCTGGATCAGTTGCGCGCAATCGTCGACATGGAAGAGCGTGTGCGCGAGCACGGCCTTCCGGAAGATGCCGAGAACCTGCGGATGCTGAAGGCCATGGGCTTTTCCGACCAGCGGCTGGCAAGCCTCACCCACGGCCGGCCGAAGGAAGTCGCCCAGCTTCGCAACAAGCTCGGCGTTCGCCCGGTCTACAAGCGCATCGACACCTGCGCGGCGGAATTCGCCTCGCCGACGGCCTACATGTATTCGACCTATGAAACGCCCTTCGACGGCGCCACGCGCTCCGAGGCCGGCATTTCGGATGCGAAGAAGGTCGTCATTCTCGGCGGCGGTCCGAACCGGATCGGCCAGGGCATCGAATTCGATTATTGCTGCTGCCATGCCGCCTTCGCGCTGAAGGATGCCGGCTATGAATCGATCATGGTCAACTGCAATCCGGAAACAGTCTCGACCGACTACGACACCTCCGACCGGCTCTATTTCGAGCCGCTGACGACGGAAGACGTGATCGAGATCATGCGCGCCGAGCAGGAAAAGGGCACGCTCGTCGGCGTCATCGTCCAGTTCGGCGGCCAGACGCCGCTGAAGCTGGCGGAGGCACTCGAAAAGAACGGCATCCCGATCCTCGGCACCGCGCCGGACATGATCGACCTTGCCGAGGATCGCGACCGGTTCCAGAAACTGCTGATCAAGCTCGATCTCAATCAGCCGAACAACGGCATCGCCTATTCGGTCGAACAGGCCCGTCTGGTGGCGGCCGAAATCGGCTATCCGCTGGTGGTCCGCCCGTCCTATGTTCTCGGCGGCCGCGCCATGGAGATCGTCCACAATGAAGCCGGCCTTTCGCATTACCTCTTGGAAGTGGTGCCGGAACTCGTCACCGAGGACATCAAGCAGCGCTACCCGAACGACAAGACCGGGCAGATCAACACCATGCTCGGCAAGAACCCGCTTCTGTTCGACAGCTACCTGACGAATGCCACCGAGGTCGATGTCGACTGCCTGTGCGATGGCGAAGACGTGTTCATCGCCGGCATCATGGAACATATCGAGGAAGCCGGCATCCATTCGGGCGACAGTGCCTGCTCGCTGCCGCCGCATTCGCTGTCGGACGAAATCCTCGATGAGCTTGAGGTACAGTCCCGCGCCCTTGCGCTCGCGCTCAACGTCAAGGGCCTGATGAACGTGCAGTTCGCCATCAAGGACGGCACGGTCTATATCCTCGAAGTGAACCCGCGCGCCTCGCGCACCGTGCCGTTCGTGGCCAAGACCATCGGCTCACCGATCGCCAAGATCGCCGCCCGGGTGATGGCCGGCGAGAAGCTGAACGATGTGATCGCGTCCTATGGCGAGCGCCCCAACCCGCGCAAGCTGAACCACATCGCGGTCAAGGAAGCGGTCTTCCCCTTTGCCAAGTTCCCCGGCGTCGATACGCTGCTCGGCCCGGAAATGCGCTCGACCGGCGAGGTCATCGGCCTCGACAAGGATTTCGCGATTGCCTTCGCCAAGTCGCAGCTCGGTGCCAGCGTCGACCTGCCGCGCGATGGCTGCGTCTTCGTCTCGGTCAAGTCGGAAGACAAGGAGCGCGTGCTGCCTGCCGTCAGGCTTCTGGTGGAACAGGGCTTTTCCGTGATGGCGACCGGCGGCACCCGCGATTTCCTTGAAGAAAACGGCATTTCGGCGACCAAGATCAACAAGGTGCGCGAGGGGCGTCCGCATATCGAGGACGCGATCCGCAATCGTCAGGTCCAGCTGGTGTTCAACACCACAAGCAACGACAAGACGATCTCGGATTCGAAGTCGCTCCGCCGTGCAGCACTCACCCAGAAGGTGCCCTACTACACCACCATGGCCGGCGCCATGGCCGCCGCCCAGGCGATCAAGGCGCTGAAACAGGGGCAACTCGAGGTGCGGCCGCTGCAGAGCTACGCCTGAACCGTATCGGACTGAGACACCTTATGAAGGGCAGGCCCAGCGCCTGCCCTTTTCTTTGGGGTTGACGCAGAGATTTGCCTCCTTTATTTATCCAATAGGTTAATTAACCGATGGGATAAACAAAAGATGTCCGATCCGCTGACCCAGACGCTCTCCGCCCTCGCCGATCCGACCCGCCGCGCGATCCTTGCCCGGTTGTCCAAGGGCGAAGCGACGGTGAATGAACTGGCTGAACCGTTCGCCATGTCGCTGCCGGCGGTCTCCAAGCATCTGAAGGTGCTGGAGCGCGCCGGGCTGATCTCCCGCGGCCGGGAGGCGCAGACCCGGCCCTGCCGGATAGAGCCGGAGACGCTGAAGGCGGTCGATGGCTGGCTTTCGGACTACCGGGCGCTGTGGGAACAGCGGCTCGACCGGCTGGAAGCCCATCTCGCGAAAATCCAGAAGGAGGAAACGCAATGAGCGAGGAAAAGCCCAGCGCAAGCCTCGAAATCCACAACGAAAGACACTTTCCGCAGGACCGCGATACGCTGTTTTCCGCGGTGGCCGATCCGGCAAAGCTCGCACGCTGGTGGGGGCCGCACGGGTTCGAAAACCGCATCACGGCGTTCGATTTTCGCCCCGGCGGCCGCTGGCGGATCGTCATGACCGCCTCGAACGGCGATGAATTCGACAACCACTGGAGTTTTCTGGCGATCGAGGACGGGCGCATGGTCCGCGCCCGCCATCATCTGCCGGTGCATGATTTCGTGCTGGAAATGCGGTTCGAGGATCACGCCGGCGGAAGCCGCCTTGTCTGGGTAATGGAATTCGAGCCGACCGAGGAAAACCAGGCCATGGCCCACTTCCTCAAGGCCGCCAACGACCAGAATCTCGACCGCCTTGCACAGTTTCTAAAGGGAGAAAACGATGACCGCTGAACTTGATCCCGCAAAAATCATCCGTCTGGAGCGCATAATGGACGCCCCGCGCGAACTGGTGTTCAAGGCGCTTTCCGATGAAAAGCACCTCGACCAGTGGTGGGGGCCGGAAGGGTTCGTCAACGAGACCCACGCCATGGACTTTTCCGTCGGCGGGTTGTGGCACTACACGATGCACGGTCCCGACGGCAAGGACTGGCCCAACTGGATCCGCTACACGGAGATCACCCCTCCGGCCCGCATTGCCTACGACCATGGCGGCGAACTCGGCGAGCCCGCCCATTTCCGGGGCCTGATCCTGCTCGAGGACGAAGGCGGAAAAACCCGCGTTTCGTTGATCCTGATCTTCGAAACGGTCGAGGCTCGCGACGCGACCATAGATTTCGGCGCCGTTGATGGCGGAAAGCAGACGCTTGCAAAGTTCGACGCCTACCTTCAGCGGCTTCAGAACAACGCCTGATCAGGCGCCGACGATGTTGTGCGCCGGGCCATAGGGAAAACCGGTGATGTTCTCGGCGCCGTCCTCGCCCACGACCAGAATGTCGTGCTCGCGGTAGCCGCCGGCGCCCGGCGTGCCCTCCGGCACGAACAGCATCGGCTCCATCGAAATCACCATGCCGGGCGCAAGCACGGTCTCGATATCCTCGCGCAGTTCGAGCCCTGCCTCGCGGCCATAATAATGGCTGAGCAGGCCGAAGGAATGGCCGTAGCCGAAGGAGCGGTATTGCAGCACGCCGGCCTCGGCGAAGAACCGGTTGACCTCGGCGCAGATCGCGGCGCACGAGATGCCCGGACGGATGAGCGACATACCGAGTTCATGGGCGGCGACGTTCGTCTCCCATAGCTTCAGCGACGCTGCATCCGGCGCACCGAGAAACAACGTGCGTTCCAGCGCGGTGTAGTAACCGGAGATCATCGGGAAGGCGTTGAGGCTGAGGATATCGCCCTGCCGAAGACGCCGCGCGGTCAACGGATTATGCGCGCCGTCGGTGTTCAGCCCCGACTGGAACCAGACCCAGGTGTCGCGATATTCCGCATCCGGAAAGGCTTCGGCGATGGCAAGCTCCATCGCATCACGCCCGGCCATGGCGATATCGACCTCGCGCGCGCCCTCACAGATCGCATTCCGGATCGCCGCGCCGCCGATATCGGCGATGCGGGCCCCTTCGCGGATCAACGCGATCTCCTCGGCGGACTTGATCATGCGCAGCGCCATGACATCGGCCGCGATATCGACGATTTCCGCAGCGCCGATCGCGGTTTCAAGCGCGGAGCGGGCGGCGAGGGTCATGTGGTCGCCCTCGATGCCGATCCGGGCATGCCCCTTGAGAGCACCGGCCGCCGTGCGCCAGAAATTGTCACGCTTCCAGTCGGTATAGATGATGTTGTCGCCATGGCTGCGCCGCCAGGGCTGGCCGGCATCGATATTGGCGGAGATCGTGGTGCAGCGCTCAGCGGTCACCACGCAGCCGAAGGGCCGGCCGAAGGCGCAGTAGAGAAAGCCGGAATAATAGGCAATGTTGTGCATGGAGGTGAACAGCACGGCGGTAATGCCGCGTGCCTCCATCGTCGCGCGCAGAAGCGCAAGACGGCGGTCATATTCCGCCTGGCTGAAGGGCAGCGGCGCCTTGTCGCCATTCTCGCAAACGAAATTCTCAGGGCGCGTGGCCAGTTCGTTCATGGGTCAATCCTCATCCGCTGAACCGGACGGATTGCTCCCCTGCCCGGTTCGAAGCGCCTCTTTACAAGCGCTCAAACGTCCGGGCGTGCAGGACCATTATCATGGTGATCGCGGCCTTCCCCTGCGCACGACGCCATCGGCGCGAAGGTCCACTATAAGAAAATCTAGCGCGGGCCTCGAAACTTGGCAATGCCGGTTGAGGCCGTTCGCTTAAAGTCCTGCTCTTGTCATGATCAGCCGCTACGATCCGGATGCCACTATAGGCTTGACCAGGATATTATAGGTTGATATCAACTTAAACAACAGACCACACAGCACCGGTTTCCGGCGACAGGGAGAAAACACATGGCGAGCGAATTTATCTGGTACGATCTGATGACGACGGATGCCGAGGCCGCGAAGGCCTTCTATCAGGATGTCGTCGGCTGGAAGGCTCAGGATGCCGGCCATCCCGATGTGGCCTACACGCTGCTCGGCATCGAAGGCTATGAGAGCCATGTCTGCGGTCTGATGGAACTGACCGAGGACATGTGCGCGCAGGACATTCCGCCGCACTGGATGGGCTATGTCCATGTCGAGGATGTTGACGCCAAGGCCGCCGAATTCAAGGCAGCGGGCGGCGATGTGCTGATGGCGCCGCACGACATTCAGGGGGTCGGCCGGTTTGCGGTGGTGAGCGATCCGCAGGGCGCGGCAATCAGCGTCTTCACGCCGATCGCACCTGAAAACGGCATGCCGGAGTTTCCGCCGAAAGGCACGACCGGAACCGTGGCGTGGAGCGAACTCTACACAAGCGATCCCCAGGCCGCCGTCACCTTCTACGGCAAGATGTTCGGCTGGAAGCCGACGCAAGAGGTCGATATGGGCCCGATGGGCAAATATCACCTCTTCGCCGGCGATAACGACGATCTCGGCGGCATGATGCGGATGCCCGACGGCATGCCCACGCCGGCCTGGAGCTACTATTTCCAGGTCGATGGCCTCAATGCCGCGATCGAGCGGGTGAAGGCCGGCGGCGGGCAGTTGCTCAACGGTCCGATGGACGTTCCGGACGGCGCGGTCGTCGCCCAGTTTCTGGATCCGCAGGGCGCATTCTTCTGCCTCGTCTCCATGAAACGCTGAGGATCAACGCCATTCCGACCTCAAATGCGCCGGACGACCGGCGCATTTTTCATTGCAGCCGATCTCGTGGAATCGGCTCCTAATTGGGTGCGCGAATCGCAAAATGCTGGGATGCGTCCGCGTTTTGGGGTAACGCGTGCAGCACTTCGCAAACTTGTGCCGAATCCGGAGCATACCCCATGACCGAAACCGTCAAGGCGACCCGCCGCGAATGGGTGGGCCTCGTGGTCCTTTCTGTCGCCTGTCTGGTCTATTCGATGGACCTTTCGGTGCTGTTCCTCGCCATCCCCTCGATCGTGCGCGAACTGGAGCCGTCCGCGCCGCAGCTTCTGTGGATGAACGATATCTACGGCTTCATGGTCGCGGGCTTCCTGGTGACGATGGGCGCGCTTGGCGACCGCATCGGCCGGCGCAAGCTGCTCCTGATCGGCGCGGCGGCTTTCGCCCTGACCTCGATCTTCGCCGCCATGGCCCAGACGGCGGACATGCTGATCTTCGCCCGCGCGCTGCTGGGCATTGCCGGCGCCACGGTCGCGCCCTCGACACTGTCCTTGATCATGAACATGTTTCGCGACGAGAGCGAACGCAACCGCGCGATCGGCGTCTGGGGCACGGCCTTTGCGCTCGGCGGCCTCGTCGGGCCGCTGATCGGCGGGGTGCTGCTTCATTTCTTTCACTGGGGCTCGGTTTTTCTGGTCAACGTACCGATCATGCTGGCCCTTCTGGCAAGCGGTCCCTTTCTGCTGCCGGAATACCGTTCAGGGGAGAGCCCGCGGCTCGATCTGACAAGCGTTTTCCTGTCACTGGCAACCGTGCTGCCGGTGATTTACGGCTTCAAGCAGATCGCCGCCCATGGCTTTCACGCAACCGACCTGCTGCCGGTTGCGGCCGGCATTGCCTTCGGCATCCTGTTTGTCCGCAGGCAGAACCGTATTCCCGAGCCGCTGATCGACCTCAGACTGTTCCGCCGGCCGGCCTTTACGGTCTCTATGCTGGTCAATATGGCGGTCGTGTTCTTCATGTTCTCGATCTTCCTGCTGCAGGCCCAGTTTTTCCAGCTCGTGCTGGGCATGAGCCCGCTGGAGGCAGCGCTGTGGAGCGCCCTGCCCGGTGTGTTCTTCACCGTCATGTCGCTGCAGGCGTGGCGGGTAACCAACCGCCTCGGCCCGATCCCGACGGTCATCACAGGTCTGGTGATCAACGCGGTCGGCGCCGCGGCCATCGGTATTGCCGCCTATTACCAGAGCCTTGCCGGCATGCTGATCGCCAATGTCGTTCTCGGCCTCGGCTTCATTCCCGCGATCCTGACAACGACCGGGCTGATCATCGGCTCGGCGCCGCCGGAACGCGGCGGGGTCGCCTCGGCGATGTCGGAGACCTGCGCCGAGTTCGGCGGTGCGCTCGGCGTCGGTCTCTTGGGAAGCCTCGCGACCGTAATATACCGCTTCGCCATGCAGCCGGTCGATCTTTCCGCCCTGCCGCCATCCGCCGCCTTCGACACCGGCCAGACGCTCGCCGGCGCTGTGGATGCCGCCCGTGAGCTTGGCATCAGCAACGCCCCCTGGCTCATTGCTGCGCGCGACGCCTATTGCGCAAGCTTCGCTGCCTGCGCGCTTGTTGCCGTGTTCGCCCTGCTCGCCCTGTCATTTTCCGCAAACTGGGTCTATCGCAAAGAGCCGCCGCGCCCCGTGGAAGGACACTGAACCGCCTCTTCCACAGCCCCGGCCGCGCCGCTCCCGATCGCCGTGGCTGGAGGGGTGAGACGATTTGTCTGGAATTCGCGCCGCCGCATCTGTTATAAGGCCCGTTAGCTATGAAACTGGTTCCGGGGTCACGCTTCGGAACCTGTTTCTTTTTGTGTTGCAAATCGGCCGGGAACTTCCCAAGTGAACGGCTGTTCGCCCCACGAAAACGAAGAACATGCACGGACGCGACGGAGCCCGTTTCCGCCGCGTCGAACGACAGACCAAAGGACAGTAATATGGTCGAAAAAGTACCGATGACCAAGATCGGGGCTGCCAAGCTCAGCGAGGAGCTGCGCTGGCGCCAGCAGGAGGAACGTCCCCGGATCATCCAGGCAATCGCGGAAGCGCGCGCCCATGGCGACCTTTCCGAAAACGCCGAATACCACGCCGCCAAGGAAGCCCAGAGCTACAATGAGGGCCGCATCGGCGAGCTTGAGGACGTAACCACCCGCGCGGAGATCTTCGATCCCGCCAAGATGTCGGGCGACAAGGTCCGTTTCGGCGCGACGGTCAAGCTCGTGGACGAGGACACCGAGGAAGAGAAGATTTACCAGATCGTCGGCGATCTCGAAGCCGATGTGAAGGAAGGCCGTATCTCGATTTCGTCTCCGATCTCGCGCGCCCTGATCGGCAAGGAAGTCGGCGATTCGATTGAGGTGAACGCGCCGGGCGGAGCCCGCGCCTACGAGATTCTGGAAGTTCTGTGGCGGTGAGCCCCTTGGGCTATTAGCAGAAAGGCATTGTACGCAGACCGTCTGCGTGCAATGTCCTGATTGTTGGTCGCCCCGCCCCGGTTCACACGCTCCTCACCGAGAGCTATATCAATGTCGTCTCATTCGGACACATCCAGAAGCGATTTCCCGAAAGTCGGGCTTTCCGTTCTGACGTGGAAGTCTCCGAGAACGCTGGAACGAACCCTGCATTCCCTGGCGCCTGTCAGCGACCTGTTTTCAGAGCGCAAGGTGATCTGCCAGGAAGGCAGTCCGGAGGAAATGGATATCGCCCGTAAGTTCGGGTTCGTTCCGGTCGCGACCGAAAGCAATCTCGGCATTCAGGAAGGGCTGGCCCGCTGCGCGGAAAGCCTTGAAACCGAACGTATCCTGATCGTGGAGAGCGACAATGTCTTCGTCGACAAGGAGAAGGCTCCGGCCCTCCTGAGACGCGCGATCATCCTGTTCGACCAGCACGAGATGGATGTCTTTCAAGTTTCCGGCCGCCCCAACAGAGTGTCGAAACGCTTTCTGCGCTATTGGAAAAGCGAGGAGCCGCTGCGGAAGAAGCTCCGCGCTTATCTGCGTCCGCAGGCGGCGCGACTGCGCGTCCATGAATCCCTCGCCATGCCCGGCACAATTGCGAAGGGCAACCGCTTCATTCAAAAGCTGGAAGACGAATTTTACCTCACGCATTCCGACTGCGTCAGCTGGTCCAACCGCCCATTCCTGACAACGCGCTCCTTCTTTCTCGGACCGCTTATAACATTCGCGCGTCAGAACCCGGGCAAGAAGCGGGTAAATGGCATGCCTGATCTGGAGCATCCGATCAACTGCCCAGCCAACCGACACTGGTGGTGCGGCCTCCAGGCGAAAGTTGGCGTGGCGTATCCGGGACTGTTCGAACATGACAGGCTTGAACGGCCTGCTAGCGACGAGAAAAAAGCCCTCTGATGGCTGTCTGACCGACAGATATCGCCTATCCGCGTAAAATCCCGTCCAATCCAAGAACGATTGCAAACAGCGCCGAGCATACCATCGCCAGAAGCGCCACGTTGCGATAGCTGGTCTCGGACCCGCGCCGGAAGAAATAAGCGCCGAGCGCGGAGCCGCCGGCGCATAGCGGCGCGGAAAAGAGCCCGAGCAGGACGACGTGGAGGTGAAGCGCGCCTTTGAAGGCCGCCGTCGCCAGAGCGAACACGGCAAGGATCGCGAACAGGATGATCATCGAGGCGCGCTTGGTGCGCGCCGGCACCTCGCGCGCCAGAAAATAGGCCACGACCGGCGGACCGGGCGCCGCGGCAAGACCGCTGAACAGGCCGGCGAAAAACCCGACCGCCGTGGTGGAGACCGCGCCCGGCCGAGGCCCGAGGGAAAACCTGAAGAACAGCGCAGCCGCAGCCCCGGCGGTGATCGTGCCGATCACGATCTGCGCCAGCCAGAGCGGCACGATGGAAATGAACAGCAGCCCCACCGGCGTTCCAAAAAAGGCCGCGAGCGTGAGCAGGCCGACGGCGCGGCGATCGGCATGGCCGATGCATTCCGGCAGGTCGATCAGGGTCAGCGTGATCTGCACCACCAGCACGGCGAGCACGGCATCGGCCGGCGGCACCAGCAGCACCAGAAACGGCATCGCGACCAGCGCCATGCCGAAACCGGCCAGACCGCGCAGGAAAGCGCCCATCGCCAGACAAGCGGCAAAGCCGGCGAAAACCGGAAAGGATATGGCAAGGTCGGGCATGCGCCCTCACCTCATGCCGGGATGAGGGGCGACAGCTTGCCCTCGTGATCGTCTCATTGCTGCGCACCCGCCTGGCAGGCGGTCACCGCGATCATGTCCAGCACGTCCTCAGCCGAGCAGCCGCGCGAGAGATCATTGGCCGGCTTGTCGAGCCCCTGCAGCACCGGGCCGATGGCCGAGGCGCCGCCGATGCGCTGGGCAATCTTGTAGCCGATATTGCCGGCCTGCAGATCGGGAAAGATGAAGATATTGGCTTCCCCGCCGAGCGGCTCGGCAGCCCCCTTGGATTTGGCGATTTCGGGAACGAAGGCGGCATCGAACTGCAGCGCGCCATCGACCGCGAGATCCGGACGGTTGAGCCGCACCAGCTTCACGGCCTGTTCAACCTTGTCGACCATGGGATGGGAGGCGCTGCCGCGGGTGGCGAAGGACAGCATAGCCACGCGCGGCGTGTCGCCGGTGAGCATGGAATAGGAACCGGCGGCGGCGATTGCGATCTTGCTGAGTTCCGCCGCGTCCGGATCGATCACCAGCCCGCAATCGGAAAACAGAAAGGCGCCCTTCTTGGCGTGGTGGTCGGCCTCCAGCATCATCAGGAAGAAGCTGGAAACGAGGCGGGTGCCGGGAGCAGCCCCGATCACCTGGATCGCGGTGCGAACCACATCGGCGGTCGAACATGCCGCGCCAGAGACCGTGCCGTCCGCATGCCCGGCCTTCACCATCAGGGCCGCGAAAACATAAGGATTGCGCGCGGCCTTGTCGGCATCCTCCTCGGTAACACCCTTGTGCTTGCGCAGCGTGAAATAGAGCTTCGAGAGTTCGGGCAGGAGGTCTGAGCTCTCCGGAGCGACCACCTCTATGGCTTCAGGGCAGGTTATACCGATCTCGGCGCAGAGCTTGTCGATATCGCTTTTTTCGCCAACCAGAATGATGCGGGCCACGCCCATCTCGGCTGCCTTGCAGGCCGCCTCCAGCACGCGCCGGTCATTCGATTCGGGCAGAATGATCATCTTGTTCAGGCGCTTTGCGTTGGCGAAAATTTTCTCTAGCTGGTTCATGTTCTCACCCTGCGGGTCTGATTGCGCTGATCGGGACGACGGGTCCATAAAAAGCGTTTCGACGACGATTGGCAAGGTCGCCCGCCGCCTGATTTTCAATAGGCAATGGCGGGAAGGCTTGCCCCCGCCATTGCCTCTCTTGTTGGATCAAACCGCCTGTTTGCGCATGTCCGCCCGGTTGATGCCGGCGACCGAGACCGGCTTCTTCATCGCGTCGCGGCGGAAGGGCTCGCCCAGTTCCTGGTTCAGCACCACCTCGATGAAGGTCGTCTTCCTTTCCTTCATCTGGCGCTCGACGGCCTTGTCGAGCTCCGTGGAAAGCTGTTCCATCGAGGTCACCTGAACGCCCTCGACGCCGCAGGCCTTGGCGATATCGGCATAGCGGACATCGAGCGAGAGTTCGGTGCCCACGAAATTATCGTCGAACCACAGCGTGGTGTTGCGCTTTTCCGCGCCCCACTGGTAGTTGCGGAAAATCACCATGGTGATCGCCGGCCAGTTGTCGCGCTTCAGCGACACCATCTCGTTCATGGAAATGCCGAAGGCGCCGTCGCCGGCAAAGCCGACAACCGGGGTATCCGGCTGACCGATCTTGGCACCGACGATCGCCGGGAAGCCGTAGCCGCAGGGGCCGAACAGGCCGGGCGCCAGATATTTGCGGCCCTCCTCGAAGGTCGGATAGGCATTGCCGATCGCGCAGTTATTGCCGATATCCGACGTGATGATCGCATCCTTCGGCAGCGTCTTCTGGATCGCGCGCCACGCCATGCGCGGGCTCATCCGATCCGGTTCCCGATCACGGGCGCGTTCGTTCCACGTCGTGCCCTCATCGTCTTCCTCGTGGTCAAGCGAGGTCAGTTCCTGCGCCCAGGCCGATTTGGTCTTCGCGATCAGCGCCTTGCGGTCGTCGCGATCGATATCGCCCGCGTTTCCGGCAAGCCGGTCGAGAATGCCGGTCGCGACCTTCTGCGAATCGCCGACAATGCCGACGGTGACCGGCTTGGTGAGGCCGATGCGGTCCGGATTGATGTCGACCTGAATGATCGCCGCGTCCTTCGGCCAGTAGTCGATGCCGTAGCCCGGCAGCGTCGAGAACGGGTTGAGACGGGTGCCGAGCGCCAGCACGACATCGGCCTTGGCAATCAGCTCCATCGCCGCCTTCGAACCGTTATAGCCGAGCGGACCGGCAAACAGCGGATGGTTGCCGGGAAAGGCGTCATTGTGCTGATAGCCGACGCAAACCGGCGCATCCAGCCGTTCGGCAAGCGCCCTGGACGCCTCGATCGCGCCGCCCAGAACGACGCCCGCGCCGTTGAGGATCACCGGGAATTTCGCTTCGCTGAGAAGCTTGGCGGCGCGGTCAATCGCCTGCTCCCCGCCGGCCGGTCGTTCGAATTCGACGATGGCCGGCAGTTCGATATCGATGACCTGGGTCCAGAAATCGCGCGGAATGTTGATCTGGGCCGGACCGCAGGCGCGCTTGGCCTTCAGGATCACGCGGTTCAGCACTTCGGCGATGCGCGAGGCGTCGCGCACTTCTTCCTGATAGGCAACCATGTCCTTGAACAACGCCATCTGCTCGACTTCCTGGAAGCCGCCCTGCCCGATGGTCTTGTTGGCGGCCTGCGGGGTGACAACCAGAAGCGGGGTATGGTTCCAGTAAGCGGTCTTGACGGGCGTGACCAGCGAGGTGATGCCTGGGCCGTTCTGGGCAACGACCATCGACATCTTGCCGGTGGCTCGGCTGTAGCCATCGGCCATCATCCCGGCATTGCATTCATGGGCACAGTCCCAGAACTCGATTCCGGCCTGCGGAAACAGGTCTGAAATCGGCATCATGGCCGAGCCGATAATCCCGAAGGCGTGTTCGATGCCATGCATCTGAAGAACTTTGACGAAAGCCTCTTCGGTGGTCATTTTCATGGGTAGTCTCCTCTAGAAATTTGGTGTTCGGTGTCAGGCGATCTGCCGGTTGTCCTCGCGCACGAGATCGCTGCATTTCTCGCCGATCATGATCGCCGGCGCATTGGTGTTGCCGGAAACGATCTCCGGCATAATCGAACAATCGGCGACGCGAAGGCCGGCAATGCCGCGCACCCTGAGACGCTCGTCCACGACCGCGCGCTCATCCTGGCCCATGCGGCACGTGCCGGTCGGGTGATAGATCGAGGCGGTGTAATTGCGCGCCCAGTCGAGCGTGCCCTCGTAATCATCCATGGCAAGATCGGCCGTGGGCCTGAACTCCTCGGCGATCTTGGACTTGAGCGGCGCATGGCGCGCAATTTTCCGGGCGATCTTCACGCCCTCGACAATGGTGCGCCGATCGGTCTCGGTCGACAGGTAATGCGGAAAAATCTTCGGATAGCTGCGCGGATCCGGACCGTTGAGCACGATCTCGCCCCGGCTTTCGGGCCTGAGTTGGCAGACCGACATGGTGAAGGCGGAAAACGGATGGACGCCCTCGCCGGGATTATCGGCCGACCATGGCTGGACGTGGAACTGGATATCCGGCGTTGCCACATGGTCGCCGGTGCGCATGAAGCCGGTGGCAAGGCTTGCCGCCATCGCCATCGGCCCGGCGCGGAACATCGCGTATTTCAGCGCGATCCGGGCCTGGTTGAACAGCGAGCGGACCTCGTCGTTCAACGTCGGCTCGTTGCACTTGAACACCAGACGGGCCTGAAGATGATCCTGAAGGTTGCGCCCGACATCCGGCGCGTGATGGACGACCTCGATGCCGTTGTCCTTCAGTTGCGCACCGTCGCCGATACCCGACAGCATCAGCAGTTGCGGCGAGTTGATCGTGCCCGACGACAGGATCACCTCACGCCGGCAGGTCACCAGTGCCTCGCTTCTGCCATGCGCCAGATAGCTGACGCCGGTGGCGCGGCCGTTCTCGATCTCGACCTTCTTCACCAGCGCGCCGGTGACGATCTTCAGGTTGGGCCGGTTCTTGACCGGATTGAGGAAGGCGACGGCGGCGCTGCAGCGCCGGCCCTTGCGGGCGGTGAGCTGGAAATAGCCGACGCCCTCCTGGGTCTCGCCGTTATAGTCCGGATTGAACGGGTAGCCCGCCGCGGTGGCGGCCGCCACCCAGGCATCGCAGATCGGGCGCTGCAGCCGCATGTTGGAGACCGACAGCTCGCCTTCTGCGCCGTGAAATTGGTCGGCCCCGCGCTCCTGGTTTTCCGAGCGCTTGAACAGCGGCAGCACGTCCTCCCAGCTCCAGCCGCGATTGCCCATCTGCGCCCAGCGGTCGTAGTCGCTCGACTGACCGCGCACGTAAAGCAGCCCGTTGAGGGAGGAGGAGCCGCCGAGCACCTTGCCGCGCGGCCAGTCGAGCGAACGGCCGTTGAGGCCGGGGTCCGGTTCGGTCTTGTAGCACCAGTCCACCGTCGGATTGTGCATCGTCTTGAAATAGCCGACCGGAATGTGAATCCACGGATTGCGATCCGCCGGGCCCGCCTCCAGCAGCACGACGCTGACATTCGGATCGGCGCTCAGCCGGTTGGCGATGACGCAGCCGGCGGAGCCCGCGCCGACGATCACATAGTCTGCTTCCAGCCGCTCCATGAGCCCCCCTCAAGCCCTGAATTTGCCGCCGAAGCGACGAAAGTATCTTGCAAGGGCATTCGATATATGATTGATTTCGATACCGCAAGTCTCATTTTTCGACAGGGAGGGAAGAAAATGACAGGACTGGACGAAAAGCTGCGCAACATATCGCGCCGCGATCTTTTCAAATTATCGGGACGTTTCGGATTGAGCTCGACGCTGCTGGCGGCAAGCTCGATGGCGGGGGTCGTCACACTACCGAGTCTGGCAAAGGCCGTTGAATCCACATACGAAAAACGCTTCGGCAACGAACCGAAATACACGCTGAAATACGGCGCGGCCGGCTTTAATGCCCAGAACACGCTGATCGAACGCGTCGGCTGCCTGGAATTCGCCCGCGACCTGGAAGAGCGCACCAACGGGCTGGTCCGCGTCGAGTTCATCGGCGACAACCAGATCTGCGGCCAGCTCAACTGCGTCGAAAAGACCCAGCTCGGCATTGTCGATATCTACACCGCCTCGACCCAGAATTCGGCCGGCGGCGCGCCTTATCTGAACGTGCTCGATTACGCCTATATGTTCCCGGGCCGCGCCTCGCAGTATCATTTCTTCTACAGCCCCGAATCGCAGCGCATCCTGCGCGACCCGCTGGAAAAGCGGCACGGGCTGAAGTTCCTGTTCACCCATTGCGAACTGCGCGGCATCCAGCTCGGGCTGAAATATTCCGACAAGCCGACCATCACAAAGCTCGAGGAACTGTTCGGCACCAAGAACCGGGTGACCGGCACCCAGCTCGGCCGCATCGCCATGCAGCTCCTGAACCTCAACCCGGTTCCGATCGCCTGGGAGGAAACGCTGGACGGGCTGAAGCAGGGCCTGATCGATGGCGCGGAAACCTGGGCATCTGCGGTGGCCTACGCCAACATGGCGCCGGTGGTCTCGCAATCGGTGGATCTCAAATTCTTCTGCGGCACCGAGCATACCTCGATGAATGCCAAGGTGTTCGACAGTTTCGAGCCCGAAGTTCAGGATGCGGTGATGGAATCCTCTTACTTCACCCAGGCCGTGATCCAGGGCGCGAACGAGGCCGCACTCGTGAAGACGGTCGGCTTCTCCGATCCGCAGCTTCCCAATACGGTGTTCGCCGACAACAATGTCCGCCCGGCCTTTCTCGCCGACGACCAGATCAAGATGGCCGAGGAAATGTGCTCGCCGGAATACAATCCGGAACCGTGGGAACAGTGGCGCGAGCGCCTCAACAACTGGGCCGGCGGCATCGACACCTACACCGAGATCAGCGCCATCGCACGGCAGGTGCCCGCCGACATGAAGCCGGAAAACGTCGAGCCGCGCCGCTGGTGGAAGAGCTGATCTGACCCGCTGAAACAAGATTGCGGCCGGCATTTCGAGGAGAAATGCCGGCTGTAGGTAATCATGCCCGCATTTTGGGAGGAGAATGACGATGGATTCGTTGTTTGGCGGCGCCTGGTCGATCGTTGCGGCGATCGGAAGCTGGGATTCATGGACGATCAGCGAGGCGATGCGTTCCGATGGCGCATGGCTCGTCGGTCTGGTCGTGACGATTGTGGGCGGCCTGCTGGTGGCGTTCATCTACGCCCGCCTGCCCTTCCTCGAACGGCATCTCGAAAAGACGGTGATGATCTGGTCCTACCTCCTGATCGCCACAATTCTCTCGGTGGAAGTCTTCCGCCGCTTCGTGTTTTCCGTTCAGGAACCGTGGTCGACCACCCTGCCCCCGTTCCTGTTCCTGTTCATGACCTGGGCGGGCTGCGCCTATAACATGAAGTTCCGCAACCATCTGAGTTTCGCCGAGTTCCGGGCCATGATGCCGCGCGCCGGGCAGTTCGCCTGCCTCGTGCTGGACGCCGCGCTCTGGCTGTTGTTTTCCTGGGTGGTCATCGTCACCTCGACGCGGGTGGTGTTCAATTCCGCCGCCAATTTCCAGATCCTGCTCGGCACCGACAATGTGCTGCAATGGTGGCTTCTCACCTCCGTTCCGGTCAGCTTCCTGCTGATGGCCGGACGCGCCTTCGAGAATCTCGCGATCGACTACCAGAACTACCGGGACGGCGCGCCGCTGATTTCCGCCACGACCCAATTCGGCGACTGAGGAGCCTTTGATGTCTGATTCTCTCTGGATCACCCTTATCTCGCTCGGCGCAACCGGCGTCTTCCTGCTCGGCGTTCCGGTGCTGCTGGTCATCGGCATCTGGGTCATCGGCATGAGCCTGCTGCTCGGCCTGCCGCTCGACAATCTCGGCTCCGCGCTTTCCGATGTCTTCACCGATGGCTTCGCGCTGCTTGCCATGCCGCTGTTCATCCTCACCGGCGACCTGATCAACCAGTCGGGCATCGCGCGGCGCATGTCGGATTTCGCCTATTCATGCCTTGGCTGGCTGCGCGGCGGGCTCGCCATGGCGGCAATCGGCGCCTGCGGGCTGTTTGCGGCGATCTCCGGCTCCAACTCGGCGACCACCGCCACGATCGGCTCGATGCTACATCCGGAAATGAAGAAGGGCGGCTATGACGAGCGCTTCTCCGCGGCGACGGCCGCGGCCGGCGGCACGCTCGGCATCATCATTCCGCCGTCGATCATCTTCATCGTCTACGGCTTCCTGATGAACCTGCCGATCTCCGAACTGTTCGTCGCCGGCATCATTCCCGGCATATTGATGGGCCTTGCGATGATGGCGTTTTGCTGGGTCATCTGCACGATCAATGGCTGGGGCCATCTGATCCGGCTGCAGCCGTCCCGGGTCTTCAAGACCGGCCTCGGCTCATGGCTGGGCTTCTTCGCCATCGGCATCGTGCTGTGGGGCATCTATACCGGCAAATTCTCGCCGACGGAGGCCGCCGCCGTCACGGTCGCGTTCTGCGTCGTCGTCGGCTTCGTCAGCCTGCCGCTGCACAAGATGATGGGTTCGCCGAGCGAAGATCGCCCGCCGAGCGAACGCAGCTATGGCGAAATGCTGGTGGTGCGCGGCTTCAGCCCGATCGATATTCCGAAGATCACGCTGCGCTCGGCCCAGATCACCGGCATTCTGGCCCCGCTGATCGCGATCTCGGTCGTCATGCAGCAGATCCTGTCGGTCATGGGCGCGGAAGACGCGATCGGCGGCTTCGTGCGCTCCATGGGCGGGTATTATCCGGTGCTGTTCACCGCGATGGCGATCGTCTTCGTCACCGGGATGGTCCTTGAAAGCCTGCCGACCACGATCATCATGGCGCCGATCCTCGCGCCGATCGCAGCCTCGATCGGCGTCGATCCGATCCAGTTTGCGGTGATCTTCCTGGTCGGCGCCTCGATCGGCTTCATCACCCCGCCCTACGGGCTGAACCTTTACGTTGCCGCGGGCGTGACCGGCGTGAGCTACTTCAGGATACTGCGCTATATCTACCCCTATATCCTGGCGCTTGTCGCGGTGTGGATACTGGTGGCCCTTGTGCCTTCGCTTTCCACAATGCTACTGCCGAACAGGTAAGCCCCCGGGACGGCGGAGCATCCGCCGCCCCGATCAGTTCATAATGAAAAATGGTGGCAATCCAGTGGATGATCAGACCGGCCAGATACCGACCAACCTTCGCCTGCTGATGGTGCTGGAGGCGCTCGCCGAAGCGGGCGCGCCGGTCACGCCGACGGAAGTCAACCAGGCGCTGGGCCTGCCGAAGCCGACCATCCACCGGCTGTTTTCGACGCTCGAGGCCGAGGGCTTCATCCAGCGCGAGATCGACGGTCGCGGCTATTCGCCCGGAAGCCGGCTTCGGATCATGTCGGCGGGGATCATGTCGTCGCTCAGGATCCGCACCGCCCGCCAGGCGATCCTCACGGCGCTGGCCGAACAGATCAACGAGACCTGCAACATCTCGCTGCCGGACCGCGACGCGATGATCTATCTGGAGCGCGTGGAGACCAAATGGCCGCTGAGGATCCAGCTTCCCGTGGGTTCGCGGGTGCCGTTCTACTGCACCTCCGCCGGCAAGATCTATCTGAGTTCGCTCGATGACAAACATCTGAAGGGCTATCTGAACGCGGCCGAACTGACCCCGCGCGCCGCCAACACCATGACCACGCCCGAAGCGGTCATGGCCGAAATCCAGCGCATCCGCAAGAACGGCTATTCCACCGACAACGAGGAGTTCATGGACGGCATGATCGCCGTCGCCGTGCCGATCCGCGACGCCTTCGGCCGCTTGGTCTCCTCGCTCTCCTTCCACGCTCCCTTGCAGCGCCTGTCGCTGGAAGAGGCGATCGGTCATGTCGGCCTGCTGAACGAGGCCTCGGCAAAGCTCTCGGCGCTGATCACCAGCCCGGCGGAGTGAGGCCGAGGCAGGTCGCTCATGCTTGCAGCCCCCCCCCGCCGACGCCCGGAACAATCGTCAGGCGTCGTCGTCCCCGTCCACATAGTCCCTGAATTTGGCCAGTGCCGTACCCTCAAGCCTGCCTTCGCGGATGAAGTGTACCTTTCGCGGGTCAACCTTGCGGCCATTGATCGAGACTTCGTAGTGCAGATGCGCGCCGGTGACGAGGCCGGTCTTGCCGACATAGCCGATCAGCTGACCCTGCTCCACATGGCTGCCCGTCGCCACGCCCGCGGCGAACTTGCTCTGGTGGCTGTAGCTGGTCTCGTAGCCGTGCCCGTGATCAATCTCGATCCTCTTGCCGTCGCCGCCATGGGAGCCGGCAAAGGTCACCGTCCCGTCGGCGGCGGCGTAGATCGGCGTGCCGACGGGGGCCGCCCAGTCCGCGCCCGAATGCATGCGCGAATAGCCGAGCACCGGATGATGCCGCGGGCCGAAGCCGGATGTCGCCCGGCCATCGGGCACCGGATTGCGCAACAGATATTGGCCCAGCCTGTTGCCGTCGCCATCGAAATAGCCGGCCTTCCCGCTTTCCGGGTCACGGTAGCGATAGACGCTGATCTTGTTGCTGCCGAGTTGCAGCACCATGTCCAGCGCCTTCGAGGCCGCCGTCAATGTCTGGGCGGGCTTGTCCGCGGCATAGGACAGACGCAGCCGGTCATCGGGGCCGGCAGCCCCGTCGGCCTCCGACTTGCCTTCCAGCGGGCTTACGAAATGATCGATCGCGGCTGTCTCGTTCTGCGGCGAGAGCGCGGGCGTACAGGCCGACAGCGCAACGAGGCCTGCCAGCATCACCAGAGAAAACGTTTTCAAACCTTGCCTTCCAAATCAGTTTTGGCCGGCAAGAGCCCTTTGAATATGGCGGAAATGACACCCGGAGGCGGCAGGAAAAAGAGGTCTTGAGAATGCCGCAGAATGACCCAGATTCAGGGCGAGGGTAACGTCAGATCGGTGAGAAAACCGAAGCCCGGCAGCGCGCGCCGCCGGGTTTGGCGAACCGGCGGAAAACTACCACCATTTCTCCGGCGTGAACCTGCCCGCTGCCTGTTCCATCACGGCGGCGGTGCGGAACAGGGTTTCTTCCTCGAACGGCTTGCCGATGAGCTGGAGGCCGAGGGGGAGGCCCTTGGGGTTGAGGCCGGCGGGCACGGAGATGCCGGGAAGGCCGGCCATGTTGACCGTCACCGTGAAGATGTCGTTCAGATACATCTTGACCGGATCATTCGCCATGTCCTGATCGGCGATGCCGAAGGCGGCCGACGGGGTGGCCGGCGTCAGAATGGTGTCGACGCCTTCGGCGAACACGTTTTCGAAGTCGCGCTTGATCAGCGTGCGCACCTTCTGGGCCTTCAGGTAATAGGCATCGTAATAGCCGGCGGAAAGCACATAGGTGCCGATCATGATGCGGCGCTGCACTTCCTTGCCGAAACCTGCGGCGCGCGTCTTTTCATACATGTCGGCAATATCCTTGCCGTCCACGCGCAACCCGTATCTGACGCCGTCATAGCGGGCAAGGTTGGAGGAGGCCTCGGCGGGCGCGACGATGTAATAGGCCGGCAGCGCGTATTTGGTGTGCGGCAGCGAGATATCGACGATCTCGGCGCCGGCATCCTTCAGGATGGCGATGCCCTGCTGCCACAGCTTTTCGATTTCCTCCGGCATGCCGTCGACGCGGTATTCCCTCGGAATGCCGATCTTCATGCCCTTGACCGACTGGCCGATGGCGGCTTCGTAATCCGGCACGGGCAGATCGACCGAGGTCGTGTCCTTGTCATCGACGCTCGCCATGGATTTCAGCAGGATCGCCGCGTCGCGCACATCACGGGCGATCGGGCCGGCCTGATCAAGCGAGGAGGCGAATGCCACCACGCCCCAACGCGAGCAGCGGCCATAGGTGGGCTTGATGCCGACCGTGCCGGTAAACGCCGCCGGCTGGCGGATCGAGCCGCCGGTATCGGTCGCGGTCGCGCCTGCGCACAGATGTGCCGCGACGGCCGCCGCCGACCCGCCCGACGAGCCGCCCGGCACCAAATCCATGTTCGAACCCTTGGCCTTCCACGGGTTGATCACCGGCCCGTAATGGGAGGTCTCGTTGGAGGAGCCCATGGCGAACTCGTCCATGTTGAGCTTGCCGAGCATCACCGCGCCATCATCCCAGAGGTTCTGGGTCACGGTCGATTCATATTTCGGCTTGAACCCGTCGAGAATGTGGGATGCCGCCTGGGTGTGCACGTCACGGGTGCCGAACAGGTCCTTGACGCCGAGCGGAATGCCCTCCAGCGCGCCGGCGGTGCCCTGCGACAGCTTCAGGTCGGAGGCCTTGGCCATCGCCGTCGCCTTGTCGTGGGTAACCGCGACATAGGCGTTGAACGCGGCATTGTGCGTGTCGATCGCCTTCAGATAGGCGGCCGTCAGCTCGGTCGCGGTGATTTCCTTGCCCTTGAGCTTGTCGCGGGCCTCGGCGATGGTCAGGCTGGTCAGTTCGGTCATATGCGTCACTTTGTTGCGGGTCGCTGGGGAAGGTGGTGGGGTCTATTCGACGACCTTCGGCACCAGGAAGAAATTGCGTTCCGTCTCGGGCGCGTTGGCGACGATATCATCGGCCTTGTCGCCATCGGTGACGACGTCCTCGCGCTTCTTCATCGCCATCGGCATGACCGAGGTCATCGGCTCGACGCCCTCGACATTCACCTCGCCAAGCTGTTCGACGAAACCGAGAATCGCATTCAGCTCGCCGGTCATGCGCTCGGCCGCTTCGTCATCGACGGCGATGCGGGCCAGCTTGGCAACACGTTTTACGGTCGCGGTGTCTACGGACATGAAAGCTCTCCGGTTCTAATCTGTCCCTGACGCTATAAAGGGCGGGACCGCCCTTCGCAACGGGGCAATTGATCAGAGTTCGACCGTTTCGCCCGGTTTCGGCGTCAGCACTTCCGTCGGCCCCGAGGCCATGCCGGTCACGAAGGACTCCGGCGTCTGGTCGATGATCGGGAATGTGCCGTAGTGGATCGGCAGCACCGTCTCGAAATTGAAATAGCGCTGGCAGGCAAGCGCCGCCACCGCGCCGCCCATGGTGAAACGGTCGCCGACCGGCACCAGACCCACCTGCGGGGCGTGCAACTCGTTGATCAGCGCCATGTCGGCAAAGATGTCGGTATCGCCCATGTGATAGGTCGTCGGTTCGTCATCGATATGCAGCATCAGCCCGTTCGGATTGCCGAGCGCATGAGAAACGCCATCCTCGGTGATGAAGGCGGAGGAATGCAGGGCATTGGTGAAGGTGACGGTGAAGTTTCCGAAATCGATCGTGCCGCCGGTATTGCCGGCCTCCAGCTTTTCAACGCCCTTTTTGCCGAGCCAGGCGGCAAGGTCGGCATTGGCGAGCACGGTGGCGCCGGTCTCCTTGGCGATCGGAACGGTATCGCCGAGGTGGTCGCCATGGCCGTGGGTGAGCAGGATATGGGTGACGCCCTTGACCGCGGCATCGCGATCGAGCCCCTTGAACGACGGGTTGCCGGTCAGGAACGGGTCGATGAGAATGGTTGCCTTCGCGGTTTCCAGACGAAACGCGGAATGCCCGAGCCAGGTAAGCTTCATTTTGCTTTTCCTCCTTGCTGGCGTTAAGTGTTCCTCCAACACCTAATGCGATCGCGCGCCATTTTCCATCACAGCGCGGCAAAAGGCGCCAGGAAAATAATGACAGTCCATACAATCGAAGAACTGGCCGCAGCGCTTGGTCCCGCCACAGCCATTGCCGGGCTCGATCTCGGCACCAAGACCATCGGCCTTGCCGTTTCCGACCTCTCTCGCCGATTTGCCACGCCGCGGCCGGTGCTGAAGCGGACCAAGTTCACCCGGGATGCCGAAACGCTTCTAGCCTTTGCCGAGAAGGAGCGCATCGCCGGTTTCGTCATCGGCCTGCCGATGAACATGGATGGCAGCGCCGGGCCGCGCGTGCAGGCGACCCGGGCCTTCGTGCGCAGCATGGAAGAAAAGACCGCTCTGCCGTTCTGCTTCTGGGATGAGAGACTGTCGACGGTTGCCGCAGAACGCGCGCTGCTGGAGATGGATGTCTCGCGCCAGAAACGCGCCGGACGAATCGATTCGGCGGCCGCCTCGTTCATTCTTCAGGGCGCGCTCGACCGCATGGCGACCATCGCCCGACAGCAATGACGGGTTATTCCTGCATCGGCTCCAGATCGCCGCGCATCATGCGGTTGGGGTCGAACATGTAATCCACGAAAGCGATCGCCAGCAGGATCGCGCCGCTGACGGCGAGTTCCACCGGCAGGCATGCGAGACACACGCCCAGTATCGCCACCTGATAACGCCGCACGCGGACTTCCTGCATTTGTTTTACCCTTCCGCGCTTATCTCTGGCAGAAACCGCAACCATCTGGCAAGCAGTGATCGGCGGCAAAGTTAACCGCGGCACAATTGATAACCGGGAATCCGCATGCTCATCATCTTCGAAAGCGTCCTGCCGATCTTCCTCGTCATCGCCTTCGGGGCGGTGTTGAAGCGCGTTCCGCTGTTCAGCGAGGCGTTCTGGTCCGGCCTCAACCAGCTCGGCTATTATGTGCTGTTTCCCGCGCTTCTGGTCACCACGCTGGCGCGCGCGGATTTCTCCTCGCTTGAAGCCGGCCGGATCGGCTGGGTCGCGCTCCTGGCCGTTGCCGCGATAACCGCGCTTTCAATCGCGCTCTGGCCCATCCTGAGGCGCACCGGCCTCGGCCGCCCGGCCTTCACCTCGGTATTCCAGACGACAACGCGCTGGAACGCCTTTGTGGCGCTCGCGATCGCCGACAAATTCGCGGGTCTTGAGGGCATGGCGGTGATCTCGTTGATGATGACGGCGACGATCGTGCCGCTCAACATCATCAACGTTCTCGTGCTGGTCTCGTTTTCGGAGGAAAAAACCGACATCAGGGTGATGGTGCGCAATGTCGTCACCAACCCGATGATTATCGCAGCACTTGTCTCGATCGTCATCAATGTCTTGGGCATACCGATCTATGACCCGCTCTATGCCGCCCTCGATCTGCTCGCCCGCGCGGCGCTCGGCATGGGCCTGCTTCTGGTCGGCGCGGGGCTGGTGATTGCCGACGCGCTGAAGCCTAAGCCGATGGTGCTGCTGCCGACGGCGCTGAAGCTGATCCTGTTTCCGCTGGTCACCTACGCGCTTGCCACGGCCTTCGGCATCACCGGCATGACGCTCACCGTCATGGTGCTCGGCGCCAGCGTTCCGACCGCCATGAACGGCTATGTGCTCGCCCGCCAGCTCGGCGGCGACGCCCGGCTCTATTCCGCCGTCGTCACCGTGCAGACGGTGGCCTCGATCATAACGCTGCCGATCGCCCTGCTGCTCGTGGGCGGCGGCTGAGGCCATGGCAAAACCGGTCTTCATCAATACGCTCGTCTTCGTTTCCGACATGAAACGGTCGCTCGCCTTTTATTGCGACCTGCTCGGCCAGACGATCGCGCAGGACCACGGCGATTTCGTCCAACTGGAAAACGGCCTCGCGCTCCATAACGGCCCCGCGCTGGAGACCACCATGTTCGGCGCGCCCACCGGCGCGCGAAGCCGGTACGGTCGCGGCAATCTGGTGCTCTATTTCGAAACCGACGACCTTGAGGCGATGTTTGCGCGGATGCCTCAAGAGACGGAACTAATCCACCCCATCGAAACCCAAGCCTGGGGCCAGAAGGTGTTTCGCTGCTATGATCCGGACGGACACATTGTCGAGGTCGGGGAGCCGATGTAACGCTCTGGCTTCCCCGAGGCCGGGAATTCCTACGGCAGGAATATGTCCTCGATTGCGCGTTCGAACAGGCGCGCAATCGCGAAGGCGAGCGGCAGGCTCGGATCGTAACGTCCGCGCTCAAGCGCGTTGACGGTCTGACGGGAGACTTCAAGCCGCGTGGCCAGATCCGCCTGCGACCAGCCGCGGGCACGCCGCAACTCCTGGATACGGTTGTTCATCGATAGCGAATCCGCCCGATCACCAAACCGGCCACCCACAAAACCGCCATTAGCGGCCAGACGACGAACATGGAAAGCCGCGGCATGCCAATGCCTTCCAGAAACCCGTAGCCGAAGGTGATCAGCGCCGTGCCGGCAAATGCGAGCGACAGTGCTTCCAGCTGCAATTTGCGCTGCATTTCATCGAGCCTGGCGATCGAACGAAACACGATCCAGCATATCGCCGCCGCAGGCAGCATGGGCGCGATCGAGAGAGAGATGCGCAACCAGTCCGGCTCAACACCGCCGGCCAGAAGCCGTTGGGCGAGGAAGAGCGTCAGCATGTATGCGGCGAGACCTGCAAACATCAGACCCAGGTATTTTTTCATAGCGCACCCCCTGTAAAGCTTACTTTACATTGAAGCTGAGCATTCCCGATGTCAAGCTCGCTTTCCATGGATTTCAATCGCACCAATAAAAAAGCCCCGCCGGATCGCTCCGGCGGGGCTTCTCAATTTCGTTCGATCAAGTCTTACTTGATGATCGAGGCGACGATGCCGGCGCCGACGGTG
>NZ_JAINWJ010000002.1 GCF_021021415.1 Martelella mediterranea | reverse complement strand
TTCAAACAAACAATCCTCGTGCTTGACACGAGGATCCAGGCGGCGTTCTCCGTGTGGCCTGGATGCTCGGGTCAAGCCCGAGCATGACCCGTGTTGTGAGCGTGGAGCACGTTTCCGTCGCAGGATGATGACAGGGGCCCTGAAGTCCTTAAGAAACCAGCAAAACCACGCTTCCGCACCACATGACAAGCGCTGTCATCGCCCCTTAACCCGTTTCACCGCATCGATTTTTTTGCCTTGGTTAACCAAAGTAAACGCTTCATTAACCATCCTCGTTCACTAATGGCCCCATCACGCTTTCCTTAAAAAAGCGGCATTGTGAGTGTGCTTTCCGGCTTTGGCTGGAAAAGATGGGGACAGGTATGGGTGCCTTACACGTAGCGGTATTGATGGGCGGGTTTTCCTCCGAGCGGCCGGTGAGCCTTGCCTCGGGAAACCCCTGCGCCGATGCGCTTGAGGCGGAGGGCTTCCGGGTCACCCGCGTCGATGTCACCCGCAATGTGGCGAGCGTGCTTGCCGAGCTGAAGCCCGATGTCGCCTTCAACGCGCTGCATGGGCCGTTCGGCGAGGACGGCACCATTCAGGGCATCCTCGAATATCTGGAAATCCCCTACACCCATTCCGGCGTGCTGGCCTCGGCGCTTGCGATGAACAAGGTGCAGGCCAAGCGCGTTGCTGCCGCCGGCGGCATTCCGGTGGCGGAAGACCGGCTGATGCAGCGTTCCGAAATCGGCAAGACGCATCCGATGGCGCCGCCCTATGTGGTCAAGCCCGTCAATGAAGGGTCCTCTTTCGGCGTGGTCATCGTCGATAAGGGGCAGAGCGCGCCGCCGCAGTCGATCACATCATCCGAATGGCCCTATGGCGAGACGGTCATGGTCGAGCGCTTCGTGCGCGGGCGCGAATTCACCTGTGGCGTGGTCGACGGCAAGCCGCTTTGCGTGACTGAAATCGTGCCGGTCGGTCAAAAATTCTACGATTTCGACGCAAAATACAAACCTGGCGGCTCAAAACACATTCTGCCGGCGGAAGTTAAACCGAATATTTACCAAAAGATTCAATCATTGGCCGTTCAGGCGCATCAGATCATGGGATGCCGCGGCGTCAGCCGTTCGGATTTCCGGTTCGATGAGGACAGTGGCGAGGACGGGCTGATCTGGCTGGAAATCAATACCCAGCCCGGCATGACCCCCACCTCCCTGGTTCCTGAAATGGCGGCGGAAGCCGGTATGAGTTTTGGTGCTTTTCTCCGTTGGATGGTGGAGGACGCTTCGTGTTTGCGTTGAAGACTGGAAGGGATGATATCGACAGGGGCGACCGCATGGCTCAGGGCAGCCGCGCGGGCGTATTGCCGCGTCCTCTCCGCCGTCTGGTGCGCGCCACGACGGGTATCTTCACCGGCCGTACCAGCGCTCCCAGGCATATCGGCAGCGCCGCCGCGCTTGTGTTTTTCGCCGCCGTCGGCGCCAACGCCGTCGTCGTGGCCGGCAAGGGCGATCTCGTGCGCCGCGCGGCCTTCCAACTTTCCGGCTTCGCGGTCGAGGATATCCAGATTTCCGGCAATAGCGAGACCTCGGAAATCGTGGTCCTGCAGAGCCTCGGCCTCGAGGGTGCCTATTCGCTGCAGGGCGTCGATATCCAGATGGCGCGCGGCCAGCTTCTGAACCTTCCCTGGGTCGCCGATGCCGATATCCGCAAGGTCTATCCCTCGACCCTGAAAATCTCGCTGAAGGAGCGCGTGCCCTATGCGCTGTGGCAGCAGGAAGATGGCCGTCTGCTGATGGTGGAGCGTGACGGCAATATCATCGGTCCGCTGAGCGCGCCGAAATTCCGCCGCCTGCCGCTGGTGCTTGGCCAGGGCGGAAATGTCGCGGCGAAGGATGTCGAGGACCTGATGCAGGAATGGCCGGAGCTTTCCGAGCGCGTGCGCGCCTTCAAGCGCGTCGACGAGCGCCGCTGGGACCTCTATCTCGATAATGGCATGATCGTGAAGCTGCCGGAAAAGGACAGCGATGCGGCGCTTGTTCGCCTGCGCAAGCTGGAAGATGAACGTTCCATCCTCGAGCGCGAAATCGCCGCTGTCGACCTTCGTCTCGATGACCGTGTCGCGATCCAGCTTACGCCCGACGCCATGGAGCGCCGCGCCGAAGCCACCGAAGCGCTGCACAAGACATTCAAGAACAAGGGGAGGCGTCTGTGACCCTGTTCCGCTCGTCCGGCTTCAGCCGCGCCAAGCCTCTTTCCGCCAAGAAGACGCATATCGTCAGCGTGCTCGACGTCGGCTCGTCGAAGGTCGTCTGCATGATCGCGCGGCTGACCCCGCGTGAGGAAAGCCAGATCCTGCCGGGCCGCACCCACAATATCGAGATCATCGGCATCGGCCATCAGCGCTCGGAGGGCATCAAGAGCGGCGTGATCGTCAATCTGGATGCGGCGGAACATGTGGTCCGGCTGGCGGTGGACGCGGCCGAAAGCATGGCCGGCATCACCATCGACAGCCTGATCGTCAATGTTTCGGCCGGTCGTCTGCATAGCGACACCTACACGGCGGCGATCGATCTTGGCGGGCAGGACGTGGACTCCTCCGATCTCCGACGCGTCCTGTCCGCCGTCTCCCGCCGCTCGAGCAACGAGGAACGGCAGGTGCTGCATTCGCTGCCCGCCGGCTTCACGCTCGACGGCGAGCGCGGCATCCGCGATCCGCTCGGCATGTATGGCGAGACGCTCGGCGTCGACCTGCATGTGGTGACGGCGGAACGGCTGGCGCTGCGCAATCTCGAACTCTGCGTCAACCGCGCGCATCTCTCCGTGGAGCGCATGGTGGCGACCCCCTACGCCAGCGGTCTTGCCGCTCTGGTGGACGATGAAGTCGAACTCGGCTGCGCCGCGATCGACATGGGCGCCGGCACGACGTCGATCTCGGTCTTCTCCGAAGGCCGGCTTGTTCATACCGATGCGATCAGCCTCGGCGGACTTCATGTGACGACCGATCTCGCCCGCGGGCTTTCGACCCGGATGGAAGACGCCGAGCGGCTGAAATGCGTGCACGGCTCGACGATTACCTCCAGCGCCGACGAGCGCGAGATGATCGCGGTGCCCTCCATCGGCGAGGACGATCACGATCAGCCCCGCCAGGTCTCCAAGGCGCTGCTTTCGAAGATCGTCAGGGCGCGGATCGAGGAAACGCTGGAACTGATCCGCGACCGGATCCAGCTTTCGGGCTTTTCGGCGGTTGTCGGAAAGCGGGTGGTGCTGACCGGCGGCGCAAGCCAGCTGATCGGGCTTAGCGAATTGTCGCGGCGGATCCTGAGCAGGAATGTCCGCATCGGTCGTCCGATGGGCGTTTCCGGTCTGCCGCTTCCGGCCAAGGGGCCGTCGTTTTCGACGGCCGCCGGCCTTCTGATCTATCCGCAGCTTGCGGAAAGCGAAACCTATGGCAGCGAGCAGCGGGGCTTTCTGTCGTCGGGCGGCGGACGCCTAGCACGCGTCGGCCAGTGGTTCAGGGAAAGTTTTTAACGAACACCAGAGATTGGCCGGCTAGGCGGTACGGCCATAGCGAGAAGGAACGAAACTCATGACTATCACGCTGCAGAAGCCAGATATTACTGAACTGAAGCCGCGCATCACCGTTTTCGGTGTCGGCGGCGGCGGCGGCAACGCCGTCAACAACATGATCACCGCGGGCCTCCAGGGCGTCGACTTCGTCGTTGCCAATACCGATGCCCAGGCGCTGACCATGACCAAGGCAGAACGCGTCATCCAGCTCGGCGTCGGCGTTACCGAAGGTCTCGGCGCCGGCTCGCAGCCGGAAGTCGGCCGCGCGGCCGCCGAGGAGTGCATCGATGAGATCATCGATCACCTCAACAACACCCATATGTGCTTCGTCACCGCCGGCATGGGCGGCGGAACCGGCACGGGCGCTGCTCCGATCGTGGCCCAAGCCGCGCGTAACAAGGGCATCCTGACCGTCGGCGTCGTCACCAAGCCGTTCCAGTTCGAAGGCCAGCGCCGCATGCGTCTTGCCGATGCCGGAATAGAGGAACTGCAGAAGTCGGTCGACACGCTGATCGTCATTCCGAACCAGAACCTGTTCCGGATCGCCAATGACAAGACCACCTTCGCCGACGCCTTCGCGATGGCCGACCAGGTGCTCTATTCGGGTGTTGCCTGCATCACCGACCTGATGGTCAAGGAAGGCCTGATCAACCTCGACTTCGCCGACGTCCGTTCGGTGATGCGCGAGATGGGCCGCGCCATGATGGGCACGGGCGAGGCATCCGGCGAAGGCCGCGCAATGCAGGCCGCAGAAGCCGCGATCGCCAATCCGCTGCTTGACGAAACCTCGATGCGCGGTGCCCAGGGCCTGCTGATCTCGATCACCGGTGGCCGCGACCTCACGCTGTTTGAAGTGGATGAAGCCGCAACGCGTATTCGTGAAGAAGTCGATCCGGACGCCAACATCATTCTGGGCGCCACCTTCGACGAGGAACTGGAAGGCATCATCCGCGTCTCCGTCGTCGCGACCGGTATCGACCGTTCGATCAACCACGGCGACGAGGATGTGACGGAACCGCGCCGCGAGACCCGCGCGCCGGAAATCCGCTCCAGCAACACCCAGCCGAGCCAGCCGGCTCAGCCCGCAGCCCCCCAGCCGCGCCAGGACCCGATCGCCGAAACGATCCGTTCCGCCGAAGCTGAAATGGAACGGGAGCTGCAGATGGCGATGAGCCATCAGCCGCAGCAGGCAAAGCCGCAGCCGCGCGCCGAAGCCCCGCAGATGCAGCCGAAGAGCCAGATCTTCTCCGCTCAGGCTCCGCGTCAGGCCGCGCCGCAGGCCGCTCCCCAGCAGCCGCGCCCGCAGATGGCCGAGCCGCGCCGCATGCCGGAAGTCTCCGACTTTCCGCCGGTGGTGCAGGGCGAGATGAGCGCAAGCCGTCGCCAGGAGCATGAAGAGCGCGGACCGAAGGGCCTGTTCAAGCGCCTGTCCAACACGCTTGGCCGCGGCGACGAAAGCTTCGAGGGTCATCACGAGGAGCCGGTGGCTCGCCGCGAACCCACGCAGCAGGCTCAGCCGCAGCAGAACCCCTACGCGCCGCGCCGTCAGGAAGCACAGCCGGCCCGTCAGGATGACGATCAGTTCGATATCCCCGCCTTCCTGCGTCGTCAGGCGAACTGAAACGCGATCGGTCCCCATTCGTTAGGGGACCGGTAACCGTCTTTTTGAAAACCTTCTCGCACAACGAACCCGGTCGCCCGCGCGGCCGGGTTTTTACGTGTTTCGTAACATTACGAAAGAAACAGTGATTTGGAATCGTGCGGACGTATGCGTAACTACATGCAAGGCATCGACTCGCCGCACGCCATGCCCACGCCGTCATCTAGAGGTCGCCCCGCAACCTGAACACGGTATTTGGCGCTGATAAGGCAGGGTCGCAATTCAGTTGAGTAGGGACATGATCATGTCGACAGGTATTTTCGGATTGCAGACGACCATCTCGAACTCCGTCAGGATTTCGGGGATCGGCGTGCATTCGGGCAAGCCTGCGACGATCGTTTTGCAGCCGGGCGAGGCCGATCAGGGCATCCTGTTCGAACGCTATGAGAACGGCAAGCGCATCAGCAGCTTCAAGGCGGTGGCGGACAATGTCGGCCCGACCGCCCTCTGCACCGTGCTCGGCACGCATCCGGGCGAATGGATCGCCACGATCGAGCATCTGATGGCCGCGATTTACGCACTCGGGATCGACAACCTCGTCATCTCCGTGGACGGCGCAGAGATGCCGATCATGGACGGCAGCTCGCGGGTTTTCGTCGATGCGCTGGATGAGGCGGGCATCGTCAAGCTTTCCAAGCAGCGCAGCTATATCAAGGTCGCCAAGACGGTGCGCGTTGAAAACGGCGCCGGCTGGGCCGAGTTCTCGCCCTATGACGGCACCCGTTTCGACGTCGAGATCGACTTCGAGACGCCGGTTATCGGTCGCCAGAAATGGGCGGGCGACATGAACGCCGATACCTTCCGCAAGGAACTTTCCGGCGCGCGCACCTTCGGCTTCATGCGTGACGTCGAGCCGATGTGGGCGCGGGGCTTCGCGCTTGGCTCCTCGCTCGAAAACTCCGTGGTGATCGCCGATGACGACCGGGTCATCAATGCCGAGGGCCTGCGCTACGAAAACGAATTCGTCCGTCACAAGACGCTCGACGCCGTCGGCGACCTGGCGATGATGGGCATGCGTTTCGCCGGTGCATTCCGCTCCTATCGCGGCGGGCATGCGCTGAATGCGGCCGCCGTGCGCAAGCTGTTCGAAACGCCCGGCGCAGCCGTGATCGTTTCGCCGCGGGGCGCGCTGCCCTTCCGCCTGCGTCAGGAAGGCGTGGTTGCGGCGGGGCCTGCGTCCTGAGTTCTATCGGATAAAGCTAAAATAGTCAGGCGGATCGGCGCATTTGCGGCGGTCCGCCTTTTCATTTGCTGGCTCTATCCGCTTGGGCCGCTTCCTGCCTTTCAGGCCGCTTAAGAATGCGTTATTGAAGCGCCATTAATTTGTGCGTTTTTCGCGCGCCTGCGATTGCTCTTGGCACCGGGATATGCGTAAAACGTCGGTTGAAACAGAAATGCGTCCGCATGACGCGCAACTGGGGCACAAGCAATGTCTGATACTTTGAACCGGAAAAGACTGGGAGCGTTTCGCGCAGCGGCGCTGCCGGCGGCCATAATTATCGGAGCAGGTATCGTTCTTGGCGGCTGCTCCCGGGACAAGGACGTCGACATCACCACGCTGCAGTATGAGGCCGATCCGCCCCAGCAGCTTTATGATGAGGCGCTTGCCAATATCAATGCCGGCAAGGTGAGCGAGGCGCTGCGCAAGTTCAAGTCGGTGCAGGACCAGAACCCGCTTTCCGACTATGCGCGGCAGGCGCTCCTGATGCAGACCTACCTGGAATACCGTTCGCGCAAGTATGAGGCGGCGGTCAAATCCGGCACGCGTTATGTCCAGCTTTATCCGAACTCGCAGGATGCCGCCTACGCGCAGTATCTGATCGGCCTTGCCTATTCGAAGGAAATCGTCGACGTCACCCAGGACCAGACGGCGGCCGAGCAGACGATCGTCGCGATGCAGAAGGTGATCGACAACTATCCGGATTCCGATTACGCGGGCGACGCGCGCGCCAAGATCCGCTATGCCCGCGACCAGCTCGCCGGCAAGGACATGCAGGTCGGTCGCTACTATCTCGAGCGCAAGGACTATGTCGCCGCGATCTCCCGCTTCAACCAGGTGGTCGACGAGTATTCGGACACCAACCAGATCGAGGAAGCGCTGGAACGCCTTGTTGAGGCCTATTACGCCATGGGCGTGGTCTCCGAGGCGCAGAACGCGGCCTGGGTGCTTGGGCATAACTATCCCGACAGCCCGTGGTATGCGCGTGCGTATAAGCTCTTGAATTCCAAGGGGCTTGAACCGAAATCGGCCGGCCGGGGCTCCGCTGTTTCGGACGCCACGCCGAGCTAAAACGGCGCATCCGCCAGGTCGCGAAAAACATGCTCGTCCAGCTTTCCATTCGGGACATCGTTTTGATCGAGCGGCTGGAGCTTGACCTCGGCGCGGGTCTTTCGGTGTTGACCGGCGAGACCGGCGCGGGAAAATCCATTCTGCTCGACAGTCTTTCGCTCGCGCTCGGCGCGCGGGGCGATGGCGCATTGGTGCGTCACGGGCAGGATTCGGGACAGGTGATCGCCGTGTTCGACGTGCCGATGGATCATCCGGCGCGGCTGCATCTGCGCGAAAACGGTCTCGACGATGATGGCGACCTGATCTTCCGGCGGATGCAATCCGCCGATGGCCGCACCCGCGCCTTCATCAACGACCAGTCGGTGAGCGTGCAGATGATGCGCCAGGCCGGGCGGTTGCTCGTCGAAATCCACGGACAACATGATGAGCGCGCGCTGATCGATACTGACGGCCACCGCCGGTTGCTTGATGCCTTTGGCGGGCTGACCGCCGAGGCCGAGCTTGTGGCCGGCCTCTATCGCGGCTGGAAGGATGCCGAACGCAAGCTGAAGCAGCACCGCGCCCATATCGAGGCGGCGATGCGCGAGGCGGACTATTTGCGCGCCTCTGTGGACGAGCTTCAGGAGCTTTCCCCGGTTGACGGCGAGGAAGATGAACTGGCCGAAAAGCGCGCGACCATGATGAAATCCGAGCGGATTGCGGGCGATATCGCCGAGGCGCTCGAATTTCTGAACGGCAATGCCTCGCCGGTTCCGATGATCGCCTCGCTGGTGCGCCGGCTGGAGCGCAAATCGCACGAGGCGCCGGGGCTTCTGGAAGAGACGGTGGAGCTGCTGGATGCCGCGCTCGAAAAGCTCTCCAGCGCGCAGATGGAGGTGGAAGCAGCGCTTAATCGCGCGGCCTTCGACCCGAAGGAACTGGAGCTTACCGAGGAGCGGCTTTTTGCGCTCAGGGGCGCAGCGCGGAAATACAACGTACCGGTCACCGAACTGCCGGCGCTGGCCGAACGCATGGTCGCCGATCTCGACGAACTCGATGCCGGCGAGGCGAAGCTTGCGGCGTTGACCGAGGCTGTGACGGTCGCTGAATCGGCCTATTTCGCCGCCGCCCGGGCGCTGTCGGAGCGCCGTCAGGTGGCCGGCGAACAGTTGAGCGACGCGGTGATGGCGGAACTGCCGGCGCTGAAGCTGGAGCGGGCGCGTTTTACCGCCGTCGTTTCAGCCGATGACGAGGCGGCGGGCGCGGAGGGTATCGATACCGTCTCCTTCGAGGTGCAGACCAATCCGGGCACGCGGGCAGGGCCGATCATGAAGGTCGCCTCCGGCGGCGAACTCTCGCGTTTCCTGCTGGCGCTGAAGGTGGCGCTGGCCGACAAGGGGTCCGCTCCGACGCTGGTCTTCGACGAGATCGATACCGGGGTCGGCGGCGCGGTCGCCGATGCGATCGGCCAGCGGCTGAAACGGCTCGCCGAGAACGTACAGGTGCTGTCCGTCACCCACGCGCCGCAGGTCGCGGCCCGGGCCGCGGGGCATTTCCTGATATCCAAGGGCGACCGCGGCAAGGATACCGTCAGCACCCATGTGGAGGTGATCGGTCCGGAAGCCCGCCAGGAGGAAATCGCCCGCATGCTGGCCGGCGCGAAGGTTACGGCCGAGGCGCGGGCTGCGGCGGCGAAACTGCTGGCCGGTGATGGTTGATCGGCATTTGCTGATATAAGCTGAGGATGAACCCGGAATTGCTTCCGCCGATCTCCCTTTGAGAGGGCGATCGGAGGGAGGGGCGTTGACGGACAGAATAGCCGCCTTCATTTTCCGATGGCGCAGGAATCAAGGGGACAGCCGCCGATGGAGACTTTTCTGGAACATTACTGGCCGCATATTCTGGCGGCGATTTCGTTCCTCCTCGGCGCGACGGCGGCGATCCATGCCGCGATGACCAAGGACGAGGTCCGCGCGGCGATCGGCTGGGTCGGCGTGATCATGCTGTCGCCGCTTTTAGGCGCGGCGATCTATGCGGTTGCCGGCATCAACCGGATGCGCCGGGCCTCGATCCTCGACCGGCGCGGCAGCATTCCCGATGCCGTTGCCAACGAGGAGAGGGAACATCATGTCGGACGCGAGGCGATCGTTTCCGCCTTCGGTCCGCGCATGGGGGCGATGTGGAACCTCGGCAACCGCGTCACGGGCATGCCGGCGACCGACGGCAATGTCATCCACCTGCTGGAAACCGGTGACGCAGCCTATGCCGCCATGCTGGAGGCGATCGACAAGGCCGAGCGCTCAATCCTGATGGAAACCTATATCTTCGATTCCGACCAGATCGGCCGCCGGTTCGTCGACAGCCTCGATGCGGCGGTTAAGCGCGGCGTCGAGGTGCGGATCCTGGTCGATTCGATCGGCGCGCGTTATTCCCGCCCGCGCATCACCTCGCTGCTGCGCGAACGCGGCATCAGGGTCGCGACCTTCAACGGCGCGGTGCTTTTGAAGATGCGGCTGCCCTATGCCAATCTGCGCACCCATCGCAAGATCATGGTGATCGACGGCGAAACCGTCTTCGCCGGCGGCATGAACATCCGCGCGGCCTTTACCGGGCCGAATGCCGCCCACGATACCCATTTCATGCTGCGGGGCGCGGCCGCAGGCGATTACTTCACCGTGGCGGCGGCCGACTGGTATTTCGAAACCCGCGAAAAGCTCGACGGGGCGGCCTGGAAGGTCTCCGCGCCTGAGACCCATGAGGGCGTCATCGCCCGCGTCGTGCCGTCCGGACCGGACCGCAATCTCGGCAACAATAACAGCATGATCATCGGCGCGCTTTCGGTGGCGGAGGAAAGCGTGATGATCATGTCGCCCTATTTCCTGCCCGATCGCGACCTCCTGTCCGCGTTGGCGACCGCCGCAAAGCGCGGCGTCGCCGTCGATATCATCGTGCCGGGCAAGAACAATCTCGGCCTTGTCGACAAGGCCATGACGGCGCAGTTCGAGGAAATACTGGAGGGCGGCTGCCGGATCTGGCGCGATAACGGGCCGTTCAACCATTCCAAGCTGATGACGATCGACGGCCGCTGGTCCTATCTCGGCTCCTCCAATCTCGATTCGCGCTCGCTGCGGCTGAACTTCGAAACCGATCTCGAAGTCTTCGATACGGGTTTTGCAACGGAGCTTCATGCGCGCATCGCCGCCGCGCGGGCCAATTCCACCGAGGTGACGATCGCCAAGCTGCAGGAGAGGCCGTTTCCCTACCGGCTCCGCGACCGGATTTTGTGGCTGGGATTGCCGTATCTCTGAAAACACCCCATATTCATGTTTATTGAATTGCGTGTGAAACATGATCCCGATCAAATCTCCCCTTGCCAATGCCGTGTTGCGCTCCTTCCGTGAGAACGGAAAGCGTCCGGATTCGGCCGTGCCGATGGCAGGCGAGGGGCTCAGGGTCGCGACCTATAACGTGCATAAATGCGTCGGCACCGACGGCCGTTTCGATCCCGACCGCACCTTTGAGGTGATCCGCGAGATCGGCGCCGACCTGATTGCCCTTCAGGAAGCCGACACGCGCTTTGGAGAGCGCACCGGGCTTCTGGATCTCAAGCGCATCGAGACCGAGACCGGCCTGATCGCGGTGCCGGCCGAGCCCAGCGTCAGGGCGCATGGCTGGCATGGCAATGTTCTCCTGTTCCGCGACGGCGCGGTGCGCGATATCCACCGCGAGAAACTGCCGGGGCTGGAGCCGCGCGGCGCGCTTTTGACCGATATCGAACTCAAGAGCGGCATCCATCTGCGCGTGGTTGCCGTTCATCTCGGCCTGTTCCGCGCCTCGCGCCGCCAGCAGGCCGATCACATTATCGGCTTGCTCGGCAATCGCGACGAGGCCGCGACGCTGATCATGGGCGACATGAACGAGTGGCGGCTGGGCAATGGCTCGGCGCTGCGCCGCTTCGAGGACAGTTTCGGCGCGCTGCCCCCGCCGAGAGCAAGCTTCCCCGCCCGCTGGCCGGTGCTGGCGCTCGACCGCATCATCGCCAATCGCGACGATCTGGTCGCCGATCTGGCGGCGCATGATTCGCTCCTCGCCCGGGTCGCCTCCGACCATCTGCCGCTGACGGCGTTGCTTGATACGGGGGTGTTGAGTGGCGAGGGTGAGACGACCGGGACGGCGCGGGTTTCGGGGTGAATGAACGCGCGGCCGGGAACGGCCTTCGTTTGATTCTCAAACCTATCAGCCCCCAATCTCCCCCCTTGAGGGGGGAGATTGGGGTCGCCATCGCCATCGCAGTCAAATCGGCTTCCATTTCGCGCCAATCCGCTCTAATTCAGCGGGGGAGCCGCGAAGGAGTGTGACATGGCGAAGAAACCGGTCGAGGAACTGTCCCGCGATGAGGCGGAGGCCGAGCTGGCGAGCCTTGCCGAGGAGATCGCCCGACATGATGTCGCCTATCATGGCAAGGACGCGCCGGAGATCACCGACGCCGAATATGACGCGCTGAAGCAGCGCAATGATGCGCTAGAGGCGCAGTTTCCCGACCTTATCCGCGAAGACAGCCCGTCGCGCCGGGTCGGCTCGACCCCGTCCGAGGTGTTCGCCCCGGTGACGCATAGCGTGCCGATGCTCTCCCTCGGCAATGTGTTTTCCGATGAGGACGTGCAGGATTTCATCGCCTCGGTCTATCGTTTCCTCGGGCATCTGCCGGATAACTCCATCGCTTTCACCGCGGAGCCGAAGATCGACGGCCTGTCGATGTCGCTGCGCTATGAGGACGGCGTGCTGGTCTCCGGCGCCACCCGCGGCGATGGCGCGACCGGGGAAAACGTCACCGCCAATGTCCGCACCATTAGCGAGATCCCGAACCGGTTGCCGAAGGGCGCGCCAGCGGTGGTCGAGGTGCGCGGCGAGATCTACATGGCCAAGAGCGATTTTGCCGCGCTCAACGCAGCGCTCGCGGATGAGGGCAAGCCCACCTATGTGAACCCGCGCAACACCGCCTCCGGCTCGCTGCGCCAGCTCGACCCGCAGGTGACGGCGAAGCGCAAGTTGCGATTCTTCGCCTATGCCTGGGGCGAGATGTCGGAGATGCCGGCCGATACCCAGATGGGTATGGTCGAGACCTTCGGGAAATGGGGCTTTCCAATCAATCCGCTGATGCGGCGACTTTCCTCCGTCGATGACCTTATCGATCACTACCGCGAGATCGGCGTAGAGCGCGGCGATCTCGACTATGACATCGACGGCGTCGTCTACAAGGTCGACCGGCTGGACCTGCAGGCACGGCTCGGCTTCCGCTCGCGCTCGCCGCGCTGGGCGACGGCGCACAAGTTCCCGGCCGAACAGGCGATCACCCGGCTTCTCAACATCGATATCCAGGTCGGCCGCACCGGAGCGTTGACGCCGGTCGCGCGGCTGGAGCCGATCACGGTCGGCGGCGTGGTGGTGACCAATGCGACGCTGCACAACGAGGACTATATCGCCGGCAAGGGCTCCGGCGGCGAGCCGATCCGCGAGGGCCGCGATATCCGCATCGGCGACTATGTCATCGTTCAGCGCGCCGGCGACGTCATTCCCCAGATCGTCGACATCGTGCCGGACAAGCGGCCTGACGATGCCGAACCCTATCAATTCCCCGATCACTGCCCGGTCTGCGGTGCCCATGCGGTGCGCGACATCAACGAGAAGACCGGCAAGCTCGATGCGGTGCGGCGTTGCACGGCCGGATTTTCCTGCCGGGCGCAGGCGGTCGAGCACCTGAAGCATTTCGTCTCGCGCAATGCCTTCGATATCGAGGGGCTCGGCTCCAAGCAGGTCGATTTCTTCTTCGAACATGAGGACGAGGCGCTGGCGATCCGCACCGCGCCGGACATCTTCACGCTGGAGCGGCGGCAGGGGGCGGCGCTCACCAGGCTCGAGAATTTCAACGGCTGGGGCAAGACTTCGGTCGCCAATCTCTACGAGTCGATCAACGAACGACGGACCATCGCCCTCAACCGCTTCATCTTTGCCCTCGGCATCCGCCATGTCGGCGAGACCACGGCTAAACTTCTGGCGCGCTCCTACGGCTCCTATGAGGCCTTTGAAAAGGCCATGCGCGAGGCGGCAGGCGGCGAGGGCGAGGCATGGGACGATCTCAACAATATCGACGGCATCGGCGCTGTCGTCGCCCGCGCGCTGGCCGAGTTCTTCGCCGAGGAGAACAATACCGATGTCATCGCGCGCCTGCTCAAGGAGGTGACCCCGGAGGACGACCAGCAGCGCATCGACACCTCAAGCCCGGTCGCCGGCAAGACCGTGGTCTTCACCGGCACGCTCGAGAAAATGACGCGCGACGAGGCCAAGGCCAAGGCCGAAAGCCTGGGCGCCAAGGTGTCCGGCTTGGTGTCGAAGAAGACCGATATCGTGATCGCCGGTCCGGGCGCCGGCTCCAAGCTGAAAAAGGCGGAGGAACTCGGCGTTGAGACCATGGACGAGGATGAATGGCTGGCGCTGATCGGCGGGTGACCCCCGTCTTGGACAGAGGCGCCTGTGAGACCTCTCCGCAAAGCCCCCCAATCTTCTCGCCCCGGAGGGGAGAGATGTCGCGAAAGCGACAGTGAGGGGGGAGCCTATCCCTGCGAGCGTCCTCACAATTTGACATT
>NZ_JAINWJ010000019.1 GCF_021021415.1 Martelella mediterranea | reverse complement strand
ATATTGTTTCCCGTCATGAACTTTTGAATCCGGCTCTGAGGATGATCCTGAATGTGCTCGGCATCGAAGATATCACCGTCGTCGCCGGCGGCGGTGCCAAGAATGTGGATCTCAGGCAAATCAGCATGGAAGACTTCGTCGGCAAGCTCGATCTCCAGCTCAGGGAAAAGACTTTCGCCTGAGCGGACGGCAAAACACGCGGGTCAGCACCGAGGCTTTATACCTCCTTGCTTCGACCATGGACATCATGTCCATCGGGGGACGAAAGTGGGCCCAAAGGGTTCTGATCAATGGGTCTTCACGCGTCGGCGGCAACCGCGCGCCTGACGTTATCAACTGTCAGGTTGGAGACGCGGATATTGGCGTCTGTGGTCACGCCGGCGATGTGCGGGGTGAGGATCAGATTCGGGATGCCGGCAAAGCGGGCCGTCGCGGCGCTTGTCAGCGGCTCCTCGGCGAAGAGATCGAGCGCCGCGCCCACCAGCCGGCCGTCGACCAGGGCGGCCGCGACCGCCGCCTCATCCACGATCCCGCCCCGCGACGTGTTGATCAGCACGGCATCGCTCGCCATATGCCCGACCATCTCGGCTCCGATCAGATTTTTCGTGGCCTCCGTCAGCGGCACGTGCAGCGAAACCACGTCGCTGGCGCCGAGCAGAGCGGGCAGCGTGTCGTGGCGGCGCACGGTGCGCCAGACCGGGTCGTCCGCATCGAGGAAAGGGTCGAACGCGGCAATCTCCATCCCCAGCGCTTCAGCCTTTTGCGCCGTCATGCGCGCGATTTCGCCGAAGCCCACAAGCCCGAGCGTCCGGCCGGACAGTTCCCGGCCCATCAGCGCATGCCGGGGCCAGCGTCCGGCGATCATCGCCTCGCCCGCGCCATACGCCCCGCGCAGCAGGACCATGGCCGTCCCGATCACATATTCCGCCACCGACAGCGTGTTGGCGCCGGTGGCCGGAAACACGCTGATCCTGCGCGTAGCACAGGCCTCCAGGTCGATATTGTCGAGGCCGACGCCGAGCCGGCCGATGGCGCGCAGGCCAGGCCCCGACGAAAGCAGCGTCGCGTCGACCCTGGTCCGGTTACGCACGATCAGCGCATCGGCATCGCCGAGTTGTCGGCAAAGCCTGGCGTGATCATCGACTAGCGCGGGATCATAGACGATGTCGAAACCGCGCCCGAAACGCTCAAGCGACGGCTCGTGGATGAATTCGGAGATGACGATCTTCATGGCCGTCTCAACCCTCGACCATATCGTCCGCTGCGGCCATCAGACTGCCGGCGGAAATCGGATCGAGCGCCTCCGGCCGCGGGCATTCGGATGCAATCGCAACGCTGTTGCCGTTCTCGGCCGCCTGCAGGATGGCTGACAGAACCTCGATCACATGAACGGCAAAATCGATGGAGCAGCGCGGCCGGCGCTTTTCCCGGATAGCCGCAGCCATGTCGGCAAGGCCCGCGCCGCGATAGTTTGCCGCGCGCGGTCCGCGCGGCCGATCCCAGTTCAGCCGGCCGAGGGGATGATCCCACGCCGCGACCTGTTCCTCGCCGCTGCGCCGGGCAAGGGTCACCGCGCCGCCGAAGAAATTGGGATCGGGCACGTAGAGCGAACCCTTGCTGCCATAGATCTCGATATTGCGGTGGCCATGAGCCTCGATATCCCAGGAAGCGCCGAGCGTGATCACCGCCCCGGAGCGGAATTTCAGCAGCGCATGCACATTGGTCAGCACCTCGACCGGGATCACCTCCCCCTGACGCGGTCCGCTGCCGACCAGGCGCTCGCTCCGCCCGCGATTGCCAACCGCGGTGACGCTTGCGACGGGACCGAGCAGATTTACCAAGGCGCTCACATAATAGGGCCCCATGTCAAAGACCGGCCCGCCGCCTAAACGGAAATAAAACCCGGGATTGGGATGCCAGTGTTCCATGCCGAACGACATGATATGGCAGGTGCCTGGGTGTGAGGGATCAGCCGGCGATTTGCGCGGCGAAATCGCGATAGGTGCGGAGCGGGCGGCCGAGCATGGTCGTCAGCCGCTCGACGTCGCCCTCTTCCGGCACCATGCCGTCGGAGACGAAGCGCTCGGCCATGACGCGCATGTCGAGGGCCATCCAGCTCGGCATGGCCTGCTGCATGTTCTGCTCGAAACCGGCGAAATCCTCGCCCGGATAGGCGATTTCGCGGCCGAGCACATCGCTCCAGATCCGAGCGACGACGGGACCGGTCAGCGTTTCCGGGCCGACCAGGTTGATGCGGTTGAGAGGCAGCGGGTCGGGCGCGTTTTCGCGGCGGAGGAGCTCGATCGCGGCGACTTCGCCGATGTCGCGGGCATCGACCATCGCGAGCCCCTTGGTGCCGATCGGCATCGGGTAGATGCCGTAACCGGTCACTACGTCCTTGATCATCACTTCATTGTCGATGAAATAGGCCGGGCGCAGGATGGTCGCGTGCATTTCCATTGCCTCGATCATCCGCTCGACACCGAACTTGCCTGCAAAATGCGGCACGTTCACATAGAGGTCGCTGTGGATCACCGAGAGATAGACGATGCGCTCGATCCCGGCTTCGCGGGCGATGTTGAGAGCGATCAGCGCCTGGGTGAATTCGTCCGGCACCACGGCATTGAGCAGGAACAGCGAGGTGACGCCGGAAAAGGCCTCGCGCAGTGAGCCGACGTCGAGCAGGTCGCCCTTGACGACGGCGACGCCCGCCGGAAAGTCTGCCTTGGCGGGATCGCGCACCAGGGCGCGCACATCCGCGCCCCGTTTTACGAGTTGATCGACGACATTGTGCCCGACATTGCCGGTCGCACCGGTTACAAGAATGGTCATGAGAGAAACTCCGGTCTGGTGTTGAAGACACTTGCAAGATCGGTGATCCGAATTCATTCTGATAGACGTCAATTTTGGACGCACTGTCTCACAGGTGGAACAGATGGATCTTCTCGCCCTTGCCGATTTCAATCTTGTCGCCCGGCATGAAGGGTTTGGCCGGGCCGCGCGGGCGAGCGGCCGCCCGAAGGCGACGCTGTCGCGCCGGGTCTCGGAACTGGAGGCGAGCCTGGATCTGCGCCTGTTCGAGCGCGGCGGCCGCGCCCTGAAACTCACCGAAGAGGGGCGCGCGCTGTTCGAACGAACCTCCGCCCTCCTCACCGATCTCGAAGAAACCGCCTCGGCCATCGCATCGCGCGGCCAGACGCCGCGCGGGCGCCTCAAGATCAGCGCGCCGCTTTTGTTCTCGCAAACCGCCATGGGAAAGCTTGCCGCGGACTTTGCGCTGAAACACCCTGAGGTGCAGCTCGAAGTCACGACCGAAGACCGGCCGGTCGACATGGTGGAGGAAGCCTACGACCTTGTGATCCGGGTCAATCCCGATCCGGACGAGAGCCTTGTCGGCCGAGCTTTCCTCCGCGACCGGCTTGTGGTCGTCGCAAGTCCGCAGGTGAAGCCGTCAACCGAGGGTGCTCCCGCTCCGGCCGTGGTGCGCGGCCGGGCCGAAGAAAGCGAAACCTGGCACGTGGCGACGGCGGGGGGACCATCCGCGATCGCCGTCCGGCCCGTCCTGAGCCTGTCCTCGCTCCCCATGGTCCGCGACGCCGTGCGGATGGGGACCGGGGTCGCACGCCTGCCGATTTCCCTTGTCAGCCACGATCTTGCCGCCGGACGGCTTGCCCATTGGGGTGACGTGGAAGGATCGGAAATCGCGCTCTGGGCGCTCTATCCCAGCCGCCGGCTTCTGAGCGCCCGCGTCTCCGCCTTCCTCGACCATCTGCGGGAGGCCTTTCCGGACGGATCGGCCGAAGAGCTCGCGCGCTATGTCGGAAACGGATAGCGACGGTCATCCGTTGTTACGAAAGCTAGCACCAGGTTCGGCCACGGCCCGTGTCATTGGTGCACGCCGGCGGCCCTGACAAAGCCGATAAAAGGCCTTCAGCGCTGCGGAAGGGTGTCCGTTCAGGGAGTAGTACAGAAAAAGCCAGATTGAGCGGGACAGAATTCATCGAGCACCCGCACGAGGCGGCCCGCCTCCACCAGCGGCGCGACGAGCCTGTCGGGCAGGCAGGCGAGCCCCATGCCGCAAAGCACCGCCTCGCGCAGAATGCCCGTGTCGTCGACCGTCAATTCGGCATCGACCGCGACATCGAAGGCCGTCCTTTTCGAGCCGCTTACCGTTGACTGAAGCTTTAACTGATCTGTTTGGACATTTTCTTCTGTCGATCCAAAAAATTTACTTGCCTCGACAAATCCTAATGTTATTAGGATAATTGCTTATAAAATTAGGAGATCGAAGCTGCAGTGGCGAAAGCAGGTTTGACGCGCGAGAAAATCATAGACGTTGCCGGTCTCCTGGCGGATGAGTCGGGCTTTGAAAAGCTGACACTCACAGCCGTGGCCCAGCATTTTCACGTTCGCTTGCCGAGCCTTTACGGCCACGTTGCCAATTCCGAAGATTTGAAAAAGGGCGTGGCATTGCTGGCGCTGGAACAGCTGGCGGAGCGGGCGGAAGATGCCGTCGCGGGACGATCCGGGAAAGATGCATTGCAGGCACTGGCAAATGCGCACCGTGAATTTGCGTGCCAGCATCCGGGCCTGTTTCACGCTACCCGCTATCCGCTTGATCCCAATAGCGCTCCCGGAAACGGCGGCACGCGCTTGGCCAGGGTGAGCCTCGCAATGCTTCGCGGCTACGGCCTGCCGGAGGATGAGAGTGTCCACGCCATCCGCCTTTTCGGTTCGTTCGTGCTGGGCTTCTCCCTGCTCGAAACGGCAGGAAGCTTTGCGCACAGACTACCCCCGTCTGAGCATTCTTGGGAGCGCGGCATAGATGCTATCGACGCTCTCATTCGAAGCTGGAGCAAAGACTGAACAATCGAATTTCAAGCAATACCCGGCAAAACAAATGAACAGTCTCGCAGTCACGACACCCATCACCGGATCTCTGCTCAAGGGCTTCCTGGACCTGGAGCAGACGGAATTCGGTCTGCTCCCGCACCGCCTGCCGGCATGGGCGCGCGCCCAATATCCAGACCCTCAGCTTGGATTCGTCGAAGCCGAAACCTCCGGTGTACGCCTGAGGTTTCGCAGTAGCGCGACCGCGATCGAGCTCGATGTTCTTCCGACCCGAAGGGAGCTTGTCGGGGTACCGTCCCGGCCAAAGGGGGTGTTTGACCTTTGCATCGACGGGCAATTGCAATCACAGCAATCGGCGAAGAGCGCCACGCTTTTGCGCACAGACCTGTCCACCGGCACAACGCGTCGCGAGCCGGGAATTGCGGAAACATTGCGCTTTGCGAACCTGCCCGACGGCGAAAAGCTGTTCGAGATCTGGCTTCCCCATAATGAGATCGTAGAGCTCGCGACCATGCGATCGGATGCTCCCATCAAGCCGGATACCGGCGCCGGTCAGCCGGTTTGGCTCCACCATGGCAGCTCAATCAGCCAGGGTTCGAACGCGGCTTCTCCGACCGGGATCTGGCCGGTGGTTGCTTCGCGCATGGCAAATTTCGATCTCGTCAATCTGGGCTTCGGCGGCAATGCCCTGCTGGACCCCTTCGTCGCGCGCACAATGAGAGATACGTCTGCCGATCTTGTCAGCGTCAAGATCGGCATCAATCTCGTCAATGCGGATCTGATGCGTCTGAGAGCTTTCGTGCCCGCGGTTCATGGCTTTCTGGATACGATACGCGACGGCCATCCGGAAACGCCGCTTCTCGTTATCTCTCCGATATTCTGCCCCATCCACGAAAACACGCCTGGTCCTGGGACATTCGATCTGAAAGCGCTGGCGAAGGGGGAGATCAGGTTTGAGGCAACCGGTCGACCGGATGACGTAAAGGCCGGGAAACTGACCTTGTCCGTCATTCGGGAGCATCTGAAAGCCATTGTGGAACAGCGTCGCACGAGCGACCGGAATATCCATTATCTGGACGGTCGCGCGCTTTATGGGGAGCACGATCATTCCATGTTGCCTCTGCCGGATCAACTGCATCCGGAGGCAAAGGCTCATCTGCTGATCGGTCAAAGGTTTTCCGCACGCTTAAAGGGACATTGGCAATGAACGATCCGGCTTACCCCCTTCGGCTATTGGCGAGAATTTGGGCGGCCGGGCTCTATCCCAGCCACCAGCTTCTGAGCGCCCGCGTCTCCGCCTTCCTCAACCATCTGCGGGAGGCTTTCCCGGACGGATCGCCCGAAGAGCTCGCGCGCTATGTCGGGAATGGATAGCGAGACCGCACTATCCTGAGGGACGGTATGAACGGGGTTCGGCCACGGCCCGCGTCATTGGTGCACGCCGGCGGCCCTGACGTAGCCGATGAAGGCCTTCAGTGCAGCGGAAGAGTGCCCGTTCAGGGGGTAGTACAGAAAGAAGCCGGGTTGAGCGGGACAGAATTCCTGGAGCACCCGCACCAGGCGGCCCGCCTCCACCAGCGGGGCCACGAGCCTGTCGGGCAGGCGAAGCCCATGCCGCAAAGCACCGCTTCGCGCAGAATGCCCGTGTCGTCGACCGTCAGACCGGCCTCGACCGCGACATCGATGGCGCGCCCACCCTCCTCGAAACGCCATCGATAGACGTCTTGCGTTTGCTGCCAGCGATAGTTCAGGCATGCATGTTGCAGCAGGTCACGCGGATGCTCGGGACGCGCACGGGCGCTAAAATAGTCGGGCGAACCGACGACCGCGGCGGAAAGGTCCAGTATGAGGCGGACGGCCGCCATATCCAGCGCGAGACGCCCGCCGTTCCGGATTCCGGCGTCATTTCCCTTGGCGACGATATCGCTTAGCCCGTCATCGATCGAGAGAGCCAGCTTGATGGCGGGAAAGGCCTTAGCAAAGGGGGCGATAAGCGGCGCGAGCAGCAGTTCCGCCGCCACCCGCGGCAGGTTGAGCCGCGCCACGCCGCTCGGCGTTTCGCTGAGCGCCGCCACATCCTCCACGGCGGCGTCCATCGCGGTAACGAGCGCCGGCAGGCGGGCGGACAGCGCCTCTCCCGCCGGCGTCAGGGCGACGCTTCGGGTGGTGCGGTTGAGAAGGCGTACGCCAAGCCGGGCCTCAAGCTGCGCCGTCGCCCGGCTCACCGCCGAGGGCGTCATGCCAAGGCGGCGGGCCGCACCGCGAAAGCTGAGCTCCCGCGATCACCATGAAAACCATCAGTTCCTGATATTCCCTGCCGTTCACATTATTGCTCCTGCAGCAGCAGCGCATTGCCATTGATCCATCTTGTGAACAACCGATCGCTCCGTATCTTCAGGCGGCAAATCGGCGAACGAGCCGAACTGAATACGGGTGCAAGAAAGGCAGAGAGAACCATGGACAATCTGGCAGCTTGGCAGCGTCAACCGGGCCAACCGCTTCTCATAGAGCCGGCCGAGGTGCCGGCGCTCGCGCCGGGCGAGATTCTCGTGAGAAACGAGGCGGTCGCGATCAACCAGCTGGACTATCTTCTCCAGGACGCGGCGGTGCTGCCCTGGCTCGACTATCCGGTGATCGCCGGAAGCGACGTCGCCGGCACGGTGGTTGCCGTGGGCAAAGGGGATCAGCGATTTTCCGTTGGCGATCGCGTGCTTGGTCAGGCCGTCGGCACAATCGTCAACCTGCCGTCGCAAGGCGCCTTTCAACAGCACACCGTGGTGCTCGCCCACATGAGGGCGTCGTGGATGCCGCTCGAGGTTTACTGTCCTCCCGATAACATCTCCGGACGTCAGCGGTGGAAGTCCGTCACCCGCTGATAGGCCGCGCGCGTGGCAAAGAAGGACTTCGGCAAAGGAGAGACAAATCCTTATCCTTTACCGAAGCGATCGGGGCGGAACGTTGCGAGCATCGGATGTTCGCGTCCGGTTGCAATTTCGTAGGAGAGCAACTCGCCCACGACCAGACCTATCGTTGCGCCGCTGTGGCTGAACGCCGCATAGCAGCCGGGAACCGCCTTCATCGCGCCGATCACTGGCTCGCCATCGCCTGGAATCGGCTTGCCGCCGGCGCCGATGGCGGCGACTTCGAGCTTCGGATTGCCGGCCAGCACGCTTGAGGCTTCCGCCAGAAGCGCATTCACTACGGCGGGCTCAATTTCGTATGTTCCGTCTTCGCGAACGGTAATCCCTTCATCTGCTGCCCAGTCGGCATCCAGCGAAATCGTGCCGCCGGGCGCCGGGCGAAGGGCGACGCGGGGCGTGTTGAGCACGGCACGCAACGAGTGTTGCAGCGGCTTCGTCTGAATGAGCAGAGCGACCGGCGTTCCATCGTCAATGGTCTGTCCGGCCTCAGCCGCCATTGCCGGCACGGCAGGACCCGTCGCCAGAACAACGGCTTCGGCCTCGAAGCGCTTGCCCGAAACGGCGACGGCGCCGATGGCGCGTCCATTTTCGATGAGGACTTTGGCCGCGCCCTCGTCCGTAACGAGCCTACCGCCAAGCGCTGCGAACTCTTCCAGCAAAACACCGATCAGGGTTGGCAGGTCGACCCAGCCTTCGCCGGGGTTGAAAATAGCGCCCTGTCTTGCAATTGCGCTCGTGGCGATACCGGGCGTTACGGCAGCCACCGCGCCGGGCGCCAGCAGTCTGGCATCGTAGCCGATCGAGACTTCATATTCATAGACATCCTCGATCGCATTGTCCGGCCCGTCTTCATCCCAGGTCAGACCGCCATCGAAACGAAGCCAGTCGACATCAGGCAAGCGGGCGGCAAGCGTTCTGTAGCGGTCCACGCCGGCCATACGCAGCCGGTGATAGGGTTCGGAGCGCATGCGCGACGAGTTCAGCCAGGAGAGCGAGCGTCCCGACGCGCCATTGGCCGCAGGGCCGTCATTGACGATGGTGACGCGAATACCGCGACGGGCCAGCTCCAAGCCGGTGGAAACCCCCAAAATACCTGCGCCAATGATGACAGTGGAAGAAACGGCAGTCTTTTTCATGATCGTTCGTCTTTCAGTTTTCGAAGGATTGTGGTCCGTCACCGCGTTTGCCGGTGACTGGTGTTGCCGGCCTCAATGGCGGGAACGACGCCTGATTGGGATATTGGCGCAGCCGAGAATAGCCTAGCGAAGGGTTCCGTCCGTCATTCTGGGCTTCTCCTGTTTCAAAGGACTTCGGCGAGGAAGCGCTGCAGGCGCGGGTTTTGCGGATTGTCGAAGATGGCTTCCGGAGAACCGGCCTCCACCACCTGTCCTTCATCCATGAATACGACCTGGTCGGCGACGCGACGGGCAAAGCCCATTTCATGGGTCACCACGACCATGGTCATGCCTTGTTCGCCGAGTCCGGCCATGAGGTTCAGGATACCTTTCACGAGTTCCGGGTCGAGCGCGCTCGTCACCTCGTCGAACAGAATGACTTCCGGTTCCATTGCCAGCGCGCGGGCGATGGCGACGCGCTGTTGCTGTCCACCGGATAGCCCGTTCGGACGGTGATGCTGGCGTGCGGCAAGGCCGACATCGGCCAGGCGCGTCTTGGCAATCTGCTCGGCGTCCGCCTTTTTCAGCCCCTTGATCTTGGTGAGCGACAGCATGACGTTTTCAAGTGCGGAGTGGTCGGGAAACAGGTTGAAATGTTGGAACACCATGCCGATACGCCTGCGAAGCTGGTCGGGCTTCATTGCAAGCGTGCTGTCGCCATCCAGCAGGACGTCGCCACTCTTGATTTCGACCAGACGGTTCAGGCAGCGAAGCAAGGTCGATTTTCCGGAACCCGAAGGACCGATAACGCAGGTCACGCTGCCGGGGGGAACGGTGAGGTTGACGCCTTTCAACACGACAAAATCGCCATAGGCCATGTAGAGATCGCGCACCTCGAGGCTGCCGCCATCAAAGCGCGTGCTGCTTGCGGTCTCACTGGCGCCGTCCAATTCGCTGACCTCCTGCAAACCGCTTGTCGCAGCTGAAGGTCGTTTTTTGCCGGTACGCAGGCGCACGTCGATGTAGTTGACCGTATGGGTGAGCGGTACGGTGATTATCAGATAAAACGCGCCGGCCAGAAGCAGCGGCGACAGGTTGCCGGTGACCACGGCCTGATCCTGACCGACACGGAAAATCTCGCGTTCGGAGGCCAGAAGGCCGAGAAAATAGACAAGGCTAGAGTCTTTCACATTGCCGATGAACTGATTGACCAGAGCCGGCAGAACCCTGCGGACACCCTGCGGTATCACGATAAGACGCATGCCTTGGCGATAGCTCATGCTGAGCGCCCGGCAGGCTTCCATCTGCCCCTGCTCGACGCTTTGGATGCCGGAGCGGAAAATTTCGCCGATATAGGCGCCGGCGATCAGGCTGAGAGCCAGAATGCCCAGTGGATAGGGCGAAGGGCCGAAAATCTCGCGTCCGATGCGGGCAAAGCCCTGGCCGATCAGCAAGATTGTGACAATAGCCGGCAGACCGCGGAAGATGTCGGTGTAAATGCGGGCGGGAATGCGCAGCCAGCGTGAGCGTGAAATGCCCATCACCGCAAGCACCATGCCCAGGATGACGCCCAGCATCGTGGAGGCCGCGGCCAGAATGAGCGTGTTCTTCAACCCGACTGTTATCATTATCGGCAGCACTTCGGCCATGGCATGCCAGTCGAGAAAACTGCGACGCATGTTTTCAAGCCAATCCATCAGGCAGTTCCTTTTTCGAAGGAAAATTGGTCAGGTCCGGCGGATAGCGCCGCCGGACCGTTATTGCTGTCACGGCTTGGGCAAGTATTCTTCCGGCATCGGAGAGCCGGGAAACCACTTCTCATAAAGCGTTTTCCATGTGCCATCCTGCATGGCGGCGTGCAGGCCCTCGTTGAGGGCTTCAAGCAACGCGGTGTTGCCCTTGCGAACCACGAAGCCCGCGGGCGCATCAAAGCTCGGGATATTGACAGTAACCTTCAGGGCTGGATAGCGGGTCGTGTAATCCTTGGCGGCTTCGTAATCGAGGAAATGGGCATCGACCGTGCCGTTGTTCAGACCAGCGACTGCGGAATTGTTGTCGGGAAATTTCACAAGATCGGTATCGGTGAAATTCTTCTGGGCGTAGATTTCCTGAAGCGTGCCCTGCACGACGCCAAGACGCTTGCCTTTCAGTCCCTCCGCATCGGTAATATCAGCCTCGGGAGTCAGGATGGAAAGGTAGCCTGCAAGATAGCCATCGGAGAAATCGACAGTTTCCTTGCGTTTGTCCGTGGTGCCGATGGCGGCGACGGCCACATCGAAGCGACCGTTGGCGACGGACGGCATGAGCGCCGAAAAGTCCTGACCGGTAAAAATCACCTGATCCTTCGCAAAGCCCATCCGCTCGGCAACATTCGTGAAAAGTTCGATATCGAAGCCCGAAAATTCGCCGCTGGCGGTTGAGAATGCGTAGGGCTTGGCATCGCCCATCGTGCCCACGCTGATCGTGGAAGGGTCTATGAGATCATAGGGATTGCCTTCGGCCATTGCCGAACCGGCAAAACCGAGGGCGATAAACGCCGCTGCTGCCCCTAGCCGCACTGCGGGACGAGCAATTGAATGGAAAAGTTTCATGGGGCTGTTCTCCTTCTCTGGTGGTATTTTCATGACTTTCTTCAGGGCGCAAAAGCTCACTTGTCGGAGAAGATCAACTCTGCCGACCAGATTGCAGCGTCTTGAATAATGAACTCACTATCTTTAAGAGACCGGTCTCTTTTAAAATGAGACCGGTCTCTTTGCTTTTTGTCAATTGTTATCTTCTGGTTTGCCAGTCGTCAATATCTCTTATAAGGCTAATAATCATGGCCCCAGAACCAAACAGATATTCATCCGTCACCGTCGCCGATGTTGCGCGCAGCGCCGGCGTTTCCAAGGCAACCGCGGCGCGGGTGCTGGGAGGCTATGGCACGGTGAGCGACCGGGTGCGCGATGCCGTCATCGCGGCGGCGAAAAAGCTCGACTACAGGCCGAACGAACTTGCCCGCAGCATGACAACCGGTCGTTCGGGCACTATCGGCGTGGTGGTCGGTGATATCGAAAACCCGTTCTTCAGCCAGGCAATGCGCGGCATAACAGATGTAGCGAGACTTGCCGGTTTTACTGTCATTCTGATGAATTCAGGCGAAAACGTCGACGCTGAAAAGGACGCCATTCGCACGTTGCTTGCCAAACGGGTGGATGGCTTGATCGTTTCTGTGGCGCGGGAAAGCGAAACCGATCATCTGCAGGAGATTTTGCGCTCCGGTCGTCCACTCGCGCTGCTTGACCGTGGCAGTTCGCTTCTTGATGTCGATACGGTGATTGCCAATGATCGGGATACTGCAAAAGACGTGACCAAACGGCTGATCGCGCTGGGGCACCGTCGCATTGCCTATCTGACGGCCTGCGACACCGCAGATCATGTGTTTCACGATCCGGCGGACATCCAGACAGGCTCCGTTCGCAGGCGCATCGAAGGCTATCTCGATGTCTGCCGCACGGCCGAAGTTCCGGAAGCGGAGCACTGGGTCCGCGTCGGCGCAACTTCGCCCGAAGCCACAAAAGCCATTGTGACCGAACTGCTTCAGGCGCTCGTTCGCCCCAGCGCCGTCATTGCATCCGACAGCGTGATCGGGCTTGCCGCTTTCAAAGCCAGCCGTGCACTCGGCCTGAGCGTTCCCCGTGATCTGTCACTCGTGTCGTTTCACGATGCTGACTGGACCTCCGTTGCATCACCCCCCATCACCGTTGTTCGGCAGCCTGTCTATCAACTGGGCGAATCGGCGACCAAGCTGCTGGTGGAGCGATTGAAAGAAGGCGAAAAAGGTCCTGCGCGCCGGATCGTCCTGCCAATGTCGCTGATAGAGCGTGAGTCGGTCGGCCCGGCGCCCGTTGAATAGGTCCGGCAAAACTAGGGAGCGGAACAAGATCTGTTCCCCCAGACACGCTAAGACCGAACGGACCGTGAACTCATGTCGCGACCCCGCATAACGGTCTGGCTCCTGGTGGCATATTGCTCACCAGCCAAGGCCAAGGGTGAAGCCTCGTCGTCCTCAGCCATCGATTCGAGTCCACGCTTCATCCGGAGAAGCCGGTGCCAGCCAAGACATGGTCTCGGGCGCCGCCGGTAGCGACGTAAAGTTACCCGATGCCGGGGATTGTCCGCGTCGAAGGTGGATATGGTGCCATCGGGATCATTCATCGCGATGCCTGCCCGGACTGAATTCAGTTCGGTGATCTTTGCTGCACCTTTGTACGCCGAAGGGCGGCGCGCAGTGCGGCCCCGCCCTTTGATCCGTTTCCTCCGAAGTTGAAGCTGATCAGCCGTTGACAATCAGTTCGGAGGCTTCGCGCACGACCTTGGGATCAAGCGCGCGGTCCCAGTCTTCGCGCACGACAATGCCGCGCGCAAAGCGCATCAGGCGCAGCGCGGCATCGGACGGCACTTTCGGGGTAAAGCCGAACCACATCGAGATTTCGACATTGAGATGGCCGATCATGAAATCGAATGCCGCTTCGCGTGGGATGCCATAGCGGCTCGCGCATAGCTCCACAGCCTCGATCATCACGTCGACAAAGGGCATGGCGATCATTTCCGAAAGCCCCGGCTCCAGGATCGCTAGTTGCTCGGTCGTCACACGGTGTACCCGCAGGATCGGCGACCACATGATCTCGCAGATCTCCCGGCCGATCGCGTAATGCGCCTCCGGTCCCTGCATCAGCGCGCAAATGATCGCCTGCGGCGCGACGCCGCCATGGACATCGCGGCGCTGTTCGGAATCATCAAGGTCGGCGTAAAGCGGCGGATGGCAGGGGTGACCAAGGAAATAGGTGATGTCTTCACGTTGCGGAAGCACCCCGGCATAGGGGGCTGCGGCGTCCAGAATGACGACAATGGTACCGGCATCGAGTCGCGGCACGATGTTGCCGGCGACCGGACCAATCAGCGAGTCGGGGAGCGCCAGGACGACCACTTTCGCACCCGCAAGAGCGGCATCCTGCTCGACCGTCTCGATTCCCGCTCCGGCGAGACGGGTGCGGCCGGCCTCGCTCACTTCGACCGCCCTGAGATCGTAACCGGCGTCCCTGATCTTGCTGGTGACGCGGAAGCCCATCTTTCCGCCCGCACCGAAAACGGCGACTGAATGCATGAAATTTCCTCCTATTAGGTGATTTTACCATATACTGAGTATACCAGTAGGCGGAATCATGCGTTAAGTCAATCTGGTATAATCTGTAGAACTTCTGCTAAGATGGCCAAATCGCTTCACTGGACCGGAGTCTGCGAGTTGAAAAAAGAAATCATTCGGAAGAAAAAACTGTCCGATGAAGTGCGCGAGCGGTTGCTGGCGGAAATCGAGGAGGGGCACCTGCCCCCCGGCGCGCCGCTGCCGTCCGAGCGCGAACTTATGGAAGCGCTGGGTGTTGGCCGGCCGGCGATCCGCGAGGCGATGCAATCGCTCCAGAACCTCGGTCTCATTCAAGTCCGACATGGCGAACGCCCCCGTGTCGCCGAACCTCAGCTTGATCTGCTTGCCGAGCAGCTTGCGCTGACCATGCACCATGTGCTGACCTATGATTCGAATGTTCTGGCGCAACTGAAGGAAGCGCGGCTACTGATGGAAGCCCAGCTTGCCCGCATCGCCGCCGAAAAGGCGACGGGGACAGACGTCGCGGACCTGAAGGCGATTGTCGCGCAGCAGGCTGAACTTACAGAAGAAACGCCGCGCTTTATGGAAATGGATGGCAACTTTCATGGACGGCTTGCCGAGATTTCCGGCAATCTGCTGATGGCCTCGGTGGTGCGGGCAATTTTTGCCTGGCTTGAAAGGTTTCACCCTGCAGCCGTTCGGACCACCGGCCTTGAAAAGGTAACGCTTGAGGAGCATCGCGCGATCATCGCCGCCATAGAAGCAGGCGACGGCCAAGCGGCGGACCAGGCGATGCGCCACCATCTGTCCCGCGCCAACACGCTTTACCGTCCGTTTGATGATCCGGCCTGACGGCGCTATTCCTCGTCGACGCGGATCTTGCGCCGGCTTCTCAGCGTAATCATCCGGTTGCGCACGGAATCGATAACAACCGCGAGCAGGATGATCGCTGACTGGACCAGCGGTTGAAGATAGATGTCGACCCGCAGGAAAACCAGGCCGGATTGCACCATCTGGATCAGTACCGCGCCGAGCACCGTTCCCGGCAGTACGGTTCCGACCCCGCCGAACAGGCTCGCGCCGCCCAGCACCGCGGCCGCGATGGCATAGAGTTCGGAAAACTCGCCGAAGCCGGCATTGACGATGCCAAGCTGCGATACCGAAATGAAGCCCCCAAGGGCCGCGCAGACGCCGCAGACAAGATAGGCCGAGACCAGCGTGCGCCCCACCGCAATGCCGGCGCGCGTTGCCGCCTTGATATCGTTGCCCACGGCATAGATATGACGCCCGACACGGGTTCTGGTCAGCACGATATGGCCGAGCACGGCAACCAGCAGAAACACGATGATCGGGTTCGGCAGACCGAAGGTCCGGCCCGCGCCAAATGTCAGCAGATCATTGGGCAAGATCACGCCGCGGGACTGGGTGAGCAGAAGGCCGACGCCGCGCCCGGCGACCAGCATGCCGAGCGTGACGATGAAGGGCACCATTCGGAGCCTGACGATGAAAAAGGCATTGATGCCGCCGAAAACGAACCCTGTGGCCATCGCCCCGATGGCGGCGATGGCGGGCGAAACGCCGAAATCACGCATCAGCAGGCCGGCGATCACCGAGGACAGATACATGTTGGTGCCGACCGAAAGATCAATGCCGCCAGTCAGCATCACGAAGGTCATGCCGATCGCGACAATGCCGATGAAGCTTGCCTGCTTGACGATGTTCTCGAAACTCTGGAATTGCAGGAACCGGTCGGACAGCGCCCCGAACACCATAAAGATGACGATGAACAGCAGCGCCGGCGCATGGGCCAGCGCGAAATTGGTGATCCGATGCAGGTTCATGCTGCTTTCCTCCCGCCGAAGGCTGCCGAAAGGATGGCCTGGCGGTCGAATTGACCGCGCTCGAAGCTCGCACTCAGCATGCCTTGATGCATCACGAGAATGCGGTCGGCAACGCCGATCAATTCATCGAGTTCGGAGGAGATATAGAGGATGCCGACACCCTCTTCCGCGAGCTGGTTCATGATCGTGAACACCTCATATTTCGCTCCGACATCGATCCCGCGCGTCGGCTCATCCATGATCAGCACTTCAGGCCTGTTCATCACCCATTTGCCGATCACGACCTTCTGCTGGTTGCCGCCGGAGAGACTGTGAACAGGAATGGAAAGCGTGGGGTCGCCGGTGCGCAACCGCAGTCTGGACGACATGTCGCCGATTTCCTCGGACAGCGCGTCGGCCTTCACCATACCGCCGGCGCCGGCAAACCGGCCGAGGCTGACAAGCGCCATGTTGTCACGGATGGAACTGTCCATCAGCAAGCCTTCATGGCGGCGGTCCTCGGTGACGAAGGCCATGCCGCGGGCCACACGATCGCGGGCTCCATCGTCCGGCAGCGCCTCGCCGTTCAGTGCGATGCGCCCGCTGCTGTGCGGATCCAGACCGAAGAGGACGCGGGCCATTTCCGACCGCCCGGCGCCCATCAGGCCGAAGAAGCCCAATACCTCGCCCCGCTTCAACGAGAAGGAAATATCGCGGATAACGCCGGGCTGGCTGAGATTTTCAACTTCGAGCACCGGCGCGCCGATTGCGGCGTGGCGCTCGGGAAACAACTGCTCAAGCGAGCGGCCGACCATGCTGAGAATCATGCGGTCGATATCGAATTCGCCTGTCGGCCCGCCATCGACACGGCTTCCGTCGCGCAGCACGAGGATCTGGTCGGCAAGCGCCATGACATCGGCCAGCACATGGCTGATGTAGATCATCGACCGGCCTTCGGCGCGCAGCCGTTTCAACAGCGCGAAAAGCACTTCGGTTTCGCGGGTCGTCAGCGATGTGGTGGGCTCATCGAGAATGATGATCCGGGCGTCAAGCGCCAGCGCCTTGGCAATCTCGACAAGCTGCTTTTCGCCAGGCGCAAGCGTATCAACCTTGGTGTCGGGAGAAAGGTCGAGCCCGACCTGGCGCATCGCCTCTTCGGCCTCGCGCCGCATCCGTCGGCGGTTGACGATCGGCAGCCTGCCGATATGCGGCAACCGGTTCAGCAATATGTTCTCGGCAATGGAAAGGTTGCCGAAAAGGTTCAGTTCCTGATGAATGAAGGCGATGCCGGCCGCGCTCGCATCCGCGGGCTTTTCCGGCGCATAGGGTTCGCCGGCGAGCAGCATTATCCCCTCATCGGGAATATGCACCCCGCCCAGCATGTTCATCATGGTCGATTTGCCGGCGCCGTTTTCGCCGACAAGACACAGGATTTCGCCGCGCCCCAGCGCAAGGTCGACGCCCTTGACCACCTGAACGCCGAAGAAGCTCTTGCCCAGGCCCTTGAATTCGAGAAGCGGTTCGCGTGCTGTCGTGTTCATTTGAGCGCCGCCTCCCGCCGCCAGACGTCGAGATAGGCCGCCAGCAGAATAACGCCGCCCTTGACGATGAAGACCGCGAAAAAGGAAAGATTCATCAGGTTGAGCGCGTTCGAAAGCAGCGTGAACAACAGAACGCCGTATACGGTCCACAGGATCTTGCCCGACCCGCCGAAAAGGCTTGTTCCGCCGATGACCGTGGCGCCGACAACGTCGAGCAGAAGGTTCATATTGTCCCCGAAGGCGGGGCGCCCCATTTCGAGCCTCGCCGAATAGAGCACCGAACCAATCGCCGCGCAGACACCGGAAACCACGAAGCTCAGGATGATGACACGGCGCACCGGCACACCGGAAATCGCCGATGCGCCGGGGTTCATGCCGGTGGCATAGACCCAGCGGCCGAAAATGGTGCGCGACAGGCCGATATGGGCGATGATGGCCACCGAAATCGCGATCAGCGCCGACCAAGACAGGAAACCGCCATAGCCGCGCTCGGCAATCACGCTGAAGGAGGCCGGCAGGTTTGTGACGTTTTCCGAATGGGTCAACCACACCGCAAAGGCGGAGAAGAAAAGCAGGGCGATCAATGACATCATGAAGGCCGGGATGGCAAAGCGCGCGATCAGAAAGCCGGTCAGCGCGCCGATCGCACCGCCAACGGCGAGCATCACGATCACGGCGGCGGGCATCGACCATGCATGGCCGGAAAGAATTCCGCCTTCAGGCCCGATGATCGTTCCCCAAAGCACCGTGCCCTCGAAGATCCGCGGATCGACGCCGAGCGTCATAACCGCGGCCCCGATCACGCTTGTCACCGCAATCACGGCGATCTGGCTGAGATCGATGCCGCCGACGATCATGACATAGGTCTGTCCGACCGCGATCACCAGCAGCGGCCAAACATTGGAAAGAAGGTTGGAGAGATTGCCGGTCGTGGCAACACTGGGGATGAAGGGAATCAGAAACACGAAGAATGCCAGCGTCACGTAGAGCACGAAATGCTGTGACGTCAGCACCGCATGGACGAGGCCGTCGTTGCTGCTTTTGCCGCCGGAAGAGGCGGTCTGGTTGGTCATGGGGTCTCCTCCCGTTCAAAGCGGCGGATGGCGAGAGCCGCTTGCCCTACACATCGCCAGGCCGGATCGTTTTCGCTCAGGCGTCCAGATGTATATTGCCAGTTCGGAGCGCCGCTTTCCTCAAAGCAGCGGCGCTCCGTCTATTACATATTACTGGTCCGCCAGGACACAGCCCCACATATCAGCGTGGCGCTCGGGCTCGTTGTCCTGCGTCAAGGCAAAGCCTTTGTCGTTGATCATCTGGTTCGGCGTCTTGTCGCCGGACTCGATCGCCGCAAGCAGCGCCTCTACGGTTGAATCTGCTTCGAAGAAGAGATCCTGGACGCCGGTGGAATCGACATAGCCTTCGCGGATCAGATTGCAGGCCGTGACATCGCCATCCAGACCGCCGAGGATCATGTGGCTCTCCTCGCCCGAAGGCGCCCAGCGTCCCTGCTGCAGCAAGACAGCGCGGATCTGCGGGAACAGGAAGTCGGAGGATGTGAAGATCACGTCGACATCCGGATTGGCCTGCATCGCGCTTTCGAGATTGGCGAGCGCCACCGTTGCATCCCACTCGGTCGGCACTTCGATCGGCTCGGCGTAAAGGTCGGGATTGGCGTTGATGACATTGAAGAAGCCCTCGCGTCGGCCGATCGCATTGGTATCGGCAAGGGCACCGACCATGATCAAAGGCTGCACCTTGCGGTCAAGATTGAGCGCGCGCGCTTCCTTGGTCAGGTGCTCGACGGCGGCCTCGGCGATTGCGACATTGTCGGCAACCACGACGATCGCGTCATTCGGGTTGGACGGGTTTGGCGGACGATTGAAGACGGCAACGGGAACGCCGGCCTCGTTGGCCTCGGCGATCATCTTGATGACGCTTTCGCCATCTTGCGGAATGATGATGATGCCGTCGACGCCCTGTGTGATGCAATCGCGCACCTGTTCCAGCTGCCGGTTCGCATCCTCGTTGGCGTTGACCTCGATGACCTCAATGCCCTTGTCGGCCAGCGATTTCGTTATCGCCTTGTGACCGGCCACCCAGAATTCGGTCTCGAGGGTTTGATAGGCGAAACAGATGCTTTTGCCATCTGCTGCAAAAGCTCCACCGCTCGCCAGAAGGCCTGCAGCGGCAACGCTTGCGGCCAAGATAAACTTCCTCATGCTTTCCTCCCCTTTCGCAATGATGAACTGCACAGCCCGAAATCGGGCTTGCAGTTATATTGTTATTATACCAGTATGCCAGTAATGCAACAAAAAAGTCGGTCAGGCTGCGCCGAAACGAAATTCGAGGAAACGGTCCGCATCATGAAGGACATTGAAATTAATACCGAAAACGGCATTCTCGGCGCCGTTTTCGGCGAAACCGGACTGACATCGCTGGTGTTCGACGGCGTTGAGGTCCTGCGCGGGCTGAGCGCGCCAGTCCGCGATCCTTCCTGGGGCACCATGAAGGAGGATGGCATCGCCACCAGCCTCGTGAAGACGGAAGGCGGGTGGCTTTACACTCGCACCGCCAGGCTTGCGGACGGCCAAGCCCGACAGGAAATGACGATCCGGCTCGAGAGCGAGGGCAATGGCTTCTCGGTCACCGCCCGCTTCCGGCTGCAAGCCGAGCACGGCTTTGCCACCAACCGGGCCGGCTTCTGCCTCCTGCATCCGCTCGCAGGCCTGAGGGGGGCGCCGCTGCACCTGAAACATTCCGATGGCCGCGAAACCGCTACCCATTTTCCGGCCCTGATCGCGCCTGCCCAACCCGCGCGCGACATAGCCGCCATGGAACACAGGATCGGCGCGATTGCCTGCAGCTACCGGTTTTCCGGTGAGGTCTTCGAGATGGAGGATCAGCGCAACTGGAGCGATGCCAGCTACAAGACCTATTGCCGCCCCCTGTCCCTGCCGGTTCCGGTGAGGCTTGAGGCCGGGGAGCGGATCGAGCAGGAAGTATTCATTACCCTTTCGCGCAATGGGTCGAGCGATCCGGCGCAATCCGCGTCACAGAAACAGCAAACCGTCAGACTCCCGGAACTACTGCTGATCGCCGAGCCAGGCACTGTTGCTGCGCCGCCGGTCAAGCCTTCGGGTTGGCTGCTGCGTGAGGGACCGGACAACCCATTTTCCGATGACGCGCTTTCCGCCTTCTCCGACCTTTCGGGCGGTACGCCCTTTGATCTTGAATACATCACCGGGGACGATCCGGAAGCGGAGCTCGCCGCCTTTGCTGAACGGCTCTCGCGTCTCGGACTGGCCCCCCGTCATGTCATCGCTTTGCCGGACGCCTATCTCAAGAGCTATCAGCCGGAGGGGCCGTGGCCGGATCCTCCTACGCCGGAAGACGCTGTAAAGGCTGCGGCACGAGCCTTTCCAGCCGCGCGGATCGGAGCCGGTATGCTGACGCTTTTCACCGAACTGAACAGATGCCCGCCGCCGCAAGCGCTAGGCGACTACGTTACCTATGGCACCTCCGCGATCGTTCATGCGGCGGATACGGCAAGTGTTTTCCAGACATTGGAAGCCTTGCCCGACATCTTCGCCTCGGCAAAGGCACATGCCGGCAAGCGGCCCCAGCGGCTCGGACTGGTGGCGATCCCGATGCGATCAAACCCGTATGGCGCGGGTCTGGCCGACAATCCGGATGGCGGACCGAAAACCATGGCTGGCTTTGACGGCCGCCACTTTACCGGGGAAGGCGCGGCGTTTGCCGCCTGTGCGGTGCTGCTCGCGGCAGCTTGCGGCATCGAGGCGATGGCACTTGCGGCTCCGCGCGGTCCGCTTGGCCTCCATGATGCAAACGGCGAGCCCACCCCGCTTGCCGATATGATCGAGGCCCTTTCCCGCTTTGCGGGCGCTGCGACGGAGCTTGTCCAGCATGACGATGGCGCAATGACGCTCTGCGGATCCGTTGGCAGGCTGCATGTCGACCCTGCCACAAGACACGTCACATTCACGGAGGAAAACTGATGGCATCTTTCAAAGGAGCACTGATCGGCTGCGGCTTCTTTGCCCGAAACCACCTGCACGCCTGGCGCGGACTTGAAGAGGCCGAACTTGTTGCCGTCTGCGACCGTGATCGCGATCGCGCCGAGCAGGCGGCAAGGGAATTCGGCATCGCCGCCGTTTATGACGATGCGGAGGCTCTGTTTGCGGGCGAGAAACTCGATTTCGTCGATATCGCCACCTCCGCGCCCTCTCATCGCCCGCTGGTATCGCAGGCCGTGCAGCATGCGCAGACAGTAATCTGCCAGAAGCCGTTTGCCGAGACGCTGGAAGACGGGCAGGCGATGGTCGAGGCTGCCCGCGCGGCAGGCGCGACGCTGATCATTCACGAAAATTTCCGCTGGCAGAAACCGTTCGTAACGCTGAAGAAAATGGTCGATGAGGGCCGGATCGGCCCGCCGCAATTCGCCCGCTTTTCCTTCCGCCACGGCTTCGACAACTACGTCAACCAGCCCTATCTCGCCGAAATCGAGCGCTTCACGATCATGGATGTGGGGCTGCATCTGTTCGATCTCGCGCGCCATTTCATGGGCGATGTCACGCGGATTGCCTGCAACAGCCAGCGGCTCAATCCGAAGGTGCGCGGCGAGGATGCCTTCACCGCCATGCTGGTTCACGAGACCGGCACCACCACGATCTGCGACTGCTCGTTCCGCTCGGTGATCGATCCCGATCCGTTTCCGCGCACGCTCGCCTGGATCGAGGGCGAGGCGGGAACGCTGGCGCTGGCAACAGACGGTCAGCTGACGCTGCACACGAAGGACGGGCGGCAGGTGTTTGCCGAAGCCCCCGCAATTCCGGTCTGGGGTGAGGCCCCGTGGCATTTCGTCCAGGACAGCGTCATCCGTTTTCAGACCCACGCGATCGATGTGATGGCGGGCCGCGCCGCCGCGCAGCCTTCCGGCGCCGACAACCTCAAGACGCTGACGCTGGCGCTTTCGGCCTATGACGCGGCCGCAACCGGTTCCACCATTCACATCGACAAGGGAGATACGCTTTGAGCGATCGTATCGAAGCCGATTACATCATCGAAACGGCGGGCGAACCGGAAAAGGTCGCCGCCACCATGGCTGGCGAACAATCCTCCGGCACATTTACAAAAGTACCCGGGGAGACCCCGGAATTGCTGGAGCGCGCCGGAGCACGGGTTGAAAGCCTGGAAATCCTCGAAACCGTCGCCGAACCGTCGCTGCCGGGCGCGCGCCAAGGCGCATCGATCCGGCGCGCGCGCGTGACGCTGTCCTGGCCGATGGCAACCATCGGGCTTTCCGTGCCGCATCTGTCAATCGTGATCGGCGGCAATCTGTTCGAACTGAAGGACTTTTCCGGCCTGAGACTTGATGACATCCGCCTGCCGGAAGCCTTTCTCGCAGCCGGACCGGGGCCGCGTTTCGGCATCGAGGGTACGCGACGATTATCAGGCGTTTATGACCGGCCATTGATCGGCACGATCGTGAAGCCATCTGTCGGCTTCACGCCTGAACAGACGGCCGACCTTGCCGAAACCATGGCTGAGGCCGGGCTCGATTTCATCAAGGACGACGAGTTGCAGGCCGACGGCCCCGCCTGTCCCTTCGATGAGCGCGTGGATGCCGTGATGAGACGACTGAAACAGCATGCCGAGCGCACCGGCAAACTGCCGATGTTCGCCTTCAATATCACCGGCGAAGTGGACGACATGAAGCGGCGGCGCGATCATGTGCTCGAAGCCGGCGGTACATGCATCATGATGTCGCTCAATGCTGTCGGGCTTTCGGGCTTCATGGCGATTTCGCGCGACAGTGAGCTGCCGGTTCACGCCCACCGTGCCGGCTGGGGCGCGCTGAGCCGCCATCCGATGCTCGGCTGGTCGTTTCCGGCATGGTCGAAACTCTGGCGACTTGCCGGCGCGGACCATATCCATGTGAACGGCGTCGACAACAAGTTCTGCGAGAGCAATGAAAGCGTGATCCGCTCGGCCCGGTCCTGCCTGGAGCTGCTCGGCGCCTCGAAACCGGCGATCATCATGCCGGTATTTTCCTCCGGCCAGACCCCGAAACAGGTGCCCGAGACCTATCGCGCGCTCGGCTCGCGCGATCTGATCCACGCCGCGGGCGGCGGTATTCTCGGCCACCCCCGGGGGCCTGCCGCCGGCGTTGCAGAAATGCGGGCGGCCTGGGAGGCGGTAGCGTGACAGGGTTCGCGAATGACAGGCCGGTCTGCGCCTGGTATGGCGATGACTTCACCGGCACGCTCGCCGTGCTGGAAATCTTCGCCTTCGCCGGGTTTTCCGGCGCAGCCTACCTCAAGATGCCGACGCCGGATGAGATGCTTCGTTTCGAAGGGCTCGACGTCATCGGGCTTGCCGGTACGGCACGGGCGCAATCGCCCGAATGGATGGACGTAAATCTGCCGACGATCTATCGCTGGCTCGCTGCAACGGATGCTGAAATCGTGGCCTACAAGGCCTGTTCGACGCTCGATTCGGCCCCGGAAGTCGGCTCCATCGGCCGCGCCGCCGAACTGGGGCTGACGGCGTTTTCGCAATCCTCTGTCGACTGCGTTATCGCCTGCCCTTCCATGGGACGCTATCAGGTCTTCGGCAATCTGTTTGCGACCGGCCCGGACGGCGCAGTCCATCGTCTCGACCGCCACCCCGTGATGACCCGCCATCCCGTAACCCCTATGCACGAAGCCGATGTCGCACGCCATCTGGCCGCCCAGACCACGCTGCAGACCGTCAACGCTCATTCGGCGACGACACGACCGGCAATCGACGGCATCATCTGTTGCGATGCTTATGACGCTGCCGATATGGAAAGAACAGGCGCTGCGATCTGGGCCGGACGCCAGCAGCGGCGCTTCGTGATCGGCTCGCAAGGAGTTCAGGTCGCTCTCGCTGCCCATTTCCGAAAAAACGGCATGCTTGCACCGCCATCTGCGCCGCCGCAACCAGAACCGCGCCCGACGGTGGTGATTTCAGGCTCGGTGTCGCCGACAACGGCAGCGCAGATCGAGCATGCGCTTGCACATGGTTTCGAAGGCATCCGCATTCAGCCGGAAGAACTGCTGCCAGGATCGACCGAGGCCGCAGCGCAACGGGCGGCTGCGCGCGCGCGAGCCATTCTCGATCGGGGACGGTTGCCGATCATCTTCAGCGCCACCGGGCCGGATGACCCCGCGGTTGCAGCATTCGGCGAACTTGTGCGTCAGCAGGGTTTCACGCTCCCTCAGGCGCAGGAACATCTGGGCGAGGCGCTTGGGCAGGTAGCGCGCGTCGTCCTTGCGGAAACCGGGCTCGCCCGCGCCGTGATTGCCGGCGGCGATACCTCCGGGCGGATCATGACCGCCCTGGGCGGGCTCGCCGTTACCGCGCTTTATCCGGGCAACACCCCCGGCACATCGCTCTTCCGACTTGCGGCCGACAATGAACTCGACGGGCTGGAAGTGGCGCTGAAGGGCGGCCAGATGGGTTCCGTCGATGTGTTCAGGAGGCTGGCAGGGCAGAAGGTGCTCTGATCAGGACATCCGGCATACCTACATCAAACCTGCATCTCAAAGCCCTTTCGCGCATTACACGCCCAGAACCTCGGCACAAAAGCCGCATGACCGAGGCGCAGAAGCCCGCTCTGCGTCCCATGAGAATTCTTGCACCAGAGCTCGAAAATGAACGCTCGCCGGTAACCGTTCGTCGGGAGTGCAGAACGGCGCTATTCGTCGGTCATCTTGATGGATTCGTCTAGGAACTCGTTGGTGTAGACGGTTTCGACATCAAAGGGCTGCTTGAGATCGAAATAGGTCGAGACCATCGCATAGTCGGCATCCATGCGTTCCGGGCTGAAGGCGCCGAGTGCGACGGTGCGGGTGGTCTCGTCGCTCATCAGTTCCTTGATCCGGTTCCACTGGTCATTCTGGTTGTCACGATCGAGGCCCGAGACCGATGACAGCAGCGCATCGAGGCAGGGATCGACATTCTCGACGCAGGCCGCAAAGGCCTTCTGCGTCACTGCGGTGAACTTTGCGACAGTCTCCTCATGCTCGTCGAGGACGGTCGTGTTGACGATCACGGCGTTGCCATAGGGATTGACGCCGATATCGCGCCAGGCGACGAAGCCGAGATCATCGCCGAACTCGCGGACCTTGAGGTCGTGTTCGTTATAGAAATCGCTGGTGATGTCGATCGCGCCGCTCTTCAACGAGGTCAGCTTTGCCTGCGGCGAGACGTTGACGAACTTGACGGAGTCCGGCTCGATGCCAACGGTCTCGGCAAACAGCGGCCACATGATGCGCGAGGCGTCCGCCGGCGGGTTGCCGATCGAATGGCCGGGAAAATCCTCCGGACCGTTGATGCCGCTGCTCTTCAGCCAGTAGAAGCCCTGCGGCGAATTGGCATAGACCACCATGACGGCCACGACTTCCGCGCCCTCGCCGCGCCCCAGCAGCATGGTCGCGGTGTCGGCAACGCCGATCTCGGCCATGCCGGCGGCAACGCGCTGAACGGCCGCGCCCGAGCCGCGTCCGGCCTCGATTGTCAGGTCGATGCCGGCATCCTCATACCAGCCCTGCTCCTTGGCATAGAAATAGGGCGCGTGATCGGCGGTCGGCACCCAGTTCAGCACCATATTGACGTCTTCGGCGTGGGCGGCAAGCGGCGCGAGGAGCGCCGCGAGCGCCGTCGAGAGAATGAGAGATCTGCTGGGCATCATCAGTGAACTCCTGTGGTATAGCTCTTCAAAAGGGCGCGGCGGTGGCGCGAACCCGGCTCATCCGGGAAATTCCGGATAGCCAATAATAGGCACGGATGCTATTTTGGATCAATAACCAATCAACCAGTTGGTTACTTATGAGAGGAAGCAATGAATAAAGCCGACACAACGGCCCGGCCCGAGACAAGAAGACGTCCGCAAAAGCGCGACACTGCCGCCACCCGCCTTGCGCTGCTCCACGCCGCCGTCGCCGAGTTTACCGAATTCGGCTACGAGGGCGGCCGCGTCGACCGGATCGCAAAAAACGCCGGCGTCAACAAGCAACTCGTCTACCACCATTTCGGCAGCAAGGCCGATCTTTACCGGGCCACGCTTGAGGAGGTCTATCGCGAGATCCGCGAGCGCGAACAGCAGCTTCACCTGGACGAACTGGAACCGGAAGATGCGATGCGGGCCCTGATCGGCTTTTCCTTCGACTATCTCTCGGAACACCCGGAATTCGTGACGCTTCTGAACGATGAGAACCGGATGGAAGCCTATCACCTGAAGATGTCGGACAAGATCACCGACATGCATTCGCCACTCGTCCAGATCATCGAGGAGACGCTGGACAGGGGCGTGGCGGTGGGCATCTTCAACAACCGCTTCGATCCGGTCGACCTCTATCTGTCGATCGCCGGCCTTACCTTCTTCTACTTCGCCAACCGCCATACGCTTTCGGTAATCTTCAACCGGGACATGACCACGGCGCGGCATATGCAGCAGCGCCGCGCCCATATCATTGATTTCGTGTTGTCATCATTGCGCAATTAGTCAACCAACCAGTTGGTTGACAATTTCCATCTTCGAGGCTAATGTTTCCAGAAACCGGGGAGCGAAGATGGTTGCAGCAGCCGAAACCCAAACCGCAGAAGACGAGAGCGCCCGCCTGGAACGCCGCCAGCGAAACCGCCGTCGTCTGGTGGCCATCGTCTCGCATCTGGCGGCGCTTATCTTCTGGGAAGTTGCGGTGCGCGCCTTCGAAGTGCCGCGCTTCATCCTGCCGGCGCCGAGTGAAATCCTCGCCACCCTGCCATCCCCCCGTTACGACTGGATCGGCAACAGCTGGGTTACGGCGCTGGAGATCGGCGGCGGCTATCTGCTGGCGACCGTGCTCGGGGTGCTTTCGGCGCTCGCCTTCTCCTGGTCGCGGGGCCTGACCATGGCGCTTTTCCCATTGCTGGTCACGCTCAACATGATCCCGAAGGTGGCGCTTGGCCCGCTTGTGATCGTGTGGTTCAGCTACGGCATTTCGACCAATATCCTGATCACCTTCTCGCTCTGCTATTTCCCGATCCTTTTGACCACGGTGCGCGGCCTGCGCGAGGTCGAGCCGGATCTGCTCGATCTCGTCAAATCGCTGCGCGGGTCGCGGCTGCAGATGTTCATCTACATCCAGCTCCCCGGCGCCCTGCCCTATATCTTCTCCGGCATGAAGGTCGCCGCGATCCTTGCGGTCGCCGGCGCCGTCGTCGGCGAGTTCATCGCTTCCGACCGCGGCCTTGGCTACCTGATGATCCAGGTCCAGGCAGCGCTCGATACGCCCGCCATGTTCATGGCCGTCACCCTGATCACCCTGATCGGCATCGCGCTCTACATGGCGGTGATGGCCGTCGAGCACATGGTGCTTCCCAAAGATGCGAGGATGTCTTGAACGCGAACAACACCATAACCGCACCACTTCTCGATGCCGACAACCTGCCCGAGCGCTTTGACGATGTCGCGGCGCTGGAGGATTTCATCGCCCGTCCAAGCTCTGCCCTTGTCGCCGACCTCGACGTGATCGACGGCGACATCATGATCCTCGGCGCCGGCGGCAAGATGGGGCCGACGCTCGCCCGCCTTGCCCGCAACGCCGCCCCCAGCAAAAAAGTCTACGCCGTCGCCCGCTTCTCCGATCGGGATGCGAAAGAGAGCCTCGAGGCCCATGGGGTCGAGACGATTGCCTGCGACCTGATGGATCCCGAGGCCCTTGCAGCCTTGCCCAAGGCGAAGAACGTGATCTTCATGGCCGGCCGCAAGTTCGGCGCCGGCGGCAACCAGCCGCTGACCTGGGCAGTCAACACCTATATGCCCGCCGCCGTGGCGCAGGCGTTTTCCGGTTCGCGCATCGTCGCGTTTTCGACCGGTTGCGTCTATGCCTTCTCGCCGACGAACGGCATGGGTTCCGACGAGGACGATCCGCTCGATCCGCCCGGCGAATATGCCCAATCCTGCATCGGCCGCGAACGGATGTTCGAGCATTTTTCGGCCGTCAATGACACCCCAGGGCGTCTGTTCCGGCTGAACTACGCCATCGACCTGCGCTATGGCGTGCTGCACGACGTCGCGGTCAAGGTGCGCGATGGCTTGCCGGTCGATGTCACCATGGGCCATGTCAACGTGATCTGGCAGGGCGACGCCAACGCCATCGCGCTGCGCTGCCTGAAGGCAGCGACCCTGCCGACAAGCCCGATCAACGTCACCGGGCCGGAAATAATCTCGGTGCGCTGGCTGGCCGGCGTCTTCGGCCGCAAGCTCGGCCGCGAGCCCGTCATCACCGGCACGGAAGCGCCAAGCGCCTGGCTTTCCAACACCCGCCTTGCCAACGGCCTGTTCGGCTATCCGGACGTGCCGCTTGACCGGATGATCGACTGGACGGCCGACTGGGTGTCGCGCGAAATGCCGTCACACAACAAGCCGACCCATTTCGAGGCCCGCGATGGCGCCTACTGAAGCCATCCTTTCGGAAGACGATCTCGCGGGCGCCATGGCGCTTTCGGCGGAGGCCGGCTGGAACCAGACGGAGGACGACTGGCGGCTGTTCCTGCGCCATGGATCCGTGTTTGGCATTTTCGAGGGTGCGACCCTTGTGGCAAGTGCGGCGATTATGCCCTACGGCAAGGAATTTGCCTGGATCAGCATGGTGCTGACCCGGCAGGACCGGCGCGGAAACGGCTATGGCACGCGACTGCTGAAGCATTGCATTGCCGTTCTGGAAAGCGAAAACCGTACCGCGCTTCTTGATGCCACCCCGGCCGGCGAAGTGCTCTATCGCAAGCTCGGCTTTTCGCCGGTGGCGCGCTTTACGCGCTGGCAGGGCATTGGCGGCGGGCTATCGGCAGCCAGACAGGTCGACGATGCGCGCGAGCAGGCGATTGCGCTCGCCAATCGGGCCTTCGGCGCCGAACGCGAGCATCTGCTCTGCGATTTTGCCCGTCGCGCTCCGGCACTCTGCAGGTTCGACGCGGCAAAGGGCCTCGCAGGTTTTGGACGCGACGGTCGGCTGGCAACGCAGATCGGCCCCCTCGTCGGCCCCGCTGGCGCAATCGACGGCGCAGATGCCGAGGGCTTGCTGACCTCGCTCATCGACGCCATCCACGGACCTGTCTTTCTGGATCTTTCAGATCAGTGCCCGCGCCTTGCCGACCGGCTCGCGGCAAAGGGTTTCGAAAAACAACGCCCGCTCCTTCGGATGAAGCACGGCCGCTGGGCGCAGCCGCAAACCGATATCGGCACCGCCGTCATCGCCGGCCCGGAATTTGGATAGGACAGATACCATGGGACTTCACCGCACCGACCTGCCCGACGAGGTTCTCGCGATCCTGCAACGCGGCGCCGTCATTCCCGCCCATCCGCTGGCGCTCGATCAGAACCGGCAATTCGACCGCAGGCGGCAACGAGCGTTGACGCGCTACTATGTCGACGCCGGCTCGGGTGGGCTTGCCGTCGGCGTTCACACAACGCAGTTCGCGATCCGCGAGACCGGCCTTTACGAACCGGTGTTGCGCGCCGCCGCCGAGGATGCAGCCGCATGGACGAAGCGACCGCTTGTGATGGTCGCGGGCGTTGCCGGGCGAACGGAGCAGGCGGTGGCCGAAGCGCGGGTGGCCCGTGATCTCGGTTATCATGCCGTGCTTGTATCGATGGGCGCGCTGAAGGGTTTCGATCACGCTCAGCTCATCGCCCATTGCCGGGCGGTCGCCGACGAAATGCCGATCATCGGCTTCTACATGCAGTCAGCCGTCGGCGGCATCGATCTCGATGCGCGGTTCTGGCAGGACTTCGCATCGATCGATAATGCCGTCGCCATCAAGATGGCGCCGTTCAACCGCTACAAGACGCTCGACGTGATGAAGGGCGTCGTTGCCGCCGGCGCGGAAGACAGAATCACGTTCTATACCGGCAATGACGACCATATCGTCGCCGATCTGCTGACGCCGTTCGACATTCCGCGCGATGGCGGCATGGTGCGATTGAGGGTCCGCGGCGGGCTCCTCGGCCACTGGTCGGTGTGGACGCGCTCGGCTGTTCAACTCTTGGACCGCATCCACGCCGTCGCCGATTCCGGAAGCGCTCTGCCGCTCGACCTGGCAGCGCTCGATTCCCGTGTGACAGACTGCAACGCCGCCTTCTTCGACGTCGCCAACCATTTCCACGGCTGCATCGCCGGTTGCCACGAGGTGCTGCGCCGCCAGGGTCTTCTGGAAACCATCCTGTGCCTCGACCCCGAAGAAGGGCTGTCAAAGGGGCAGGCGGGCGAGATCGATCGCGTCTACGCGTCCCATCCCGATCTTGCCGACGACGCCTTTGTTGCCGAAAACCTTGAGAGGTGGCTCGCATGAACGCCGAACCCTTCATCCATCTGCAAAATGTCCGCAAGGTCTACCGCACCGGCGGCACCGAGCATGTCGCCGTCTCCGACGTGACGCTGGATATCGACGAGGGCGACCTTGTCTCCGTCGTCGGCCCGTCGGGTTGCGGCAAGACCACGGTGCTGAAAATCCTCGCCGGCCTTCACGGCGCGGATGGCGGCGTCGTCAAGATCGGCACGAGCACCGCCAATTTCGAGGAAGGGCGTGATGTCGGCATGGTGTTCCAGCAGCCGATGCTACTGAAGTGGCGTACCATCCGCGACAATGTCATCCTGCCGGCGCAGATCCTCGGACTGCCGCTGAAGGCCGCCCGCGAACGCGCCGACGACCTTCTGCAGATGGTCGGTCTCGGCCATGCCGGCGACAAGTATCCTTACGAACTTTCCGGTGGCATGCAGCAGCGCGCGGCCATCGCCCGCGCCCTGATCCACGATCCGAAACTGGTGCTGATGGACGAGCCGTTCGGCGCGCTGGACGCCATCACCCGTGAGAAGATGAACCTCGAAATGCTGCGCATCTGGGAAGAAAGCCGCAAGACCATCGTGTTCATCACTCATGGCATTCAGGAGGCGATCTTCCTCGGCTCGCATTGCGCGGTGCTGTCCTCGGGGCCTGCCCGCATGGCCGACTATTTCAGGATCGATCTCCCCAACCCGCGCACGCTCGACATCAAGACCAGCGACGCCTTCGGCGCCTATGTCAAGCGCGTCTATCGCCAGCTCGGCATGGATTGACCTTCATCCGGCTCAGACGCAGATCAGAACGATTTCACCTATCTGACCTCGGTTCCGCCTTCAACAAGCCGTTTCTTGATGATGCCGGTGACCTGCGGCCGTATCTCGACCCGCCGATAGGCCGCCACGCGCCCGGGAAAGGCGTCGATCAGGACCACGCGCTCCGGCTTAAGCGTCAGCGTGGTGACCTGCGCGGACCCTCCCGCATCGGCAGAGGGTTCTTGCCGCTGCGAAACCGCCTCGTGGCGGAAAATCAAAAACAATGCGAGGGCGGCGACGCCAACGATAGCGGCGATAAATGAAAGGCGATGCGACATGAAAGGCGTCCGGACTGGTGTTTGTCATCCGCACCTGACATGCGCCCCACAAAGGGTTCGGTTCCTTGCTTCGCTGTGGGCAACAAGGGCGGGTGATATCGCAAATCAGGATGCATGCGGATGTGCGGCCCTTTGCGAGTTCCGCAAGCGGCTGTGACGAAACCGGATGGCTCAGGGCTTCAATAACGGCTCTCTGAGGTTCGGACAGTTTGGCAAGCTGCTGCTTGCGAATGACTGAAGGCCGGGCCGTTTCGGGCAGGGTCACGTCCAGATGACCACGACCATAAGCGAGAGCAATCACGTTCATCCCGACAACTCCATCGTTTCACGCGGCCGAACGATCCACCCGACGGCTCACGCGGCGCCGACCGTAAGCTGCGTCTGCATGCCCAACCTCTCAATTCCGAGTCTGATCGTCTGGCCGGCCTTAAGATAGGTCGGCGGCTTCATGCCAAGGCCAACGCCCGGAGGGGTGCCCGTGGAAATGATGTCGCCGGATTGAAGGCTCATGAACTGCGATATGTAATGCACGAGGAATACCACGTCGAAGATCATCGTCCGGGTCGAGCCGTTCTGGCGCACCACGTCATCCACGGAAAGCCACATCTTGAGGTCCTGCGGATCGGCGACGTCATCCCGCGTGACCAGCCAGGGTCCGATCGGGCCAAAACTGTCGGCGGACTTGCCCTTGGTCCATTGACCGCCGCGCTCGGCCTGGAATTCCCGCTCCGAAACGTCGTTGATCACGCAATAGCCGGCAATGTGATTGATTGCGTCCTCCCGCGAGACATAGCGCGCCTCGTCGCCGATGACCACGCCGAGTTCCACCTCCCAATCCGTCTTCACGGATTTGCGCGGGATGATGACATTGTCGTTGGGGCCGGTGATCGCGCTCGTCGCCTTCATGAACAGGATCGGTTCTTCCGGGATCTCGGCGTTCGTCTCGGCAGCGTGATCGGCGTAATTCAAACCGACGCAAATAAACTTGCCTGTGCCGGCCACGCATGGTCCGTAGCGCTCCGGGTTTGCGACCAGCGGCAGGCTCTTCGGGGGCGATAGCCTGCAATTTTGCAATACCTGCATTCGTCAGATTTGCGCCGGCGACGTCGTCTATCTCGGCGCTGAGATCGCGCACCTGACCATCTTTGTCGATAATGCCGGGCTTTTCGGCGCCGGGCGTTCCGTATCGTACCAGTTTCATCTCAAGCCCTTCGACAGGTTGAAGCGGGCGGGGCTGCGGTTGTGAAATGCATCCAAGCCAAACGGTTGCGATCTCCGGCGAGAGTCGGCGTGAACCGACCGGAGAATAAGCGATCAGGCATTCGCCCAGCCTCCGTCGATGACGATCGCATTGCCAGTCATAAAAGCGGATTCGCCGCTGGCAAGATAGACGACCAGTTCGGCGACCTCTTCGGCCGTCCCTAGCCGCCCCATCGGCTGACGCGCGACAAAGGCGGCGCGGGCGGTTTCGTAATCGCCCTGGGCGCGCATGCGATCCTGCAGGGACGGGCTTTCAATGGTGCCTGGGCAGATGGCGTTGGCGCGAATGCCGTCGCCGATATAGTCAAGCGCCACCGATTTCGTCAGGCCGATCACGGCCGCTTTCGTGGTGCCATAAATGAAGCGGTTCGGTGCCGCCAGCACGGTCGAGGCCACCGACGCCATGTTGATGATCGAACCGCCGCCCTTCGCGATCATCCCCGGCAGGCAGGCCCGGATCATGCGATACATCGCCCGGACGTTCAGATTGACGGAGAAGTCGAATGCGTCCTCGTCGCAATCCAGGATCGCGCCGTGATGGACGTAGCCCGCGCAGTTGAACAGAATATCCGGTGGAGGCGTCTCAGCGGCGAAAGCTTTGATCTGCGCCGGGTCCAGCACATCGAGCCTGGCCGTCCGGACATTGGCATAACCGGCCAGACTCTCGAGCTTGGCCTCATCGATATCCGTCGCAAAGACCTGGGCGCCCTCGCGCACGAAGGCAAGCGCCGTGGCGCGCCCCATTCCCTGCCCTGCGGCGGTGACGACCGCAGTCTTGCCCTGCAACCTGCCGGCCCGACCGTTTTCGATAGACATGATTTTCCTTTCCTCCGCGCGCCGCCGAACGAATCCGGCCCGGTTGCTTTATCTTGACGTTGATCCGACGACACTCATCCGAAAACGGGCATCCCGGGATTATGTGGAGCAGCGCCCAGTTCGGAGCGCTGAAGGCGGCACGGCCGCGCCCATGTTCTGCGGGCGTCTTCGGACAGAACCAGCCCATGTCCCGGGTGGTCAGGCGCATAGATATAGCCATCGCGGATTTCGATCGGCGGCTCGACAAGATGATCGAAATTCTGGAACGAATACTCCAGCCATTCAACTTCCGGCAGCGCGACAGCCATATGAACCCCGATTTCGAGGAAGGTGTTACCGATTGTAACGGGCACGCCGATTTCGGCGGCGAGCCAGCCGATCCGCATGACATCGGTGACATGCGCATGGACATTTAACAGATCGGCGGCGAAGGCATCAAGCAGCAGGCGTTTGCCCGAGACATCAAGATATTCCCCGTCATCATCATGTTCGCCATCGTCCAGCGCGCGATGGTCTCCGACATCACCGCCGGCGCAGTGAAAAGATAAGTCATGGCTGGTCTCGAACTCAAAGGGGTCCGCAAGAGCTTCGGCGCGGCATGAATAGGGCCTTGAGAGCTTCATGTTTAGTCCCGGTCCGACGCTATGCCAGCAAGGCATCGGCGGCTGACGGCCATGGCGCTTCCGCCGCATCGAGATTGCGGTCGAGCGATGTGAGCTTCGCCGTGCCGATCAGCGCGGACGCTGCCTGCGGATGGGTAAGCGCGAAACGCAGGGCAGCCTGGGGCAGGGATACGCCCGCGGCCTTGGCGCGGCTCTCCAGTTCGCCAACCTTGGCGAGGATATCGTCCGGCGCGGGGCCGTAGTCGTAGTGCGCGCCTGGTACGGGTCCTGTAGCCAGAATACCGGAGTTGAAGATGCCGCCCAGCACGAGGCTTACCCCTTTGCTGCGGCAGAGCGGCACCAGTTCCGCTTCCGCCGACCGGTCGAGCAGAGTCAGGCGGCCCGCCAGCAGGATCACATCGATCTCCGTTTCGGCCATAATATCGATACAGACGCGGTTTTCGTTGACGCCGAGGCCGAAAGCGCCGATGCGGCCGGCCGCTTTGAGCGTCTGCAGCCGGTCGATGCCCGAGCCCATCAGGTCCGCCATGTGCCGGTCATTGTCATCGCCATGGGTGTAGGCGCCAATGTCGTGGACATAGACGATATCGATGCGCGTGGTGCCAAGCCGTTCGCAGCTCTGCTCGAAGGCCGCCTCGATGCCGTCGCCGGAATAGTCGTAGCGCACGGTGTTGGGCAGCGGCTCGACAAATCCATCGGCCTCGGCGACCGCAGGACCGGGCGACAGAAGCCGCCCGACCTTGGTGGACAATACGTAGTCGGTCCGCCCGCGCGTCTTGAGGAACCGGCCAAGCCGCTCTTCGGAAAGACCGCGCCCGTAATGCGGCGCGGTGTCGAAATAGCGGATGCCGCGTTCCCAGGCACGGGCGAGAACGGCCTCGGCCGTCTCATCCTCGACCTTGCGGAACAAATTGCCAAGGCCCGCGCAGCCGAAGGAAATGTCGGTGACCTCCACCGCCGTGCGGCCGATCCGGTTGGTTTTCATGCGCGTGCCTCCTCTTCGACAATCCGCCTCAGCCGCGGCTGATCGCCGGTGACGCCGAGCGCCCTGCCCCAGTCGATGAAAGCGCCAATGCGGCGTTGGGTCTTCTCGCCATGGTTCTGCGCGATATCCGAGAGCCGGTGCACCAGAAACGGATTGGCGAAACGTTCAAGCGTGGTTGCGACATAATCTTTGGCCTCATCGCCATAGCCGGCGGCAAGGAAGGTCGGCAGCACTTCCTTTTCGTAAAGGTCTGCCAGATCGGCGCGGATGGCCGCATCGGCGATTTCGTCGCGCACCAGCCGGTCCCGCTCGCCGCCGCGCGCCAGCCAGCGGGCGACCAGATAGGTATGGCCGAGATTGAGAATATGGAGCTTGAGCTTCTCGATACGCCCGAGATCGGGCACCAGTTGGATAGCGGGGTGCGTGCAGGGCAAGGTCAGGTTCGGGGCATCCTCGATGGCCCAGAGCGCATAGGGCTCGGCCACCGCGCCCGCCGGCTCCAGCGGCTCGGACACGATGCGATCGACCAGCGAATTGGCGAAAACCACGCTTTCGCTCACCCAGGCCGCGAAATCGGCCGATAGCGGGGCGGAAAGTTCCAGAACCCGCGCGCGCAGCGTCTCGCCATTGCGGGCGATCAGTTCAGCGGGCATGACCGTCAGCTTCTGTCCACCGGCCTGAAAGCGCGCGAACAAAAGCTGCGTCAGTTTCGCGGGATAGGACATGGCCTGCGAAAAACAAGGCAAGGCATCGTCGGCTTGCGGCTTCCAGCCCGCATCGCCGGTATTGGAAAGAATGACCTGCGCCTCCTCTACGGCGATGCGGACGATCTCCGGCCAGTCCGTTTCCGTGGTCAAGGCACGGGCAATCGCAGTGACGCGCACCTCCCGCTCGACCGGCACGCCATTCTCGATGCCCTTGACCAGCACCGGGTAGCCCCCGGGCGCGGCGAGCGCCTCAAGCCGTTTGCGTCGCGCCGGGTCGCCGCTTGATTGCACCACCGTCACCGGTCCCAGCGCCCGCCCCTCGGCCATCGCCTCGGAGATGAACAGATCGGCATGGGCTTGCAGAAACCGGCTGGTGCCGAATTGCAGGACGATTGACATGAACTCCTCCAGATCATTATTGTTCTTAATCATAACATACAATCTGTCAAGCGGCAGATCAGGGAGGACCGCATGATCGACGCGCATCAGCATTTCTGGACCCTTGGCCGAGGTGACTATCCATGGCCGAACGAGACCGTCGCGCCGATCTTCCGCGATTTTTCACCTGACGATCTCGCGCCACTTCTGGCACGGGCGGGCGTGGAGCAAACCGTTCTGGTGCAGGCCACCGATACGGCGGCGGAGACCGAATTCCTCCTCGATCTGGCGGAAAGACATGGCTTTATTGCCGGCGTCGTTGGCTGGGTGGACCTGTCCGCCGCCAATGCAATCGCGGAGATCGACCGGCTGCGGGCCAATCCCCGGCTCAAGGGTCTGCGGCCGATGTTGCAGAATATCGAAGACACCGACTGGATTGTGAGGGCCGACGTCCAACCCGCCCTTGCCCATATGGCCGAAACCGATCTGCGCTTCGACGCGCTGATCCAGCCGCGCCACCTGCCGGTCATTTCCGAGATCGCGCGCCGCCATCCCGGCCTGCAGATCGTGATCGACCACATCGCCAAGCCCAAGATGGGCGATGGCCGGAGGCCCGACAATGACTGGACGGATGGCATGCGGCGGCTTTCCGACTGCCCCAATCTTTGGTGCAAATTGTCCGGCATGATTACCGAAATCGGCCCCGAGTGGCAGCGCGCCGACATTGCCCCCTTTGCCGCGACCGTGCTCGACGCTTTCGGCCCGGAGCGAGTCATGTGGGGATCAGACTGGCCGGTCGTCAATCTGGCAGGCGAATACTTGCGCTGGCTGGAAACAGCATATGCATTGACCGCCAACAGAAGCGAGGCGGAGCGCGCCCAGATATTCGGCGAAACGGCGACCCAGTTCTATGGATTATAGAGCCTGACCGCCTGCGGAAAGGCGGTCACGAGGCCGCTTCTGCCTGTTCCATACCGAAGCGCATCTGAGCGCCTAAGCGCGCGCCAGGGGCGAGCATGATCGCCTGACCGTTTGCAAGGCCCGCCTTCCGGCCATCGGGCGGCGCGCTTGCCGGCAGCGAGAAACCCAGCGCCTGCCGATCAGCGCTGCGCGTCATCCAGCGCACCGAATACGGCAGCTCACTGGGCCGATGACGGACGAAATCGACCGATCCATCTTCATGAATTTGCCGGGCCTCGGCCCAGCCGTCCGCGTCTGCTGGCGGACGCATCGTCATCACCATTTCCGGCTCTACCCGCTGATCTTGCCCGATATGTCGGTGGTAGGCCGGATGGGCCGCTATCGCGTCGTGAAAAGCGCGCACATCCTCCGGCGCATCCGGGGCGAGTACGGCTCGGCGAAGGGCGATTTCGCCGCAATCATCGATCAGCCCGTCGGTAATCACCGCGCCATTAGCGGGCCGGAAGTTGATGTGGCCGAGATAAAAGAAAGGCAGAACCGATCCGCCCTTGTTTTCGACCTCGAAACCGACATCAAAGGCGCTTTCGCCGGCAGCAAGCCGCAAACGCGGCCGCATTTCGAAATAATGGCTGAAGGCGCGGCGCTCGGATGCAAGGCCGCTTAGTTCCACCCAGTCGCCCTCAGTGCCGGAGCCGAAGGCAAGTTGCGCGCGCTCATAGGGCATGTTGGGCAGCTCGCCATGCAGCGGGTGATCGTCTTCAGGACCGGGATTACCCATGGCCGTGCCGCCGCAGTGAAGAAAGAACGCGCCATAGGTGGCAAGATAGTCCCGCGTCGGCAGGGGTTGATCAAACCATGTCTGCATGGTCAGCCGGCGGCCACCGAATTCCGCATCCCATATCTGCTGGCCCTGAAAGGGCAAAAGCACGGTCCGGCCCGCGCCGTTTTCAATCTCGAGCGCGGCAACGCCGGCGGGATAGCGAAAGGCATGAACGACAATGTCGCCATGTCGCACCAGGAGCCTCCTCGTGGGAGCGAACATATCGTCATAAAGCTCGAACACGGGCATGCTACATTACCGCGCCGATCTGCCACGGAATGAATTCCACCCGGCCAAACCCTTGCGCCTCGCTCTTGGTCGGGCGTCCGGAGGCGACGTCGAGCATCATGCTGTAGATTTCCGCGCCCTTGTCGGCCAGCGGCACGCCGTCGATCACATCGCCGCAATTGATATCCATATCCTCGCCCATGCGCGCCCATAGATCGTTATTGGTGGCGATCTTGATGCAGGGCACCGGGCGATAGCCCGAAACCGAGCCGCGCCCGGTGGTGAACACGATCAGATTGGCGCCCGAGGCCACCTGGCCCGTCACCGAACACGGGTCGTAGCCGGGACTGTCCATGAACACGAAGCCATGCCGGTCGATGGGCTCGGCATATTTGTAGACCGCTTCGAGCGGCGCAGAGCCGCCCTTGGCGACCGCCCCGAGGGATTTTTCCAGAATGGTGGTCAGCCCGCCACGCTTGTTGCCCGGCGACGGGTTGTTGTCCATCTCGCCACCATTGCGGGCGCAGTAATCCTCCCACCAGGCGATGCGCTCCATCAAAGCTTCGGCGACCTCGGGCTTTGCCCTTCGGGTCAGAAGGTGTTCAGCGCCGTAGATTTCCGAGGTTTCCGACAGGATCGAGGTGCCGCCCTGCGCCACCACCATGTCCGAGGCGATGCCGAGCGCAGGATTGGCGGTAATGCCCGAAAGCCCGTCCGAACCGCCGCATTGCATGCCGATGACCAGGTGGTCTGCGGACACCGGCTCGCGGCTGGTCGCATTTGCCGTTTCGGCCAGTTCACGAAGAACCGGCAGCGCGGCCTCGACGGTCTTGCGCGTGCCGCCGGCATTCTGGATCGTCAGAAACTGGAAACGGCTTGGGTCGCGCAGCTCCTTTTTCGCGGCGAGGACGGGAAGCTGCATGACCTCGCAGCCGAGCCCGACCAGCAGGATCGCGCCGAAATTCGGATGCTGGGCGTAACCGGCCAGCGTGCGCATCAGCGTCTCGTAGCCCTCGCCCTGTCCGGCCATGCCACAGCCCGAACCATGGGCGATCGGCACCACGCCGTCGACATTTTCGAGGTCGGCCAGAAGGCCCGAGCGCTCAACCTCCTCGGCAATGAAATGGGCCACCGAGCCCGAACAGTTCACCGTCGTCAGAATGCCGATGAAATTGCGCGTGCCGACCCGGCCATCCGGACGCTTGTAGCCCATGAAGGTGTCACGCATCGGCGCCGACGCAATCGGCTGAATTTCCGAGGTGCCCGCATCGCCGCCGCGCTCCGTGCCGACACCGAGATTTTGCGTGTGCACATGGGCGCCGGCGGCGATATCGGCCGTCGCAACGCCGATGATCTGGCCGTATTTGCGCACGAACGCGCCTTCCGGAATGGCATCGAGCGCCATTTTGTGGCCGCGCGGGATTGCTTCGCTCGCGCCCGCCTCGCCCGGCTTCAGATCAACGAGCGCGATGCCGACATTGTCGTCGGGATGAAGCCGGAGAATCTGGGCGCCGCTCATGGCCGCACCACGGCCTTGATCAGCCCGCTGCGGTCCGAGGCGAGCGCGGCGAAGCGCTCCGGCAGGTCTGCCAGCGGCAGTTCGACCGAAAGGAGCGCATCGGTGTCGATGTCGCCGCCGCGGATCGCGTCCATCACCCGCATGAAATCGGATTTCAGCGCGTTGCGGCTGCCGATGATGCGGGTCTCGCGCTTGTGAAACTCCGCGTCATTGAAGGTGATGTCATCCTTGACCACGGAGACGAGCACATAGGTCGAGCCATGCGCCAGCAACGGGAACCCGGCCTCAATCGCGCGGGCCGAGCCGGTGGCGTCGAAGACGATGTCGAAGCCCGAGGCCAGGTCGCCGGTCAGGATGCCGGCCGGATCGCTGTCATTGTGCAGATGTTCAAAGCCGAATTTTTCCGCCGCCATGGCCAGGCGCTCCTTGCTCAGGTCGAGCAGATGCACATCTGCGCCCGCGAGCCGGGCAAACAGCGCAGCACCAATGCCGATCGGCCCTGCGCCGGTAACGAGCACCCGGTCGCCTTCCGCAATGCCCGAGCGCGCCACGGCATGGGCGCCGATGGACAGGAATTCCACCATTGCCGCCTGTATCTCGCTCAGCCCCTCGGCGGGATAGAGATTGCCTTCCGGCACCGCGATCCGCGCGCTCATGCCGCCATCGCGATGGACGCCGAGCACCTCGATCTTCTCGCAGCAGTTCGGCTTGCCGCGTTTGCAGGCGTGGCAGGCCCCGCAGGAGACATAAGGATTGACGACGACCAGATCGCCGGCCGCGAGCCCGGCGGCATCGGCAACCAGCCTGCCGCTCAGTTCATGACCGATGACGCGCGGGTAATTCAGATAGGGATGCTTGCCCTCGAAAATATGGTAGTCCGTGCCGCAGATGCCGACCGCGCAGATATCCACCAGCGCCCAGCCTTCCGGCGCTTCCGTCGGCAGCGGCGTCTCGCGCAGTTCGAAAAGGCCGGGTTCGACGCAGACGCCGCAGGTCATGGCGTCGGCATGCATTTTCTCTGGGCGTTTCATTGCAATTGTCCTTGGTTCCGGGGTGCCCAGTCCATGGGGAGTTCGCCCTTGATGATCAGGCTCAGAATATCGTCCTTGGTGACCTCCTCGATGCCGTGCGCGCCGACCTGTTCGCCCCGGTTCATCACGATGACGCGGTCGCAGAGGTCGAACACGTCATGCATGTCGTGACTGACGAGGAAGATGCCGATGCCCTCGTCGCGCAATTGCCGGATGAGATCGGCAACCATGGCGGATTCGGAAGGGCCGAGGGCGGCGGTGGGCTCATCCATGATCAGTATCTTCGCATTGAAATAAAGCGCGCGGCCGATGGCGATCACCTGTCGCTGCCCGCCCGAAAGGCGCGACACCGGATCGCCGAGATTGCGGAAATTCGGGTTAAGCCGGGCCAGCACCTTCTTGGCTTCCGCCATCATCCGCCGGTCATCGAGATTGCCCCAGCGGGTTTTCAGTTCTCGCCCGAGAAACAGATTGGCCGGCGCATCGAGATGGTCGGCGAGCGCCAGCGTCTGGTAGATGGTTTCGATGCCATGGCGGCGCGCATCATGCGGCGTCTCCAGCCTCACATCCTTTCCCTTGACGCGGATCGTCCCGCTGCTTGGAACCATGGCGCCGGAAAGGATGCGCATCAGGCAGGATTTGCCCGCCCCGTTATGCCCTAGAACCCCGACCACCTCGCCGGGAAAAAGATCGAGCGACACGCCGTTGACGGCGTTCACACCGCCGAAGTGCTTTTCGATGTCAATCATCTCAACAAGCGGGGTCATGGGACTTGTCCTGCGTCATCTTGCATGGGTAGATCGCGCGGGACGCCTGCGCGCCCCACGCGAATTAGTCAGTCTTAGTAAAGCACGTTCTGGGCTTCGTCGGAGTCGATATTGTCCTTGGTGACGAGCACGACGCCGGTATCGATCTGGGGCTCGACGGACTTGCCGTCGATCAGCTCCATGATCGCCTGGACGCCCTTTTCGCCCATCTGGAACGAGCCCTGCACCAGAATGGCGTTGAGCGTGCCGTCCTTGACGAAGTCCTGCAGGTCCTTGTTGCCGTCAAAGCCGATGGCGGCGACCTGTCCGGCCTTGCCGGCCTGCTTGATGGCCCGGCCCATGCCGACGGCAGTCGGCTCATTGGCGCCGAAAATGCCCTTCAGGTCCGGATTGGCGGCCAGAACGTCGGTGGTCTGGTTCAGCGCGGTCGCCATCTGCGACTGCGAGTAATAGGGACCGACGATCTCGATCTTGGAATCGGCCTTGATCTTGTCGACGAAGCAGCCGACGCGACCGATCTCCGAGCCGACGCCCGCCACATAGGACATCACGGCGACCTTGCCTTCGCCGCCCGTCAGTTCGATCATCCGGTCAGCAGCAAGCTCGCCGGCCGCGCAATTGTCGGTCGACAGGAAGGTCTGGTAGGTGCCCTTGCCGGCGTCCGAAAGCGCCGAGTCGATGATCGCGACCGGGATTCCGGATTCATTGGCCCGCTTGACGGCGGGCACCAGCGCATCCGGGTCGGACGGGGCCAGCACGATACCGGCAACGCCCTTGTTGACGGCGTTGTCGACCATGTTCACTTCCGCCGCGATATCGGACTCCGAAGCCGGACCGTCGAAGGTCATGGTGATGTCCGACTGGCCGTCAACGGCCGCCGAAGCGCCCTTGTTGACGTTCTGCCAGAAGTTGGAATTGGTCGTCTTGACGATGACCGCGATTTCCGCCGCGCTCGCCGTGGCAAACGGTACGGCGGCGATGGCACTGGCTGCAAGCACTGCTTTCAAAATCGTCTTCATGGTTTCTCCTCCCTTTAAAGACATGGATTGACTGGTTTATCGGCGGTTGCTGCGCAACTGGTCGATGAAGACGGCCAGGATGACGACAAAACCGATGATGATCTGCTGGATGAAGGCCGATACGCCGGACATGTTGAGCCCGTTGCGCAGCACGCCGATGATGAAGGCGCCGATCATGGTGCCCGAAATGCCGCCGACGCCGCCCATCAGCGAGGCGCCGCCGATCACCGCGGCGGCGATGGCGTCGAGCTCGTACATCACGCCTTCATTGGGCTGGGCGGTCACGAGGCGCGACATCAGGACGTTTCCGGCAACGCCCGCAAGCGCGCCGGACAGGACATAGGCGGCGATCTTGGTCGCATCGACATTGACGCCTGACAGCCGCGCCGCCTCCTCGTTGGAGCCGGTGGCGTAGATATGGCGGCCAAGCGCGCGCCGGCGCAAGAGATAGGCCCCGCAGATGGCGACGATCAGCAGCAGGATGGCCGGATAGGGAATGCCCGGAAACACCACCCTGGAGAGGCCGTTCGGCAGCTTTTCGACGTGGCGAAACAATGCGCCATTGCCGAGAACGCCAAACGCCTCGCCAAGCTGGGAAATCGGTGCGGCACCCGTCAGTTGCAGGGCCGTGCCGCGGGCGATCATCATCATGCCGAGCGTGGCGACGAAGGGCGTGATGCGCATCTTGGTGATGACGATGCCATTCACAAACCCGCATAATGCGCCCACCAACACTGCCGCCGACATGGCCACCGGCACCGGCAGGCCGGCCTTCACCATCAGCCCCGCGGCCGTGCCCGAAAGCGCCAGGACGGAACCGACCGAAAGATCGATGCCGCCGGTGATGATGACCATCGTCATACCGATACCGATCAGCCCGATCACCGAGGTCTGCAACAGCACCGTCAAGCCGTTATTGACCGACAGGAAGGCCGCATTGCCGAAAGCGAAAATCGCGATCAGCATCGCCAGCGTCATCAGGGCGGATAGCTGGTGAAACGTACCCGCGCTGATCCTGCCGATTCTTCCCAGGGGATGCGGCTCCTCCGCTGCCACCGACATAGGCTCCTCCGAATTCGGTGCAATATAATTAAGTACAAAACTATCCATGGAAACGCGGCTGTCAATTGTTTTTTATCATTGTCGACAAAACAAACCGCGTGCTAGAGTGGAAAAACGCGGAGAAACAGGCATGGCAAGAACTGACGAGCGTTTCCGGGAAGCCTATAACCAGCTTCTGGATTATTGCGCCGGCAGGCAGGCGGGCGATCAGTTGCCGGCCGAGCTGGCGCTGGCGCAACAGCTCGATGTCAGCCGCACTGTCGTGCGCTCCGCCCTCGAGCGACTCAATGCGGAAGGCCTCATCAGTTGGGAAGGCCGCTCGAAAACCCTGCTCAGGCTTCCCGAGGAGGCAGACAGGCTCGCGGTCCACTCCACCCAGCCCTCCGAGGATGAACTGGAGCGCCAGTTTCTCGACTGGGTCCTGCGCTTCGACGTGCCGCCCGGCACGGCGTTGAACGTGACGGAACTGTCGCGCAAGTTCGGCGTGCAGGCCTATGGGCTGCAGGAGTTTCTCGCCTCGCTGAGCCGTTTCGGGCTGGTGCGCCGGCGGCCCAGGGGCGGATGGGAACTGGTCGGCTTCACCCGTGATTTCGCGATCGAGCTTTCCGATTTCCGCACCATACTCGAACTCAACGCCGTCTCGCATCTCGTCGCCCTGCCGCCGTCCCATGGCATATGGAAACACCTCGAGGATCTGAGAAACGACCACATCCGGCTCGCCGAGGATATCGATCAGCGCTATCACGATTTCTCGCTGCTTGATGAACGCTTCCACACCGCCATCGGCAGCGTCGTGAAGAACCGTTTCGTCACCGAGTTCCAGAAGGTGATCACGCTCGTCTTCCACTACCACTATCAGTGGGACAAGAAGGACGAGCGCGACCGCAACCTCGCCGCGATCGGCGAGCATCTGCGGATCATCGACGCGCTGAAAGCGCGCGAGGAACAGGCTGCCCTGGCAGCGGCCCGCGACCACCTGAAGACGTCGAAACAGACGCTCCTATCCTCACTGCGCATTCACGCCTTGAGTTGAGAAACGCTACTTACAGGGGGCAGAGCACCTTTTGGTGCGATGCCGTCCTGTGTGGTCGGCGCATACCTGGCACGCGACGCCAGACCGGCTGCCCCCGTTGCAAGAGCGATGGCAACAAGTCCCGGCGTGCCGATCCCGAATTGCAGGGCAAAGCCCATTGCGGTGGAGGCAAGCGCGATGATCGCCTTTTCCGTGAAATTGAAGGTGGCATCCGACAAGGACCAGGGCGACAGGAAATAGGGCGACGCAAGCGAGTTGGCGATGAACCGCGCCACTGCCACCACCAGAAGCAGGCTCGGCCAGGAAAGGACCGCGCTGCGTAGCGGGCTGCCTAAAATCTTTCAAAGACTCATCGCGCCAATCGGCGTCAAACGCCTATGCTGTATTACAGTCCTAAGCCTGGTTCAGCTGGGAAGGAAACCGCGCTTGACAGCACCCCCATGCTGTGAAAATCTGATTGCGCAAACGATAAACCATTGAAGAGCAAACGATTGCTCAATGGAGTTCGCCCGTTTGCGTCGGGAGGATAAATTTGACGGAAAGTGTCTCCAAGCTGCAATCGACGGGCGCGTATCAGCGCAGCACGATCCGCGATGTCGCGGCGAAAGCAGATGTCAGTGCGACCACCGCCTCGCGGGCTCTGAACGGCACGGGGCGCATGTCTGACGAGACACGTGAGCGTGTGCGCGCTGCCGCTGCCGCGCTTGACTACCGGCCAAATTCGATTGCGCGTGGGCTTGTCCAACAGCGCTCGTTTACGCTTGGTCTTCTGACCAATGACACTTACGGCCGCTTTACGCTGCCTGTTGCCGCCGGGCTTTCGGCAGCGATGGCCGACCGCGGCGTCTCGGTTTTCCTGAGTGCGGGGGAATATGAGCCGGAGAGCTTGAAGCTTAATCTCGGCGCCATGGAGGAAAAGCGCGTCGATGGTCTTGTCATTACCGGAAAACGTATCGATCGCGGTCTTCCGATCGACCTGCCGCCGCTCGGCATGCCAGTGGTTTACGTCTATGCTTCCGCGCCCGAGGGGGCGGTCAGTTTCGTACCCGATGACATCAACGCGGCGAAGAATGCCGTCGACCATCTGATCGGGCTTGGACGGCGAAAGATCGCGCATATTACCGGCCCAAGGGCTTTCAAAGCCGCAAACCTGCGCGAAATGGGATGGCGTTCGGCCCTTGCTGGAGCGGGGCTCGAGCCCTTTGGCGATGCGATTTTCTCCGCTTGGACGGAGGCCCATGGCTACGACATGGCCCATGCGCTTATCGAGGCCGACGAGCGACCGGATGCGATCTTCTGCGGCAATGACCAGATCGCGCGCGGCGTCATCGACGCTTTCGCACAGATGGGTGTAGGTGTGCCGGACGATATTGCGATTGTCGGTTTCGATAACTGGGAGGTTTTTGCGAAGGCTACGCGTCCGCCTTTGACAACGGTCGACATGGGCCTTCCAGACCTTGGGAGAAGCGCAGGGCTCGCACTTCTGGACATGATCGACGGCAAGCCGGTGGAGCCTGGCATTCGCGAGACGCCCTGCACTCTTGTCGTCAGACAATCTTGCGGCGCCAAGATCGACTGAGCCTTGCGCCGGGAAACCGCCCCATCAGTGCGAGCTACCGGATTGAAGGGGAGGAACGCGCATATTGCGCAAACGTTAGCTCAGCTCAATTCGGGCTGCTGCGTGGGATCAAATGGGAGGTAATTGGAATGAGACTCAAGGTTTTACTCGGCGGCATAGCCATCGCTGCCATCACCCTGCCGGGCCTTGCCCGGGCGGAGACATTTTCGCTCTGGACGCGCGCCGACAGTTCGGTTTTCATGCCGAAGCTTGTCGAGGCCTTCAATGCCAAGGGGGGCGATCAGGCCGAACTCCAGATCGTGCCTACGGCCGAACTGGTGCAGAAATATGCGGTCGCGTCGGCCGGCGGCTCGCAGCCGGACGCGCTGTCGCTCGACCTGATCTACACGCCAGCCTTCGCCGAGGCCGGGCAGTTGAAGGACATGACCGCGTTCGCCAAATCGCTGCCATTCTACGACAGCCTGTCGAAGGCTCATCTGAGCGTCGGCACCTATGACGACAAGATCTATGGCCTGCCATTCTCGGCAGATGCCTCGGTGCTGATCTGGAACAAGAACCTGTTCAAGGAAGCCGGCCTCGATCCTGAAAAGGGACCGCAAAACTGGGCAGATATCCTGACCGACGCCAAGGCGGTCAACGCGCTTGGCGATGACACCTATGGCTATTACTTCTCGGGTAATTGCGGCGGCTGCAACATCTTCACCTTCACCCCGCTGATCTGGGCATCGGGCGGCGACATCCTGCAGGATGACGGCACCAAGGCGACGCTTAATTCGCCCGAGGTGAAAGAAGCGATCGAATTCTATCGCGGCATGGTCATGGATGGCCTGGTGCCGGCCGGTTCGCAGACCGACGGCGGCATGAACTTCTTCGCCGCATTTGCCGGCGGCAATATCGGCATCACGCCCTCGGGTTCGTTCGCGATCGGCGCGCTCAACAGCCAGTATCCGGATCTCGACTACGGCGTGACCTACCTGCCGGGGAAGGACGGAGGCTGGTCGTCATTCGCGGGCGGCGACAATTTCGTGGTCTCCGCCAAGACCAGCGACGCGAAGCTCGCGGCCGTCGAATCCTTCCTTGAATTCGCCTATTCCCTGGAAGGACAGAAGATCCTCGCCCAGAACGGTTCTCTGCCCGTGCGTGACGATATTGCCGAACAGGCGCTCGAGGGGCTCGATGCGCGCTACCTGACGGCGGCGAAAGCGATGGCCAAGGGCAAGACCCCGTATTCCACGGTGTTCAACGACATCATCAATTCGACCCAGAGCCCCTGGACCACGATGCTCAACAAGGCGTTCTTCGCCAAGAGCGACGAGGCGGTGCAGAAAGCGATCGACGAGGGCCAGAGCGAGATGCAGTCGATTATCGACGCATCGCGCTGACGCCAGCCTCACAGGCGGTCTCCGCCGGCAGCGGCGGAGACCGCCCGCTCTTTCGCTTTGAGAGGATTTTCCCATGTCTGACATCGTAATGGCGGAGGCCGCTCAGCCGACACCAAAGAAGCGACGGCGGCGAAACCGGCAATGGACCGGCCTTCTCTATGTGCTCCCAGCGCTGGCCCTGGTCGCCATGTTCTTCATCGTGCCGCTCTGCATGACGGTCTGGATGTCGCTGCACAAATGGCCGCTGATGGGCGTCCCCCGCTTCATCGGCCTTGCCAATTACGAGCGGCTGTTGTCCGACAAGAACTTCTGGTCCTCAATGTGGTTCACCGCCGAATATACGGTTGTGGTGACCGTGGCCCTGCTCGGCATCGCCCTCGGCCTGGCGTTCATCGTCCAGGGACAGGGGCGGGCGATCTCGGCGTACCGGACCATCTATTTCCTGCCGGTGGTCACCGGCTTCGCGTCGGCGGCACTGCTCTGGTCCTGGCTCTCCAATGTCGACACCGGCCTGTTTTCACCGCTGCTCGAAGAGCTAGGCCTGACCGAGGGACGGATCAACATCCTGGCCAATTTCACACCCGCCTTTTGGTCCGTCATCATCATGGTCGTCTGGAAGATGTCCGGCTTCTTCATGGTCATCCTGATGAGCGGCCTGCAGTCGATCCCGAGCGATTATCAGGAGGCCGCGCGGATCGACGGCGCGAAATGGATGCAGCGGTTTCGCTACATTACCATGCCGCTGATCCGCAAACCCTTCGCGCTGGCGCTGATCCTCTGCGTCTCCGGCTCGATGCTCGCCTTCGACCAGTTCTACATCATCCTGAACGGCGGCCCGCACGGGCAGACCGTGACGGCCGTCTACGAAATCTTCAATGAAAGCTTCGTATCCTTCCGCCTTGGGTATGGCGCGGCGCTCTCCATGGTCCTGCTGGCCGTGCTGCTGGTGCTGAGCGTGCTGCAGCTTGTGCTCCTGAGTGACAGGGGAGATAAGCGATGAGCGCAGCCACGCTCGATCCAACCATGGCTGCGGCACCGACGCGCCGGGGCCGGTTCCGCTTTCATCGCCTGATCTTTCATGTGACGGCGGCACTCGTTGCCGCGCTGTTTCTGGCACCCCTGGTCTGGTGCATCCTCGCAAGTTTCCGCTCGCCCGCCGAATCCGGCAAGCCACCGCTGCCGCCATGGCCGACCGATGGCTTCAGCCTGTCGAGCTATGTCCGGCTCGAGGGTTATGGCCAGTCGGTTCTGCACTATATCGGCAATTCTCTGTTCGTCGCGCTCGGCACCGCAAGCCTGACCATTCTGGTCGCGATCCTCGCGGGATACGGGTTTTCGCGCTTCCGCTTTCCGCTGCGCGGTGTGGTCTTCATCCTGATCCTGTCAACGATGATGGTCCCGTTCCAGTCGATCCTGACGCCGCTGTTCCTGCTTCTCGCCAAACTCGGCCTGCAGAACAAGCTCGTCGGGCTGGTGCTGATCTACACCACGCTCCAGCTTCCCTTCTCGGTGTTCATGATGCGCAATGCATTCGATGCCGTGCCGAAGGAAATAGAGGAGGCCGGGCGCATGGACGGCGTCAAGGGCGTGCGGATGCTGGTCCAGGTCATGGGGCCGCTGGTTCTGCCGGGTGTCGTCACTGTCGGCCTGTTTGCCTTCCTCAACGCCTGGAACGAGTTCCTCGCCGCGCTGGTACTGCTCACCGACCAGACCAAATTCACCCTGCCGGTGCTGATGACGTCGGTCCGCAGCGGCCGGTTCGGCTCGATAGACTGGGGCACGGTTCAGGCCGGCGTCACGGTGATGATGATCCCCTGCATGATCCTGTTTCTCATTCTTCAACGCTCTTACATCCGCGGCCTGACGGCCGGCGCGGTCAAGTAACCCTATCGCTTCAGGAAAGGATTTTCCGATGAACGACAGAGCTCCAACCCAAATGATTGACGTATTGACGCCGAGGTCCAAGTTCCGTCCGCCCGCAGTAAACCAGATTAACGTCGGAGGCTTCTTTGGCCCGCAGATCGACATGATCGCCACCAAAACGGCCAGGCTTCTGTTCGACCGCTGTATCGAAGCCGGCATGCTCGATCAGGTCGATCCCGACCGGCCCAATCCAGGTCTCAAGATTCCCTATCAGCACGGAAATACGGTCACGACGCAGATGTTCTGGGATTCCGATTTCGGCAAGAGCATTGAAACGGCAGCCTATGCGCTCAACCGGAAACGCGACGCGGAACTTGAAGCCCGGATCGACGAAGTGGTTAATGCCTATGCACGCTTGCAGGCCGATGACGGCTATCTCAATTCGTTCTTCCTGCGAATTGAACCTGGCACGCGGTGGGCAAATCTGCGCGATCAGCACGAGCTCTACAATGCTGGTCACCTGATCGAAGGCGCCGTCGCTTATTATCAGGCAACGGGAAAGCGGAAGCTCCTCGACATCATGTGCCGCTACGCGGATCTGATCGACCGAACTTTCGGTCCGAAGGCCGATCAGAAGCACGGCTATCCCGGTCACCCGGAACTGGAACTGGCGCTTGTAAGGCTTGCCCGCGCCACCGGTGAGCAGCGTTATCTTGACCTTGCCAAGTACTTCGTCGATGAGCGTGGTCAGCAGCCGCATTATTTCGATGCGGAGGCTGTCGCCCGAGGTGGATCGGCGGGAGATTTCCACTTTGGGAATTACGAATATTGCCAGGCGCACAAGCCGGTGCGCGACCAGCGTGAGGTCGTCGGCCATGCAGTCAGGGCGGCCTATCTTTATGCCGGAATGGCCGACGTGGCCACCGAGTTTTCCGACGAAAGCCTCGCCCCGGCCCTTGAGGCGCTTTGGTCGCATCTGACCGACCGCAATCTCTATGTCACCGGCGGCTTGGGTCCTTCCAAAGACAACGAGGGGCTTACCTTCGACTATGACCTTCCGAACAATACGGCCTACGCAGAGACCTGTGCTTCCGTTGCCCTGGTGTTCTGGGCAAGCCGCATGCTGGGCCGCGCGCCCGATGCCCGGTTTGCCGATGTTATGGAGCGGGCGCTTTACAACGGCGCGTTAGCGGGCCTGTCCGCGGACGGCACGCATTTCTTCTACGATAATCCGCTGGAAAGCTACGGCGACCACCATCGCTGGCGCTGGCACCGCTGCCCCTGCTGCCCGCCCAACATCTCCCGCCTGATCGCCTCGATCGGTACCTATTTCTATGGCGTGGCCGAGGATGAACTGGCGCTGCACCTTTATTGCCAAAATACCGCCGAGTTCGAAATTGCCGGCGCCAGAATTGGCGTGGAGCAGGAGACGGTTTATCCGCAGGACGGCCGGATCACGGTGACGCTGACACCGGAGACACCTGTTGAGTTCATCCTTTCCCTGCGCGTCCCGGGATGGGCTAAGGGCTTTTCACTCGCTGTCAACGGTGAAGTGTCCGATGCAAAGCCCGAAAAGGGCTATCTGCGCCTCCAGCGTCGCTGGGCGGCGGGCGACAGGGTTGAACTGGCCCTGCAGATGGAGCCGGAAATGCTCTACGCCCATCAGAAGGTCGCGCCCGACCAGGGTCGCGTCGCACTTCTGCGTGGCCCTCTGGTCTATTGCGTGGAGGAGACCGACAACAAGGCCCCGCTCAACGCCTATGTTGTGAAAGACGGCGCTCGCGTGCGCCTTGATCATGCCGAAGGGCTTGGCGATGCAGTCGCGCTCGAGATCGAGGCTATTTTCGAAAGGCAGCCGACCGATGCGCTATACGTCACAACGCCGCCGGAGCGGAAATCCGCCAGCTTGAAAGCCATACCCTATTATCTGTGGGACAATCGCGCGCCGGGCGCAATGCTGGTCTGGCTGCGAAGGGAGGCATGACCATGAGCCAGGCAGAACGACTAAAGCCGGATCGCAATCCATCGGGACTGGCGCTCAGACGGGTTTCCAAGTCCTTCGGGGCCGTGCAGGTCATCCATGATGTCGACCTGGACATAGAAGGCGGCGAGTTCGTCGTCTTCGTCGGCCCGTCAGGCTGTGGAAAGTCGACCCTTTTGCGGCTGATCGCTGGCCTTGAGGATGTCACGAGCGGGGACGTGCTGATCGCAGGCACGGATGTGACCGATGAAGACCCGTCAGACCGCGGCATCGCAATGGTTTTCCAGACCTATGCGCTCTATCCACACATGAGCGTGGCCCAGAATATGGGCTTTGGCCTCAAGGTCGCCGGGCGACCGAAGGCGGAGGTCGAGGCCAAGGTGCGACGGGCTGCCGATATCCTGAAATTGACGGACTATCTCGACCGCCGGCCCGGCCAGCTTTCCGGCGGCCAGCGCCAGCGTGTTGCCATCGGCCGCGCAATCGTGCGCGATCCGGAGATTTTCCTATTTGACGAGCCGCTCTCCAATCTCGATGCGGAGCTCAGGGTCGGCATGCGCATCGAAATCGCCCGGCTGCACCGCGAGCTCGGCAATACGATGATCTACGTCACCCATGACCAGACGGAAGCGATGACGCTCGCCGACAAGATCGTCGTGCTGCGCGGCGGCTATATCGAGCAGGTGGGCTCACCGGCGACGCTTTATGATGACCCCGACAACATGTTTGTCGGCGGTTTCATAGGCTCGCCAAAGATGAATTTTCTCGATGGCGTCATCAAGGGCGACCATATTGAAATCGCTGGCGCCACGCTGCCCTGCCCGAAGCTTGAAGCCAAGCCTCAGGACGGAACCCGCGTTTCAGTTGGCATTCGACCGGAGCACTGGCAACCAGCGAGGGGTGACGAAGACGGACTTCCGTTCACGGTTGATTTCGCTGAATTTCTCGGCGGCTCAAGCTATCTCTACGGCACAATCGGCGGAACAGCTTGCACAGTGGAGGTGGACCGAACCGAAATCGTTGAAGCTGGCTCCACCCTGTCACTGCTTGTCCAGGCCGAGCATGTATATGTATTCGATGAAAACGAGTCCCGGATACGATAGACGAACTGACGCGCGGCCTTTGTAAACGGGGTAGAAACGGCGAACAGATCGTTAGCCGCGCCCAATATGCGAGCACGTAGGAACCATCAAGGTACTGAACGCAAGCAAGATAGAGGTTGCGCGGGCGGCTTCCAAAGAGCACCCGTAGACTGTGAGCCACGCACCGCTGTCTTCTTTTGTGCCGAAATGCTCTGCCGCGATCCCTCGAAAAGCTGTGCCCCTCGCAGTCTCGCCGCGCCCAGGGATCAAACGATCCCACAAGTTGTGAGCTTATCGAGAGATAGCTGACATTTAATACGGGTCACATGGTTTACACATCATGCATTTGGGGGAACTCGAATGCCTTGGAAAGAGTGTAGACCAATGGACGAACGTCTCAAATTCATAGCCCGGCTGCTTGCAGGAGAGCAGATGGCGCCCCTTTTGCCGCGAGTTCGGCATATCGCGGGTCACCGGTTACAAGATTTACGATCGCTACAAGGAATGTGGCCATGTCTGAAAACCGTGTTGGCCATGCCGCCATCAGCCGATCCCAAACGTCTTCGGCCGCCGCCCGGGCCGCATGTGGCACCGATGCTGAATTTGCTGAGACAGGCGCTGCCGGAAGTCGGGCTTCGGGCGGACATGGAGGACAATTGCGCAGCGCCTTATCGATTCTAGTGTTTTGTCGCCGATGGGGTGATTGACGATCACTCCAGACATCCCGCCTTTAGCGAGGACCGTTCGTCGCCCTGAACTCGTCCAGAAAGCCCAGAAGCGTCCTGAACGGTGCGGCATGGGTCAGCGTCTTGCGATAATAGATCGCCGTTGGAAACTGATAGAGCGGCTCATCGAGCGGCAATACCTTGATATCGGGTCCCGAAAACCGCTCCAGGAACGGCCGCGCGATGAAGGCGACATAACGTCCGCTGCGCACCAGTTCCAATGTCGCCAGCAGGGACTTGGTCTTCACCGCGATGTTGAGGGATCGCCCGGCCTTCTGCTCGATGCGGTTCAGGACGCGATCGATCAGTTCGATGTCGTCCTGATAGATCACCACCGGCGATTCAAAAACGTCGTCGAGCTTGACGCTTTCCCACTTCGACAACGGCGACGGCAGGCCGCAGGCAACGGCAAAATCCACCGTCACCAGGGTGGACCTGACAAAACCTTCCTCCTGAAAGGTCGCGTTGTCGGAACCGAAGACAACGTCGGCGCGCCCGTCCCTCAGCGCCGCCAATGCCTTCGCGCTCACCGCGATATCGAGATCAACCTCAAGTTCCGGATACTGCTCCTGCAGCCTGCGGATGATATCCGGCAGGTAACAATAGCCCCAGGCCATGCCCGCCGAAATTCTGAGCGCTCCGATCCTGCCCGTCGCCAGATCGCTGATCTCCTCCCGCGCCAGCGCCAGTTCATCCAGCATGCGGCGCGAGCGAACATAAAGCCGCTCCCCCATCGGGGTAAGCACAATGCCCTTCTGGGTGCGTTCGAACAGCCTGCAGCCGAAGATATCCTCGATGTTTTGCACCGACTGCGTCAGCGCCGGCTGCGACAGGTTAAGGTTCTGCGAGGCTCGTTTGATGCTGCCGGCGTCGCTGACGGCGACGAAGCGGCGTGCAAGTTGGATATAGGTATCCTGCATATCGGTTTTCCCAATACCAATTTCAAAATTGATATTAGTCACGAATACCACATAAGGCTACTGATCCCCTCAGGAAATCTGGGAGGACATGTATGCGAGCGATCTTCTGCCTGTTCGATTCGCTGAACAAGACGGCCATCGAAGCCTATGGTCTGGGATCTGTGAAGACCCCGAATTTCGATCGGTTTGCGGAACGCTCCATCGTATACGACAATCACTATGTCGGCTCGCTGCCCTGCATGCCGGCCCGCCGCGACCTGCACACCGGCCGCATGAACTTCATGCACCGAAGCTGGGGGCCGCTTGAGCCGTTCGACAACTCGTTTCCCGAACTATTGCGCAAGGGCGGCATCTACAGCCATCTCGTGACCGATCACCTGCATTATTTCGAGGATGGCGGCGCGACCTATCACAACCGCTTCACCAGCTATGACTTCATTCGCGGACAGGAATACGATCCCTGGAAAGCGATGGTCGAGCCGCCGCTGGAGCGCTTCCGGGAGATCTATGCCAACAAGCATTATCCCTTCGGCGAAGGCGAAAAGCCGCAAGGCCGCGCCGCGGTGCGCTTCCAGCATGCGATCAACAACACCTTCATTACCGAGGAAGAGGATTATCCGGGGCCGCGCTGCTTTGCCTCGGCTTTCGATTTCCTCGACGTCAATCACAAGGCCGACAACTGGCTGGTGATGCTGGAATGCTTCGATCCGCATGAGCCGTTCCGCGCGCCGGACCGGTTCAAGGAGGCCTACAAGACCGGTTGGAACGGCGGCGTTCTCGACTGGCCGCTTTATGCCAAGGTCAATGACAGTCCCGAGGAGATCGCCGAAATCCGCGCCAATTATGCCGCGCTCGTTGCCATGTGCGACGAGTATTTCGGCAAGCTGATCGACTATATGGACGAGCACGACATGTGGAAGGACACGGCGCTGATCGTTTCGACCGATCACGGCCTGCTCCTTTCCGAACATGACTGGTGGGGCAAGAACCTGCAGCCCTATTACCAGGAGCTCGCGAATATTCCGCTGATGGTTCATGACCCGCGCGCGCCGGAACGCGCGGGAACCCGCTCCGGCCGGCTGACCCAGACCCATGATCTGATGCCGACGCTGCTCGACCTGTTCGGGCTGGATGTCCCCGAAGAAGTTTGCGGACGTTCGGTGCTTGCCGATAATGACGAACACGAGGTCGCGATCTACGGCATGTTCGGCGGGCCGATCGGCATCAATGACGGGCGCTACGCCTATTACATCTATCCCGACGATCTCTATGCGCCGGGTCTTTACGAATATACGCTGATGCCCTCGCATATCCGTGCGCCCTTCAGTTCCGAGGAGATGAAAACCGCCGAGCTGCGCGCGCCCTTCGGCTTCACCAAGGAGATGCCGGTTCTGAAGATCGACGCGCTGATGAATGCGGCGCGCATTCCGATCCATGATGGCGAGGCGTTTCAGGATATCGGCACGCGGCTCTACGATCTTGAGGGCGATCCCAAGCAGGAAAATCCGTTTCGCGACGATGCCGTTGAAAGCCGTCTCAGGGCCGCGCTTTGCCGCGTTCTGGCCGATCATGACTGCCCGGAAGAGATTTACACGCGTTACGGGCTCGCGCCGGCATAGCCGGAAAACACTTACAGGACCAAAGGGAGGAAAAAATGGGACTGTTCTCGATCTCAAGAGCCGGATGGACCGGCGCCATCGGCCTCGCCTCGCTGATGGCGAGCACCACGCTTTCCGCGCATGCCGCCGAGCCGATCACCATCCTGATCAACAGCTCGCCATGGTATGCGGGCTTCGAGGCGGTAGTGGACCAATACGAGAAGGACACCGGCAATACCGTCGAAATCGACCGGACGCCCTATGGCGGCCTGCTTGAAAAGGCCCGCAATGCCGTGCGCGGCCAGGAAAGCCCCTATGACCTCGTCAATCTCGACAATGGCTGGGTGGTCGAGTTCTATTCAGGCGGGTTTCTGACGCCGTTCAACGACATCGATCCTGACTTCAAGCTGCCCGAGGAGGCGATCACGGCGGGCGGTTCGATCTACTGGAACGAGGACAAGCAGTGGCCGACCCCCGATGGCGGCAAGCTGATGGCATTCAGCCCAAATGCCAACGCGCATCTGTGGTACTACCGCACCGACCTGATCGACACGCCGCCGGCAACCTATGACGATGTGCTGGCCAATTGCGCCGAACTCAACGATCCGCCCGACATGTATGGCGCGGTGCTGCGCGGCGAGCGCGGCAACCCGATCCGCTTCGCCTTCACATCGCATATGCTCGCCTATGGCGGCTCGATCCTGAAGGACCCCGAAAACGGCGACTTCACGGTCACCTTCAACAGTCCGGAAGTGCTTGAGGCGCTGAACATGTTCCTCAGGATCAACAATGACTGCAGCGTCGACAATCCGGGCTCCGTCGGCCAGAGCGAAATGATCCAGCTGACGGTGACGGGCAAGGCCGCACAGGCCGGAATCGTTGTCGCGGCCCAGGCGCAGATGGACGACCCGCAGAAATCGATCGTGGTCGACAAGATCGGCTATGCGCCGATGCCCTACCCTGCCGGCGGCAAGCCCGCGGGCGTGTTCGGAAGCTGGCAGATGGGCATTCCGAAAAACATTTCGGATGAACGCAAACAGGCGGCGCTTGAATTCGTCGACTACTTCATGAGCGCGGATGCGCAGCAGCTCTACGCCGAGGCCGGCGGCATTCCGGTGCGCTTCGACACTCTGCGCGGGCCGTTGTCCGAGGACGCCAAATATCGGTGGATGGAGCCTTACGCGACCGTTGCCGAAAACGCGTCCCAGGTGCTGCTCTACAAGGAAGGCGCGCAGGTGGAGGAGGTGATCGGCCTCAGGCTGAACCAGGCGCTGATCGGCGAGTTGACGGCCGAAGAAGCGTTGAACACTGCAGCTGAGGAAATCCACGACATCCTCGAAAAATCCGGCCGCAAGACCGGCATGCTGAAGCCACTCTAAATACGTAAAGCCAAACAGAAATCCGGGGCCGCCATGGCGGCCCCGCCCTTTCGCCGGAGTTCTGCATGTCGCACAAGACACAGCCACGCTCGCATATTGGCAGGACAGGCCCGTTCGAGCCGTTATGGGCCTTCATCGACCGCCATTTCAAACTGCTGGCGATCCTGCCCGCCGCCGCGTTCTTTCTGGCGCTGAGCGTGTTTCCGCTGATCGAACTGTTTCAGATGGCGGCTTCGACGATCACCTTCGAAGGTGGCGAACTGGTGCGCACGCCGGCGCTTCTGGAGAATTTCGCCAAGCTCGCCGACGACTGGGTTTTCCGCCGGGCGATGGGCAATACGCTGATCTTCGTGCTGGTGGCAACCGCCTTCGAGATGGCGTTCGGATTTGCGCTGGCGCTGGCCGTGAGCGAGATCGTGCGCGGCCGCGGGCTGGTGCGCACCGGCATGCTTTTGCCGATCCTCATTCCACCGGTCGCCATCGGCAATATGTGGCGGCTGATGTATAATCCCGAATTCGGCGTCATCAACTGGCTTTTCGGGCTGGTCGGCATTCCGCCGCTGGACCTGCTCGGTTCCACGGGCACCGCGCTGATCGCCGTCATCATCGTCGATATCTGGCACTGGACGCCGCTGGTATTCCTGATCCTGCTTGCGGGCCTTGAGGCGCTGCCGGAGGAGGTCATGGAAGCCTCCTCCATCGATGGCGCAAGTTATGCCCAGAAACTGCGCCATATCGTCATTCCGCTGATGTGGCCGGCGCTGATGGTTGCCTTCATCTTCCGCTCGATCGTGGCCTTCAAGGTGTTCGACCAGATATATCTGCTGACCTCGGGCGGTCCCGGCACGGCCACGGAAGTCATCAGCCTTTACGTCTACAAGGTGTTCTTCAAGCAGAACCAGCTTGGCTACGGCGCGCTGATCGCCCTGATCACGATTGCCATCGTCTGTGCCTATCTCGGCGCATTCGCACTGGCGCAGCGTCGACTGGCGAGGACGCGCTGATGGTCCGGAAACCTGTAAAGAACGCGGCAATCTGGGCGCTGGTGGCCTTTGCGCTGCTGCTCGTTGCAGCGCCCTTCCTCTGGATCGTCGCCGTTTCGCTCAAATACCAGATCGCGATCCTGATGGGGCAGTTCCCGTTCGAGGCGACGTTCGCGAACTATCAGCAGGTGCTGTTCGGCCGCAGCTCGGACTTTCCGAAGAACCTCCTGAACAGCCTGATCGTCGGCGTGGTCAGCACGGTCATCGTGCTCGCGATCGGCACGCTCGCGGCCTATTCGCTGGCGTGGCGGCGCAGTTCCGGCATGTTCAGCGCGATCTTTCTGGCCTGGACGCTGATCTTCAACATCGTTCCGCCGATCACGCTTGTCGGCCCGTGGTATGTGATGTTCCGCCAGGTCGGCCTGTTCGATACGCTGACGGCGCTGGTTCTGACCCACATCGTCATCAACCTGCCCATGACCATCTGGCTGATGATGGCGGCCTTCGACAATATCCCGAAGGATCTCGAACAGGCGGCGATGATTGACGGATGCCGGCGCACGACGGCGTTTCGCAAGATCCTGCTGCCGCTGGTCGTGCCGGGGCTCATTGCAGCCGGGCTGCTCGCCTTCATCTTCTCGTGGAGTGAGTTCTCGATCGCCCTCAATCTGACCGCCAAGGACACGATGACCGTGCCCGTCGCGATTGCGGCCTATGCGGGACAATATGAAATCCAGCATGGCGAAATGGCCGCCGCCTCGGTGCTGTCGGCGCTGCCAGCGATCGTGCTGATGTTCCTTGGCCAGCGCTTTATCGTGCGCGGCCTGACCGCCGGTTCGGTGAAGTAGAGTTTAAACGCATTTTCGCGGACGTCAGGTGGTGCCACCTGACTGCGAAATGCTCTGGGAGACAAGAATGTCCACTGTCGAGCTTCAGTCCATTTGCAAGAATTTCGGCCGGTTCCAGGCCCTCAGCGATATCAACCTGTCGATCGCCGAAGGCGAGTTCGTGGTGCTGGTCGGTCCTTCCGGCTGCGGCAAGTCCACCCTGTTGCGCATGATCGCGGGGCTCGAGACCATATCGTCAGGCACGATGAGGATCGGCGGCGAGGTGGTCAACGACATGGAAGCGCGCGAGCGCGATATCGCGATGGTGTTCCAGTCCTATGCGCTCTACCCGCATTTCAGCGTTGATGAGAATATCGGCTTTCCGATGAAGATTCGGGGCGAAAGCGGCGAAGCGCTCGCCACCCACGTCGAGGAAACCTCGAAGACGATCGGCATGGATGCGCTGCTCCATCGCCGGCCCAGGGACCTTTCGGGCGGCCAGCGCCAGCGGGTGGCGATGGGCCGGGCGATCATCCGCGATCCGCGCGTCTTTCTCTTCGATGAGCCGCTTTCCAACCTCGACGCCAAGCTGCGCGTGGAAATGCGCCACCAGATCCGCCAGCTCCACCGCAGGCTCGGCTCGACCTCGATCTACGTTACCCACGACCAGGTGGAAGCGATGACGCTGGCCGACCGGGTGGTGCTGCTGAAGGATGGCGAGGTCCAGCAGGTCGGACCGCCGATGGAACTCTACACCCGGCCGGCCAACACATTCGTCGCAGGGTTCATCGGCTCGCCGGAGATGAATTTCATCGACGCGCGGATCGAGCAGCGTGACGGCAGGAAGACCTGCGTCCTTGCCGACGGGCGAGCTGCCGCCGTGACAAATCTGCCGGAGGGACCGGTGACACTTGCCATACGTCCGGAAGACCTGGCCCTCTCAGAAACCGGCATTGCCGGCAGGGTTTACGATATCGAGGTGCTCGGCTCCGAAACGCATGTGGAGGTTGATATCGGCGGAACAATCGTAACATGCGCGCCCCGCGGGATCATGCCGCTCCGGCTAGGCGAGACGGTCCACATCACGCCCACCCGGGACAAACTGCATTTTTTCGACAAGCAGTCCGGAAAACGCCTCGAGGCGTAGTGTCCCCTTCCCTCAACCCGACACCCGGCGGCGAGACGCTGCTTGTCTGGGGCGCATCGTCGAGCGTCGGTAGCAATGCGGTGCAACTTGCGACCGCCTCGGGCTACGCGGTGATTGCCACGGCTTCCCCCGCAACCATGACCTGGTTCGAAACCTCGGCGCCGCACTGAAGGGCAAGAGGCTTGTCGGCGCGTTCAATGCCACCGGCAACCATGCGGACACCTATGCCGTTCTGCGCCGCAGCGAAGGCCGCCGGTACGTGACCCTAACCTGCTGCCGCAGAGCATAGCGCCGGGGAACCCAAGACGGCGTCGCGCCGGTTCGCGCGGCGGCGCTTTATCTGAGCGCGAGAGGCCGGTCATCGCTTGCGAGTGCGGCTTGAAGCGCGGACTTGCCGGGACCTTCCAGCCAATCCGACACGCTCCAAAGCGGCCCGAATTCCTTCTTCAGGGCGGCAATATCCGCATTCCCGGTCGCCCGGCCTTCCTCGAACAGTTTTGCGTTGCGCCGCAGAAATTCATTGCCGTTCAGCACTCTGTCGGGGAAGCGGTGGTAGGTAATCTTGCGCCCTGCCGCATGGCTCAATGCGTCTGCCAGCTCCAGTCCCGTCGGTTCGTCGCCGGCGATCTCGATCGTTCGACCGGCGTACACGCTCGGATGTTCGATGATCTGCGCGCCGATCTTGCCGATGTCATCGACGGCTATGGCCTGAAAGGGCTGATCCGGATGCACGAAGAATGAGAACGTCCCCTGATCGAGCCCGAAACCGGGGAGCGTGAAGAGGTCGGTGAAGGTGGCGGGCCGTATGATCGTGCTCGGCAGGTCCAGGCTGCGGATATGTTCCTCGATCTCGATCTTGGTGTCGAGGTTGGGCAGGCCTGTCCTGCCCCTGCTGATGATGCCCGCCGAGCTGTAGACCAGATGCCTGACCCCGCTGCGCATCGCAATGTCGGCAATGCTTTTGCCGATGCGCACTTCCTCGGCATCGGTGATGCCCGATCCCGCGCTTCCCGAATGGGGCTGCACGCTGAAGACCGCGTCGACCCCTTCCATGGCGTTCTCGACCGAAGCCATGTCCGCGAACGCGCCCTCGAATATGGCGATGCCGGCCGCGCCAAGTCGTTTGACCTCTTCGCGCGCGGTGTTGCGGACGAGGGCGCGGACAGCCCAGCCTTTGGCGCGCAACGCCGCGGCGACCGCTCCGCCCTGTTTACCGGTCGCGCCGAAGACGAGCACGGTTCCCCTGGTCTGCGTCTGAACGTGCTTGTACATGTCGCTTGGCATCTGGACTCTCCTTGATGGTGGCCACATCAAGGTATACAGGATATACCTGAAATCAATTACGCACCTGAAAGCGACCAGGTAACCCGGAGTATCCCACATGCCTGTCCAATCGTCCGAAGACCTGGAACATATCCGATCCGTCCTTGACGAACTGACCGGCAAATGGAGCCTGCTGGTTCTGAATGCCCTGTGCGATGGGCCCGCGCGCTTCAATGCGCTCAAGCGCCTCAATAAAGGCGTGAGTCAGAAAGCGCTCACGCAATGCCTGCGCAGGCTCGAGGCAAGTGGCCTGATCAGCCGCACGGTCGTCAGCACGTCGCCGGTCGCGGTCGTCTACGCGGTATCAGATCTCGGCGCATCGCTGGAACCGCATCTGAAGGGTATTCTGCAGTGGTCGCTTGATCATCGCGATCAGGTTGCGGAAGCAAGGCGGACCTTTGCCAGGCAGGATGACGGGCGCTAGCGCGCGTCCACCGATGGCAATGCTCTACGACGCAGCGACCCGGGCCCACGCCCGGGCGGCGGCTTCGAATCCGGCGGGTTACGGGACAAGCACGACCCGGCCCAGAATGGAATTCTCCTCGGCATAGGCGTGCGCCGCCGCGGCTTCGCTCAGCGCAAACCGTCGGTCGATAGGCACATCCAGTTCGCCGGAAGCGGCCCGTTGCAACATCTTGTCGACCGTCCGGTGGACTTCGGGTTTTTCGAGCTGGCTGCCCATGAACACGCCCAGAAGCGTCTGGTTGGCCTGCAAGGCGGGCCAGAGGTCGAGCTCCAGCGCCGCGCGCCCGGCATTGCCGACGAACACAAGACGGCCCTCGGGCCGCAGTGCGGCAAGCGATCCCGCAAGCGTGGAGCCGACGGGATCGACGACCAGATCCACGCCGCGGCCGTCGGTCATCCGCATGACGGCCGCGGTCACGTCCTCGGCGCGGTGATCGATCGCGGCGTCCAGCCCATAGGCCCGCAGCCGCGCGGCGCGATCCGCGCCCGAAACGGTCGCCAGCACCTTCGCGCCGGCGCGATGCGCGAGCTGTATCGCTGCAACCCCGACGCTGCCCGCTCCGCCCTGCACGAGGACGGTTTCGCCCTCGGCCAGCATTCCCCGGGCGAAAAGGCTGTGATGGGCGGTCCCGAAGGAGATGGGGAGCACCGCCGCAGCCGCCATGTCCAGACCGTCCGGCACGACCCATGTCCGCGAGGCCTTCACGGCGCGCATTTCGGCATGGGACCCGCCCATGTCGAACGACGTCACCTTTTGCCCGACGAAGCGGTCGCGAACCTTCGCGCCAACCGCAACGATCTCGCCCGCGGCCGCATAGCCCGGAACGTGGCCGGCTGCCTCAGGCGCGGCAGTCGCCCGATTGATGAGATCGCCGCCCTCGATCGAGATTGCCTCCACCTTCAGGAGCACGCCGTCCTCGGGGCAGGCCGGCGCCTCGACGTCGGCGTAGCGCAGGACCTCCGGTCCGCCCGGAACATCGTAATATGCAGCCTTCATGGTCTTTCCTTCTATCGGTTTTCTTCATCGAGCGGTCAGATGACGATGCCTGAAGCACCGCTCCTGACCGCAAGGTTCTGGCGAGGGGTTTCCGTCCGACGCCGACCGTTCATGCCCGACACAGCGAGCGGCGCTGCGACTTTTTGAAACCTAGATGCAACGTGCGATCATTGTTGAGAACGTTCCGGTAGCATCGGCCTTACTAAGCCTTCCACGGAGGACGGCCGTCGAGAGCGCCTCGCCCGCGCCGATGAGCCCGATGCTCCGCCGTTCGAGTTCCGAGGGGGCCAGACTGCTGTGTGCTGCGAGAACGGTGACGAACATATCGACGGCCTGGTCCAGAAGCTCCTGCAGGACGTCGGCCTTTTCATCGCTGCCCGCAAGCGCGGCGCCGACCGCATGGAAATCGCCGGAGGTGTCGGTGGCGCAGCCAATATAGGCGGTGGCAAGTTCTTCAATCGCTTCCACAGTGGCGGGGTTTCGGCTGACAAGGCCATTGCGGAACGTGTCCATCCGCTCCGTGTCGATCCACCTGTAGAGCGCGATCAGCAGGCCGGATCGATCACCGAAGTGATCGTAGGCAACCGGCTTCGACACGCCGGCACGTTCGGCGAGGTGGCCGAGACTAAGCCGGTCCGTGCCTTCCTCCCGGACAATCGCTCGGGCCGTGGTCAATAACTGGTGGCGGCGCTCCGCCTTGGAAAGCCTCGCGGACACGCTTCGCCCGTCGGTTTTCTGCCTGATCTGCCTGTCCGTCATACGCTCCCCTTGAAACCTACCAAAAGTAGGTTACGTATATCCTACGAATGGTAGGTAATGCAACAAGGAGGCCATGACAATGGCGATCAACCCAATATTTCTGGTGGGAGGCTCCGGTATCGTCGGGCAGCACGCGGCCCGGTATCTGAGAGACGCGCACCCGGATGTGCCTCTGCTCATCGGAGGACGCGATCTCGACAAGGTGCAGCGCGTGGCGGACGAAACCGGAAATGCGGAAGGCATCGCCGTCGATCTGTCAGCCGGCGATCTTGGCATAGGCGATCGCCCGGTTGGCGCCGTCGCGGTCCTGTTCACCGACCAGCGGGTCGCGGGCCTTCGTTTTGCGCAGGATCGGGGCGTGCCTTACGTGAATATCTCCCCGGGCATAATCGAGCTGGGCCCTGAGGTTGCGGCTTACATCCACCGCCCTGATGCCGCAGCGGTCGTCCTCGGGACGGAATGGCTGGTCGGCGCAACCAGCGTGCCGGCATTGGCAGCCGCGAAATCCTTCGGGCATGTCGAGGATATCCGCATCGGCGCCCTGCTTGACGAGGAGGACGCGTTCGGTCCGGCCGCCGAGGCGGACCTTGAGCGCCAGACCCAGGTGATGGCGGCGGCGCTGGAGCGCCGCGAGGGGGCCTTTTCCTGGCGAACCGGTGACGCCACGGCCGCGCGGTTCCGAGCCGTGGATGGGACCGAGATGGAGGCATCCGCCCTTTCGCCGAACGATCTTCTCGGGCTGTCCATGGAGACGGGCGCGCCGAATGTCAGGTTTGACCTGGCGATCGGCGTCAGTTCCAGCCGTCGTGCGGGTGAGCCGCTCTCGGCCGAGATATTGATTGAACTCTCCGGCACGGCCCCGGAGGGGCAGCCCCTGGCCATCCGGTTTGCCGTTGTCCACCCCGGTGGACAGATGCCGCTGACCGGTCTGGGGGTGGCGATGGTTCTTGAAAGCCTGACTGGGCTGGCCGGTCAGGCGCCGACACAGCCGGGCCTTTATTTTCCCTACCAGCTCCTGGACGCAGGTGCCTACTTCGCCCGGCTCCGGAAAATCGGCGGATCAATCATCGATCTCGGGTCTGACGGGCCGAACAACAAAGGGGTTTCAATGGAGCGCATCTTCGCTGATCCGTCTGGACCATTCACTTCGTCATAAAGCGCTTTCGGCATAGTTTCCGCCCAGCCATTTCCGCGATGGTCGTCGATCAGCTCCCCGTTTCGAAATGGCTGATGGCGTCATCGGAAAAGCGCCTCGGTCGTTCTGGCACCGGGCGGCCGCTCGTCAACGCACGTTCGCGGACACAGCGTTCCGGGTTGCCCTTTCCTGCGGGGCAGCTAAGCCACCTTCGCTCCGTGATCGCGGCTTTCTACGATCCTTGCGATTTCCGCGTTGTGGTGCGTTCCCCATTCGCAGAGCGGCGCGAGTACCTGGGCCAGGCTTCGGCCAAAGTCGGTCAATTCATACTCGACATGCGGCGGCACCTTCTGAAAATCGATGCGGCGAACGACGCCGTCATCCGTCAGTTCCTTCAGATGCTGGATCAGCATTTTCTCGCTCACATTGGTGACCAGCCTGCGCAGTTGCCCGGTGCGCTTGGGGTCGCCAGCGAGATGATACACGATAAGCGGCTTCCACTTACCACCGAGGATGGCCAGAACCGCCTCCAGGCCGCATCGAAAATGCGTCTCGGTCATTGTGATCTCCCAAATTCGATACTTACAAAACAGCGGGTACTGGAACGAAAGTCTGCATTGTCTTAACTGGGTCCGACGACGATGTTGACGCTCAACGCGTTCGATGATCGCCGCATCAAAACAGCGGGTTGCGCAAAACCCTGCTTTCTCCGCAACTCCTGGAACTGCTGCGACTGTGGTGGCGAGAAGGAAAGCGGCGCGGCGTGATGCTGCCCCATGGCTGGCTGTTTCCGGGTCGCAGCCTTACCGACCCGATCTCGTCGCGGCAACTGCATCGTGCGTTTCAGGAAGCCGCCCAGAACGGAGGCATCCACAAGCGTGTCAGCCCGCATACCCTGCGGCAAGGTATTGCCACCCATCTTCTCGAAGATGGCGTCGATGTCCGTGTCATCCAGGTTCTGCTCGGTCATGGCAAGCTGGAAACGACCGCGCTCTATGCCAAGGTCTCGACCCGGACGATCCATGCCGTCGCAGGCCCCTCGACCGGCTGATGGCGCTGATGGAAGGCAAAGCGCCCGACGGATAAGCCATGCGCACCTCGATCGAGGTCGCCGATATCTTCCGTGTTGCCGGGCCTACCGTGCAGCCCACCATGGACATCTCAGTCTGGCCCAACTCAAGGCGATGTCCGCGATCGAACATTGCCGCACCGCGTCCCTGGGCGGCGATGTCGAGGCCTGTGAAGATTGCGGAGAATGGCGTATCGCCTACAATTCCTGCCGTAACCGGCACTGCCGAAATGCCACGGCGTTGCCGAACGCACATGGCTTGCCGCGCGCGAGGCCGATCTCCTGCCGGTCGGATACTTCCATGTCGTCTTCACGCTGCCTGCCGAGATCGCCACAATCGCCTTCCACAACAAGGCGCTCATCCACGACCTTCTGTTCAAGACCGCCTCGCAAACGATGCTGACGATACGAAGCATCTCGGCGCCCGCATCGGCATCACCGCCGTTCTCCACACATGGGGTTCGGCCATGCATCATCCCCATGTTCACATGATCGTGCCGGGCGGCGGCATCACCCTCGATGGAAAACGATGGGTATCATCACGCCCGGCGTTCCTCCTGCCGGTGCGCGTACTCGGAAAGCTGTTCCGCCGCCTGTTCCTCACGCGACTGCTTCAGCTCCGTGACGCCGGCAAACTTACCTTCTTCGGCTCAGTAGCCCATCTGGCTGATCGCCGGGCATTTGTGCGCGTCGTAGGCGATGCCGGCCGAGTTCATCAGCGCCGTGAGGGGGCCGAACCGGTCGGCCGCTTTCTTGAACGCGTCGACGATATCGCCCTCGCTGGTGACATCGGCGGTCACCACCTGTGCCGCTCCGCCCTTCGCGGCGATCTCCCCCAGAAGCGCCGAGGCTTCCTTGCTGCCGGAGGAACGCGCCATCAGGCTGACGGCATAGCCGCGCGCCGCCGCCATGCGCGCCGTGGCGGAACCGTTGCCGCCGCCGGCGCCGGCGCCGGTAATGAGAATATGTCCGGCCATCGAGCCGTCCTCCCTTGTTTCATCCTGCCTATGCGGCCGTATACCCGCCGTCGACGGGGATCGTGACGCCGGTGATCATGCGCGATGCCGAAGATGCCAGAAACACCGCCGTACCGCAGAGTTCGTCCGGATCGGCCCAGTCGCCGCCCTTCGGCAATCTGGTCAGGACTTTCTGACGGATATCCGGGTCGGCCCGGCCGCGCTCGGTCATCGGCGTCCGGATCCAGCCGGGCGCGATCGCGTTGACCCGGATGCCTTCCTCCGCGAAGGAAAGCGCCAGCGATTTCGTCAGCGACACCACGCCGGCCTTTGCAGCTGCATAGGCCGGTATATGCGGCGCGCCGTAATAGGAAAACATCGAGGCGATATTGATGATCGCACCGCCGCGCGCGGCAAGTCCCGTGCGATAGGCATTGGCAAGCCGCAACGCGCCGGTCAGATGAACGTCGAGCACCGCGTTGAAGCCATCGGGCAGCATTTCCCGCTCGCGCTCGATCTGCCCGGCGCAGTGGATCAGCGTATCGATCGCGCCGGTTCGTTCGGCAAGACGGCTCACATCGGCATCATTCGTGAGGTCCACGGCTTCGTATCGGCAGCCCTTTGGCGGGGCGCGATCAGGCGTTCGACCGGTGACGATGACTTCCGCGCGATGGTGGACAAAACCCTCCGCCAGCGCCGAGCCGATGCCGCCAAGGCCGCCCGTGATCAAAACGCGCTTGCCCTCAACCGAAAAATCCCAGTTCGCCGACATCAGCATGCCACCCTTCCGAGCCAACCCTGGGCGGCCAGGCCACTCTCGATGCGCCATTCCAGAAGCCGCGCGGTCAGTTGTCGGCGCGTGTCGGCATGGTTCGCATCGTCCCAGAGATTGGCGCATTCGTCCGGGTCATCCTCAAGATTAAAGAGCTGCCCTTCGGCCGTTCCGGAAATGTGCACCAGCTTCCACGGCCCGGTCCGGATCATGGTGAAGAACGCCGCGTTGCTCTGGATCATGTCGCGCGCCAGCTCGGCGAAGACCTCGGTCCTCAGCGGCGCTTCGGTTTCACCCCGGATGTAGGGCGCGAGCGATATGCCTTCCATCCATGAAGGGGGAACAAGGCCCGCAAATTCCAGCACGGTCGGCCCGAGATCCATGAGCGAGACGAGATCGTCGACGCGGGCTCCGCCGGGACGGCGGGGATCATGGATGATCGTCGGAACGCGCACGGAATGCTCGTACATCGTCCATTTCTGGCTGTGACCATGGTCGTTGAGACAATCGCCGTGGTCGGAGGTGAAGATGATGATCGTGTTGTCGGCCACGCCGCGTTCCTCGAGCGCTGCCCTGATCTCCCCCATGATGCCGTCGATCATCGAGACATTGGCGTAGTAATGCGCACGCTGACGCCTGGTCTGCTCCTCTGTCGGATGTGCAAGGTGGCGCACGGCGTCATGGTCGTCGCGGATATGGTTTGCCTGCAGTTCCTGCAGCGCCTTCGGTTGCGCCTCTATGTCCGAGGGAATGGGCGCCGGCAGGTCGCGATCGAGATAAGGCTCCAGATCCTCCGGCGCGGGGTCGTAGGGCGGGTGCGGTCCGGGCAGGCCGACCTGGAGGAAGAACGGCTTCGTCCCATTCCATTCCTTCAGCCAGCGGCAGGCGAGCCGGCCGGTGAAGACATCGGGATGCAGGTCCCGATCGAGCTCCCATGAAAACGCGCCGAGCGCGGTCGCATAGTCCTGCCGGCGGCGGTAGCTGCGGCGGTCGGGTTTCTCGACGCCGCGCGCCATCAGCGCCTTGTCCCAGTTGTCAAGGAAGAAGGGCAGGTTTGGATGGGCCCGGTCCTTGTTCTCGACGACATGGCGCTCATGAAAGCCGAACGGCGCCTCGAAGGGATGGGTATGCATCTTTCCGACATTGCAGCAGTGATAGCCGGCCGCCGCCAGGTCGCTGACCCAGGTCGAGGGCCAGACCTCGTCATTGCGCAGCACGCCGGAATTGTGCGGATAGAGCCCGGTGAACAGGCTTGCCCGCGAGGGCGCGCAGCACGGCGAGGTCACATACATGTTCGAAAACGCCGTCCCCTCTTCCACCAGCGCGTCGAGATTGGGCGTATCCATGTAAGGAAAACCCATGGCGCGGATCGTGTCGTGCCTTTGCTGGTCGGTGATGACGAAAACGATATTGGGACGGGTATCGGTCATGAATGGGTCTCACGTGTCGAAATGGAAAGCTTGCGGCGTGCGCGGCGGCGCAGCAGCGCCTGCACGATCGGCGTGAAGAGAACGAGAACCAGAAGCGCCAGAATGATCTGCGAGGCCGGCCGGTTCAGGAAGAAGCCGACCCAGTCGCCGCCGGTGACCAGCGATGTCATCCTGAGTTCCTCCTCGAAGGTCGAGCCCAGCACATAGCCGATGATCAGCGGCGCGAGCGGGATCGCCGCCAGGCGAAGCGCGTAGCCGATCAGGCCAAAGGCGAAGAACACCCAGAGGTCGAACATGTAGCGCTGCACCATGAACACGCCCAGCACGCTGAACATGCCGACGGCGGCGACGAGATAGGGTTTGGGGACCGCCAGCGTGCGGATCAGGGCGCGCAGCATGACCAGTGCGATCGGGAGCAGCAGCAATGCGCCGAGCAGAAAGGCCGCCAGAACGCCATAGACGATTTCCGGATGCTGTTGGAAGAGTTGTGGGCCCGGAGTGAGCCCCTGGATGAGGAACCCGCCCATGAGCGCCGCCACGACAGGATCGCCGGGAATGCCGATCGCCAGCATTGGCAGAAGCGCTCCGCCGGTCGTGGCGCTGTTGGCGGATTCCGAGGCCACGACGCCATCATCCGCGCCCTGCCCGAATTTCTCGGGTTCATCGGAGAAGTCGCGGGAAACGCGGTAGGCGATATAGGCGGAGGCATCGCCGCCGATACCGGGAATGGCGCCGATGAAGATGCCGAACGCGCTGGAACGGAGCCAGTTCGTCCAGCGTCCGAGGAAGTTTCCGAGGACGCCGTTGCGCAACTGAAGGCGTACACGGTCTGCCTTCAGGTGTTCGCCTGCGGCCACCTGGGTCAGAAGCTCGGAGACTGCGAACAGCCCCATCAGGAGAGCAACGAGGTTGAACCCGCCATCGAGACCAGAGAGGCCCATCGTCATGCGCGGCAGGCCGAGGATCGGGTCGGTCCCGATCGCCGCCGCCGACAGGCCGAGCGCGGCCGCCAGCAGGCCCCGCGGCAGGGATTTTCCGGTCAGCGAGGCAACGGTCGACAGGCCGAGCGCCGCCAGCAGCATCGTCTCCATCGGCCCGAAATTGGCCGCGGCGGCGGCGAGATAGGGCGACAGCAGGATCAGCAACACCGCGCTGATAAGAGCGCCGGCAAACGACGACAGCGTGGCCAGCACCAGTGCGTCGGAAACGCGGCCGGCGCGGGCCATGGGAAAGCCGTCCAGCAGCGTCGCCGCGGCCATCGGCGTGCCCGGAACGCCGATCATGATCGCGGTGACCGCGCCGCCGAAATTGCCCCCCTGATAGATGCCCATCAGCAGGGCGATCGAAGGGACCGGATCCATGTAGAAGGTGAATGGAATCGCGAGCGCGATGCCCAGCAATGGCCCCATGCCCGGCAGGACGCCGAAGATGATGCCCACGCCGATGCCGACAATAATGGCCAGAAGAAGCGACATAACGCCGGCGAGGTCCAGCGCCGAAAGCAGGGTATCCATGTCCTTCAGCCTCCGATCAGGGCGGTGAGAAACCGCCCGAAGGGCAGGTGAATGTCGAAGACGATCCGCACCAGCCAGTAAAGGGCCAGCGAGAACGCCACCGGAAAGCCGATGATCGAAAGCGGCCTGCGCGCGCCGCCGGCCACCATCAGCGCGGCGCCGAAAAGCGTGGTCGACGCGATATAGCCAAAGCGCGGAAACGCCAGAAGATAGAAAAACAGCGCCGCGACGACGCCGATAATGCGTCTCCACGGCAAGGCTTCATTGGGACGGTCGTGTATGGAAATCAGCCGCACCAAGGGGCGGACGATAACGGCGAACGCCAGGACCATCAGGCCCACGCCCAGCCATGTCGGGTACTGCTTGGCATCGATGCCCCCCGACAGCGATGCGATGGGATTATCCTCCATCGCCGCGATATCCAGAACCATCCAGAGGCCGAGAATGAAGGATCCTGCTCCCACGACGATGGCGGCAAGGTCTTGCGACCGGGTTGCCGTTTCCCGCTGCGGAGCCTGAAAGGTTTCGTCGTTGGACATCGGGAAAACCTCAGGTCTGAAAGGAAATCGCGCCGCCGGCCAATGTTATGGAGCGGCGCGAAACGCTCAATTTTTCTTCAGGTTTTCCAGTGCCGGCGCCAGCCGGTCGAGCGACACCTGCCAGAGATCCTGGAAGGCATCCGGCTCCATGTACTGGACGGTGAACCCGCCTTCGAACATCTTCTTCTTGAAGGGCTCGGAATTGATGACCTCGCGGAACACGTTCTGAAGCTTCTTCAAGTGTTCCGGATCCGTGCCCTCGGGCGCCACCAGTCCCGACCAGCCGGCGGTCGCAGCACCCCAGTCAAGATCGTAACCCTGTTCCTTTGCCGTCGGAATCCCGGGTTCGATCGGGGAGCGCTCTTCGGTGAAGATCGCGAGCGTCTTGATCTTGTCGCCGTAGATCTTCACCGCGCCGAGCGCGCCGGTGGTGAAGTCGAGCGAGCCGTCGAACAGGCCCTGAATATTCGAGGTTTCGCAGCCATCCGCCGGAATCGGCTGGTATTTCGTGATCTCCGCCACCTCGAGGAACCGCCGCATCACCACATGCGGCAGGCTGACCGCCGGGCAGACGCCAACCCTGAGGACACCGTCCTGGGCCTTTGCCCATTCCACGAATTCATCAACGTTGTTTGCGGGGTGATCGGCGGCCACCGTCAATGTGAAGGGGTTCACCCACATCAGTCCGATCGGGTCGAAACCCATCGGATCGAAGCCGATCCGCGGCTCGAACGTCGGCACCATGATCTGGGTGGCGACCCACGAATTGCCGATGGTGTAGCCATCTGGATCAGCCTCGGCAAGCGCAAGCATCGCCTTGGCGCCGCCGCCGCCGGCGATGTTCTGCACCGCGATCGGCTGCCCCAGCTTTTGGGAAGCGAACTCGGCAACAATGCGCGCCGTTATGTCGCCGGACGTGCCGGCCTCCCAAGGCTCGATCATCGTGATCGGGCGCGTCGGAAAGTCCTGTGCCACGGCTGCGCCGGCGAAAGCGGCAAACGAAAGAGCCACGCCCGCAAAGCGGGCCAGTGATTTGGAATTCATCATTTCTCCTCCCTTGGATTTGACAAAGGCTAAAGAGAGGCCTTCATTAATGCAAATAATTAACAACGCATTCTTCATGCATTTTGGTAATCGAAAACATGAACCTGCAAAACCTGCGCTACCTACTTTCCATAGCCGAAACGGGGTCGATGACCCGCTCGGCAGTGCAGCTGAACATGACCCAGCCGGCACTGAGCCGCGGCCTTGCCGCGCTTGAGGAGGAAGTGGGAGCACAGCTTTTCGTGCGACTTCCAAAGGCCATGCGACTGACCGTATTCGGACGGGTGATGGTGCGCCGGGCGCAGGGCATTTTCCGGCAGTTGGAAGATGCCCAGCACGAAATCCGGCACCTGCAGGAACATGAGGAGACGGAGCTTTCCGTGGGTTCCGGCCCGGTCTGGCTGACAGGCCTGCTGCCGGGCGCAATCAACCTGACCACGCGGGACCTGCCCGGCGTCTCGATCAGCGTGATCGGCGGTTTCGAGCGCCAGCTTGCCGAACTGGTCCGGCGCGGACAGGTCGCCTTCATCCTCACCGAGTTGACGGACGACCCGGAATTCTCCGATCTCCATTCGGAACCGCTCGCGTCCGCGCGTTACGCCGTGGTCGCGCGCCGGGGGCACCCGCTGGAGCGGGCGGGAACGCTGGAGCTGCCGGATCTGCTCGAATTTCCCTGGATCATGCCCGACAAGGCCGTCAACGCCCAGAAGCGGCTCGACGGGCTGTTTCAAACCGAGGGCCTGAGCCCGCCCGTCGCCCGCATTCGATCAACCTCCAACGGTTTCATCACCACCTATCTGGAGCAGTCCGACGCCCTCACCTTCGCCGTCACGCCGATCCTGCGGGGCCATCCCGGCTTAACCGAACTGCCGCTTTCCCGGTCGCTGCCCAAACGGACCACAGGCATCCAGCGCCTGCGCGACGACTGGCTCAGTCCGGCCGCCGAGAAAATGCTCGAGCATTTGCGCATACTGACGCTACAGCAGGATGAATTCTAGCCGGGACCATCCGAGAAGGCATCCCCGCTATCGGGCCTTCTTGCTTCCACGTGCCGGCTGTTTCTGGTCGAAAGCGGTAGCTACGTCTCAGATATATCGGGAGAATGCTCTATGCAAACGACGTCAATCATGGGAGCAGAGCAGGGGATCAATCAACCTATTTTTCAATCCCGACCGAATAGACGCAAAACGTTGAAATTTGATCCCTGCCCAATGTCCCGTGTTGATGGGCTGCTTCAGGTCTTGAGGGAATACGAACAGACGACACATCATTCACTCCGACGCTGACAGTTAGGACCGTTTTGCCTTATACGAGAGAAATGCCAATCTGGAATTCCACTATAAGATGAAACATCAAGGCAAATGCTTGCCGAAGCGAAAACCGATCGCGTCAATCGCGAGGCGGTATGTCAACTGAGGCGACCGTCTCCCAAGTGCTGGTCTCCGCATACACTGGTCACGTACCCCCTCCAAAGGCAGGCTCAAATCCACATGCGCCGGGGACCGATCTCGGCCGTTCGACGCCCAACGGGTCAGCCGTACCGCCTGGCACCTACGCCGACACATCAAAGGCTGAGCGAGCATCTGAAGGCTTCGTCAAAGCTCTTCGCCGACCAGGCGTCCGCTCCCGTACTCAACTCGAACGACTGGAGCGCCACTCATCGTTTACAATTCGCGGCGGCTCCAGATCGCCCTAAGTGGGGCCTTGAGCAGGCCGAATGCCATCACCAGCAGCACCAGTGTGCTGAAAATTGCGGTCAGCGGCTTGGCAAAGAAAATGCTCCACTCCCCCTGCCCCAGCATAATGGACTGTCGCAGGTAGTTCTCGGCGAGCGGCGACAGGACGAGCGCCAGGATGAACGGGCCCGTCGGGTAGTCTGCGCGTTTCATCATGTAGCCAATGAGTCCAAAAATCGCGGTGACCCAGATATCGAAAAGCCCGTAATTGATCGCAAAGGCGCCGACCAGGCAGAAGGCCAGGACGATGGCGCTGAGGTGCTTCTGGATGATCCGCAATGCGTTGACGAAAACCGGGATCAACATAATGTTGGACAGTAGCAGGAAGAAATTCGCGATGATGAGCCCGGCGATGGTCCCCCAGACGATATCGGCGGATTGCACCATGAGCATCGGTCCGGGATTGAGCCCGAACATGACCAGCGCGCCTAGCATGATTGCCGTGCCGCCTGAGCCTGGAATGCCCAGCGCCAGGAGCGGGATCAGCGAGCCGGGCACGGCTGCATTGTTCGCTGCTTCGGGCGAAGCCAGACCCTCGATAGCCCCCTTGCCAAACCGCTCGGGCGTCTTCGTCAGTTTCCTTTCGGTCGTATAGGATACGAAGGTGGCGATCGTTGCGCCGGCTCCGGGCAGAACGCCGATCAGCGTGCCCAGCGTTGAGCCGCGCAGGATCGGCAGCGCCGTTTGGCGCAGCTCGCTCCGGTTTGGCACAAACTCTCCGAAGCGAAAGCGCGGTTTGCCCATCTCAAGGCGAACCCGTTCCTCGATGCCCACCAGGACTTCCCCAATACCATATAGGCCAATAATGACAGCGACAAAATCAACGCCGTCGATCAGTTCGGGCATGATCACGAAGCGGGCATTGCCTGATACGTAGTCGCTGCCGATGGTGCTAATCAGGACGCCGAAAAATGTCGCGATCAAGGCCTTGATCGGATCTGCGCCCGCGAGGACGACAATCATACTGAGACCAAGCAACATCAGCATGAAATATTCCGGCGGCCCGAGGAAGATCGCATATTCGGCGATAACCGGCGCGAAAAGCACCAGCACCGCAAGACCGAACAAGCCGCCGATGAAAGAGGCTATCGCCGAGATTCCGAGCGCCAGCCCCCCCTTGCCCTTCTGCATCATCGGGTAACCCTCTATCGCCGTCACGATAGCTGGTGCGTCGCCCGGCGTATTGATCAGGATCGAAGTCAGGCGTCCGCCATACATCGTGCCCATATAGACGCCGGTCAACAGGCTCAATCCGGAGATAGGGTTCATCCCGAAGGTAAGCGGCATCATCAGCGCGATCCCTGCCGACGGACCAAGCCCCGGCAAGGCGCCGACGACGGTGCCAATCATTCCGGCCGCAAAAATCAGTACCAAGTTGCCCGGCGAAGCAAACTGAGCCATCGCCGAAAAGAGTTCGGACAGCGAATGTAGCATTTGCAAACCTATAAAAGCTCAAGTGATGGGTAGGCCGAGCCAGACAGCGAAGATCAGGTACAGGACAGCGGTCGTTGAGGCGCTGACGAACAGCGAGATTGGCAACGGGTGTCGTATCACCCCCCAGGAAACCAGAAACACGATCGCCGCGACCGGACCAAAGACCGAACCGAACGACATGGCGGCAACGCCGAAACCGATAATCGCAATTGCAAGCCCGAGCCCAACCAGGTTAGGTGGCTGCCTATCGGTTGCTTGCGTCACCACAGCCGGCCGGGCACGCAGAAGCTTGACCGCCTGAACAGCACAGCAGAACAGCATCAGTGATGCGATGACCACAGGCACGAAACCCGGCCCGAAAGAATATTCGTCCGCAAATTTCAGATGGGCCGAACCGCCTAGGATGCCGACGGCGAAAGCCGTCAGCAAACCCAAGAAGATCAAATGGATCCCTTTTTCCAACTCAGTCACCCCTTCAGAAGGTCGAGTCGTTCCAGGGTCGAACGATACAGTTCGTTGGTCTGCTCCAGATAGGCCCCGAAAGCATCGGGCCCGAGGTAACCCGGGATGATCCCGTTGGGCTCGAGATACTGCGTTTTCCAAGCATCGGTGACCTGAAGCTTCTCGACCATGCTCGACAGGTAGTTCTTTTCATCTTCGGGAATGTCCTTGGCAGCCACCACGCCTCGGAAAACCGAAGCGACGACATCGAAGCCACTTTCCTTGAAGGTGGGCAGATCAGGGAACATTGCCGCCCGCTCATCGGTGGAGATAGCGATTGCCCGCACCCGTCCGGCTTCGATGAATTCCTTGATCGCACCGGGGTTGATCATCGCTGCATCGACCTGGCCACTGAGGACCGCCGTGGAGACCTCTCCATCTCCCTGGAAAGGGATGAAGTTGAAGGTCTTGTCCATTCTGTCGCCGAGCAGAAGCGTCACGATATTCTCGATCTGTCCGCGCCCGCCGCCGGCGATGTTGAGAACGCGTTCGGCGTTCTTGACATCATCGAGCGACTTGATCGGGGATTTGGCTGGCACGACCATGATGACCGGGTCGATGCCCAGCCGGGCAATCGGGGTAAAATCCGTGTAGTTGAGGCCGACATCCGTGGTCAACGGAGTGGTGATGAATGAGGAGGTTGCAGACATGAGATAATGTCCATCCCCCTTATGAGAGTTCAGGTAGCCCAGCGAGGTGGCGCCGGCGCCGCCGGGTTTATTCACCACATTGATGCTGGCGTCGACAATCTTCTCGGACTGGATGATTTTGGCCATCATGCGCAGCATCGTATCGTGCCCGCCGCCCGGGCCGTAGCCAGCTACGAATTCGAGGCCCCGCGAGCCCGGAAACTCCTGTGCCGCCGCAGGCATGATGGTTGCCGCCGTCAGCGCAACTGCCGTCATCACGGCTTTGAAACTGTTTCTGAACACTGTCATATCTTCCTCCCGTTTTGAAAAATCAGGCTTCGGCAATCACATCGATGCCGGCCTCAATCCATGAATTCACATCCCAGTTGATGCAGCGTCTGGTCGATCCAGTCGCCTTTGTATGCACCCTGAAGCGTATCTTGAAGCTGCGCCTCCTCGGAGGCGTGCTTCGTCTCGGCTCGAGTCAGAACCGCGCCCACAGAGGAGCGAGGCACCGCCAGAACGCCATCCCGATCGCCAACGATCAGATCTCCGGGGTGAACGATCATCGTACCCAGAGCAATCGGCAGACCGATCTCGCCGGGGCCGTCCTTGTAGGGGCCACGATGGCAAACGCCGCTGGCAAAAACCGGTATGTCCTGCTGGCTGATTGCCTCCACGTCGCGGATGGCGCCGTAAATCACGATCCCCGCTACGCCGGAGCATGCGCCCCGCGCCAGCATCAGTTCACCCATGATCGCATTGTCGAGTGCACCGCCTGCATCGACCACAATTACCTCGCCCGGCCGGACCATCTGCAGTGCCTTGTGCAGCATCAGGTTGTCGCCGGGGCGTACGCTGACGGTCAGGGCGGGCCCGGCCATCGCACCTGCGCGGTGCATCGGACGCAGGCTGGCCGGGGCCGCGAAACGGCGTGACATAACGTCACTTATGTTGGAGACCGGCAGGCTCTTCGCGCGCTGCACCTCGGTCTCGCTCACCCTGTCCCAATTTGTCTTGACGCGGAAACCTTCGGTCATGTCATTTCCTATTCCTGAAGCCCGCCGAGAACGGCGGCCTTGGCATGAAACACGGCGGGGATGGTTTTGCCCGCCAGATGATCGATAATGAGCTGAGCCGCTGTCGTCGCCATGGCGCGCTCCGCTCCCGGCGTCAGACCTGCGGCATGCGGGGAGACGATCAGGTTCGGCGCGCCCCACAAAGACAAACTTGCCGGAGGTGGCTCCTGCTCGAAACTGTCGATCCCCGCTCCGGCGATCTCTCCGGCTATCAGCGCCTCGGCCAGCGCCTCTTCGTCGACGATCCCGCCGCGCGCGGTGTTGATCAAGACAGCCTCGGGCTTCAGCGCCGCCAGAAAACGCCTGTCGACCAGATGACGAGTCTTGCTCGTGAGCGGGCAGTGCAGGGAAACGATATCGGCCTCGCCAAGCATGTCCTCGATTGCGCTCACCAGCGTGATGTTGTCACGGCCCAGCGCCTCGCGGGCTTCGGCATCGCAGCCGGGGTCAAAGGCGCTGACCTCCATCCCCAGCCCCTTGGCGAGCGTGGCGACCTCACGCCCGATCACGCCCAATCCCACCAGTGCCAGCCGGGCACCCTTGATATCCCGTCCGATAAACGAGGATTTCATCCACTCCCCGCTCTTCGTCGCCTTGTCGAGCTGCGGCAACGACTTGAGCAATGACAGGATCAGCGCGATTGTATGCTCGGCTACGGAACGCGCATTCGCACCGACGGCGCGGTAGACCGGTATGCCCAAATCCTCGGCGGCTGTCAGATTGATGTTGTTGACCCCGCTGCCGTGCTTGACGATCACCTTCAACGCGCTCGACGCGGCGATGACCTCACGCGTAATTCGCCCCTGAGAGACCATGATCGCGTCGACCCGGGCTTCCGAGGCGGCGCGGACAACCTCCTCGCCAGTCGCATACGGAGGCGAAAACAGACATTCGAAGCCGGCTTCGCCCAGCATTGCGACGGCATCCGGGTGAATTCGGTCGCGGGTTACGAGAACTGTTCGGGGCATGAATGCAGGCTTTCAACTGTATGCACAATTCGATTTAATTGCTAATTCTGTATACCATTGGTCGAAAATTCGTCAACCTTGATGCTGCGGCAAATTGTGTGCTAGACACAAGTTACCGGTTTTCACATTGTTTTTTTGAGGTTTTATCTTGAGCGCCAACAGCAAGACAGATGACTCTCTGGGAGAGGCTGTATACGGTAAAGTGCGCGAGTTGCTGCGCAATGGGACTCTTGCTCCGGCCGACCGGGTCAGTGAGCAGAGCCTTTGCAAGCTATTCAATGTCAGCCGGACGCCGGCGCGCGAAGCCCTGCAGCGTCTGCTCAGCGAAGGTTTTCTAGCGCATACCAGTGGTGGGCGAATGATTGTCGCCACCATCGATATCGCGCGCGCCGAAGAAATCTATGACATGCGCGAAGCGGTGGAGTGTCTGGCTGCGCGCCTTGCCGCCAAGCGGGCGAACACGTCGAATCTGATAGAGCTGCGGTCCATCCTCGCCGATCAGGAGAAGGGGCAAAGTAACGAGACTGAGTTTCTCGGAGTCAATGATCGCTTTCACAGATGTATCTACCGAATCTCGAACAATCGATATGTCCAGCACACCGCCGAGATTCTGCTGGCCTCCGCCGAAATGATACGGGGACAGACAGAAGGACGCTATGATTATGAAGCCTGGTCGCTCAAGGATCACCTCGCCATATATGCCGCTATCGAAAACGGCGATGTCGCTGCGGCGGAAGAGGCCGCCCGGCAGCATATTCGCCGCGGACGGTTCCAGCGCCTCGCATTGCTGCTTGAAGGATCTGACAAAGCAGGGTCCGAAAAGTCGGACGATTGACGCCATTTAATGACGGCAACGAGCGGTGCTTGAAGCGTTCCCGCCTCAAAGTCTGCGATTCAACGGCAGCTTTCATGCGCTCACAGAGAGGACGAAACGATCGATCGAGGACGCGGCCGCCAAGCGCTACCCCTATGAGAGCCAACTTCAGTTCCGACGATGCCGCGCTGATTCAGCGCAGCATCGAGCTTCGACTGCAAGCTCAAGACTATCAACGACCCCAACCAACGCGGGTTTTGTAAGGCGTGGACCGCAGAGCCCAGCGCCTTTCCGCCTATTACCCGGGAAATGTCGGGACAAAGCCACTTGAGGGTGCCCAGGACAAGTGGATACCGGTTTTCGCGGAGAATGCTCTAGAACCGATAGAGCGCTGCGGGATTGTCCTGCAGCACAGCCCTGAGACCTTCATCCGGCAGAACCTGTTTCAGCAAATCGAGCATCGGCGCCAAACGGGGCACGGGCGGCGGCGTCATCACGTGAGGCCAGTCACTGCCCCAGAGGCAGCGATCGGGCCAGCCCTGCACAAGGCGTGAAACGAGGGCGGCGAGGTCATCATAGTTGTCCGGCCTTGTGCTGACCCGGGTGGGCGAGAGTTTCACCCAGATGCGCCCGCTGTCCAGAAGACGACAGAGGCTTGTCACTTGGGCCTCGGAGGTCGGGTTGACATGGCCGAAATGATCAAGAACGAGCGGCTGTCCCGCGGGCATGGCTTCGAGCGCCGCCGCCACGCGGTCGAAGCGCTCCGGCTCGGTGTTGAGTTCGACATGCCAGTCCACCTCTGCCGCCAGCGCCGCCACCTGCGGCAAGAGGTCGAGTTGGTTGATCCCCACACGGCGCCGGTCCTGCAGCCGCGCCGCCCTGATGCCGCTTGCGGCAAGCGCCTCAAGGCCCGTCGAGGCGGGCGAGATCATCGCCACGCCGCGCAGCGCGATCGCCTCGGGTGGAGACGCCACCATCCGGGCGAGAGCGGTATTGTCGGTCCCGTCGACCGAGGCCTGAATGACTACCGCCCGACCGATGCCGTTGGTCTGCGCCTCCTCGGCGATAAAGTCCCCGATATCCTTCTCGGGCGGGACATAGGCGCCCACTGCCCGTTCGACACCCTTGGCGAAGGCGTGGATGTGGCAATCGCAGATGATCATAGCGGCTTTTGCCTCTTGCGCAGATGCGGCAGGACCAGCGTCCCGGCAACAAAGACGACGATCAGGGCCACAAAGCCGATTGAAATCGGCGAACTGACGAAAATAGCGGGACTGCCGCCGCTCGTCAGCAGCGCCTGCCGCGCCGCCTGCTCCAGCGGCTTGCCGAGGATCAGCCCGATCAGAAGCGGCGGCACGGGCAGGCCGGAGCGGCGGAACAGGAAGCCCAGCACGCCTGCGCCGAGCATGACCCATACGTCGAAGAGCATGTTGTTGACCGAGTAGGCCCCGAAAACGGAGAGCAGCGCGATGACCGGGAAAAGATGCCGGGGCCGGACCCGGATGACGTGGATCGCGACGCGGAACAGCGCAAGACCGATCAGGATCGTCGGCAGCGAAGCGATCAGCAGCGCTTCGATGATCGCATAAACCTCGACGCCGTGATCGCGGAACAGAAACGGACCGGGTGCCAGCCCTTGCAGCATGAAGGCGCCAAGAATGACAGCCGTCACCGCATCGCCGGGAATGCCCAGTGCCAGCATCGGGACAAGAGCGCCACCGGTCACCGCGTTATTGGCAGCCTCGGGTGCCGCAACGCCGGCATCCTCGCCTTTGCCGAACCGCTCCGGGTCTTTCGCGCGCGATCGCGCCAGGCCGTAGCTCATGAAGGCTGGAATGGTGGAGCCGATCCCCGGCAGAATGCCGATGAAGGTTCCAATGGCCGAGGACAGCACCAGCGTGGAGCGCATACGCCACATATCGAGCCAACCGACATGCGAACTTGGCACTGGAGGAATCGGAACCTCGTCCACATCGGACTTGGGTCGGTCGAAAAGCTGGACCAGCACCTCCGACATGGCGAACAGGCCGATCAGAACGGGGATCAGTGCGAACCCGTTTTCAAGCGAGAAGGAGTTGAACGTGAACCGGGGCGAACCGCTGATCGGGTCAAGCCCGACAACCCCGGCACAGACGCCGACCATCACCATGATCAGCGCGTCGAGTTTTGATCCTCCGCCCAGAAGGACGATGACAAGCAAGGCAAAGAAGATCAGCACTGCCATCTCCGCCGGGCCGAAATCGAGCGCCACCGAGGCCAGCGGCTGGGCCAGCGCCATCAGCACGAGACAGCTGAAGAAGTTGCCGACGACACTGGCGTAGAGCGCGATCCGAAGCGCCCTTCCGGCCTTCCCCTGGCGCGCCATCGGGTAGCCGTCCAGCGCTGTCGCGGCAGCGGACGGCGTGCCGGGCACATTCAGGAGGATGGCGGAGATGGAACCGCCGAAGATCGCGCCCTGATAGACGCCCAGAAGCAGAAGCAGCGCCGGTATCGGTTGCATCGAGAATGTGATCGGGATCAGCAGGGCAATGGCCATGCTCGGCCCCAGACCGGGAATGGCGCCGATGATGATCCCCACCGCGATCCCGGCCAGCATGGCAAGCAGGATCCAGATGTCGAAAAGCATGTAGAAGGCTTCCGTGATCATGCCGGGGATCTCCGTTGGGTCGGCCGTGAATGGGGGGCCCAACCCGTCGTGCAACGACGGCGTCAGGGCAAGGGAATGTTCAGCACATGCTCGGCGCCAAGGCCGATCGCAAGCGCCGCCAGAACCGGCAGGCCAATGCTGAAGACCGGCTTGCGTTCCCCATAGGCGAGCGCAATGATGATGCCAAGACCGGCTGCACAGGGAATGAAACCGGCAAGGGGCATCAATGCCAGCGCGGCCACCGTCGCAACGACCACCAGGAAAACCGGACTCCAGTCACGAATCGATCCGACAGGCCTGTCCGTTCCGAAAAGCCCGACGACAAGGCGCAGCAGAAGCGCTGCGACCAGCAGCGCCAGCGCCACGCGCGGCAGGGTCCGCGCCGTCGGCCCCGCACCGCCGAGATTCCAGACCGGGACCTGTGCTTCAAGTAGCACGAGCCCTGCAGCCGCGCCCGCCAGCAGTAGCGCGCAGGTCAGGGTGCGGATGCCGAAGACCGGCATCCAGCGTTTGTTCCCGTCGGGGCTCACTGAGACATGCTCATTTCTTTTGCCACGGCCTTGTAAGCTTCAAGATTGGTGGCGATCGTTTCACCCAGTTCCTCGCCGCTCATGATGCGGACGGGCTGGTTCAGACGGGTCATGAAGTCCTTGAACTCGTCGGACGACGCCACCTCGGTGAACACCGTCTCAAGCTGCTCCACGATTGCGGGATCGGTGCCTGCGGGCGCAAGCACGCCGACGATCGAGGGGAATTCGACGTCATAGCCGGCCTCTTCCAGGGTCGGCGCGTCAGGGAAATCCGGATCGTTGTCACCATCAAGCACGCCGAGCAGCTTCAGTTGGCCATCCTCGACCAGATCGCGATAGGCTGGCACCAGAGCGATATCGACATGACCGCCGAGAACCGCCGCCGTGGCCGAAGCCGCGCCGTCGAAGGGCACGTGCTGCAGGCGAGCGCCGGTTTCGCCGGCAAGCTTGGTGAAGGCGAGATGCGCGCCGCCCATGGCACCGGCCGTGCCATAAGTGAGGGTCTTGCCCGTGTTGGCGGCCTCAACCAGATCGTTCAGGGAAGTGTATTCGGAATCTCCTTTGACGAGAACGCCGTGATAGGGCCCCGAATAGTTCATGATCGGCACGAAATCCTTGAGTGGATCATAGCCGGTCGGGCGCAGCGCAGGCGTCACGAAGCTCGGCGAGGAGGTCGTCGCGATCAGCGTATAGCCATCCGGCTTGGCGCTCGCCACGAAGCGCATGGCGTTGGCGCCGCTGCCGCCCGGGCGGTTTTCAACCACGATCGGCTGGCCCAGCGTCTTCTCGGCCATGGTAGCAAGCTGCCGGGCGGAGACATCGGTGGTGCCGCCTGCGCCATAAGGCACGACGAGCGTGATGCTGCGCTCGGGCCATTCGGCGGCCTGAGCGAAGCCTATGCCGGCGGCCAGCCCGAGTGTGCTGACCAGTGCGGCGGCGGTAATACTACGGAAAAATTTCATGTTCTCCTCCTCAGATTTTCAGTCAGCGGAAACCATCTGCCATAAACTTTTGCCAGACCGCTCCTCCCAGAGCACCTTATGTAACATTTGTTTTCCTTAATAAAAGAGAATTAAATTTAAGGTTTTATCCAGAATTACTGCATCTATCCCCGTCCGGTCTCCATGCTAACGACAAATGAAGTTCTTCGACATATTCACTGAGGCTCTCGCCGCCCTCCGGCATGCTCAGTCGGCGCGGGCGAACATCGGCACGCCCGAGATATCCAGATGCAGCGGCCATACATTAGCCTTCCGTCCCAGCGTCACCATCCGCCGCGCGGCGGGCCACGATCCGACGTTTGATGATTGGCCCGACGACCACGGCGACCGTCAGCGCGACGATCACGAGGCTGGTGGTGTTCTGGAACAGGACCAACCAGTCGCCACGCCCGATCCGCAGGGCAAGGCGCAGGTTCTCTTCCGCGAAGGCGCCCAGGATCAGGCCCAGCACCATTGGCGGCAGCGGGAACTTCATCTTGTCCATCAGCCATCCGATCACGCCGAAGCCGAGCATCAGATAGACGTCGAACATGCGGCCATTGATCGAATAGACACCGATCAGCATCAGCACGATGATGATCGAGCCGAGCAGCGGACGCGGCAGGTTCAGAAGCCTTGCGAAACTGTTGGTCGCCAGCGAACCGCCCAGAAGAACCAGAAGGATGGCGCCGAACAGGAACTGCCACATGAAGCCAAAAACGACATCCGGATTGTCCCGGAACAGCATCGGCCCAGGCTGCAGGCCATGGACCAGCAGGCCGCCCAGCATCACCGCGGCAACGGCGGTTCCCGGAATGCCAAGCGTCAGGGCCGGGATCAGCGCCGAGGCGGTGTCGGCATTGTTGGCGGTCTCCGCGGCAGCAACGCCCTCGGGCTCGCCCTCACCCCAGCGTTCGGGGTGCTTCGAGGCTCGCCGCGCCTCGTTATAGGACATGAAGGCCGCCATCGACCCGCCCGCGCCGGGCAGAATCCCGATCCAGATACCGATCAGTGATCCACGCAGCCAGGTCTTCCAGAAATGCTTCATCCGAGGAAGCGCTTTCCAGATCGGTTGCGTACCCAGCTTGCTGCCTTCCACGCCTTCCGTCTTCAGCGGCGATTCCAGAAGATCGATCACCGGCGGCAGCGCGTAGAGACCGACAAGCAGGATCACGATGCTGATCCCGTCGAGAAGCTCGAGCTGGCCGAAGGTGAAACGGTCATTGCCATAGATCGGATCGGAACCCACCACCGAGATGAACACCCCGAAGCAGGCGCTGATCAACCCCTTTACCGGATTGCCGCCCAGCAGAAAGATGATCGAGGCGAGACCGAAGATCGCGACCCAGAACACCTCAGCCGGACCGAATAGCAGCGTCACCTTGGAAAGCGGCGGCGCCAGCAGCATCAGCGCGAAGGCGGACGCGATGCCGCCGATGGATGAGGACACGACCGCCACCTGCAGCGCAAAGCCCCCCTCGCCCTTCTGGGCCATGGGATAGCCGTCAAAGGTGGTGGCGACGGCGGCCGGCGTGCCGGGAATGCGCAGCAGCACCGCCGGGATCGCGCCGCCATACATCGCGCCGTTGTAGATGCCGGCCATCAGGCCGAGGGCCACCAGCGGATCAAGCCCGAAGGTGAAGGGCACCAGAACCGAAATCGCCATCGTTGCCGACAGGCCCGGCATGGCGCCTACGATGATGCCCGACAGAACGCCGATCACGACGGCGGCGAAATTCGTAAATCCCACAACCTCGGGGAGCGCATTGAGAAGATCGGAATACATCGTGACCTCAGTTCTGCCAGAGGCGTCCGACAGGGAAGTCCTGGGACATCCCGAAATCAAAGATCAGCCAGATTGCGCCGACGACAATGACCGTGGCGGCAAACAGGCCGAGCGGGTTCCTGAACCCGAATACCCAGGCGACCAGCGGGATGACGACAATCGTGCTCGGATAGAAGCCGAGAAAGTCGCATCCGAGCGCATAGGCGAAGATCAGGCAGAAGGCCCCGATGACGCGGCGCCAGGATTTGGCGATGGTTTGGGCGGCTTCTCCTTGCGCAGCATGACGCTGATCGCCGATCAGGAGCAGGACCGACAATACGATCAGGCCCACCAGCATGGCGGCGGGCAGCAGGGCGGAGATCGGACGCAGATCAGCCGTGGGAAAGAGAAAAGCGGCAGCCGCGATGATGATGCCGACGGCAGTCAACGTCTCGGGTCGGAGCAGGCGGCTCTTGCGGTCGTCTGGCATGGACAGTCTCCCTCATAGAGGCTTGACGAATTTGGGTAGCAGGCCCGACGGCGCATGGGTCGATGCGCCGTCGGAATGGAACATCAGTTCCACGGCGTTTCCTGCCAGACGCCGTTCGCCAGATCGTAGAGCTCGGACGTCAGCTGCTTGAATTCATCGCCGGTGACGATCTCGACCGGGTTCGCTGTGGCCTTCATGGCGGCAAGGAATTCGGGGTCCCCAGCCATCTGTTCGAAGGCATCATCCAGCTTGGCGGAAACATCATCCGGCAAGCCGGCCGGCGCCACGAAGCCGCGCATGGAGCCGTTCACGAGGTCGATCCCCTGCTCCTTGAACGTCGGAATGTCCGGAGCAAAGTCGGACCGCTCCTCGGTCGCGACGCCCAGCACGTTCAGTTCATCCTGAAAGCTCGCCACTTCGGAGATATTCAGGATCCCCATTGCGACATGGCCGCCCATCAGCGCGGTGCGCGCGGGCGCCGACCCCTTGAAGGGAACGATGGTGAACTCGGCATCCGTCAAACCCTCCAGCTTGATCAGCGCGAAGTGATCGTCGCCGCCCAGACTGGACATGCCGACTGTGACGGCGCCGGGGTCCTTCTTCGCCGCCGCGATCAGCTTGTCGATCGTGTCGAAGCCGCTGCCTTTCGCGGTGACGATCACATTGGGATCATTTACGACGTTGGCCAGGTAGGTGAAGCTGTCCCTGTCATATCCGGCTTCACGATCGATGGTACGCGCCATCATGCCGGGCAGGTTGAACGTGCCGATGGTGTAACCGTCGGGCTCTGCCTCGGCGACCTCGGTGACGCCGATCTGGCCGGAAGCGCCCGGCACGTTCTTCACCACCAGGCTTGCCCCGTCACCGAGATATTTCTCGATAAAGGGGGCCGCGGTGCGCGCCATTACGTCCGTGCCACCTCCTGCGGAAAAGCCGACGATGACCTCGATCGGCTTTTCCGGATATTCGGCGAGCGCAGCGCCCGCAGTCAGGATTATCGCGCCGGTCAGCGCTGTGGTATGGATCAGTTTCAGCATGGTTTTCTCCTCCTTTTCATGCTTTGGTCGTCTCGTCGCGGATCAGTCCGCGGGGAACTCACAGCCGAGCCGCTTCAGGGCCGCATCGACCCAGGCGCGGTCATTGGTGCCCTCGGCGATCGCCTTCATCTGGTGGATCTCGGCATCCGACTTGGCCTGGGTTTTCTTCAGGACCTCCTCCGCATCGGCAAGCGGAACGCAATGCACACCATCGCTATCGCCGATGACGATGTCGCCGGGGTGGATCACCATGCCGCCGATGCTCACCGGAACGTTGATCTCGCCGGGGCCATCCTTGTATGGGCCGCGATGGCTGACGCCGGCGGCGAAGGTCGGCAGGTTGGTCTTGACGAAAGCGTCGAGGTCGCGGATCGCCGCGTTCAGCACGAATCCGGCAACGCCCTTGCGGACTGCATAGGCGAGCATCAGTTCGCCCATCAGCGCATTCGAAAGGTCACCGCCGCCATCAACGACGATCACGTCGCCCGGGACCGCCATATCAATTGCCTTGTGCAGCATCAGATTATCGCCCGGCCGCGCCTTCACGGTCAGGGCAACGCCGGCAAGGTTCCCGGACGCATGCATGGGTCGCAGAGTGGGTCCGGCCGCGGTCATCCGTGACATGCTGTCGGAAACATTGGCGACGGGAAGCCTGGCAAAGGCATCGACAAGCTCTTTCGAGGCAACCTGATTACGATTAAGGATTCGGAAGCCGGCAGGCATATTACTTCTCCACGCTTGTGAGGTGCGCCGCGTCGGCGGCCAGAAATTCGCGATTGATGATCCGCTCGGGAGCGACCGGCTGGCCGTCGATAATCTGGAAGATTCCACGCAGCGCTTCTGTCCCGACGCGCGCATTGGCTTCGGCGGTGACACCGCCGATGTGCGGAGTCATGACGATATTCGGCTGCGAGAAGAAGATATGATCCGGCCCCGGAGGCTCGGATGCGAAGGTATCGATGCCGGCGCCGGCGATGTGACCCGAGACCACGGCGTCCAGCAGCGCCTGCTCGTCGATCAGCCCCCCGCGCGCGGTATTGATGACGTATGAGCCTTTGGGCATCAGCGCCAGCGCCTCGGCATTGACGATATTGCGCGTCGCTTCGGTCAACGGGCTGTGCAGCGACAGCACCTGCGACCCGGAAAACAGCTCCTGCGGTGTCGCGCAGCGGCGCGCGCCTACAGCCTCGAAGGCACTGTCAGGTGCATAGGGATCATAGGCGATCAGCGTCATGCCCAGCCCCTTGGCCATGACGCCGGTCGCACGGGCGATCGCGCCGATACCCATCAGGCCCATCGTGCCGCCGTTGAGCTCCCGCCCCTGAAAGCCGGGCTTTTCCCAGCGGCCTTCGCGCAGGCTCCGGTCCAAGGACAGGATGCGTTTTGAGACGGTCAGCAAAAGAGCGATGGTATGTTCGGCCACCGAAACCGCATTGGCGCCCGTGGCAACCAGAACCGGAATTCCACGCTTGGCAGCCGCGACGATATCGATGTTGTCGACGCCCACGCCGTGCTTGGAAATCACCCGAAGCTGCGGGGCAGCCTCGATGACGGAAGCATCGATACGACCCATGCGCGACACGATCCCGACGGCTCCGGTCTTCGCCATGTAGTCCGCAATCACGGTGGAATCGGAATAGGCCGGCATATGCACCAGCTCGTAGCCGTGGCTCTCCGCCAGCGCCTTTGCCTCGGCGGCCAGGTCAGGACCGGTTACCAGTATCGTCTTGCTCATCAAACACGTCTCCAGGGACGCTCCGAAGGGGCTGGAGCGCGCAACTGTTCTGATTTTCTCGGGACTCCGGATCAGCCTCCCAGCCATTGCCGGTTCTTGTCCTCCACCACGGGAGGTCTAGTAGAAAGTTTGACTTCACAAAAGCGATTAATTATTGTTATTAGATTTAGAAAAACTGGATTTTATATGGATACGCGTCAGTTAAAGACCCTTCTGTCCATCCACAGCCAGGGCACGTTCGCCCGCGCTGCGGACGAAGTCGGCCTCACGCCTTCGGCCGTCAGCCAGCAGATCCACGCGCTCGAGCAGGAGCTGAACGTGGTCATTTTCGACCGCGCCAGCCGGCCGCCGAAATTCACCTCGCAGGGGATGCAGGTCCTTGATATGGCCAAGGATATCCTTCAGCGCGAAGATGATGCCAAGGCGGTGTTGCGGGGCAGCCAGATCGCAGGAACCCTTCTGCTCGGCTCGGTCCGTTCAAGCGCGCTGAACCTATTGCCGCGGGCCCTGTTGCGAATGCGGGATGAATATCCGCAGCTCAAGATCAACCTGCGCGTCTCGCTCTCTGCGCCGATGATCACCGATGTCGCCTCGGGCCGTCTCGACGCTGCCATGGTTGCCGAACACATCGGATTTCCGCACGCCCTGCGGTGGTCTCCTTTCCTCAAGGAACCTCTTTGGCTGATCACTCCATCCGGAACAGCAAGCCGTGACCCCATTCATCTTCTGAATACCCAGCCCTATGTCCGTTTTCACAGCCCGGTTCCGCTGGCAAACCTCATCGACACCGAACTGTCACGCCTCGGCGTCGTCACGCAGGACATCGCCCATATCGATACGATCGGATCGATCGTGACCTGCGTTCGACAGGGCCTTGGCATCTCGGTCGTGCCTCACGTCGCGCTGCAGGAGCCCGGAAACATGGAAATCGAGAAAATCCCTTTTGGCACCCCCCAGGTTACACGCCAGATCGGCCTCGTTGACCGCGTCAATTCTCCGAGAAGGGAACTGACGCGCGCGCTGCACGGCGTCCTCGTCGATCTCTGCGGTCCCTATGGCGTGCGCACCGAGGAGGAATGATCATGATGGGATGCCCGTTCTGTTCTGCTGGCATGATCCACAGTCCCGTGGACGAGGCCTGTTGTTTCCGTCCTCATTGAAAAGGCAGATAGGAAGAGAGCCGATCGCAACGCCCTACCATTTGTATCCGAGTGTGGCCCTTACGGTTCGTCGTGCGCCATATTGACAGAACTTGGTGCTGGCGCCGACGGAGCACCACAGCATGCCCACGACATCGCTGCCCCGCATTGCCAGAATACAGGCCGATTGCTCCGGCCGCGCGACAATGCGCGCGACGATCGCCTCAACCTTTACCGAACTGAAGGAAATATAGGAAAACCGGCTTTCGGCATGCGCCGCCTCCGCCAGCGCCACCACTGACCGGATATCCGCTCCCGGCCCAAGCAGCGAGAACCGGAGACCCGCGCGCGCCATCTCAAGCCTTTCCGGCGCAGACCTCAACGGAACCCCGACGTCGCATTTCTCTTACATTGCACCTATCGGGTCCGAAGGCGAGGCAGTCAGCCCCGATACAGCCAAAAGCTGCATTCTCATCAGCCGCCGATCATTGACTATCGAAACCATATCGCCCCTGCCCGCCTGATCGGCTATCTCCGATTCGAGGAAACCACGGCCGTGGAGGCAGAGGTCGCCGCCCAAGGCAACACACAGGGAATGAACGACTTCGTTTCCAAGGCGGCCGCTGCGTCTGTCTTGGAACACTCTCGTGAGCGGGTGGCGGAATAGTGCCTTACCCAAAAGTCTTGAGGGGATATGAACCTTCGACGCAGTCGCTATGAAATTTTTCCGCGGAAAAATTCTGATGACCGAACAAGAGCTTCGGCATAGCTAGAATGACAAAAATGAGGCTATGTCCGGTCTGACTGATTTTGCGTTAATATGAGAAAGGCTGCTGGCACACCGCGGTTCGCCGACGCCCGCCGATGGCTCTGAAGCGGAATTTTCGCAGTCTACAACTCCGGTAATTATCGAGCTCGGGGCAGTGGCGTCACGTTTCCTCCCTATGACGTTGCGCTTGCTGCAATAAGGACAACGACAAATATGCCAATAGGGAAAACGCGAGAACTCCCGATGGGGTCCTTCGCCAGTCGTTCGGGACAATTTACGCCAAGGTACCCCAGACTGTCATGCCGACGAGATAACGGTTTGGCTTGGTTACAGATAATCGCAGGCGAAAAGTACGGTACTCTAGCAGATAGCGTCCTGCCTGCCGCATCAGCCAGATCGGAGGGTTTACGGTCTCGCCATATGCGAGGCCGGGCACGGGCGCCGCGTCAGCCGGCATGCAGCAGCCACAGCGTTACCTGCGGGAACAGGACGAGGATCAGGATCCGGACGCAATCGGCCAGGAAGTATGGCGTGATTCCGCGATAGATCGTGAAGAGCGGTATGTCCGGCCTCATCGAACTCAGCAGCATCACATTGATCCCGATTGGCGGCGTCAGCATGCCGACGCCCACGAGAGCGACGTTCAATATGCCCCACCAGACCGGATCGTAGCCCATCGCAATGATGATCGGCAGCACGAAGGGCAGCGTGACGACAATGGCCGCCACCTCGTCGAAGATCGACCCAAGGAAGAGATAGACTACCACCAGGATGAAGATCACGCCGAGCGGCGGCAGGTCCAGATTGTTGATGCCGACCACGATGTCGGTCGTCACGCCCGATATGCTGATGAAGTAGGAGAAGATCATGGCGCCGAAGACCATGATGTAGATCATCACGGTCGACACGCTGGCGTCGGAGAGCACGACCAGAAATGTCTTGCGGTTCAGCCGCCCGCGGAAGATCGCAAACAGGAATGCCAGAACCACGCCGATCGCCGCCGCCTCGTTGACCGTGAAGACGCCCGAATAAATGCCGCCGAGCACGATGACCGCCAGCATTATCGCGCCCCAGGACTTGCCGATCGCCCTGATCCGGTCCTTGTAAGGCAGGCGGTCCGTTCCGGGCATTGCGGCCGGATTGTGCTTGGCGACGATCCAGATGGCGATCATGTAGAGCGTCACCGACAGCAGGGCCGGGACCACCGCCGCCGTGAAGAGCGAAAGCACGGACTGTTCCGTCAGCACGGCGTACAGGATCATGATGCTCGACGGCGGCACGATGATGCCGAGCGTACCGCCGGCGGCGACAGAGCCGGCGGCGCTGCCGGGGGAATATCCGCGCTTGAGCATTTCCGGCAGCGCGACGCGCCCGAAGGTCGCGGTGGTGGCAACGCCCGAGCCGCAGACGGCGCCGAAACCGGCGCTTGCGACGACGGTCGTGGCGGCGAGCCCGCCGGGGCGGTGTCCGACGAGCGCTTCCGCGGTTTCATATATGTCCTTGGCAAGGCCCCCGGCGGTGGCGAGACCGCCCATCAGCATGAACAGAGGGATGACCGCGAGGTCAAGGCTGGCCATTGTCGAGGCGGGTTCCGAAGCGAGAAGCGACAGCGCCGGGCCCCAGCCGGCCAGAAAGGCAAAGCCGACAACGCCGACCACGGCCATCGAAACGCCGATCGGCACATGCGCCGCGACCAGAGCGAACATGACGGCAAAGCCGATCAGGGCAATGACAGAAGGCTCCATTTTTATGCGTCACTTTCCGAATTCGGGTTGCGGGAAGGCACGAGCTTCGTTTCGACTCCTTGCGGATCGACCCGCCCGCCGGTGACCATCACGATTATATCATTGATAAAATTCAGCAATTGAACGAAGGCGGCGAGAAACAGGAACGCCGTTGCCGCCGCCCACCAGGGCCAGACCGGCCAGGCTAGCACCCAGGTCTGGCGCGCGGTCCTGTAGGTTTCTTCCGTATAGGGCACGAAGTACCAGGCCATCAGCGACATGAAGATGAGAACCACCAGGCTCGCGAATACCCGGAACACCCGTTCGAGCGAGGGCCCTCCCATGGAGCCGAGTATCTCGACCGAGATATTGCTGCGGTCGTAGAGACTGGCGGGTATGCATGATGCGATCACCACCGCCATGACGACCGAGCTGACATCGTTGACGCCATGGATGGGGGCCGACAGCAGCGACCGCGAGAGCACATCGATCGCGGTCATGATCGCAAGCACGAGAAGGCCGCCAAACCCCAGCAGCGCCAACCAGCGCGTCGCGTAGCGCGTGATTCTATCTATGGACGACAAAGGACTTACTCCCCTCGGAAACGGTGAGGTTCTGGTTTCGCGGCAAGGCATTGGAGAGAATGACAAGCGAGCACGAACGGCGGACGGGTGCGTTTTTCACGCGCGCCGCCGCCCGTGTTCGGGCGAACCTACTGGCTCGCCGCGGCAACCGCCTCGCTGTATTTGTCGAAGATCTGCTGGCCGTTCGGCGTCTGCTCGATCCAGTTGTCGACCACGGTCTGCAGGCGGGCCTCCCACTTGGCCTTCTCCTCGGGCGAAAGGGTCACCATCTGCTGGGAAGGATCTTCCAGGGCCTTGGCGCGGAACTTTTCGTTGTTCCCGTCAAACTGCTCGCCCCACAGCCGCGAAAAAGCTTCGCCGGCGTTCTTGTCGATCGCCGCTTTCTGCTCGTCCGAAAGGGCGTCGTATTTCGCCTTGTTCATCACAACCATGATGGGAGAGGTTCCCATATTGACGTCGAGATGAAATTTCGCGGATTCGATAACGCCGAAAATCGTCGCTGCCACCCATTCATTCACCGAACCTGCCACGAGCCCGCGCGACAGCGCCTCGCTGAGGTTTGAGCTGGTGATGCCGCCGACAGGGGTTGCCCCGAGCGCCTCGATCGAATGCAGCAGCTGCGGGCCCGCTCCGCGAAGCCGCATGCCCTTGACCTCATCCAGGGTCTCGACCTTGGAGGTGGTGTGCAAAAGCGTGGGCGCGGTCGAGAACATGCCCAAGATCTTCACCTTGTCCATGCCAACGCCCTTGAACAGGCCCTCCTCGACCATCATGGCGCCGGCAATCGAGCCAACCGTCGCGGAAGGAATGACGCCAGGCAGTTCCATCACCGTCGTTTCGGGAAAGGCGCCCGGCGTGTAGCCGGCCACGACATAGCCGATGTCGGCTATGCCGCTGGAGACCATATCAAGGTGCGATGCAGGATCCCGACCCAAGGCGCCTGCCGGGAATACCTCCACGTCGAGCGTGCCGTTGGAGGCATCCGTCACATTTTTCGCCCAGACCGAAATGATGTCCTTGTACAGGAACGAAGGGGCCGGAAGGCTGGTCACCATGCGCAGCTTTTCCGCTGCAGAGGCACCGGCAACCGAAAAAAGAAGCACCGAGCAGGCTACGCCTACCGCGGCAATACCACTGGTAAATCTGGTAAGTTTTGACAATCTTTCCTCCCAAAGAAAGTTTAATTTTGCGCCTTCAAATTCTGCCTCAGGACAATCTCCGAATATAACCCCTGCAGAATCAGAATCTTGAATGCCTTACGAACGGAATTTGCTTCGGTTACCCCGAAATAGAGCGGCAATTGCATTTGCGAAACATGCCGCCCCGCGCCGAGCCTCCCCTTCCCGCTTTTGAGTCAAAACACCTGCCGGGCAATCCTTGCCCGATCCTCCCGGATTTGCCTCAATTCCATTCTGGCATGCCAAACTAATTGATCAATGGCAAAATTCAAAGAGAATTATTGATTTTTTGCAAAATGGCATGCTATTTTGTCGAAAGCGTCGGATACACGAGGCCGACTTGCGCTGCCCGCAACCGTTCAGGCGCTCCCAAGAGGCCGGAATTGATGTACAAGGTGAGGTCTGAAACACTGGAGTGTCAGGTGGCCAATTCAAACACAGAGTCTCAAAGCAAACTTCAGGTGCGCGCGGGAACGCTCACGAACACCGAAATCGTGGCGCAGAGACTGCGCGAAATGATACTGGGCGGCGAACTGCCCGCCGGCAAACGCGTGCAGGAGCGCGACATCGCCGAAACATTCGGTGTTTCGCGCACCCCGGTGCGGGTCGCCCTGGGCATGCTGGAGGCGGATGGCCTCGTCGAGGGCCATCCCAACCGGGGTTTCACCGTCTGTGAATTTACCGTTGACGATATCCTGTCCGCTTACGACGTCCGCAGCGCCCTCGAGGGCCTCGCCATCCGCACCGCGATGGAGGAAGGGCATCTGGCCGGCCGAGGCATTGAGGTCTTTGAAGAATGCATCGCCGAGTGCGATGACCTGTTGTCCGGCGCTGGAACATCGGCCGAGAAGCTTTCGCGATGGACGCGGGCGAACGAGAAGTTCCACCTCAACATGATCCAGGCCGCCAATCGCTCGACGCTCAACAAGGTCTATGCGAACCTCAGCCGCATGCCGCTCGTATCGCCGTCAACCTTTCTGTTCACGGTTAAGAAGGACGAGGACGGATTGGCCCGGATGGAGGAGGCTCACAGAGAGCACAAGGCGATTTACGGGGCGGTCCGGAGGGGGCAGTCCTCGCGCGCGGAAAGCCTGGTGGTCGAACATGGCCACACGGTCAGGGAGCGATTGCGGGAAATATTCGAGTGCGATCTGCAGGTGCGCGAGATGCTGCCGCCGGCGGCCAATGTGCGCTCCCTGGTTCGTTGAACCGGGCATGATCATCCCAGCCTAAACGCAGCCAATGACACGGCCGCTCCAGCCATCCGGCGGCCCACGCGCCGCACTCACGGCCAACGCCCGCCGATATCAATCACGCCAATCGATTAATTCGTATCCGGAGGAGGACACACATGAGCCAAACCGTACTATATGCCTATCCTGGCGCGTGCTCACGCGTAACGTTGACAGCGCTCGAGGAGGCAGGTGCGCCCTATCTTGATCGCTGGATCGATATCCGCGCGGATCAGCAATATAGCCCCGACTACATCGCGCAGAACCGGAAGGCGAAGGTTCCGGCACTCTCGGTTGACGGCAAGACCCTGACCGAGAATCCGGCAATTTTGTTCTACCTGCATCAGACCTTCCCCGACGCGGCCCTGTTGCCGCGCAGCGGCGACTTTTTTGATGATGCCCGCGGACTGAGCGACCTTGCCTGGTGCGCCAGCATGCTGCATCCGATGGTACGCCAGATCCGAAATCCCAAAAAATGGACCAAGGGCGATGTCAGCGGCATTGCCGAGGACGGTCTGGAGAAGCTGAACAAGGAAGCGCGCTTCGTCGAAGAAACGCTGTCGACGTCCACATGGTGGTACGGCGAGCAATGGTCGATCGTCGATGTCTATCTTTACTGGGTGTTCTCCACGGCGGCCAAGGGCGCGTTCAACCTGGAGGACTATCCCGCGCTGGCAGCCCATGCCGAGCGCGTTCGCGCGCGTCCTTCGTTCCAGCGCGCGCTGACGCGTGAGCGGGCGGCTGTCACGGACAACAAGCTGAATATCGACGCTTCGAAACTCTGAAGCGTTCGGGCGCTGTCCCCGTTTTGATAAGGGGCAGCGCCACCCCTCCTCTCGCGCGCCGACAGTGAGCGCATGCAGGAGAAATCAATCGCCGAGTTCCTCGATCTCGTATTCCAGCTTTTCGACCTGGGCGGAGATCCTGTTGGCGGCTTCGATGAGCGGTTCGCGATAGCTGGCCACGGCTGATTCAAAGCTCAGCGCCGACTTGATCCAGACCATCGTCAGGCACGCAATCACACGCTTTCTGAAAACCACCGGGGCCGAAATGCTCATGGTTCCGCTGCGAAAGCCCTCGCGGCGAAACCCGACCCCCAGATCTCTGCATTCTCCCAATATCTTTTCCAAGGGGCCGTCCACGGTCATGAAGGGCGGCTCAACGCCCAGCTCAACGCTCAGGCCGGCCAGAACATGCTCCCGCTCGTCATCCGGGGAGAAGGCCAGATAGGCGCGCCCGCTGGAACTGCCCAGCACGGGCAGGCCCAGGCCAACCATGCCGTGATCCAGGGAATACGGACTGAAATTATGCGTGGATTCCCGGATCTCCATGACAGAATTGCGAAATGCGACCAGATCAAGCGGCCACAGAACCTGGCGACCCAGCCGCACCATCTCGGGCACCGCGGTTTGAATGACCCAGTCCTCGTCGCGGAAACCGGAGCTGAGCGATTTCGCGTGAATGGCAACGCGCCAGCTGTCGCTCGTCTGATCCTTCACGATCAGGCGCATCTGCTCCAGCGTTTCCAGAAGCCGATAGACCGTCGGCCGCGGGATGTCCGCGATCGCGGCGATTTCAGCGGCCTTCAGGCCGTTCTTCTGGTTTATGATCTGTAGGATCGCAATGCCGCGCTGCAACGATCGCACGTGATTGAGTTGGCTCATCTTTGCTACAGACCCGCGCGTTGTGGAGATCGGCCGCTTCCAGACGAGATATCGCATGGGCGGTGGCCACGGTAAAGGTTTGACGCGGCGATCCGCCGGCTCCCGAACGTCAGCACGGGACCGGACAACAGCAGCCGCGCCTGCGGCGCATTTACGGTTCCTCGGCGCAACGCCGGCCCGTGACCGTGTTCCACAATTCCGTCATTGCTTCGGGAACCTGTTCGCCGCGCCAGCAGACATGCCCGTCCGGCCGCACCAGCACCAGCGGCTTTTCGTAGAGCGCGCCGATTTCCTCCTCCTCGATCAGATGCATGCCGGCAGGTATGCCCATTCGTTTGGCTTCGGCCAGAAACGCATCGGTTCCCGCTATCGTGCCGAAAACCATCAGGACATAGGCCTTGCCGAACAGGTCGAGCGTGGAGCGGCCATCATTCATCCAGGCATGCGGCGCCCGACCGCCGGGATATGTTGACGGGCGATAGAGCATGTGATCGTCCGGCGGCTCAAGACTGTTGTCCGGAACGCAGACCGGCGACTGGCGATAGCGGTGTCCCAATTGTATGCCGGCTGTCGCGAACTCCCGGTAGCGCAGGGCAAAGAGACGGTCTCTCAAGCGCTGGCGTGCTTCCGCGCCTTCTTCGCCGGCCTCTTCCACATGCGGCTCCGGCGCGATCATGCTGTCGAACACCCGGTTGTTGGCCGCCTCGTTGGTATTGCGTATGGCGATCGGCCGCCGTTCGGCCTCATAGCTGTCCAGCAGGGCTTCTCCGCCCCATCCCTGCAATCGCGCGGCAAGCTTCCAGCCCAGGTCCACGGCATCGCCGATGCCGGTGTTGGCGCCGAAACCGCCCTTCGGCCAGCGCAGATGATTTGCATCGCCCAGCAGAAACGCGCGATTATCGCGATAGCGCTCCGCCACCACGCGGTGTCCCGTCCAGGGCTGGGCCTGGATCACCTCGAAGGCGAGCTCCGGGCCGATGACCGCGGCCACCACGTCTGTCGGGTCGAAATCCCGTTTTTCCTCCGTATACATGGAGAACCGCCATTCATCCCGGCCGTCAACCGCGGTGATGTAGGCGCGATTGGCGTGACATACGGTATGCACCTGCGCCATCTTGCGCCCGAACAAGCGAGTGAGTTTGTCTCCCAGACCCTGACAGCGGAAATAGACCGCAAAGTTGAAGCCTTCGCCGAAGCTTCCGATGTAGCTGATGCCAAGCTGTTTGCGGACCGTGCTGCGCGCGCCGTCGCAGGCCGCAAGATACCGGCTGCGTATCTGACGCCTTTCCCCGGTTTGCAGGTCTTCGACGGTGCTCGTCACATAGTCTGAGTCCTGATTAAATGAAATCAGCCTGTGGCCATACCGCAAATCGCCGCCCTTTTCTTCAGCGGCCTCACGAAGCGCGGGATCAAACCCTTTCTTGGGGTAGAAGAACCCGCCTTCCGGCGAGTGCACGTCCTTTTGCGGGGCTTCGGCGTTTGAGACCCCTGGGAAAAGCGCCAGAGGCCAGCCCTCCAGCGTGGTGCAGAACCCCATATTGCGCGGGTAATCCGGCGATATCGCGTCACCGAAGCGCACGCGATCGGCAATGCCCCAGCGGCGCAGATGCTCCATCGTACGGGAGAAGATATTCTCGCCGGCCGGGAAGAAGATCTTCCCTTCCCCCTCCTCCACGAGGATATAATCGACGGCACGGTATCCCAACTCGTTGGCCAGCGACAGGCCCACCGGTCCCGCGCCGACAATCAGCACGTCGGTCTCTATCGTTTCAGTCATGTTGCTACCCGTAGTCACGTGGAATCCTCCCTGCCGCCGCGCGATTACCACGCATTGGTCTGCGCGGCGCGGCGACCCGTTTCTCCTGAAGGGTCAGGAGCCTCCCTCACATTGCGCCTTTCCGGCTTTATCGGCATCTCATTCCGCTACTGCGGCGCCCTTCACGAGGGCCATGTCCAGCTCCGATTTGCTGACCAGAACCGCATCCCGATCAGCATATATCCAGTCGCCGCGATCAATGGTGATATCGCCGAAGCGCAGTTGTCCGCCGAACCTGCCCGAAGTCGCCTGCCACCCCCGCCTTGCGGTCGCGCCGAGCGCCTTCACGCCAAACGCCATGGCGTCAATGGCCGCGCTGTCGCGAACCGCGCCGTTGATCACGACGCCGGCCCAGCCATTCATCCTCGCCATTTCCGCAAGCCGGTCGCCCATCACGCCGGTCGTCAGCGACCCCCTCCCGTCCACCACGAGAACCCGCCCGTTGCCAGCAGCGGAAACGCATTTGAGAACCGGCGTATGATCCTCGAACGTCGCGACCGTCTCCGCCGGCCCGAAGAAAGCCTCCCACTTTCCGAGACTTCTGAACTGGAGGCTGCAGACACCCAGCTCGGCATGAAATGTATCATATATATCGGCGCAACTGATTGCAGGCCCGGGGCCTGATGCACCCGTTGCCCGGCTAACGGCGGATGTCGCCGCGCGAAAGTTTCCTTCGCTATTCTTCAAGGCTTTACCCCCCTGCTTTCCGGGTTGCGGCGCTTGCGCCGGGAGCCCCCTCGCAAGTCTTGCGCATCGATGATTTGCGTCTCGCCCCTCAATCCATTTGCAGTATTCTCTTTTTCAGATAATATTGCAACGTAAAAACTTTGAGGAGAGCACAAATGCCCGATACCGTCGCCCAAGCCGGCGCATATCTTCACCACGTCGCCTTCGAGAGCGCGAACCCGGAGAGGCTCGCCGCGTTCTACGGCGACGCCATGCAGATGGAGGTCGAGAAGACCTCCGACACCCAGTGGCGTTGCGAAGGGCCGGCCCGCCGCATGATTGTCCTGAAAGGAGAGGACAAGAAGCTCGGATTTTCCGGCCTTGCGGTGCGCGACGCCGATGGGCTGGAGATGATACGCGAGCGCGCCCGCTCGCAGGGCGTCGAAATCCTCGACAACCCGTCTCCCTATTTCGAGGATGGCGCCTTTGCGGTGCGCGATTACGACGGCCATCTCGTCGTGTTCGGACTGTCGAAAGCCCCTTATGTGAAGACGATGGGCTGGCCGCGGGCCAATGCCGCAGCGCCCATCTGGGGGCCAGTTCAGCACATGACCTACCGGACGCAGAACATCGAGGGCTTTTATGAATTCTATCACAAGAAGCTCGGCTTCCGCATGGTTGACCGTGTCGTGCGCGACGACGGATCAATCGCGACAATCTTCGTGACGTCCAATCACGAGCACCACACCATCGCCGCCTTTGACGGCGACCGCACGGGCATGGATCACCATTCCTACGAAGCCGGCGAATGGAGCTACCTGCGCGACTGGTGCGAGCATTTCGCCAGCAAGGGAATCCAGCTTATGTGGGGGCCGGGCCGGCATGGACCCGGGCACAATCTTTTTGCGTTCATCGCGGATCCGGATGGCAACTGGATCGAAATCTCCGCCGAACTTGAAGTCATTCATGACCGCCCATGCGAAGACTGGCCCCACGAAGCACGCTCGCTGAACACCTGGGGCAAGGCCATTCTGCGGTCATAACGCCGTTTTCTCAGGGTTGCCGCCCTTGGAGCCGCAACCCTGAAATCGCTATGTCGTTTCCGGCTCTTTATACTGCTGCGCCAGAAACGCCTGTATCCGCTCGACGGTCTGCGTCAGTAGAGCGGTCACTCTGCCAAGCTCTTCCTCGGTCACGTTGTCGGTTTTCACCACCAGGCTGAGCGACGCTTCGAGCCCCAATTGACGGTCGAAAAGCGGAACCGCGATGCCGATCGCGCCTTGGTCGACCTCGCCGCGGGAGATCCAGTATCCCTGTTTGCGCGCAGCAAAAACATCTTCGAGAAACCGGCTCAGGGACGGGCCCTTCAGTTCGGTTTCGCGCTGCAGGAAGCGCTTCAGGCGGCGTGACTCGATGACGGAGAGGATGGCCCGCGAGGTGGCGCTCCTCGTCAAAGGCATCGGCAGGCCACGTTCGAAACTGCTCGTCAACTCCATGTTCGCGCTATGCGCATCCGCGACGCACATGACCTTGTTGCCGTAAAGCCGCGCCAGAATTGCCGTGCACTCGAGCCCGGACTTTTCGACAAGCTCCGTGAGGAATACCTCGCCCGCCCGCAACAACGGGTCCGTACGCCGCAAACGGCGCTCGAACTCCAGGAACGCCGGACCCAGCCGATACTGGGCATCGAGCGTGGCCTCCAGAAAACCGAGCGCGACAAGCTCTCCGACCCATTTGTAAACGGTGCTGCTGGCTGTTTCCAGCTGCACTGCCAGATCGGCCACGGTCCATGCCGGACGGTCTTCGGTGAACTGGTCGAGAATCCTTTTGTAGCGTGATCCGCCCTTGGTGGCCATTCTCAACTCGTCTCCGGATGCACAAGCGCAGGGCTTGTCCAGTGGCATGTTTCGCGTCCGCGATCATCTATTATGGGAAAATCGGGGGCAATGCCAAGCCGGGCGATCGATCAAAGCCCGCCTTGACCCCGTCTATCGGGAAGACACCCATCAGCCATAAAAGGCGCGGCGCACAAACACGGCATGCCGGCGGCGGACTGAGCCGCCGCCCGGGAGATATCTGCGTCAGCCTGTCAGTCGTGAACGACGTCGAGGATGATCTTGCCGATATGGCTGTTGTTCTCCATCATGCGATGCGCATCGGCGGCTCTTCTGAAGTCGAATCTGCCCTCGATCTGAGGCCGCACCTGGCGTCCGAGAAGCGGCCAGACATCCGCGCGGATCATCCTTGCGACTTCGATCTTGCGCGCCAGCGGCAACGGACGCAGCAGCGAACCGGTGATGCGAATCCGCTTGGCCATGATGTCGCGCAACGGAACGCTGAGGGAGGCGCCGCCGCCGCCGGACAGATGCGCCATCATCCCGTCCGGCGCCATCATCTTCAGATCCTGCGCCACATGCGCGCCGGCGGAAACGTCCAGAAGCGCTGATACGCCCTTGCCGCCGGTGGCGGCCAGAACCTTGTCCGCAAGTTCGGGATCATCGTAGAGAAAGGCGGCTTTGGCGCCGAAATTCAGCGCGGCCGACACCTTCTTCTCGCTGCCGCAGGTCGCCAGAACATTATACCCGAGCGCCGACATGGCCTGCAGCGCGATGTGACCCACGCCGCTTGTACCGCCGTGAAACAATGCGAACTGGTCCTTCTCAAGCGACATGAGATTGAAGAAGTTCCACCACGTCGTGAAAACGGCCTCGGGAATGCCGGCCGCCTCGGCATCGGAAAGCGTGTCGGGCGCTGGCATCACCAGTCCCGCATTTGCCGTGACATACTGGCCGTAGCCGCCGCCCTGAACCAGCGCCATGACGCGCTCGCCTTCGGCCACGCCGCGCACGCCCTCGCCCGCGGCGACGACCTCGCCGCATACCTCGAGGCCGGGAACAGCCTGGCCGTCGCTGTGCTTTCCTGCCGCACGCTGGTGAACGTCATGCCGGTTCACGCCGGCCGCGGAGACCCGGATCAGCACCTCGCCGGGGCCGGGGCTCTGGACAGGCACCTGTTCGGCGACGAGAACTTCGGGACCACCCGCTTCTTTGATGATGACTGCTGTCTGATACTCAGGATGCGGCATTCAATACGGTCTTTCTCGTAGCGATTTCATCTTCGGATGCGGAATTCCGGCCGATCGACCTGAAAAGCGCGGCAATCAGGGCATCAGCATCGCCGCCCCGGGAGCTGCGCCACGCCACATGTCCATCGGGACGGATGAGAACCGCCCCTTCATCCGAGACCCCATACAGGTCTTTCCAGGCTTCAAGATCGGTTTCGACATCGAGACCATGTCCAACCAGATAGGCATTCACCTTCGGCAGTGACTTGCCGTCCAGGCCATCAAGCGCCACCTTCCAGGCTTGCCCCTTCGGGCCCGCGAGAAGCGTGAAGGCGTCAAAATCGAAGAGGTCGATGATCGAAATGTCCCGGCCTTCGAAACGGATCGGAATATGCGGCGCGCGGTGACCCGGACGCGCCGTCGGCGTGTAGGTTTCCACCTCGATCGGCGGCTCGGGCGTGCCATCTCCCGTCACGAGGCTGGAGTCATAGTGAAAGCCGAAGGTCTGGCCCGGATAGTCGAAATGCGCGCGCTGTTCCGGAATGCCCTCGGCGAGCCTGGCCCGGTTCGCGGCGCCCGCGGGACCCTCGATGTTGGACAGGAACTTGCTGTCATTGAACAGCATTCCCGACAGGCCCTTCTTCTCCATGGCCCGGGCGTTGCGCGCGCTTTGCTCGACATTGAACTTGGCAACCGGCCGGCGCTCCGTGTCATAGGTCTCCAGCAGACCTTCAGGCGCAAATCCCCTGAGCACGAAATCCAGTTTCCACGCCAGATTATGCACATCGGCAACACCGGTATTTACCCCCTGCCCACCCGTGGGCGGCAACGGATGCGCGGCATCGCCGGCAAAGAAGACGCGCCCCGACGACATGGAATCGACAATGCGCGCCTGCATGCGCCATGGCATGATGTTCTTGATTTCGATGTCGATATCATCCGTCCCGATCACCGCATGCAGTATCTCCAGACAGCGCTCCTCGGTGAAATCGTGCCGCGTCTCGGTTTCCGCATAGCCGAAATTGTAGGTCCAGCGATTGCGCCCATCCAGCGATATCAGCACGCCCGACGTCCTGGCGTTGTAGATCCACATGAGCAGGTAAGGCCGGTCCTTCACATACTCCCAAAGATCGGCGTGGAAATAGATGCCGATCTGCTGCCCCATCGACTCGCCGCTGATGCCGAGGCCGACCGCGTCGCGCGCTTCGCTGCGCGTGCCGTCCGCGGCAATCACGTATTTAGCCTGCGTGGTGCCGGACGCGCCGTCGGAATCTTCCCAGCTGAGCGTGACGCCATCATCATGCTGTTCGATGCCGGTGACATTGCAGCCGAAATTCAGTGAAACGCTTTCAAAGCCCTCCGCATGGTTGCGGATCACCGGTTCCAGCCTGTCCTGCGGGCATGACCGCTTCAGGACAGGGCTCTGAGTGCGCTCGATGCGCGCCCATTCGGGATCGCTACGCGTCTTGATCGCGCCGATCTCATCGCCGAGAAGGCTGGTGACAAACCCGATGCCGGCGTGTCGTTCAAGGGGAAGCGCCTCCGCGTCCACGCCCTCGGCTATGCCCATCATCCGGAAAATCTCCATGGTCCTGGTATTCACCACGTGACCCTTCGGATGAAAGGCAGTCGTCTGGTTCCGCTCGAACAGAACACAATTGATGCCGAGTCTGCCCAGCAGGCTTGCTGCGGTCAGCCCGACGGGGCCGCCGCCAATGACGGCAACATCCGCGTGCGTCGGTATCATCTTTGTCCTCCAGCCTTCTTGTCTTGTTTTCTTATTCGTCGGCAATGGTGTTTCGCAGCGTTCCAATGCCCGAAATCTCGACTTCGATCCGGTCGCCGGCTTTCATGAACACCTTCGGATCCCGGAAGAAACCGACGCCGCTCGGCGTGCCCGTTGCGATGATGTCGCCCGGCAGGAGTTCCGTGATCGTGGAGACATAGGCGATCAGATCCGGCACCTTGAACGCGAGATCGCCAATAGACGTCTCCTGCATCACCTCGCCATTCAGCCGCGTGACCAGGGTCTGGCTGTCAACGTCGCCCAGTTCGTCAGGCGTGACGATCCACGGCCCCATGGAGCCCGACCGGTCGAAATTCTTGCCGCCCCAGAACTGGGTCGTATGCCGTTGATAGTCGCGGATCGAGCCGTCATTGAAGCCGGTATATCCGGCAACGTGATCGAAGGCCTTGTCCTTTGCGATGGCGCGCCCGCGCTTGCCGATGACCACCGCGAACTCGCCCTCGTAGTCGAACTTGTCCGACGCCTTCGGCCGGATCATGGGCTGGTCGTGACCAACGACCGTCGACGGGTATCGGGTGAAGATCGAGGGATATTCCGGCCGGTCCCGGCCGGTCTCCTTGATGTGGCCCAGATAGTTGAGCCCGATGCAGATGATCTTGTCCGGATTCTGGATCGTCGGGATGAAGCTGACGCTGTCGGTCGCCAGGCTTTCGCCATCGGCGGACCGCAATTCTCCAATCGCATCTGCCGCAATCACCGCCTTGAGGTCAGGGTATTTGGCGCGCAGGCCGGCGCCGGCATCCCTGATCGTATCCCCTTCAACCACTCCGTAAGATGCAGTGCCCTCGGGCAAAATGAATGATGCTACTCGCAACGTCGTCTCCTCTCCGTTTTTATGTGTTCAACTTGCTGTTTTATTCTGCGTGCACGACGCTATCGAGCCAGGCGCAGTTCGGCTTCGGATCGGGCGCGCGGAACCCGTCGCGGGCATTCTTGTGCCGCATCTCGCGCATCCGAATTCTGACTTCATCGTCTTCGGGCAGATAGACGCGCTCATGTCCCCAGGTTGACGGACCTTCATGCGTCTCGAACGGCTTCCAGGTCTCGGGATCAACCACCTGTGCGCCCCAGCCGTATTCCACGAAGAACTTGGACGGCGTGTTGGTGTAGAAACTCATCATATGGTCATTGGAGTGCCGGCCAAGCGTATAGGCGATCCCCTCGTCGCGCTGCTGGGCTATGTCATAGCCCTGGCCCACATCGTCGAGCGAGAGCAGTTCGACCATGAAGTGGTGAATGCCCTTGCGGCCGGAGCCGACCATCGCGAAGCTGTGATGACGTCCATTGACGTGGAAGAAGTAGAGCGGATAGGGCTTCAGGCCGTAATCGGTCACGTTGAAACCCAGTATGTCCCTGTAGAAATGCAGGATTCCTTCAACGTTGGCGACATGCAGGACAGCATGCCCCATGCCGAGAGACCCGGTCTTGAAGCCACTGATCGGACGACCGGACAGGAACGGGTCGCTTGCGATCTCGGGCCCGTAAAAGGCTTCCAGCCGGTTGCCGTCGGGATCATGGAAGGAAATCAGACGGGCAACGTGGCGTTGATCGGAAAGGGACGCGCCGTGCAAGGTGACGGGGAAGCCCGCATTCTCGAGCCTGGCCGCCAGAGCTTCCAGATCTTCGGGCGAACCGACCTCCCAGCCCATGAAGGCAAGGTCCTCCTCGCCTTCGCCGGTCACGATCAGGCGCTGCTTGCGGTCGTCCATCCGGAACATGCGCATGGGTCCGCCCTGATCGACTTTCTGCATGCCAAGCAGATCCGTGGCGAAGCCTTCCCAATCACCCAGCCTCTTGGAATTGATACCCATATATCCAAGGGAAATAATCGACATCTATCCACTCCTCCCGCCCGGTTTTCACTGTGACAACGCACCCTCGGGCTACGTTTTTCAGCAAGAGCCGGAACCTGTTTCCGTGTCGCTTGCACCACAATAAGGATGCCATCCGATTGAAATCCAGTCGAAATTCGAATTTGTCCAGCTAGTGGACAACGCTGCCGGCCGGGTCGGATGCAAAAGGAATGCGCCGACGCGAGACATGCTCGAACAGCAGCCTCATCTTCAAAGGTCGGTGATCGTTCCTTCAAAGATTTCAGCGGCAAGCCCGATGGTCTCGGACAAGGTCGGGTGAGGATGAATGGTGAGCGACAGATCCTCGGCATCGGCGCCCATCTCGATGGCGAGCGCCACTTCGGCAAGCAACTCACCCGCGTTCGGACCGCAAATGCCGGCGCCGAGAACGCGCCCGCTATCGGGGTCGAACAGCAGCTTGGAAACGCCGTCCGAACCGGCCATGGCAAGGGCCCGCCCGGAAGCCGCCCAGGGGAAGGACGCCTTTTTATAAGCGATGCCTTTCGACCTGGCCTCGTTTTCCGTCAGGCCCACCCAGCCGACCTCCGGCTCGGTATAGGCGACCGAGGGAATGGCCGGTGCATCAAAGGCGGACTTGTGGCCGGCAGCGACTTCCGCGGCGACCTTGCCTTCATGCGTGGCCTTGTGCGCCAGCATTGGCTGCCCGACGACATCGCCAATGGCGAATATGTTCTCCCGGCTGGTCCGCATCTGCCGGTCGACCCTGATGAAACCGCCCTCATCGACACTGATCCCCGCTTTTTCAGCGCCGATCAGCCGGCCATTCGGCCTGCGGCCCACCGCCGAGAGGATCTTGTCGAACAGTTCTTCGCGGGTTCCCTCCGGTCCTTCAAACGTGACCCTCAATCCCGTCTTTTCGGATTGCACTTTGGTCACCTTGGTCTTCAGGCGCACGTTCTCGTAACGCTGCTCGATACGTTTCATCAAAGGGGCGACGATATCCCTGTCAGCCCCCGGGATGATCTGATCCATGAGCTCGACAATGGTGATGCGCGCGCCGAGCGCGTGATAGACCTGCGCCATTTCAAGGCCGATAATGCCGCCACCCAGCACCAGCATGCGCTTGGGGATATCGGCAAGTTCGAGGGCGCCCGTGCTGTCGATGATCCTGTCATCGTCCGGCAGGAAAGGGAGCCGCACCGGCTCGGAGCCGCAGGCGATGATCGCCTGCTTGAAGGCGATGGTTTTCTCGTCGCCCCCATGCGACACGCGCACAAGATTGCCGCCTTCGAACACGGCAGACCCGCGCAAGATCTTGACCTTGCGTCTCCTGGCAAGCCCGGTCAGCCCGCCCGTCAACTTTCCGACCACGTCACTCTTCCATGCGCGCAATCGATCGATATCGATTTCGGGCTTCGGGTAGGTAATGCCGTGGCCCGACATCGCCGCCGCCTCGTCAATCACCTTGGCCGCGTGCAACAGCGCCTTGGACGGAATGCACCCGACATTCAGGCAGACGCCCCCAAGATTGGGGTCGCGTTCGACGAGGGTCACCTTCAGACCGAGATCAGCCGCGCGGAAGGCGGCCGTGTAGCCGCCCGGCCCCGCCCCGATAACGACGAGTTCGGCCTCAGCGTCCGCATCCGGCAAGCCGGGCGCGGCATGGACCGAAGGTGTTGTTAGCGGCGCGTTAGCCGGTTGCGCAGCAACGGCCTGCGTGGCCGCTTCCCTTCTCTCGGCCGGCAATTCGGTTTCGGATTCGACCTCCAGGATCGCGCTGCCCTCACTGACGCGGTCGCCGACAGCGATGTGTATGGCCGTGACCCTGCCCGCGACGGGCGACGGAATATCGAGCGTCGCCTTGTCGCTTTCCAGCATCACGACCGTGTCTTCGACTGCAATGATGTCGCCCACGGCGACGCTCACCTCGACGACGGGCACATTGGCGAAGTCCCCTATGGCGGGGACCTTGATGTCCGTTTTCATCAACAGATCTCCTAAAGGGTAATACGCCGGAAATCCGACAGCATGTCTTTCAGCGTCACCAGGAAGCGCGCGGCGGCCACGCCGTCGACGGCGCGGTGATCCCAGCTCATGGAAAGCGGCTGTATCAGGCGCGGCTCGAAGTCCTCTCCGTTCCACACCGGCTGCATCCTGGCCCGCGTCATACCCAGAATGGCGACTTCGGGCGCGTTGATGATCGGCGTGAAATTCGTGCCGCCGATGCCGCCCAAAGACGAAATCGTGAAGGTTGCGCCCTGCATATCCTGAGGCTTGAGCTTGCCGGCTCTCGCCTGAGCGGCGAGCTCGACCATTTCCGCGGCGATCTCGATGATCCCCTTTTGGTCCGCGGCCTTGACGACAGGCACGACCAGCCCCTCCGGCGTATCTGCGGCCACCCCGATATTGAAATATTTCTTCAGGACGAGTGAATCGCCATCGAGCGAAGAATTGAACTTGGGGTGCAGCCTCAGCGTGGCCGCCGCCGCCTTGACGACGAACGGCAGGATCGAAAGCTTGAGGCCGTCTCTGGAATCAGCGTTGAGAGATTTCCGGAACGCCTCCAGTTCGGTGATGTCTGCCTCTTCGAAATTGGTAACATGCGGAATGATCGTCGCATTGCGCACCAGGTTGGGACCGGAAAGCCGGGCGATACGGGAAAGCGGCACCCGTTCCGTTTCGCCAAATTTCTCGTAATCGACTTTCGGCCAGGGAAGGAGGTCCAACCCTTCGCCGGTGGCAGCATTTGCCGATGGCGCGCTGCCGCCAAGCCTCGATTTCACAAAGGCATGCAGGTCGTCACGCGTTATCCGGCCCTTGGGGCCGCTCCCGCTCACCGCGCCGATCTCGACGCCGAGTTCGCGCGCGAGCTTTCGAACCCCGGGCGAGGCATGGGCCAACCTTCCATCGGCGACCGCCGTCGTGGTTGTCGCCAACGCCGGCTTTGGCGCCGGCGCGGCGGCGGCGTCCGGGGGCTCGGCAGTGGCGGTCTCGACAGCCGTCTCTTTCTCAGTGCCCCGAGCCTCATCCGAAGCTGCATTCTCGGCGCTGATCTCGACGATGGCGATCAGCGAGCCCTGGCTGACCCTGTCGCCTTCACCGACGCACACTTCGACGATCCGCCCGGCAATGGTGGAGGGCACATCCAGCGTGGCCTTGTCGGATTCAAGCGATATGACCGAGTCGTCGATCGCTATGGTATCGCCCGGCGCGACATGGATTTCGACGACAGGCACGCTGGAGAAATCGCCGATATCGGGCACGGTGAATTCTATGGTCTTGCTCATGTCCGACACCCTCAAACTGTCCACGGATCCGGCGACGTGCCGTCGATCCCGAACGACTTGAGCGCCTTGGTCAAAGTCTCGGGTTCGCTGTGCCCGGCCCGAACAAGCGCCTCGATTGCAGCAATGGCGATGCTTTCGCGATCGACCTCGAAGAACCGGCGCAGGGCCTCGCGTTGATCGGACCTGCCGAAGCCATCCGTGCCGAGGGCGACAAGACGGCCTTCGACATAGGGAGCGATCATTTCGGGAACGGCGCGGACATAATCGGTCGCGGCGATAATCGGCAGTGTGCCGGGCAGACATGTCTCGACATAGGGCTTCGCCCGGTCCTTTTGGGGCGAGAGCCGGTTTCGCCTTTCGACGCTGCGAGCCTCCCGTGAAAGCTCCGAGAAACTCGTCGCCGAAAAGATCTCGGATGCAATGCCGAACTCGTCAGCAAGGATATCGGCGGCGGCGATGACCTCGTTGAGTATCGTGCCGGAGCCGACCAGTCTGACCTTGACTTCGGATTCTGCCTCCCCGCGTTCGCCGAGCTTGTAAAGACCCTTGAGGATTCCCTCCTCGCATCCTTCCGGCATGGATGGCTGGGCGTAGTTCTCGTTCATCACGGTCAGATAATAGAACTCGTCCCTCTGCTCAGCCATCATGCGCAGAATGCCCGCATGCATGATCACCGCGAGCTCGTAGGCAAAGGCGGGGTCGTAGGCCTTGCAGTTCGGAATGGTCGCGGCAATCACATGGCTTGCGCCATCCTGGTGCTGCAGCCCCTCTCCGGACAGGGTCGTTCGGCCCGCCGTCGCGCCAAGCAGGAACCCGCGGGCGCGCTGGTCGGCCGCTGCCCAGATCAGGTCGCCAACGCGCTGGAAGCCGAACATCGAATAATAGATGTAGAAGGGCAGCGTTGCCGTGTCGTGAACCGAGTAGGAGGTGGCAGCCGCCGCCCAGGATGAAATCGCGCCGGCTTCCGTGATGCCCTCTTCGAGCAGTTGGCCGTTCTTCGCTTCCTTGTAGAACAGCATCGAGCCGGCATCTTCGGGTTCATAAAGCTGACCTTCGGGCGCGTAGATGCCGATCTGGCGGAACAGGTTATCCATCCCGAAAGTGCGCGCCTCGTCTGCGACGATGGGCACGATGCGCGGACCGACCGACTTGTCCTTCAAGAGCGCGCTGAGCATGCGCACCGCAGCCATCGTGGTCGACATTTCCTTGCCATCCGCCTCCAGCGCGAATTTCGCATAGTCCGCGAGTTCGGGAATGTTTGGCAGCGCGGCGCCCTGAACGGTGGTGCGCCGCGACGGCATCGACCCGCCCAGGGCCTCGCGGCGCGCGCGCAGATAGCGCATTTCCTCGCTGTCATCCGCCGGTTTGTAGAATTTCAGATCCTCAAGATCTTTCTCGCTCAACGGAAGCTTGAACCGGTCGCGGAAGCTCACCAGTGCTTCCATGTCGAGTTTCTTGGACTGGTGGGCCGTCATCCTGCTTTCGCCGGCATTGCCCATGCCGTAGCCCTTCTTGGTCTTGGCGAGGATGACCGTGGGCCGGCCCTTATGCGCCTTGGCGGCGGCAAAAGCGGCATGAAGTTTTCTGAGATCGTGACCCCCGCGCTTGAGCGTGTGGATCTCGTCGTCGGTCATGTGCGCAACCAGATCGCGTGTGGCCGGGTCGATATCGAAGAATTTATGGCGGTTGTAGTCGCCATCCTTGGAGCCGAGATTCTGGTATTCCCCGTCCACGGTTTCGGCAAAGCGCCTGAGCAGGACCAGATCCTTATCCCGGGCGAAAAGGCCGTCCCACTCCGACCCCCAGAGCACCTTGATGACATTCCAGCCAGCGCCGATAAACAGGCTCTCAAGCTCCTGAATGATCTGGCCGTTGCCGCGCACCGGCCCATCAAGCCGCTGCAGGTTGCAGTTGACGATGAAGGTCAGGTTGTCGAGCTTTTCACGCGCGGCCAGCGTCAGGCCGGCGACCGATTCCGGCTCGTCCATCTCGCCGTCGCCGAATACGCCCCAGACGTGCCGCCCGGCGGTGTCGGCCAATCCGCGGGCTTCGAGGTAACGCATGTAGCGCGCCTGATAGACGGCGTTCAAGGGGCCGATCCCCATCGACCCTGTCGGGAACTGCCAAAAATCCGGCATCAGCCAGGGATGCGGATAGGAACACAGCCCGTTGCCCGACAGCTCCTGCCGGTAATTGTCAAGCTGCTCTTCCTTCAGCCTGCCTTCCAGGAAGGCGCGCGCGTAAACGCCCGGCGCGGAATGCGGCTGGAAGTAAACGAGATCGCCGCCGAACGTCTCGGTCTTCGCGCGGAAGAAATGATTGAACCCGACCTCGAAAATTTCCGCCACGGAGGCATAGCTGGCGATGTGGCCACCCAGGCCGCCATAGGCCTTGTTGGCGCGAACCACCATGGCCAGCGCATTCCAGCGCATGATCGACGTCAGCTTCTCCTCGATGGCGAGGTTGCCCGGATAGTGCCCCTGAGAGGCCACGGGGATCGTGTTCCGGTAGGAGGAATAGGGTTGACCGCCGACAAAAACGCCGTTGCGCCGTCCGACCTCCTCCAACTGCCTGAGCAGGAATTGGGCGCGCGAACTTCCATTGGCCTCGATCACCGCGGTGAGCGCTTCGATCCATTCGCGCGTCTCCAGAGGATCAGGATCGATATGACCGCCAATTTGAAGTTCGACTTTACTCATCGTGCTCGCCTCCCAGACGCTGTGTTTTCCCGATCATAGGCGAAGAGACGGAATATGTTCTGCCGTTCATATGTTGCAAAAACCAAATAATCAGGCTTTCATGCTGCCAAGTGAAATCTCAAGGAAATAAAATGCGGCAAATGGCGCTTGATAAAATAGATCGAAAAATCCTGTCCGAGCTGCAGGTGGATGGCAAGATCACGAATGTGGAGCTGTCCGGTCGCGTGGGGCTCTCGCCCTCACCCTGCCTGCAGCGCGTGCGCGCCCTGGAAGAGGAAGGGGTTATCGACCGCTATGTGGCGTTGGTGGATCCCAAATCCGTCGGCCTATCGATCAGCGTCTTCATTCAGGTCACGCTCGAACGCCAGGTGGAAAACGCGCTCGAACTGTTCGAAAGCAAGATGGAAGCCTATCCCGAGGTCATGGAATGCTACCTGATGACAGGCGACAGCGACTACCTCATTCGCGTGGCGGTCGCCGATGTCGATCTGCTGCAGAAATTCATCATCAATTATCTGACCACGATCCCCGGGGTCGCGAATATCAAGTCGAGCTTCGCCCTGAAGCAGGTCAAATACAAAACCGCCCTGCCGATCGAAAATGCGCCCTCAGCTTGAAGCCCCCCTCCGAGAGGCGCGGCCCGTCATCCCATGACCGAGGGCAGATAAAGCGCAATCGGCGGATAAAACACGATCAGCGCCAGGCGACATATGTCCGCCACCCAGAACGGCGCTATTCCCCTGAATATGGCAGTGAGTGAAAGTTCAGGGATAACCGCCTTCATGACAAAGGCATTCATCCCGATCGGCGGCGTCACAAGCGAAATCTCGGTCACGACGACAACCACGATCCCGAACCAGATGAGGTCGAAGCCCAAGAGCGACACGAGCGGGGCGAAGAGCGGGACGGTCAACAACACCATGCCCGCGCCTTCGAACACGCATCCCAACAAGAGATAGATGGCCAGAATCAGCCACATCACCTGCATCGGCGACAGGGCCAGCGTCTCCATCCAGGTTTTGAGTTCTGCCGGCATACGGGCAATTTCTATGAAATTCGAGAAAACGAGCGCTCCGAGCGCCACGGTGAATACCATCGCCGTCATTTTGCCGGCCTCGAAAATCGATTCCAGAAAACCCGGCAATGTTATCCTTTTCCGGATAATGCAGAAGACAAGCGCCCCCACGGCCCCCATGCCGCCCGCCTCCGTGGCGGTGAACATTCCGAAATAGAGGCCGCTGATCACGAAGAAAAACAGCAGCATGACCGGCCACACCCCTTTGAGCGATGCAAACCGGTACCTCCAGGAAAAACTTTCTCCTCTGGGCCCGATGCGCGGGAACAGCGTCGTCAATCCGACAACGACCAGCAAATATCCAAGGACCGTCAAAATCCCCGGCAGAATTCCGGCAATGAAAAGCGCGCCAATATCCGACTCCGTTATGATCCCGTAGAGGACCAGGATGACCGAGGGCGGGATGAGAATACCGATCGTCCCGCCCGCGGCAATCGTGCCCGCGGAGAATGACGGGCTGTAGCCGTATTTTATCATCTCCGGAAACGCCACCTTGCCCATTGTGGCTGCCGTCGCGACGGACGATCCGCTCACCGCGGAAAAGCCTCCGCAAGCGACGATGGTGGACATGGCCAACCCGCCGCGAAAACGCCCGAACCAGGCGTAGGAGGTTCTATAGAGATCCGAGGCCAGATCCGCCCGATAGATGAGGTTTCCCATCAACACGAACAGGGGAACAACGATAAACCCGTATGACATGCTGTTTGAGGTCACCGTCTGGCCCAGCATCGCAAGCGCCGCGTCGGTTCCGCGCACCATCGCGAAACCGCCAAAGCCTACGAGCATCATGCAAAAGCCGAGGGGCACTCCGATAAACGCCAGGGCCAGAAGCAAGCCCATTCCAACCAGACCCGCGATCATAGCTCCCAGCCTCCCCCGGCTTTGCTTCCCTGCCCGTCGTCCTCCAGCCCCCGAATGCCGGTCGCCGCCTGCAGCAGAAGAACCACACAGGTTACGGCGCCCATGAACGCCATGAAGAACATCACCGGATATTGCGGCAACTCAAGAAACGCCGAGGTCACGCCCCACTGCATTGCCTTTTCCGCTTGGTCCCAGAGGCAATAGGTCAAAAGCGCCACGATCGCGGCACTGATCAAATTCAGAACCGCGCCCTGAACGCGCTTCAACATCGCGTTTCGCCCAAAAAAACCGTCTACGAGGGAAACGGTGATATGGCCGCGGTCAAACGTAATGAGGGGCAGACCCGCAAAGATCAGGATTCCCATGCCATATTGCTGAATTTCAAAGGCGCCGGGGATCGGCGCGTTGAATACGTAACGACCCACAACATCGAAGAAGGTCAGAACGAGAATGCCCAGCAGGGTAACCGTCAGGACAACCTTCAGGAGCGTTTCGAAAACCGTGCTGGCGCGGCTGGTCGCGGTATCTGGAGCGGCGGCCATTCAGTTTTCCAGCTCCTCAAGCTGGGCCCGATAAAAACTGATCACTTCATCAGGATCAAGCCCAAGCCCGGCAACCTTTTCCTTCCACTTTGCAATCGCGGCTTCAACCTCTTCGCTTTGACGCAGTTGGGCTATCTGATCGGCGCCGGCCTCGATGACCTCCATGCCCGCTGGCTCCAGTTCGGCGCGGGCCTGTTCGGTCGCATCATCGAGATTGCCGCCTGCAAGCGCCGCCAGCGCTTCGCCGCTGACTTTCTCGATTGCGGCCCTGTCGGCCTCCGGCATGGCATCCCAGACCTTCTGATTGAAGATGATCGAAGCCGTCGATCGATAAAGGCTGCCCGGATAAAGCGTTGCGTATTTGAGCTCCTCGAGCACACCGAGCCCTTCAACCGAGGAGATCGGCAGAACGGTGCCATCGACCACCCCGCGCTCGACGAGCTCGAATGTATCGACCGCCGGGCGAGAGACAATCACGCCGCCCATGGCAGCGATCACGGGCACGCCATTGGGATTGACCCGCAGCTTGAGACCGCTGACATCCTCGGCCACTTCGACAGGACGCTTGTTGTTCCAGATGTGATTGCCCGTGAGCGCCACCAGAGCGACGACATGGACCCCGTCAATGGGCTCCGCTTCGCGGAAGAATTTCTCATATGTGCGCCAGAGAGCAATGGAATGCGCCTTGGCGCTGTCGCGATCGAACAGAACCGGCAGTTCCGAAATCAGCGGCGCAAGCCACTGAGACGCCGTGAAGGATGAAATATTCATCGCCGCATCGGCGACGCCCGCCCGGATCATCTCCAGTTGGCGCGGGGGCGGTGCCAGCGACGAGGCCGTGAAATCGATCTCTATATTGCCATCAGAGGCTTCTTCCACGGCATTGGCCCAGGGCCGAATGACATTGCGCATGATCTCGTTGTGCTCGGGCAGATAATTGTTGAAGACCACGCTGGTTTCCGCCTTGGCCGAAGCTCCGGTCAAAAGCACCGCCGCCATCGCAGCGGTCAGAGTTCTTGATATCATTGGCACGCCTCCCTCTCGGTGCCTGTCGCACCCGGTTTTCATTTCACCGGCCGGCCGGGCGATATTTCGCGTCGATGCATCCGATAGGATGCATGGTGACAGCCTTGCCGATCCAGATCTGAACGTCTCTCCCTCGCAACTCATTTCATATAATTGCATGCAATTCAATAATCATTTCTTGATGTATGCGAATTTTCGGGTTGAATTACGCCCATATTCCTGCGATTTTCGGGATACGAAGACTAAAGAGGCTAGAAATTGCATGCAATCAAGATCTGCGCCGAGCAGCAATACAGAGGCGGTGACGAAGCGCCTGCGTCATTTGATCATGACCGGCGAGATATCCCCCGGCGACCGGTTGACCGAGGTTGGCCTCGCCAGGCTGCTCGATGTTTCGCGCACGCCGGTACGCCTCGCACTCGCGCGGCTTGAGCAGGAAGACCTTGTTCAAGGAGAACCGCATCGCGGCTTTCGCGTGCGGCGGTTCACTATTGACGAGATGCGGGAAATCATTGAAGTCCGGGCCACGCTTGAGGGCATGTCGGCGCGCCTTGCCGCAGAGAGAGGCGGATTTCAACAATACGAAGATGAAATGACGCGCTGCATCGCGATCGTGGACGAGCTTATCGCCAGGGGCGACGGCGGCGAATCCGCCCGAAACGAATTTATCGAGGTGAATGTCCGGTTTCACGCGACGATCGCGAGCATGGCCGGCAATTCAGTTCTGACGCGACGGCTTGAAGAAAGCCCGTTTCGCGCCTCTCCGCTGTTTCATGCCTTCACCGATGAAGAAGCGGTCGAGGGTTTCGCGACATCCCAGTTCGATCACAAGAGAATTGTCGAGGCGATCAGGAACGGAGAAGGGACGCGGGCGGAGTTTGCCATGCGCGAACACGCGCTGGCCCCCCTGGGTAAGGCGGAGCTCATTTTCAGGAACCTTCACAGACTGTCGCAGAAGTCATTCCCAGGTCTGGGCGAAAGTCACACCGAAAGCAGCGATGATGAGAGCTAAGCGGCCCAATTTTCTCTATTTCATAACGGACCAGCAGCGCGCCGACTGGCTTGGATGCGCCGGACACCCTGTGGTCAAAACGCCCAATATCGACCGCATTGCGGAAAACGGAACATCGTTTGAGGATTTCCACGTTGCGCTGCCCGTCTGCATGCCAAACCGGGCTTCGCTGATTACGGGACGGTATCCGTCGGTCCACGGGCTGCGTTACAATGGCTGCGCTCTCACCGAGCGGGCAAACACATTCGTGGAGGTGCTGGCTGCTTCGGGCTATGCCACCGCCGCGATCGGCAAAAGCCATTTGCAGGCCTTCACCGACGCCAAGCCGCTCGGGCGCAAGCCGTTTGAAGCCGGTCCGATCACGGAAGCCTGGAAGCCGGAGCAGACGGGCTACGATGAGGAGGCACCTGGCAGCTACGGAAAGACGGAACCCTACAAAATCAAGACGCCCTATTATGGCTATCAGCATGTGGAGATGGTAACAGGCCACGGCGACAAATGCGGCGGGCATTACGGCCAGTGGTTTCGCCGAACGCACCCCGACTGGCGAGAGCTGCATGATCCGGCCAATGAGCTGCCGCACGACTATACATGTCCTCAAGCCTATCGAACGCCTGTGCCCGAAGAAAGTTACCCCACGGCCTGGATCGGCGACAGGGCTGCGGAATGGCTGCGCGATCGCGCGGGCGACGATACGCCATTCTTCGCATTTGTCTCGTTTCCCGATCCGCATCACCCGTTCAATCCGCCGGGCAAATACTGGTCGATGTATGATCCGGACGACTTTGAGGTGAGACTGCCCTACTCCGCCCACAAGAACCCCAACCCCATTTTCGAACACATCAGGAAAATGTGGGAGAACGGGGAAACCGCTCCGCTTCTGCAGACCGCGTTCTACGCCGACGACCGGCAAATCCGCGAGGCGATGGCGCTTACCGCGGGCATGATCACCATGATCGACGATCAAATCGGCAAGGTGATGCAGGCGCTTGAAGAATCCGGACATGCCGACAATACCGTTGTGATCTTCAACTCGGACCACGGCGATTACATGGGCGACTTCAACCTTCTCCTGAAGGGTATGTTGCAGATGCGCGGCCTGACGCGGGTGCCTTTTATCTGGAGCGACCCGTCCAACACCGACGCCATAGCCAAGTCCGGAACGCTTGCTTCAACGGTGGATGTCGCGGCAACGATCCTTGAGCGGGCAGGCGTCAAGCCATATTGGGGCATGCAGGGGAAAAGCCTGATCCCGGCCATGGCCGAGGGCGGCGAAATTCGCGACGCCCTGCTGATCGAACACCACGACAGCGGCGCGCGCTACAATCTCGAGGAGCCCGCCCGCATCCGCACCCTGATCACCAAGCGATGGCGGCTGACCATCTTCATGAATTTCGAATGGGGCGAGCTTTACGATCTGGTTGCCGATCCGGACGAGACAAACAATCTATGGTCCGATCCCCGCTATGAGTCCGTGCGCGGTCGCTTGTCCGAGCGCCTGGTGGGGGAGATGATCGCGGTGATGGAGGAAAGCCCCCGCGCCCAACGCATCGCTTGAAAGCGTGAGATTGTGTTTGAAACGACGGCCTCGGCAGCGGTGACCACGCGCCGGGGACACAAGCGTCCCGGGCCGCCCATTGTGTGAATCCATATCTTGTGGAACTGACGCGGTGGCTTGGTCGAGCTTGCCGGAACCTTTCACGCCAGATCTGGTCGATTGTTGACGCAAAACCAGGATTCGGCTGGTCCGCTAGATGGACAGGCCGGATTTAGACCTGTCTTTTCCGCGGCGCAAGGGCGACCATTCGGCCCCCCAAGGCTGTATGCAACACCGAGTGGAGCCCGTTGCAATGACCGACAAACCCCTCCTGCCGCCGCTTCAGGACAGCGACTGGCCGCCGGAGATCGCAGACCTGAAAGACGGCTTCGCCAGCGCGCTCAACGTCTATCGCACCATGGCGCATCACCCGGACCTGCTGCGCGCCTGGGCGCCGCTGCGCCAGCATGTGGTCAAGGACACCGCGCTCGGCCCGGAGCGCTCGGAAGTCGTGATCCTGCGCGTCGCCTTCCGTTTCGGTTCAGGCTATGAGTGGAACCACCATGTCGACCGGGCGACACGGCTCGGTTTCTCCGCCGAGCGCATCGCCGCGCTTCGCGCTATGCCGGAGGGCGAGGACGGTTTGATCGTCCGCGCCGTCGACATGCTGATCGACCAGCGCCGGCTTGCGCCCGAAACCGAAGCAGCACTTGCCGAAGCACTCGGACGACCCGCGGTCTTCGACCTCATCGCCACCGTCGGCTTTTATGCCGTGCTCGGCTATATCCTGATGACCTATCGCACGCCCCTCGACGCCGGCATTGCCGACGTGTTTTCCGGAACCGGGAAATAGGCGTCCGATCGCAATGACGAAACTCGCAGCAATCCGTTCGGCAGTCTCCTCAAGCAGAACAGCTCCGGTTTCGACAACTTTTCCATCGGCTTAGCTGCGCAAGTCAAGTTCATCAAGACGAAGTCAATGACGCCTTCGGTGCTCAAAGGTCTTGAAGGGATATGATCCGGCGGCCCCGTCGAAATGATATTCAATTGAATAAACTGCTAGTAGCCGAACGGGAGCGTCGCCCCTGGCTGATGAAATTGCCGCCACTAGAGCGGTTCTGTGTTTGACGGAATCAAAGGGATTCCCCTTTTGCTGGTTTTGTGATTCAAGATTCTGGCTGGGCAGGAGGCCAGCATCTGATGACGGCACCTCTTTCCAATGATCTTCGAAAGCGTGTGGTTCTTGCCATTGAGGCTGGCGAGAGCTGCCGCTCGGTCGCTTCTCGCTTTGGGGTTTCCGTGTCTGCTGCAGTGAAGTGATCGCAGCGCTACCGGGCGACAGGTTCGCTCGCGCCCGGCAAGATGGGTGGCCATCGCAAGCGCATACTGGAACCGCACCGGGCCTTCATCATCGAGCGCATCAACCAGACCTCGCATCTGACGCTGCAGGGGGTGAAGGATGAACTGGCTGCGCGTGGCGTAAAAGTCTCGCACGATACGGTCTGGAAGTTCCTGCGGCGCGAGGGCCTCAGCTTCAAAAAAAACACTGTTCGCCCTTGAGCAGGCGCGCGTTGACATCGCCAGACGGCGTCAACGCTGGCAAACTTTGCAGGCCGGCCTCGATCCCGGCAGGCCGGTGTTCATCGATGAAACCTGGATCAAGACCAATATGGCGCCGCTCAGGGGATGGGGCAAACGCGGCAAACGCCTTCGCGGCTTTGCGCCGCATGGGCATTGGCGAACACTGACCTTTCTCGGCGCGCTGCGCTGCGACCGGCTGACGGCCCCTTGCGTCTTCGACGGGCCGATCAACGGTCAATGCTTCAAAGCCTATGTCGAGCAGATTCTCGTGCCCACTCTCAAGCCGGGTGATATCGTCGTCATGGACAATCTCGGCAGCCACAAGTCGGCCGCCATCCGCAAGGCGATCAAAGCGGCAGGCGCGAGGCTATGGTTCCTGCCGCCCTATTCGCCCCATCTCAATCCGATCGAACAGGCGTTCGCCAAGATCAAACACTGGATGCGTATGGGGCAGAAGCGAACCGTCGAGGAAACATGGCGGGCCATAGGACGCCTTGTTACGACCATCAAACCGCAAGAGTGCGCAAAATACCTTGCAAATGCTGGATACGCTTCCGTGAAAAACTGAAACGCTCTAGGCCATGTGGACGGATTCTATGAGGTTGAACGCTGCCGCGATTGATACGATGGCTGAAAAGTTGCGTTTGATTTTCCCGACAGCTTGGTCGATGCGGGCGCGACCTCGGTAGATGGCCTTGGCAAAGTGGGCGGGTTTATCTTTCTCGTTGGTTTTATGCGGGATCACCGGAATGGCACCGCGAGAACGGGCTGCGTTGCGGTTGGCCTTGCTGGCATACCCCTTATCCGCGACAACCGCGCGGGGTGTCACGTCGGGACCGAGGTCCAACAGGATCCGGAAATGCGGAGCATCGCCTTTTTCGCCACCGGTCAGATCGAATGCGATTGGCAGGCCGTCGAAATCCGTCTTCAGATGGATTTTGGTCGTGAAACCGCCGCGTGACCGGCCGAGCGCCTGACCTTTCTGCCCCCCTTTGCGCCAGCAGCCGAAACATGAGCGCGGACGATCGTGGAATCGAACATCTGAACCAGACTGGCCGTGGAGGACAGAGAGGCCAGATGCTCGAAGAAGAGATCGAAGGTGCCGCCTTTGCTCAGTCGGTCGAACCGTTTCCAGACGCTATTCCATTTGCCGAAGCGCTCCGGCAGGGCACGCCATGTGATATTGTGAATCGCGAAATAATGAAGGGCCTCCAGAAAAAGCCGGTCATCCCGGCCTTTATCGCCACGTCGGGGTAACGATGCCTGAAAAGCCTCAAGCGCTACCCGCCAGTCGTCCTCTGTCATCTTCGTGCTCATGTCGACCTCCAATCAGTCGACATCCCATGAATCAGACAACGCTCAGCCGGGGAATCCCATTTCTTCAAACTGCGGCAATCCGTCCAAACCGCCTAAGCGCGGGCAGGTCTCCATGACCGTTTCCGTCTTCATTCTGGTTATTTTGAACCAGGATACCAAGCCGAACGTTGGGTTCACGCAGGGAAGCGTGGCAGCCCATCTCTAGCGGTCCGGAAAA
>NZ_JAINWJ010000018.1 GCF_021021415.1 Martelella mediterranea | reverse complement strand
AGGGACCATCAAGAACAACAGAGTTGATGACGCAGAACAGGATGGCAGATTTATCGAAATGCTGAAGCCGGGCCCCAGGGGACCCGGCTTTCTCATGCTTGCGTGACGTGTCTTAGAACGTCTGCGTCACGGATACCTTGAATGTCCGGCCGGGCTCGGAATAGAAGCGCTCCGGCTGGGTCATGTCGGTGTCCTGCAGGTCCAGCGCGTTGTAATAGGTCTGATCGAACAGGTTGTAGACGCCGGCCTGGACCAGCAGGCCCTCGAACTGCTCCGGCGACCACCATGCGGTGACGTCGACGATGCCGTAGCCGGGCGCCTTGAACTCGGCGGTGGAGCCATCCGGCACCTTGGCCGACAGGATCCAGTTGGCGTTCGCGCCCCAGGTCTCGACATTGTAGCCGCCGCCGATCACCGCCTTCAGCGGCGCGACCGATCCGAGAATTTCGTTGGTATCCATGTTCCAGCCGCGCGCGAAGGCGAGCGAAGCGTGCATGTCCCAGTCATTCAGGAACGTCTTCTGGTAGCTGGCCTCGATACCGGCGATCTCGACATTGTCGATGTTGACGGTCTGGGTGATGCCGAGCGGATAGAGGCCTGCGGCAAAGCCGAGGTCAAGCGGATCGACCGACTGCGTGTCGATGAAATCCTTGTAGCGGCTGTAGAAAGCCGAAACCCGGCCGCCATCGTCATCATCGCCGAAATTCGCGCCAAGCTCGACGCCCCAGCTCGTTTCCGGCTCAAGATCGGGATTGCCAATCCTGAGATAGCTGCCCGGCGCGCCGTAGTCGACATAGAGCTCGCCCGGGGTCGGTGCGCGGAAGGCGGTCGAAATCTGGCCGTAGAGCTGCGTGAAGTCGTTGAGCTCGTAGGTGGCGAGCAGCTTCGGCGAAATCCGCCAGTCGCTCTGGCCTTCCGGCAGGCCGTTATAGTTCGGGTTGTCTCGGTAGCCGGCGGTTTCCTTAGGATCATACTGGTACCAGTCGAAGCGAACGCCGGGGGTCAGCGCGAAACCGCTGTCGCCGAACACGAACTCGTCATGGGCGTAGAGGCCCAGAACATAGCCGTTCACATCAGGCGTGTCGGCCTGGTTGGTGTGCAGGAAGCTGCAGGTGCTGAACGGAGGGAACGGTCCGGGGCCGCAATTGTCGACGCCGCTCGAATACTGGCTGGTCTGCGAATAGTAGAAGTCGCCGCCAAGCGTGAAGGTATGCAACAGAGAGCCGGTGTCGATGCTCTTCTCGGCCCAGCCCGACCAGCCGTAGCGTTCCTCGTCGGTCTTGGATGTACGCGAATATTCGCCAAACGGCGGTGCACCGCGCGATGGCAGGCGGATGCCGGAGGTGCCGCTTTCGCGCTCGCTCTTCAGCCAGTAGAACGTGCTGAAGGCCTGGTCGATCAGACCGTCATCGGCGATGGCGCTGTAATTGTAGTCGATCGAGATGCGGTCGCGGTGTTTGTCTTCGGTGCCGTTCCAGTTGTCCGGCGCATAGGTGGCGCCCTGATCGGTCAGAAGCTCGATATCCTTGTTGCGGTCATAGCGCTCGACCGTGAGGCCGATGGTGTGCGCTTCCATGATGTTCTGGCGGATCTTGAACAGCAGGTTGTTTTCGTCGAAGGTCGCCGGGTTCGGTTCGCTGCGGGTCGCACCGTAGCCGCCGACATCGCCCTGGTTGTCCATTTCATGACCGGTGGCGATGTCGCCCTGGAACAGAAGCGCGGTACCGCCCGATTGGATGGCGAACGCGCCCTCACCATCCATGCTGTTATCGGCGCTGTCATAGGTGAAGCCGATGCGGCCGCCATAGCCCTTATCGGGATCGATCAGGTCTTCGGGCTCAAGGGTTCTGAGCACGACCGTTCCGCCAAGCGAGCCGCTGCCGGAGCGCGAGCTGTCGGCGCCGCGCACGATGTCGATCGTCGCGATCGAATCGAACGAGAAGGCATCTCCGCCGCCGCTGGCGTCCGAACGCGCGGTGTCGTCAAGATAGGGAATCTGGATGCCGTCGATGACGGTCGAAACGCGCGGGCCCTGCATGCCGCGAATGTTGACCGAGCCGGAATCATCGCCGACGAAGGTCACGCCCGGTTCCAGAATGCGGGTGTAATCGTCAAAATCGGTGACGATGTTCTGGTCGAGATCCTCGCGCGTCGACTGGGTGGCAAGCGGGGTATCGGCGATCCCCTCCTTGCCGCCTGTTGTCGTCACGCTGACGGGGGAAAGCACGGTCGTCTGGGTGTTGTCCTGAGCCAAAGTGGCCGTGGCGCTTAAAAGGGTGGCCAGAGCCGTGCACGATGCCAAAATCCGCGAAATACGCATCACCGAATCCTTCTTTTTCATTGAAGAACCTGGCTGGCTTGCGAACGGCATGGCGTACTGGCTGGCTGGGTATTTTCCGGCGATCGCCGGTGTTGGACTATCCGCTATAAAACATGACTATAACTGTCAAGATAAAATGCCCGGCTTTTGACACATTTGCGACGCCTGTGCCGGATATGCGCCATCACAGCTTTTGCGCGGCCGAGAACCCGGCTATGATGGGTAAGGGCTAGTGAGGACTACCGGATGAACAAAAAGCGTCATGTGCGCCGGGTTGCGGCGGCTGTCGGCATGCTGGTCCTGACCAGCGGCATCTATCTCGGCGGGCTGCAGGCAAGCGGCAATTTTCACGAGGTCAAGGCCGGCGAGTTCTATCGCTCGGCGCAGCCCAGCGCGGACGCGCTTTCGCGCTATATCGACCAACACGGCATCAAGACCGTGATCAACCTGCGCGGCGCGAGCCCCGGCCGGGCGTGGTATGACGACGAGATCAAGGTGAGTGCGGCCAAGGGCGTCGAGCATATCGATTTCCCGATGTCGGACCGCGCCATATTGTCGCCGGAGCGCAGCATGGAATTGCTGGCGCTGATGCGCGACGCGCCGAAACCGATCCTGATCCACTGCAAGGCGGGCGCCGACCGCACCGGGCTAGCATCCGTGATCTATCTCCAGCAGCTCGGCGGCGTCGATGAGGAAACCGCCGAATGGCAGCTTTCGCCGCTCTATGGCCACGTCGCCCTGCCCGGCATCGGGCCTTACGCCATGGACACGAGCTGGGAAGATTTCGAGAAAGTTCTCGGCCTCGATAGCTGAGGGCGTTCGCTACGGCGCGAACCGCATCCGCTCCTCCCTGAACCGGCGCGCCAGAAACGTGCGAATCAGCGCGATTCGCGCAAGACTGCCGGTATCGGGGTGGGAGAGAAGGTGATAGGCCCGACGGAAACTCACTGAGGGCAGAATGCGCACCAGCCCCTCGGTGTCGCGCGCCACGAAATCATGCAGGATGCCGATGCCGATACCCGCCCTCACCGCCTCCATCTGCCCGGCGACGCCGGCGCAGCGGAATTGCCGGCCGGCAAAGCGCGCCAGATGCCCGGCATAATTCAACGACGAGGCATAGGCATAATCCTCCACGCCGGTGACGACGACATGGTCGGCGAGCGCTTCCTCGCTTTCAGGCATGCCGTGTTGGCGGAGATAGGATGAAGCGGCATAGACGCCGAGCGTGTAGTCCGTGAGCCTGGAGACCACCAGCCGCCCCTCCGCCGGCGGATCGAGTGTGATCGCCAAATCCGCCTCGCGCTTCGACAGCGAGAAGGTGCGCGGCAGCGGCACGAGTTCGACGATCAGGCCCGGATGCTCCTCCTGCAGGCGTCCGAGCTCGGCGGCGAGAAAATAGGTGCCGAGCCCGTCCGGCGCGCCGACCCGCACCGTGCCGGAGAGGCTGGCGCCGCGCGCCCTGGTATCTTCCGCAATACCCAGGATTTCGGTCTCCACCCGCTCGGCCACCGCCAGCAGCCGCTCGCCCGCCTCCGTCAGCGTCGAACCGGACGGGCGGCGCTCGAACAGCGGTTCGCCGAGCGCCTCCTCCAGCGCGTTCAACCGCCGGGAGACCGTCGCGTGGTTGAGCCCGAGCGCCTGCGCCGCGGCAAGGATCTGCCCCCGTCGCGCCACCGCCAGAAAGACCCGCAGATGATCCCAATCCATGCACCGTCCTATAATTTCCGCACAATGAATTTTAGAATTATCGTGTTTCTTTGCAGAAATGAATAGGTGATAGTGTCGCGACAAACAGCATTGATCTTTCCCATTGAAGGCAGGGAAATTGCATTTGGCCATGCG
>NZ_JAINWJ010000017.1 GCF_021021415.1 Martelella mediterranea | reverse complement strand
ACAGCATTGATCTTTCCCATTGAAGGCAGGGAAATTGCATTTGGCCATGCGGCTTGCTCCCAATACTCTCTCCCGCTTGCGGGAGAGATGCCCCGAAAGGGGCAGTGAGGGTGAAGCAGCATTTGAAACCGTGAGGGCCTCCGTGGGGAGAAACTCCCCCCTCACTGTCGCTGTCGCGACATCTCTCCCCTCCGGGGCGAGAAGATTGGGGGGCTATGCGGAAAGGCCATGGACAAGAGCCTTGCCCTCAACCGGGGAGATCGATGGCTTCAAAATCCAAAAAGCCTTATAGGCAGCATCACCGGAGGAATACTCATGAAATCCATTCAGCATTTTGTCGGCGGCAAGCCCTTTGCGGGAACCAGCACCCGCACCGTGCCGACCTACAACCCCGCCACCGGCGAGCAGAGCGGCGAGCTGTCGCTGGCAAGCACCGCCGATGTGCGGTCCGCCGTCGAGGCCGCCAAGGCGGCGTTCCCGGACTGGGCGGCGACCACGCCGCTGCGCCGCGCCCGTATCCTCAACAAGTTCCTGTCGATCATGGAAGCCCGGATCGATGAGATGGCGGCCGTCATCACCGCCGAGCACGGCAAGGTCCATTCCGACGCGCTCGGCGAAATCCAGCGCGGCATGGAAGTGGTCGAGTTCGCCACCGCCGCCCCGCAGCTTCTGAAAAGCGAATACACCGAAAATGTCGGCACCGGCGTCGACAGCTACGCGATCCGCCAGCCGCTCGGCGTCGTTGCCGGCATCACGCCGTTCAACTTCCCGGCCATGGTGCCGATGTGGATGTTCCCGATCGCGCTGGCCGCCGGCAACTGCTTCGTGCTGAAGCCGTCCGAGCGCGACCCCTCCGCCTCGCTGCTGATTGCCGCATGGCTGAAGGAAGCGGGCCTGCCGGATGGCGTCTTCAACGTCGTTCAGGGCGACAAGGAAGCCGTCGACGCGCTGTTGAACGACCCGGATATCGAGGCTGTTTCCTTCGTCGGCTCGACCCCCATCGCGCGCTACATCTACACCACCGCGACCGCCAACGGCAAACGTTGCCAGGCGCTGGGCGGCGCGAAGAACCACATGATCGTGATGCCCGATGCCGACATGGACCAGGCCGCCGACGCCCTGATGGGCGCGGCCTTCGGCTCCGCCGGCGAGCGCTGCATGGCGATCTCGGTGGCCGTGCCCGTGGGCGACGAGACCGCCGACCGGTTGATCGACAAGCTGAAGCCGCGCATTGCCGCCCTCAAGGTCGGCCCCGGCACCGATCCGGAAGCCGATATGGGCCCGCTGGTGACGGCCGCTGCGTTTGAACGCGTCACCGGCTACATCGATTCGGGCGTGGAAGAAGGCGCCGAACTGGTGGTCGATGGCCGCGGCCTGAAGCTGCAGGGCTACGAGAACGGCTATTTCGTCGGCGCGACCCTGTTCGACAAGGTGACCACCGACATGAAGATCTACAAGGAAGAGATTTTCGGCCCGGTTCTCTCCGTCGCCCGCGCCAAGAGCTATGACGAGGCCGCCCAGTGGATCAACGACCACGAGTTCGGCAACGGCACCGCGATCTTCACCCGCGATGGCGATGCCGCCCGCGAATTCGCCCACAAGATCAGGGTCGGCATGGTCGGCGTCAACGTGCCGATCCCGGTTCCGATGGCGTTCCATTCCTTCGGCGGCTGGAAGGCCTCGCTGTTCGGCGACCATCACATGCATGGCCCGGAGGGCGTGCGCTTCTACACCCGCCTCAAGACCATCACCCAGCGCTGGCCCAAGGGCATCCGCGCCGGCGCCGAATTCTCGATGCCGACGATGAAGTAATATATAAACGTGACCTCCGCGTCCTGAGTGCGCGGAGGTCACGTATTTCTGCGGTTGCTCCACATCTTTCTACAGCCGGATACCAGTGTTAACCTGTCACTACTTTTACGGGTGTCTCGCAGGAACCGGTGGGTATGATGACTCGATTGTTGATGGCGTTCGCGGCGTGCAGCGTATTCGCCTGTGAAGCCTCTGCATGGTCGTTCGAAACGCATCCGCAGCCGACAAGACCGGAAATGACGTTCGAGGAATGGGAATTCGCGACCTCCGAACTCGACTACAATCCCCGCATTCCCGATTGTGGTGATTATCTGCGCGGGCACTACGAAATCTATGAAAAGCGCTATCCAGCATTCGCAGACGAGGGAACAGAAGAGGCACGCTATGAACTCTGGCGCGAATACATCCAGACAGACAGTGCTTTCGACGATCTCAATACCTGCATGACCTTGCCATATGTGATGGCCATGTTCCGGCTTGCGAAGGAAAAACTCTCCGACAGCGACCTTATCTATTGCGGCCGTTTTACCCGTAACCCGGAGACGGAGGGCGAAGTCGAATTCGCTGCACTGATGGAGCGCCTGCAAGACGCGGCGACAAGAGGCAGCGAGGCGGCCCTTCTTTCATTTCTCATCACCGATGACGGCGAAGGCATGACGCCGCTGAACCCGGATGTGCTGTCCTATCTGCGGGAAAGCCTGAAGGACACGCGGACAGCCGAGGAACAGCGCCTGTTCGACGACGAATTCATTTTTCGGCATCGCGCCTGGAACCAGGACAATCTCGCCGACCAGCTTTCGCCCGAGCGGCAGCGCTTCGTCGAACAGGCGGCCAAGGATCGCGATCTCGCATCCGTTCTGGCGACCACCGGGCCCTGTGGCGAAACGGCGTGGCGCGACCCTTCGCCGGAGTAACACCACCTCTTTCCGAAGCAGCTTTTTCTGTTATAACAATGCCACTAGAGCGACAGGGGCGTCCGTGAGAGCGGGCTGAGATGTACCCTTGGAACCTGATCCGGATCATGCCGGCGGAGGGAGTCACTCGGGTCTTTGCTTCGGCGCCCGAGTTCCTCCGCGATAAACAAGGAGGACGCCGATGGCCGATATCGCCCCCATACTTGAGAAAATGCGCGCGGACGCGCCGCTTACGCAATGCATCACCAATTATGTGGCGATGAACATCGCGGCCAATGTGCTGCTCGCCGCCGGCGCTTCCCCGGCGATGGTCCACGCCAAAGAGGAGGCCGGCGAATTTGCCGGCATCGTGTCCGCACTCACCATCAATATCGGCACGCTTTCCCCCGACTGGCTTGCCGGCATGAAGGCCGCGATCGAGACCGCGAACGGCAAGCAAACGCCGTGGGTACTCGACCCAGTCGCCCATTTCGCCACCGGCTTCCGCGCCAGGGCAGCCCTTGAGCTGCTTGATCTCGGGCCCACGATCCTGCGCGGCAATGCCTCGGAAATCCTCGCCTTTTCGGGCGCCACCAGCGCCGGCAAGGGCGTTGACGCCGGCGACAGCGTGGCGGCCGCCGAGGAAACTGCGAAGACGCTTGCAAACGAGCGCAAGATAGTGGTGGCGGTCACCGGCGAACGCGATTTTGTGACCGATGGAAGCCGCGTTGCCCGCATCGGCGGCGGCTCGCCGCTGATGCCGCGGGTGACGGCGCTCGGCTGCGCGCTGACGGCGCTGGTCGGCGGCTATGCCGGCGCATGGCGCGAGGATGCCTTCGAAGCGACCGTTGCAGCGCTTGCCCATTATGGCGTCGCCGGCAGCCGCGCGCATGGACGGGCGGAAGGTCCGGGCTCGTTCCAGGTCCATTTCCTCGACGCGCTTGCGGCCGTCACGCCCCAAACCCTTGCCAGCGAAGCGGAGATCGAATGGCCATGAATTTCGACCTTTCCCTTTATCTCGTCCTCGACCCGAAGCTTTGCGGCGACTACGGCATGGTCGCCACCACGCGGGATGCCATCGCCGGCGGGGCGACGATCGTCCAGCTTCGCATGAAACACGCCTCGACGCGCGAGCGCATCGACATGGGGCTCGCCCTGAAACAGGTGACGGCCGGCACGCCCGTCCGGCTGATCGTCAATGACGACGTCGAGGCCGCGATCGCCATCGATGCCGATGGCGTTCATGTCGGCCAGGAGGATGCGCATCCCGAGGAGGTGCGACATCTGATCGGCGAGGAGAAGCTTCTCGGTGTTTCCGTCAACGGCCTCGATGTCGCGCGCGCCTTTGATCCCACCGGCATCGACTATATCGGCGCCGGCCCGATCTTCGCGACCGGAACCAAGCCCGACCACGCGCTTCCCGTCGGTTTTCACGGGCTTCGCGAGATGATCGACCTCTGCCGCTTGCCGATCGTCGCCATTGGCGGGTTGAAAGGGGAGCATGTGGCGGCCACATTCGAAAGCGGGGCCGACGGAGTCGCCGTCGTTTCGGCCATTTGCGGCCAGCCCGATCCATATCAGGCGACGGCGGACCTTGCCGAAGCCATCCGGAAGGCGAAGCAATGATCGCAAACATTCTCTCGATCGCCGGTTCCGACCCCTCGGGCGGCGCCGGCATCCAGGCCGACCTCAAGACCTTTTCGGCGCTCGGCACCTATGGCATGGCGGCGATGACGGGCTTGACGGCGCAGAACACCCGCGGCGTCACCGGCGTGCACGAGGTGCCCTCGGCCTTCGTCGCCGAGCAGATCGCCGCGATCTTCGATGACGTAAAGGTCGACGCGATCAAGATCGGCATGGTGGTCAATGCCAATATCGCCGTCACCATCGCCGACAGCCTGCGCCACCATGTGGAGGTTCCGGTCGTGCTCGATCCGGTGATGGTCGCCAAGGGCGGCCACCGGCTGCTGCCGGAGGATGCTATCGAGGCGCTGAAGGAGCACCTTATACCACTTGCCGCCGTGCTGACGCCCAACCTGCCGGAAGCCGCCGCCCTGCTCGATGCCGAGACCGCCACCACCCGCGATCAGATGATCGAGCAGGCAACCGCGCTGAGAGGCCTCGGCGCGCAGGCGGTGCTGTTGAAGGGCGGCCATCTGGAGGGGGCGGAAAGCCCGGACCTGCTGGTCACTGCCAACGGCCATGAATGGCTGGAGGGCGCACGCATCGACACCGCCAGCACCCACGGCACCGGCTGCACGCTTTCAAGCGCGATCGCGGCCGAGATCGGCAAGGGCGCGCCCCTTTCCGAGGCGGTGGCGAACGCCAAGCGCTATGTCGCCGGCGCGATCGCGGCGGCCGACAGCCTCCATGTCGGCTCCGGCCACGGGCCAACACATCATTTCCATCAATTGTGGGGCGAAGTCACCAAAACGTGATGCCGTCCACCCCGCAGTCAGCCGCCGTTCATCTTCCCTACGTTAATCCTGCCCCTAGCTTCCAAACAGAGGCTGCGTATACTGCGGCCTGAGCAACGAAGGAGGCTTTGGATGAAAAACGGATTTATGATCGCCGGCGCTGTCGCGCTCTGTCTCAGCGCCGGCTTTGCGGTTGCCCAGGATGCACCGCAGATGCTGCGCCAGGACGACATGAAGGCGATCGGCAAGGCCATGGGCCAGCTCGGCGCCATCGCCAAGGGCGAGAACGCCTATGACCCGATCGTGGTTCAGGGCGCGCTTACCGATATCTCCACCAAAATCACCGACTTCCCGACCCATTTCCCGCCTGATTCGAAATCCGGAAACGGCACCGAGGCTAGCCCGGCGATCTGGGAAAACATGGACGACTTCGAGGCTCATGCGCAAAAGCTCGCCGATGACGCCGATGCCCTGCTGGCCGATCTGCCCGCCGATCAGGCCGCCGTCGGAGCCGCGATGAAGACGCTGGGGGCCAATTGCGCGGCCTGCCACAAGCTCTACCGCGTCGACAAGTAGAGCCCTCTCACTATCTTGTCGCAGTTCCGGGCGTTGGAGCGGTTCCCAGTTCGCCCGGAACTGCGATTTTCTCTTGAAATTCGGGAACAGGGAGACCCGGCGTGAAAAAGCTGACGATCATCGTACTGGCTGTCGCCGCTCTGTTCATGGGGGCGGCTTTCGTGGTTGCCTTCACCCCACCGAAACTCGACCCGGCGGACTATCAGGACCTGCAGGCCGCCGATCCGCATAATGGCGCGAAAATGTTCTGGGCCGGCCAGTGCGCCGGCTGCCATGCAGCACCAGGAGCGGCCGGCGAGGAGAAACTTGTCCTGTCCGGCGGTCACCCGATCGAGAGCGATTTCGGAACCTTCTATGCCCCCAACATTTCGCCCGACAAGCAGGAAGGCATCGGCGACTGGTCGCTCATGGACTTCGCCAACGCGGTGAAGAAGGGCGTCGGCCCGCACGGGCGCAATCTCTACCCCTCCCTGCCCTACACCTCCTATGTGCGGATGAAGGATCAGGACGTGAAGGACCTCCACGGCTACATCATGACGCTGCCGCCGAGCGATACGCCCAGCAAGCCGCATGATGTCGACTTCCCGTTCAATGTCCGGCTGGGGCTATCATTCTGGAAACAGCTGTTCTTCGTCAACGAACCGCGGGTGCAGTTCACCGACGCCTCGCCCGAAATCATGCGCGGCCAGTATCTGGTCGAGGGGCCGGGCCATTGCGGCGAGTGCCACACGCCGCGCAACGCGCTCGGCGGGCTTGAATATGACAAGTGGCTCGCCGGCGGGCCGAACCCCGACGGCGAAGGGACGATCCCGGACATCACCCCGGGCTCCAAGAGCATCGGCAACTGGACGGCGGCGGAGATCGCCGACTATCTCGAAACCGGCTTCACGCCGGAATTCGATACCGCCGGCGGCTCGATGGTCGATGTGCAGGAGAACCTGTCGCATCTGCCGCGTTCCGACCTCGAAGCCATCGCCGCCTATCTGAAGGCCGTGCCCACGCAATAGACTGCGGGCTCACTCCGCCAGAGACTGCATGTAACGCATGCCGGTCACCGGGCGCGCGACGAAATCCATCTGCTGATAGAATCGATGAGCGCCGAAATTGCCGGTGGCCGCGCTGACCGACATGTAGGTGCAGCCGGCGGCCTTCGCGAAGTCGCGGGCGCGGGCGATCAGGTGCTGGCCGACGCCGTGGTTGCGGTGACCGTCGCGCACGAACAGATGATGCAGATCCATGCCGCGCCGGCCCTGCTGGGCGCGGTAGAGCGGCGTCAAAAGCGCGTAGCCGAGAAGCTGTGCGCCGGCATCGGCCACCAGCGCGGTTACCCACGGCGTTGCGCCGAACAGGTCGCGCTTGAGGCTCTCCGCCGTCATTTCCGACGGATCGTCGTGAAAGGCAGCGAGCAGCCCGATCATCTCGAGCAGTTGCGGAATATCGGATTCGACAGCCTTCCTGATGGTCATCAGGGCTGGTCGTTCCAGAGCGATTTTGTCTTGATCGTCAGTCATTTTATCGTCCCTTGGCCTTCGAATTCTGCCGCCGTGGGGGACGTTTTCTTTCAACACCTTGCCGCCCCCAGGCGGCCGGTGATGAACATGATCAATCGGCCGCTCCTATTGGAACAGCCAAAAATACATATGATTGTGGGTCACGGTCTTGATCATGGAAAATCCAATGCGCTCAAACGCGCGCCTTGTCAATCCGAAAATGCTGCTGGCCCCTATTTGCAGGTCGATCGCGCCCAGTCCATGTAGAGCGTCATCGCCTGTTTCGCCATCGGGCCGGGTTCGAAATCGCGGTCGTCGAGTTTGATCACCGGCACGACCTTGTTGTAATTGCCGGTGAGGAACAGTTCGTCGGCCTCCAGGAAATTCTTGACGGTCAGCGTCTTCTCCTTCGCGGCGATGCCGTTGTCGCGGAAAAGCTTGAGGATGCGCTTGCGGGTGATGCCCGCGAGGAAGCAGCCGTTTTCCGCCGGCGTCATCGGGATGCCGTCCTTGACCAGAAAGATATTGGCCGACGCCGTCTCGGCGACATTGCCGAGCATATCGAGCGCCAGCGCATTGTCGAAACCGCGGGCGCGCGCCTCCAGCATCATCCGGCCGGAATTGGGGTAGAGGCTGCCGGTCTTGGCGTGGGTCATGGCCACTTCCGGCGAAGGGCGGCGGTAGGGCGAGACCGTCAAGCGAACCGGCACCGTGGATCGCATCGGCGTTTCGAACAGGCAGAGTGCAAAACGCGTGGACGCCGGATCGGCGGGCACGAGCCCGTCAAGGCCATGTTCGGCCCAGTACATCGGCTTGATATAGACCGCTTCAGCGCCCTTGAACTTCGTCAGCCCTTCCCAGACCAGCGCCTCGACTTCCTCCGAGGTCTTGGTCGGCTGCAGGCCGAGCGCGCGGGCGGAGCGGTTGATGCGCTTGCAGTGCTCGTCCAGATCAGGCGCCATGCCCTCGAAATAGCGCGCGCCGTCGAAGACGGTGGAACCGAGCCACATCGCATGCGATGTCGGGCCGATCAGCGGCGGATTGCCGGGAAGCCACTCGCCATCGACATAGGTCCAGGTTTCAAAAGCGGGGGTGGTGTCGATTGCAGCCATGTCATTCTCCTTCGGCCATCCGCTTTTGCGCGTTTCGGGCGGCGGCGGATCGTGTGGCGACAATCAAGACGGACCGAAGGTCAACGTCAAGCGGAATTTCCGCGCCGGTCGCGCGGCGTAGAAAGAAACAGAACAGGCGCCAGGCGCTATCGCGCCCGACGCCCTCGTTTGCGATGAAGTCGCCCTATTCCGTGACAGAAACCGGCACTTCGTAGTTGACCCGCAGCGCATGGCTGTAGGGGCAGACGATGTGGGCTGCATGAACCAGTTCTTCGGCCTCCGCGCGGTCCATGCCGGGGATGGCAACCGAGAGCGAAACCTCGATGCCGAAGCCTTCGCCATCATCGCGCGGACCGACGCCGACGGTGGCCGTGACCCGCGTTTCGGACGGCAGCTTCACCTTTTTCTTGCCGGCAACGTTGAACAGCGCGGAGGTGAAGCAGGCGGAATAGCCTGCGGCGAAAAGCTGCTCTGGATTGGCCCCCTCGCCGCCAGGGCCGCCCATTTCCTTCGGCGGGGTGAGCTTCACCTCGAACGAGCCATCCTCGGTGCGGGCGGTGCCTTCGCGGCCGCCGGTGGAGGTGGCCTTGGTGGTGTACAGTGTCTTGATCATCTTCGTTCTCCTTCGCGCCGATGGCGCATTCAGTGGAACCTATCGAAACGACGCGCGAGCGCGGGTTTCGGTTCCGCGTTCATCGCACGGTTATAATATAGTGCACAATTATATTGTTCACAATATATATTTACAAAAGCCTCGCTTACCCGCTATATTCTCAGCATGGAACACCTTGAAAACGACGCTCACGAGCCGCTGCTCAATCTCGACAACCAGCTCTGTTTTGCCGTCTATGCGACCGAGCACGCCTTCCAGCGCGCCTACAAGCCGCTGCTTGCGGAACTCGGCCTGACCTATCCGCAATATCTCGCAATGATGGTGCTGTGGGAGGGCAGGCCGGTCACCGTCAACGAGCTGGGAAGACGGCTGGGGCTCGATTCCGGGACATTGTCGCCGCTTCTGAAAAGGCTCGAAGCTGCCGGCTATATCATGCGCAAGCGCGGACGCGAGGATGAACGGCGCGTCGAGGTGGCGCTGACCGAGAAAGGCCGCACCGCGCGTGGCAAGGCCCGCAATGTCGCCGCGGCGATCGCGCTGAAGACCGGATGCAGCCTCGATCAGGCGCAGTCGCTGCTTTCCGAGTTGAACGCATTGCGCAAGCGGCTGCTTGCGCCAGCCGATTAAGACTACGCCGGCAGAACCGCGCGAACCGCGCCGACCTCGGTTCCGTTCCAGTTCCTCAGCGTCGTCGTGGCCATATCCGAAAGTTTGGCCGCAATCGCCGCGTCATCGATGAAACGCGCGAGCACGGCGGCCACCATCGCTTCTGCGGCGCGCGTCGTCCCGTCCTCGCATTTGAGCGCGATGCCGAGGCCTTTTTCCGGCAGCACCGCGCAGAACACGCCTTCCGCGCCGGTCTTGGCGAAGATTTTCCCGGGCGAAAGCGACATCAGTTCGGTACAGGCGCGTTTTGTGCCGGCCACATACCAGGGCTCGGCCATGCAGGCCGACAGGATGCGGCGTCCCGCCTTGGCCCGCGCGGGCGACAGCCCCTCCCCGGTCGCAAGCTTTGCGAAGCCTTGCGCCAGCGCCTTCAGCGGCACCGCATAGGTCGGGATATTGCAGCCGTCGATGCCGCAGAGATCGCGGCCGACCGGCGCGCCGGTGACATCCTCCATCGCCGCACGGATGTCGGCCTGCAGCGGATGGTCGTAGCCGGAATAGCCCTTGGGGTCGATGTCCTGATGCACGCAGGCGCAGATGAAGCCGGAATGCTTGCCCGAGCAATTGTTGCAGAGCGCGTCCGGCTTTTCGCGGGTGCGGGCCTGGTGGATCAGCACCTTTTGCTGAGACGACCAGTGCGCCCCGCATTCGAGATCGTCGACGCCGCGCCCCGCCCTTGCGAGCATCTGCCCGGCGAGCTCGACATGGCCATCCTCGCCCGAATGGGACGAGGCCGAAAACGCGATCTCCCTGTCGCCGAAACCGAAGGCATCCGCCGCCCCGCTTTCGACAAAAGGCAGCGCCTGGATCGCCTTGCAGGCCGAGCGCGGAAACACCGCCGCCTCGATATCGCCTGCCGCATAGGCAACCGCGCCCCCGCCATCGACCACGGCGATCATGCCGCGGTGGCGACTTTCAACGACATCGCCGCGGGTGACTTCCACCAGAACCGGGTTGGTCATGCCTCTATCCCGTCAATCGAATGTGAGAACGATCTTGCCGATGTGGTCCCCACCCTCCATGCGCCGGTGGGCTTCCACGACATCCTCGAAGGCAAACACCCGGTCGATGACCGGCTTGACCTTGCCCGCGGCAATAAGCGGCCAGACCTTTTCCAGCAATTCGTCGCGGATCTCGCGCTTCTCCGCATCGGTGCGCGGGCGCATGGTCGAGCCCGTCACCTTGAGGCGCTTGAGCATGATCGGCATGAGATTGGCGTTTTCCACCTTGGGGCCGCCGAGAAAGGCGATGATCGAAAGGCAACCATCCTTGGCGAGCGCCGAAAGATTGCGCTGGAAATAGGCGCCGCCGATAATGTCGAGGATGATATCGACGCCGCCAATCTTCTCCTTGATCACCTCGGAGAAATCCTGCTCGCGGTAATTGATCGCGACATCGGCGCCAAGCCGCTCCGCCGCCGCGCATTTGTCGGCCGAACCAGCGGTGGTGAAGATCGTCGACGCCCCGAACGCCTTTGCAAGCTGGATCGCCGTCGTGCCGATCCCGCTGGTGCCGCCATGGATCAGGACGCTCTTTCCCTTCTCAAGCCCTGCCATCATGAACAGGTTGGCCCATACGGTGAAGAAGGTTTCGGGCAGACCGGCGGCGCTGACATCGTCGATGCCGTCCGGCACCGGCAGCACCTGACCTTCGGGCAGGATGCAGAACTCGGCATAGCCGCCGCCATTGGCAAGCCCGCAAACCCGATCGCCAACCGCAAAACCGGTCACCCCTTCGCCAAGCGCCGCCACCGTTCCCGCCACTTCGAGGCCAAGAATGGGGCTCGCGCCAGGCGGCGGGGGGTAATTACCCTGCCGTTGGGCGACATCCGGGCGGTTGACGCCCGCAGCCGCCACCTTGACCAGCACTTCGCCGGGCCCCGGCGTCGGACGCGGACCGGATGCGATCGACATGACGTCAGGCGCGCCGAAACCGCCGAGCGCGACGTGGCGCATTTTTCCGTCCAAAGCCATCTCAGCCGTTCACGCTTCCTTGCGCGGCTTCAGCGCCAGCGCGAACACCACCAGAGAAAAGCCGTAGACCAGGAAGTCGGCGGCCACGAACAGGCCGAGCAGCCACAGGCTGTTCTGCGGGAAGTTGGAGGCGATCAGCACCGCAGCGAGGATCAGCACCAGGCCCGAGAAGATCATCCAGCCCCAGCCTTTGACCGGACGCATGGTCATGCCGAGATAGATGCGGAAACCGCCGGCAATCGCCAGCGAAATGCCGACCATGATGGTAAACACGCCGGAGGCGAGCATCGGATTGCGCATCACGAAAATGCCGGCCAGCACGTAAAGCAGTCCGGAAATCAGCCAGAAGGCGACATGCCCTGTCCGCCGATTATAGAAAAGCTGCGACAGGTGGATCACGCCGGCAACGATCAGCATTGCGCCGAAGAACACCACCGAGGCCACGGTGGCAACCACCAGATTGCCAAGCAGGATGAGGCTCAGGACGATCAGCAACACGCCGAAGGCCAGCACCCATCCCCAGCGTCCCCTCGCCTTGTCGGCATTCAGCTCTTGCTGCTCAAGAATCGTCATTGGATATCCCCTTCCAAGAAATACAAATATTGTCGAGACGATAGTGAGGAAGGATATGATAAGCAACTGTTCTTCGCTCAGCAGAGCGCCGCACACCGGACGGCTGCCGATCGCGCAATGAGGGCGGGGCGGCGACGCGCCATGTTTACCCGCAATCCGCCGGGCCGGGCAAAGCCCGATCACGCTTCGGACGCGCGGTAACATAAAGTGCGAATGATCAATTCTTTTTGCCGGAAAGAGCCTTGAAATCCTTCAAGGTCAAGAGGATAACGGGTCAGCTTCACCCCGTATCCTGATGCCTTATGCCGCCGGGCCGCGGACTGCCGAAACACTGACATTGCCGCGAAAGCCGAGCCATGCGCCCCTATTACAAGAACGTCAAAATGGTCCGCCGCACAAGGGTGATGTGGGGGTCATGGCGGATCTGGCAGCCGCGGCTGGTGTTCTGGATCGGCGCGGTGATGATCGGGGTGGTGAGCGTCGGGTTCGCGCGCGCTTCCGACCATGCCTACCACTTGTTCGAGACGATGCGGCAGTCGAGCGCCTGGTCGCCATTTCTGCCGCTGGTGCTCACCCCGCTCGGCTTCATGCTGTGCTCCTATCTTTCAACGCGCTGGTTCCCGAACACGCAGGGCTCCGGCATTCCACAGGCGATTGCCGCGCGCCATCTGCATGATGTCGAAAGCCAGCACAGGCTGCTCAATCTCAGGGTCGCCACCGGCAAGGTGTTGATCACCATCATCGGCCTGTTCTGCGGCGCCTCGATCGGCCGCGAGGGACCGACCGCGCAGGTCGGCGCCTCGATCATGATCCAGACGGCGCGCTGGGGGAAGATGATCCAGACCCGGGGGCTGATCGTCGCGGGCTCGGCGGCCGGCATTTCGGCGGCGTTCAACACGCCGCTCGCCGGCATCGTATTCGCCATCGAGGAGATGAGCCGCGCCTATGAATCGCGCGCCAACGGGCTGGTGGTCTCGGCCATCATCCTGTCCGGCCTCGCCGCGATCGGGCTCGCCGGCAATTATACCTATTTCGGCCACGCCTCCGCCATCGCCGTCAAGCCGGAGGAATGGGTTGCCGTGTTCGTCTGCGGCATTGGCGGCGGCCTTCTGGGCGCGCTGTTCTCGCTTTACTCGCTGAAGGCGGCGCGGAGAATCAAGCGCTGGGCACAGGCGGCGCCAATCCAGCGCATGGCGCTGTTTGCCGGCGCCTGCGGCCTTGCCGTGGCCATCATCGGCATCGTCTTTGGCGGCGCAACCTTCGGCACGGGCTACGAACAGGCGCGGACCGTGATTGAGGGCGGCTCGATCAGCCCCGTCTTCTTCATCGGCAAGCTGGCAGCCACCTTCCTGTCGATGGCTTCGGGCATTCCGGGCGGTCTGTTCGCCCCGTCGCTGTCGGTGGGCGCTGCCTTCGGCTCCACGATTGCCGATGTGCTCGGCGTCAGCATCGGGCTTGGCGCGATCCTCGGCATGGCGGGCTATTTCGCGGGCGTGGTGCAGTCGCCGATGACGGCCTTCGTCATCATCCTGGAAATGACCGACAACCACGACGGCATCATCACGCTGATGGCGACCTCGATGCTGGGCTACATCGCCTCGCGGCTGATCTCGCGCGAGCCGCTCTATCACGGCCTGTCACGCGCCTATCTCGCCGACAGCATCAAGTTCCAGCGCGCCCGCAACCGCGAGGTTGACGAGTATGACCGCGCCTCGATCGGCGAAATGCGCGAGGAAACCCGCCGCTACGACGAAAAGGGCGGCGTCTGACCAGGGCAGAAGCGCCGGCGTTCTACCAATCCCGGATGAAACGCCAAGCTTTTGCCTCCCCTGCCGGCATTTCGGAAATCGGGTTCCTCGTCCCACGCAATGATAGCCGTCACACTGCGCCGGAAATTCGAAGAGGCGAGCGTTATGACGAACAGCAATACAGTCGCGGAATTGGACAAGACACTCGGTGGGCTCGACCTGGTCGGGCGGTTACGGCTGACCGCCGATAGCGGCAGGCCGGCGGTCTTCACCACCAGCCTCGGCATCGAGGACCAGGTGATCACCGCCGCAATCGCCGCCGGCGACCTCGATATCCGGATCGTCACGCTCGATACCGGCCGGCTTTTTCCCGAAACCGAAGCGCTGATCACCGAGACGGAAACGCGCTACGGAATCCGCATCGAGCGTTTCCGGCCCGAGACCGCCGCGGTCGATGATTATGTCAAAACCTATGGCCGCAACGGGTTTTACGAAAGCGTCGAGGCCCGCCACGCCTGCTGTCAGGTGCGAAAGCTCGAGCCGCTGGCCCGGGCCCTGGATGGCGCGGCCTACTGGATCACCGGTTTGCGCCGCGGCCAGTCCGGCAACCGCGCGACCACGCCCTATGCCGAGGCGGATGCCGCCCGCGGCCTCATCAAGATCAATCCGTTGGCCGACTGGAACCTTGAGGTTATCCGCGCCCATGTCGAGCGTCACGCCATCCCGATCAATCCGCTTCACGCCCGCGGCTATCCTTCGATCGGCTGCGAGCCTTGCACCCGCGCGATCAAGCCCGGCGAACCGGAGCGCGCCGGACGGTGGTGGTGGGAAAACGACGCCAAGCGCGAATGCGGCCTGCATGTCGCCAAGGCGGCGAGCTAGAGCCCTTCAGGCTTAAATGGAAGCGTTCTGCGGCAAGGAATTTGTGCCAGGACCAAGGGCTTTGGCGCAGGGCATAGCCGTCGCTATGTCCAAGCCGAAGACCGCCGGTAATGGCACAAATTCATGCCGCCCTTCGGGTTTGCCGAAACCGGCCCTCCACTTTGTCGAAGCCCTTCAACATAGCTATGGCTATGCCGCGCGAGCTTCTTCGCGTGGAATGACCGGTTTGGGCAAACAGAACGGATTCCATTTAAGCCTGAAGGGCTCTATCGCCGCGTGGAAGCGCCCTCGATGATCTCGAACGGCAGTTCCACCGCCTTCTTCGGGCGCTCGCCCTCGCTCAGGTAGCGCATGATCATCTCGGCGGCCTTGTAGCCCATATCGTAGAGCGGCACGTAGACCGAGGTCAGCGGCGACTCTTCCACATCGGCGAAGTCGACGCCGTTATATCCGCAAATGCCGAGATCCTCCGGCACCTTGAGGCCGATCTGCTGCGCGCCGAAATAGACGCCGAGCGCCAGCCGGTCATTATGGCAGAACACCGCATCGATCTGCGGTAGACGCTTGCCGAGATCGAAAACGAGCTTCATGCCCTGTTCCAGCGGACTGCTGCCGCTCGCCTCGAAAACATAGTCCGGATCATAGAGCCCGGCCTCGGCAAGCGCATCCTGATAGCCCTCGAACCGGCGGCGCGAGCGGATATCCTTGCCGCCGCCCAGAAGAGCGATCCGGCGATAGCCCTTGGAAAGAAGATGCTCGACCGCCGCCTTGGCGGCTGCGCGATTGCGAATGCCCACCCCCATGTCCAGCGGCGTGATGCTGGTATCCATCATCTGCACGACCGGGCAGCCAAGTTCGGTGATCAGCGGCTTGTTGACCGGAAATTCGGCAACGCTTTCGAGGATGATGCCCGCCGGATTCTGCGCGACGAACAGGTTGATCAGCTTGGCTTCTTCAGCGGCATCAAGCCCGATATTGGCGAACTGCGTGGTGACGTCGCTTGAATGGAACCTGTCCTCGATCCCGTGGGCGGCATGGAAGAAGCCGCTCATTTCCAGGATCGGCGCCAGAACGGCGACCGTTCCGCTGTGGCGGCTTGCCAGCGCGCGCGCCGCGAAATTCGGCACATAGCCGATATCCTCGATGACTTCGAGTATCTGTTCGCGCAGCTTGTCGCTGACCTTGTGCGGCTCTCTCAGCGCACGCGACACCGTGATCGGACTTACGCCGGCAATACGAGCGACGTCACTCAATGTCGTGCGCGCTCTCGGTCCGCCTCTTACCCGTAAAGACAATTCCCCGTTCCCCTGCTCTATCGCGAACGCATCCCATTGTTATTGTTATCAGGTTGCATTTCACGAACCACTAATTTTACTTTGCACATGATTTCAGCAAATACAAATACGTAATATGACGAGGTTCCGCCGTTCGGCCTGACACCGTCACTGCGCGGCAAGCGCCTTCAGATCGGTCGCGGGATCGGCGATGACGTCCGGCGACGGATTGCTGCCGGCCGCCAGCAGTTTCTTGGCGCAGACATAGGCCCTCGCATCGTTGACGGCATCGACCGCCAGAAGCCTGTCGCCCCGGAAATACCAGACCGAGGCTGCCCCCTCCCGCGCGCCCTGGCGCACCACGGTATGGTCATAACCGCCATTATAGCCTGCAATCTGCAGCTTGACATCATATTGATCGGACCAGAACCAGGGCTCCGGCACGTAAGGCTCGTCCGACCCCGCGATCACGGCGGCCACCGCGTCGCCCTGATCGACGGCGTTGGGAACGGATTCGAGCCGGATGCGCTCGCCATCGAACGGCAGTTCGGTGCAGTCGCCGACGGCGAAGATCGAAGGATCCGAGGTCCGTCCGAATTCGTCGACGACGATGCCGTTTCCGACCGCAAGACCGGCATCCTTCGCCAGTTGATCGTTCGGCGCAACACCGATGCCGACGACGACCATGTCGACGTCCAGCGTGGTGCCATCCGCAAGCACCGCGCGGACGACATGGCCGTTTTCGCCCTCAAGGCGGGTAAGGCCGCAGTTTTCACGAATATGGACCCCGTGCGCCAGATGGACGGCGCGCATGATATCGGCGGTTTCTGGCGCGGCCACCCGCTTCAATATCCGGTCCGCCATCTCGATCACGGTGACATCGACATCGAATTTGCGGGCGACGGCCGCAGCCTCGAGCCCGACATAGCCGCCGCCGACAACCAGAAGCCTGGCGCCGGGGCGCATCGCCTCGGCAAGCCGGTCGGCATCGCGCTTGTCGCGCATCACGTAGACGCCGTCGAGATCGCCGCCGATCGCCTTCGGCAGCACGCGCGGCGTCGCTCCGGTGGCCAGCACCAGCGTGCCGTATTCGATGGTCGAGCCATCCTGCAGCAGCACCTGCCTGGCGTCGCGGTCAATGCGCTCCACGAAGCTTGCCAGCCGCAGGTCGATCGCATTTTCGCCGTACCAGCTTTCGGGGCGAAACAGCAGGCGGTCGAAACTCATCTCGCCGAGAAGGTATTTCTTGGACAGAGGCGGTCGTTGATAGGGCGGAACCTGCTCCGCGCCGACGATCGTGATGTCCCGTTCATCCTTCAGCGCCCGCAATTTCGCGGCAACCGCAAACCCGCCCTGGCCGCCGCCGACAATTACAATCCGATCCGTCACTGTTCCCAAGACCTTTCCTTTTCGCACTGCGATAAACGACTTACGGCCTCCCGCGCGCAGCGTCAATCGCATGCAAAAAGGCCCGGGATTTCTCCCGGGCCGTTCGGAATCAGGTCTCTGGACCCGGCAATCTTTAGAGATTGCCCTTGCGCTGCTGGACCATCATATACTTGTCGAAGGAGAATTCGGCGAGCTGCATCCAGAGATAGGCGTCCTTCTTGAACTCCTGCTGGCTGTCGTAAATGGTTTTGAACCATTCATTTTCGGCAGAAATCTCGGCGAAGGTTTCCTGCGAGGCCGCGTAGCAGGCGTCGAGAATCTCTTCGCTGAACGGCTTCAGCACGGCGCCATCGGCAACGAGCTGGCGCAGCGCCTTCGGGTTGCCGGCATCATAGCGGGCGAGCATGTCGAGGTTCACCGCGTCGCAGGCGTCCGTCAGGATCTGCTGGTAGCTTGCCGGCAGTTCGTTGAACTTGTCGAGATTGGAGAAGGCGTGGATGACCGGGCCGCCTTCCCACCATGCCGGGTAGTAGTAGTATTTCGCGACCTTGACGAGGCCGAGCGCCAGATCGTCATAGGGGCCGACGAATTCGCTGGCGTCGATGGTGCCGCGCTCCAGCGCCGAGTAGACGTCGCCGGCGGCGATCTGCTGCGGGGTCACGCCGAGCTTGGCCATGACCTGGCCCGCGAGGCCGGCAATGCGCATCTTGAGGCCCTTGAGATCCTCGACCGAGTTGATCTCCTTGGAGAACCAACCACCCATCTGCGCGCCGGTATTGCCGGCCGGATGGCCCCAGACGCCCTTTTCGGCGAAGAAGTCGTTGAACAACTCGTTGCCGCCGCCCTGATAGAGCCAGGCATTCTTCAGGCGCGCATTCATGCCGAAGGGCACGGCGGTGCCGAGACCATAGGTCATGTCCTGGCCGATATAGTAATAGGACGGCGTGTGGCACATTTCGATCGTGCCGTCGCGCACGGCATCCAGCACCTGCAGCGGGGGGACGATCTCGCCGCCGGCATAGACCTGGATTTCGAAATTGCCGTCGGTCGCCGCGCTGACGCGCTCGGCAATGCCGGTCGCGCCGGAATAGAGAATGTCGAGCGATTTCGGAAAGGCCGACGACAGGCGCCAGCTCAGCTTCGGGTTTTCCTGGGCGATTGCGGGCGCGGCGAGCGCGGCCGGGGCAAGGGCGCCGGCCGAAGCGACACCAGCCTTCTTGAAGAATGTACGGCGATCCATGGGGGTATTTCCTGCTAAAATTTTCTTGCTTGTCGACGCTCCTGCAAAGCGCACCCGCAGGGCTTCGATCGATACCGTTGGGGCCTAGCCCCTTTTGCACCGGCTTGCAAGCCTGGAGGGGCCGGCACCGGGCTTCGCGGTTCCCGTCGTGCGTTTGACATTGGGCCGCGCTATAGCGCTGACGAAACAGCAGATGATTCGCGGAACCTTTCGTCCTTCGAAAAGTTGTGTGCTCACTTTCGATCTCACCGGGACTGATCCCAATGCACGTCTATCGCTTTCGAAGCCAGAGCATCAAAACGCAGGCGGCCCCGCGCTTCATCGCGGAAAGCCTGTTTGCGGTTCCGTCCGGCCGGCCGCTCTCGATGATCGATTTCAGCGGTCCGCGCGCCGCGCGCTGCGATGTCCTTGCCCTTTCCGGCGCGCCGGCAGCGCTGCCAGAGGGCCTGACGCTGATGGCAAGGATCGCCGATGACCGCACGCTTGTTGAACTTTGCGGCGCTTCCGGCCTCGGCCGCTGGCGCGGCGCGCTCGCCATCGCCCACGAAGATGGCGGCATGACGGTGTTCGGCAGAAGCGAGCAGGATATGGCGGTGGCCGCCAATGCCGTCATCAAGGCCGGTGGCGGCCTTGCGGTCGCGGAAGGAGACTGGATCAATGCCCTGATCCGCCTGCCCGCCCGCAACCAGAGAGCCGATCCCGGCGAAACCGAACGCGAGATCGCAAGCGTTGGCAATGCGCTTGCCGTGCTGGTTGACCGAAAACCGCCCTTTCTGTTGAAGAAACTGCTGGACTGCACCCTCGCGCCGCCAGCCAAAGGCGGCCCTGCCGGCGGTTTCGGCGCCGACGGTGACGATCCGCTGGCGGCCGCGGAATAGTCCTCCGGCCGCCCCGCCCGACGAAAAGCGGAACGCGCGCCGGCAAACGCGCGCAATTCCGGGATCGCAATATAGATCAGAATCTGTTGCCCCTGCTCGGTTTCCCCGATTGCATAATCATCGGATCGTTGTTATGACTGACTGGTCAGTCATAATTAGAGGGCAAAATATGGTCGATCATCAGGGCGCTGCGCGGCGCACAAGCCAGGAGGAACGGCGACGGATCATCCTTGATGCCGCACTCTCGACTTTTGCCGCGAAAGGGTTTGCCAGCGCCCGGATCGAGGACATCGCCAAGGCCGCGGGGATCGGCAAGGGCACGGTCTATCTCTACTTTCCCGACAAGGAGAGCCTGTTCAAGTCGCTGATCAGCGATGATCTCACGCCGCTGATCGCGCACGGCACAGGTATCCTGGAAGCCTCACCGCAGTCTCCGCGCAAGGCCCTCTCGGCCTTCTATGCACTTGTGGAATCCGAGGTTCTGGATACCCAACGCGCCGACCTTTTGCGCCTGATGATCACCGAAATGCCGAACTTTCCCGACGTCGCCGCCTATTACCACGCCAACCTGATCCGCCCCGGCATGCAACTGGTTCAAAAGCTGCTGACAATCGCGCATGATCGCGGCGAACTGCGCTCCGCCAAGGTGCTGGAGGTGCCGCAAATGGTGGTGGCGCCGATCCTGATATCGGCGATCTGGGGAATGCTGTTCTCCCCCTTTGGCGCATTCGACCGGCGCACCGCCTTCGAAGTGAGCCTCGACAACCTGTTCCTATCACCGGAAAGGGAAACGCCATGAAAAAGCTCGCCCTCATCCTGGTTGCGCTCGCGCTTGCGACGACCGCCGGCTTTGTGTTTTTCCGTCCGGACGCCCATCAGGGCTGGCTCGGCTGGGTGGAGGCGGACATGGTCTATGTCGGCGCCACCTCGACCGCGCGCCTGACCGAACTCACCGTTTCCGAAGGCGATCAGACGGAGGCGGGCCAGACCCTGTTCACGCTGCAAGCCGACAGCGAGCGGGCCGCCGTGGAAACCGCCAGCGCCAATCTGGAAAAGGCCAAGGCGGCGCTGTCTCTGGCGAAGGCGCCGATGGACCGGGAGCAGGAGCTTGAGGCGCTCGAAGCCTCGCGCGCCGAAGCGGAAGCTACCTTCGACTACGCCCAGAAGGCCCTCACCCGCGCGAAGGCGCTGGTGAAGCAGCAAAGCGGCACCGAAGCCAATCTTGATGACGCGGTCAGCAATTACGCAAAGGCCAAGGCGGCGCTCGACAAGATCAACGCCCAGATCGCGCTCGGCAAATTGCCGCAACGCGACCAGCAGATCGCGCAGGCCGAGCAACAGGTCGCGGCGGCTGAAGGCAATCTCGCCAATGCCAGGGCCACGCTCGCGCTGAAGACCGTGGCCGCGCCGGCCAACGGCAAGGTGCAGCAGGTCTATTACCGCGTCGGCGAGGTGGCGCCCGCCGGGCGGCCGGTTGTTTCGCTGCTGCCGCCGGAAAACGTCAACATCGAATTCTTCGTGCCTGAGCAGAGCCGCGCGGCGATCGCGACCGGCGACCGGATCAGCTTCACCTGCGACGGCTGCAAGACCGGAGAAGCCACCGTCACCTTCATCGCCGAGGATGCCGAATACACGCCGCCCGAGATTTTCTCGCGGGAGGAGCGCGCGAAGATGGTCTACCGGGTCAGGGCCCGTCCGACCGACCCCGCGACGCTACCCGTCGGCCTGCCCGTGGAAGTCACGCTGGAAGGCAGGTCATGAACACGGACGAAAACGTCATCTCGGTCGAAAACCTCACCAAGAGCTTCAGCGGCCGCACCGTGGTCGATCACCTGACGATGAGCGTGAAGAAGGGCGCGATCCACGGCTTTCTGGGGCCGAACGGCTCCGGCAAGACCACGACCATCCGCATGCTCTGCGGCCTCCTGACGCCCGATAGCGGGTCGGGCACCTGCCTCGGCTACGACATCACCCGCGACGGCGAGAAGCTGCGCCGCCGCGTCGGCTACATGACCCAGCGGTTTTCGCTTTACCAGGACCTCACCATCCGCGAGAACCTCGATTTCGTCGCCCGCATCCACGGGCTCGACAAGCCGAAGAAACGAGTTTCCGACGCGATCGAACGACTTGGCCTCGGCGGGCGCGAGAAGCAACTCGCCGGCAATCTCTCCGGCGGCTGGAAGCAGCGGCTCGCGCTCGGCGCCTGCACGCTCCCCGATCCGGACCTGCTGCTGCTCGACGAGCCGACCGCCGGCGTCGACCCCAAGGCGCGGCGCGAGTTCTGGACCGAGATCCACGCGCTGGCCGCCGAGGGCCTCTCGGTGCTGGTCTCGACCCACTACATGGACGAGGCAGAACGCTGCCACGAGATCGCCTATATGGCCTATGGCAAGCTGATGGTGACGGGCACGGTGGACGAGGTGGTCGCCTCGGCGAACCTCAAGAGCTATCTGATCACCGGCGCCGATGTGCATGAGCTTCAGGCGGAGCTGGAAAAGGCCGACGGCGTCGACCTGGTCGCCCCGTTCGGCGCTTCGCTCCACGTCTGCGGCCGCGACCGCGATGCGCTGGAGCGGGCCTTGCAGCCCTATCGCGATCGCCCGGACACGCATTGCAAGCCGAGCGAAACGACGCTGGAGGATGCCTTCATCTATCTCATGGGTTCATCGAAGGATAACTTCGATGACGGTTGAACGGAGACAAGGCTTCGCGCCGCTCCGGCGTTTCTGGGCGATGACGATCAAGGAATTCATCCAGATGACCCGCGACCGGCTGACCATGGGCATGATGGTCACGCTGCCGATCATGCAGCTCCTGCTGTTCGGCTTCGCCATCAATACGACCCCGCACCACCTGCCGACGGCAGTGATGATGGGCGAGAGCACCGACGCCTCGCGCGCCATCCTGGCCTCCCTTCAGAACACCGACTTCTTCGACATTACCGGCGTGGCGACCACGCCCGATGCGATGGACCGGATGCTGGAATCCGGCGAGGTTCTGTTCGTGGTGGAGATCCCGCCGAACTTCGAGCGCGACCTGCGCCGCGGCCTGTCGCCATCGCTGCTGGTCGCAGCCGACGCCACCGACCCGGTCGCCGCGTCATCCGCGCTCGGCGCGCTGTCGGGCGTCATCAATACTTCGCTTGCGGGCCTCAGGCATATCCGCATCGACGCGCCGCAGGACCCGCCCTACACCATCGTCCAGCACCGCCGCTATAATCCGGCCGGCAAGTCGACGCTCAACATTGTGCCCGGCCTGCTCGGCACCATCCTGACGATGACGCTGCTGATCTTCACCGCGCTCGCCGTCACCCGCGAGATCGAGCGCGGGACGATGGAAAACCTGCTCGCCATGCCGATCCGGCCGATCGAGATCATGATGGGCAAGATCATGCCCTATGTCGTGGTCGGCGCGTTCCAGGCGGCGCTGATCATCATCTCGGGCCTGTTCATCTTCGACGTCCCGATCCTCGGCGATCCGGGGTCGCTGGCGCTCTTGACCCTGCTCTTCGTCGTCACCAACCTTTCGATCGGCTACACCTTCTCGACGATCGCGAAGAACCAGCTTCAGGCGGTGCAGATGTCGATGATGTTCTTCCTGCCGAGCATTCTTCTGTCCGGCTTCATGTTCCCCTTCGACGGCATGCCGAAATGGGCGCAGTATCTCGGCGAATGCCTGCCTTTGACGCATTATCTGCGGATCGTGCGCGCGATCATGCTGAAGGGCGCCGACATCACCGTGCTCGGCTTCGACAGCGCCATGCTCGCCGCCATCGCCCTCGTCGCCATCACCGTCGCGGTCACCCGCTTCAACACGACGCTGGATTGAGGCGGGCGGCCGGCCGCGATTTTCGGGCGCGTCCGGTAAACTGCCTTGCTTTATCCCCGTGCTTTGCTCACACTCGCCGAAAAGAACAGGGGAATACTGAAGGGCGGATGCAGTCGCGCGCCCTGAGGCAGGCAAGGACGCATATGTCAATCAAAGCAGCGATCTACCATCTCACCCATTACAAATATGACAAGCCGGTCAATCTCGGGCCGCAGATCATCCGGCTGAAGCCCGCCTCGCATTCCAAGACCAAGGTGATCAGCCACTCGCTCAAGGTCACGCCGGACAACCACTTCGTCAATCTGCAGCAGGACCCCTACGGCAATTATCAGGCGCGTTTCGTGTTCCCGGAGCCGGTCACGGAGTTCAAGATCGAGGTCGATCTGGTTGCCGACATGTCGGTCTACAATCCGTTCGACTTCTTCGTCGAGGAACAGGCGACCAAATACCCGTTCGCTTATGACGAGGCGATCAGCGAGGACCTGTCGATCTACCGCACCCCGGAGCCGATGGGGCCGCGCCTGAAAGCGTATATGGAGAAGCTCGACCTGACGCCCGGCCAGGGCACGGTCGACATGATCGTCGGCATCAACGCCAACCTCCAGCACGATGTCGACTACATCATCCGCATGGAGCCCGGCGTGCAAACGACCGAGGAAACGCTGGAGCGGAAGTCCGGCTCGTGCCGCGACTCGGCCTGGCTGCTGGTGCAGATCCTGCGCAATATGGGCCTCGCCGCCCGTTTCGTCTCCGGCTATCTGATCCAGCTCGAGCCCGACCTGAAGGCGCTCGACGGGCCGGCTGGCACCGATCACGATTTCACCGACCTGCATGCCTGGGCGGAGGTTTTCCTGCCCGGCGCCGGCTGGATCGGGCTTGACGCGACTTCCGGGCTTCTGACCGGCGAAAGCCACATTCCGCTGGCCGCCACGCCGCATTACCGCAATGCCGCGCCGATCACCGGCGGCTATTTCGGCGAGGCCGAGACCTCGTTCGATTTCGACATGACGATTTCGCGGGTGGCCGAACACCCGCGCATCACCAAGCCGTTTTCCGACGAGAGCTGGGAAGCGCTTAACGCACTCGGCGAAAAGGTCGACAAGCTGCTGGAAGAGACTGACATGCGGCTCACCATGGGTGGCGAGCCGACCTTTGTGTCGATCGACGATTTCGAATCCGACGAGTGGAACACCGGCGCGGTCGGCCCCACCAAGCGCGGGCTTGCCGACGAGTTGATCCGCCGCCTGCGTGAGCGCTTCGCCCCCGGCGGCTTCCTGCATTACGGCCAGGGCAAGTGGTATCCCGGCGAAAGCCTGCCGCGCTGGACCTTCTCGCTCTACTGGCGCAAGGATGGCATCCCGATCTGGAACAACCAGTCGCTGGTGGCCGAGGAAACGAGTGATACCAAGGTCGACGAAAGCGATGCCGGAAGGCTGTTGCAGGCGATCGCCAACGAGCTCGACATCGAGCCCGAAATGGTCTCCCCCGCCTTCGAGGATCCGGCGGAATGGTTGATCCGGGAAGGCAATCTGCCGGAAAATGTCGACCCTTCGAACTCGAAGCTGAAAAGCGCCGAGGATCGCGCGAGGATCACCAAGGTTTTCGAGCGCGGGCTGACGCGGCCGACCGGCTATGTGCTGCCGGTTCAGGCCTGGCAGGGCCGCGCCTCCGGTCTGAAATGGGTTTCGGACCGGTGGACCACGCGGCGCGGGCGGATCTACCTGATCCCCGGCGACAGCCCGATCGGCTTCCGCCTGCCGCTCGATGCGTTGGCATGGATTCCGGAATCGCAATATCCTTTCATCAATCCGATGGACCCGTCGGTGCGGCGCGATCCGCTTCCCGATTTCCGCCAGGATGAAGGGCGGCCGCTGCCCAAAGCGCGCTTCGTTCCGTTCGAGGAAAGCCCGCAGGCGGCGCGGCCGACGCCCGGCCATTCGATCGGCGGCTATGTCCGCACCGCGATCTCGGTGGAGCCGCGCGATGGCCGGCTTTGCGTGTTCATGCCGCCAACCACGGCGCTTGAGGAATATCTCGATCTGATTGCCTCCGCCGAGCGGGCCGCCGAAAAGCTGGGTCTCCCCATCCATATCGAGGGCTATGCGCCGCCGCAGGACGAACGCATCAACGTCATCCGGGTCGCGCCCGATCCGGGCGTCATCGAGGTCAACATCCATCCGGCCGCGAACTGGAAGGAATGCGTGGAGACCACGACCGCGATTTACGAGGAAGCACGCAAGACCCGGCTCGGCGCCGACAAGTTCATGATCGACGGCCGCCACACCGGCACCGGCGGCGGCAATCACGTCGTGGTCGGCGGCGCAAATCCCGGCGACAGCCCGTTCCTGCGCCGCCCCGATCTTCTGAAGAGCGTGGTGCTGCACTGGCAGCGCCATCCCTCGCTTTCCTACCTGTTCTCGAGCCTGTTCATCGGCCCGACCTCGCAGGCGCCGCGCATCGACGAGGCGCGCCACGATGCGCTTTACGAGCTCGAGATCGCGATGGCGCAGATCCCCCATCCGCAGGCCGGCGTCATGCCGCCGCTGCCATGGCTGGTGGACCGGCTGTTCCGCAATCTGCTGATCGACGTGACCGGCAACACCCACCGCGCCGAGATCTGCATCGACAAGCTGTTTTCGCCGGACGGCCCGACCGGACGGTTGGGGCTGGTCGAGTTCCGCGGTTTCGAAATGCCGCCGAACGCGCGCATGAACCTTGCGCAACAATTGCTCGTGCGTGCCCTTCTGGCGCGGTTCTGGAAGAACCCGCTTGAGGGCAAATTCGTGCGCTGGGGCACCGCCCTTTCCGACCGCTTCATGCTACCGCACTACATCTGGCAGGATTTCATGGATGTGCTGCAGGACCTGAAGGAAAACGGGCTTGAACTCCGTCCGGAATGGTTCGAGGCGCAGCTTCAGTTCCGCTTCCCCTTCTTCGGCGAGGTCGAATATGAGGGCAACCGGCTGGAACTCAGGCAAGCCCTGGAACAGTGGAACGTGATGGGCGAACAGGGTGCGGCCGGCGGCACGGTGCGCTATGTCGACTCATCGGTCGAGCGGCTTCAGGTGCTTTTGGAAAGCAATGCCCCTGAGCGCTACATCGTCACCTGCAACGGCCGCAAGGTGCCGCTCAAACCCACCGATAAATCAGGCGTTTCAGTTGCCGGCGTCAGGTTCAAGGCGTGGCAGCCGGCCTCCGGTCTTCACCCGGTCCTGCCGGTCAATTCGCCGCTGACATTTGACATTTACGACACATGGTCCGCAAGATCGGTGGGCGGTTGCATATATCATGTTGCGCATCCCGGCGGGCGCAATTATGAGACGTTTCCGGTCAACGGAAACGAGGCGGAGGCGCGGCGTCTGTCGCGGTTCGAAGCCTCGGGCCACACCGCCGGCGGCTATGCCGTTTTCAACGAGGCCGCGTCACCGGAATTTCCGCTGACGCTCGATCTCAGAAGGCCGGCCGGATTGTAACATCTCAAGACCGCGTCTCGCCTGCGATGCGCCACGAGGCGGGGCGAGGCTCCGGCAAGACGGCGGAAGCCTCAGGTCTCCCGCCGTATCGACATTATCAACGCGGCTGAAGCTTTCCGATAGCGGGAAGCGGCCTATTATCGCGGGCGGCAGGGACGCGCCAGATGGCAGAGGCGAAAGCGGAGCATTCCGCTGAACGGCACAGGGTCGAACAGGACAGCGAGGCGGAGCCCGCGATCGCCTGGAACGCCGGCAATTATGCCCCCCTCCCCGGCATCCCCGACGAAATGGTCGACGCCGAGGGGAAGGTGCGCCCGGTCTGGCAACCCTTCGTCAACGCGCTGTCCGGCATGACCACTGACGAACTCGCCGAACGGTTCTCCCGCGCCGACCGCTATCTGCGCGACGCCGGCGTGTTCTACCGCGCCTATGACGGCCAGGACGATACCCGCGCATGGCCGTTCTCCCATATTCCGGTGATCATTGACGATGATGAATGGCAGGAACTGGCCGAGGGCCTGAAGCAGCGCGCCGACCTGCTGGAAGCGATGATGGCCGATTTCTACGGCGACAACCGGCTGGTGGCGGAAGGCTTTATCCCACCGGCACTGGTCGCCTCCAACAGCGAGTTCCTGCGCCCGCTCGTCGGCGTCACGCCCGCCGGCGGCAATTACCTGCATTTCATTTCCTTCGAGGTCGGGCGCGGGCCCGAAGGTAAATGGTGGGTGCTCTCCGATCGCGCCCAGGCCCCTTCCGGCGCCGGCTTCGCGCTCGAGAACCGGGTCGCCGCATCGCGCGCCTTTTCCGGCATTTACGGCGACATGCATGTGCGCCGCGTCGCCTCCTTCTTCGGCGCGTTTCGCGATGCGCTGCAGTCGGGAACCTATGGCGGCGAAGGCCGGTTCGGCGTGCTGACCCCCGGCCCCGCCAACGAAACCTATTACGAGCACGCCTATATCGCCCGCTATCTCGGCATCTCGCTGCTGGAGGGCGAGGACCTGATCGTCGTCAACGACCGGCTGATGGTCCGCACCGTCGCCGGGCCGATGCCCGTCAGCGTGCTGTGGCGGCGGCTCGATGCCGATTTCACCGATCCGCTGGAACTCAATCAGCATTCGCGCATCGGGACGCCCGGCATGGTCAGCGCCATCCGCGCCGGCAATCTCACCATGGTCAATGCGCTCGGCTCGGGCATTGTCGAAACCCGCGCGCTGCTCGCCTTCCTGCCGGCTCTATCGCGCAGGCTTCTGAACGAGGACCTGAAAATCCCCTCGATCGCGACATGGTGGTGCGGGCAGGAGAACGAGCGCGCCCATGTCGCCGCCAATCTCGACCAGATGCTGATCGGCCCCGCCTATTCGCGCCAGCCCTTCTTCGACGATTCCGGCCTGTCCTTTTCCGGCAAGCGGCTTGGCGAGCGGCGGCCCGGCGCGGTGAACCGCTGGCTTGAAAAACGCGGACCTTGGCTTGTCGGCCAGGAGGCGGTGAAGCTTTCGACCGCGCCCGCCTTCATAAACGGCAAGCTGGAGCCGCACCCCTTCTCGCTGCGCGTCTTCGCAGCCCGCACCGATGATGGCTGGAAGCTGATGCCGGGCGGCTTTGCCCGCATCGGCTCCTCCGACGATGTCGCCGCGATCGCCATGCAGGCCGGCGGCCGCGCCGCCGATGTCTGGGTGGTGAGCAAGACGCCGGTCGCAACGCCGACGCTTCTGACCCGCGAAAGCCGAGTGCCGCGCAACCACCCGGCAAACCTGCCGAGCCGCGCCGCTGACAACCTGTTCTGGCTCGGCCGCTATATCGAGCGCGCGGAAGGCAATTTGCGCATCCTCAGGGCCTGGCACGGCCGGTTCGCCGAGGTCGACGACCGCGGACAGGCCCTGTTGACGCGGGTGGAGGCCTATCTCGATAACGCGGGCCTCGATCTTTCGGAGGCGGCGCTTCCCAAAAGCCTGATGCGCGATATCGACAGCGCGGTCTATTCCGCCGGCAATATCCGCGACCGGTTCTCGCCCGATGGCTGGCTGGCGCTGAACGACCTGTCCAAGACCGCCGGCCGCTTCGTCGATCGCGTCGGGCCGGGCGATGACGCCGCCCACGCGATCACGATCCTGCTGCGCAAGCTTGCGGGCTTCGCCGGTCTCGTCCACGAAAACATGTATCGTTCGACCGGGTGGCGGTTCCTGTCGATCGGCCGCTACCTCGAACGCGGCCTGCACATGACGCGCCTGCTCGGCGAACTTTCCGGCGAGGACGCACCCGACGGGGCCTTCGATATCCTGCTCGAAATCGGCGACAACGTCATGACCCACCGGCGTCACTACAACGTCAACACCGACCGGCTGACGATCACCGATCTTTTGGCGCTCGACCCGCAGAACCCGCGCTCGGTACTGTTCCAGCTCAATCAGATGCTGGCCGAAGTCGAAAAACTGCCGAGCCAGGGCCACATGACCCAGATGTCGCCGCTTCACCGCGAGACCATGCGCGTCCAGTCCGGCCTTGCGGTGATGACCGCCAATTCCATCTCGATCGATTATTATGCGACGCTGGAGCGCGATTTCGAGACGCTCTCCGACTGTCTCGCCCAAAGCTATCTGTGAGGGATGATGCTCTACGATCTCTCGCTGAAGATGGAATATCACTACGACACGCCCGCCTCGCTCGCGCGCCACATCACCCGCGTATTGCCGCTGGCGGCGACCCAGCGCCAGCGCCTGATCGCCGGTCACGTGAAGTTCGATCCGCACCCGAGCGAACAGCGCGGCTTCACCGATTTCTTCGGCCATCCGGCGATCGCGACGCTGATCGACCCGCCACATCAGAGCTTCGCGGTCACGATGAAGGCGCGCGTCAATGTCGAGCCGCCGCGCACCACGCTCGCCTTTTCGCCGGAACTGCCGCGCCTTCGGGAAGAATATGCCCGCATTCTCGACCTCGGCCGGGATTCCCCGCATCATTTCCTGAGCGCCAGCCCGCGCATTCCCCATGACCCCGCAATCGGCGCCTATGGCCGGGAAAGCGCCGCGCCCGGCATGAGCGTTCACCAGATCGCCAAGGCGATCTGCGCCCGCATCCACGCCGATTTCGCCTATGACGGTGAGGCGACGACGGTCGACAGCACGCCGATCGAGGCCTTTCACCTCAGACGCGGCGTCTGCCAGGATTTCTCCCATGTGATGATTTCGGCGCTGAGGGCGATCGGCATTCCGGCCGGCTATGTCAGCGGCTATCTGCGCACCATCCCCCCGCCCGGCAAGCCGCGGCTGGAGGGCGCGGATGCGATGCATGCATGGGTCCGGGTCTGGTGCGGTGGCGCGCTTGGCTGGATCGAGCTCGACCCGACCAACAATATCGAGGCGGGATCGGATCATATCGTGGTCGCCTATGGCCGGGATTATGCCGACGTCGTGCCGGTTCTCGGCGTCATGAAAACCTATGGCGAGCACAAGGCGACCCAGGCGGTCGATGTCGTGCCGGTCCCCGAGACGGTGCGCTGAAACGGGCTGGCGCCCTTTCGTCCGACATATTTGCGAAAACCTCGGATGATTTCGGCCGACGATCAACGCCCTTCAGGCTGAAATGCTCCGGGTCATTTTCCTGCCGCTTTGCAGGACAAGCTGAAAGACAGTGCTTGAAGGCAGGAAAGAAATTCCTGCCCGTTACGATCGCTTTATTGCAAGTGCGTCATATCAGTGCATAAATTGCATTGTTAAGACGCCCATCAGGTCCTCCCGCACTGAGGGGCCGCAATTTCAGACGGTCGATGCTTCCGATTTTCCAGCTTTTATTGACGGAAAAAAACAATGAACAAAGTGACCAACCCCGATCTCCCGCTGCCCACGCCCCGCTCTCACGATGCCGACGAACTGGCCGCCAGCATCCTGGAAAAGCTGATCTATCAGGTCGGCAAGGACACAATCGTCGCCAAACCGCATGACTGGCTGCGCGCCGTCATTCTGGCGATCCGCGACCGGATCACCGACCAATGGATGGAATCCACGAGGCAGACCTATGCCGCCGGCTCCAAGCGGGTCTACTACCTGTCGCTGGAATTCCTGATCGGCCGGCTTTTGCGCGATGCAATATCCAATCTCGAGATGATCGACGCCGTCAACCAGGCGCTTGCCAAGCTCGACGTCGACCTGGTTGAGATCGCCGGGCTCGAGCCGGACGCAGCGCTTGGCAATGGCGGCCTCGGGCGGCTTGCGGCCTGTTTCATGGAATCCATGGCGACGGTCGACGTGCCGGCCTATGGCTACGGCATCCGCTACGTCAACGGCCTGTTCCGCCAGGAGATCGCCGACGGCTGGCAGGTGGAACTGCCGGAAAACTGGCTCGCCCACGGCAACCCCTGGGAATTCCACCGCCGCGAAAGCACCTACGAAATCAATTTCGGCGGCAAGGTCGATATCATCGAGGAAGGCGGCAAGGAGCCGCGCTATGTCTGGAAGCCGGCCGAACGGATGATGGCCGAGGCCTATGACACTCCGGTCGTGGGCTGGCGCGCCAAGCGCGTCAACACGCTCCGGCTCTGGTCGGCCGACGCCATCGACCCGATCCTGCTCGACAAATTCAATGCCGGCGACCATATCGGAGCGCTGCAGGAAAGCACCAAGGCGGAGACGCTCACCCGCGTTCTCTATCCCGCCGACGCCAATCCGGCGGGCCAGGAACTACGGCTGCGGCAGGAATATTTCTTCTCCTCCGCATCGCTTCAGGACATTCTGCGCCGACACAAGCAGCAATTCGGCGAGTTCACCAACCTTCCCGACAAGGTCGCGATCCATCTCAACGACACTCATCCGGCGATTGCCGTGATCGAGATGATGCGGCTTCTGATCGACATTCACGACATCGCCTTCGACGAAGCCTGGGACATCACGGTCAAGACCTTCGCCTACACCAACCACACGCTGTTGCCCGAAGCGCTGGAAAGCTGGCCGGTTCCGCTGTTCGAGCGGCTGTTTCCCCGCCACATGCAGCTGATCTATCAGATCAACGCCAAGGTTCTCATCGATGCCCGCAAGCAGAAGGGCGCCAGCGACGAGGCGATCCGCCAGATATCGCTGATCGACGAGGGCGGCGAGCGCCGCGTGCGCATGGGCAATATCGCCTTCCTCGGCTCGCATTCGATCAACGGCGTTTCGGCGCTTCATACCGAGCTGATGAAGGAGACGGTGTTCTACAATCTGCACCGGCTCCATCCCGATCGTATCAACAACAAGACCAACGGGATTACGCCCAGGCGCTGGCTCAAGGAATGCAACCCGAAGCTCACCCGGCTGATCCGCGATGCCATCGGCGACGAGTTTCTCGATGACACCGAAAAACTGAAGGCGCTCGACGCCTTCGCCGAGGATTCGAGCTTCCAGGAGAAGTTCGATGCGGTGAAGCGCGAGAACAAGGCGCGGCTTTCGAACCTGATCGGCGAACGGCTCGGCACCCGCATCGACCCTTCGGCGATCTTCGATATCCAGATCAAGCGCATCCATGAATACAAGCGGCAGCTCCTCAACATCATCGAGGCTGTCGCGCTCTACGACCAGATCCGCTCACACCCGGAAATGGACTGGGTGCCGCGGGTGAAACTGTTCGCCGGCAAGGCGGCGCCGAGCTATCACAACGCCAAGCTGATCATCAAGCTTGCCAACGACGTCGCCCGCGTCATCAACAACGACCCGGCGGTGCGCGGCCTGCTGAAGATCGTGTTCATCCCGAACTACAACGTTTCGACCGCCGAGGTGATGATCCCCGCCGCCGACCTCTCCGAGCAGATCTCGACGGCCGGCATGGAGGCCTCCGGCACCGGCAACATGAAGTTCGCGATCAACGGCGCGCTGACGATCGGCACGCTCGACGGCGCCAATGTAGAGATGCGCGACTGGATCGGCGCGGAGAATATGGTGATCTTCGGCATGACCGCCGAAGAGGTCGAGGCGGCCCGTGCCGACGGCTACAATCCGCGTGAGATCATCGAAGGCTCCAAGGAACTGTCGCAGGCGCTGTCGGCGATCTCGTCCGGCGTGTTCTCACATGACGATCCCGGCCGCTATGCCGATCTCATCGGCGGCATCTACGATCATGACTGGTTCATGGTCGCCGCCGATTTCGACGCCTACGCCGCCGCCCAGCGCGAAGTCGACGCGATATGGAACGATCGGACGTCATGGAACGTTAAGGCGATAAGGAATACTGCGCGAATGGGGTGGTTCTCATCCGACAGAACCATCAGGGAGTATGCTCGCGACATTTGGGGTGCTTTATGAGACAACCGGAGCCAGTCGATCCGGATAAAGGCGGGGATTTCGCTCCGCCTAGAGGAGACATCGAAGCCATTTTGAACGCCACGCACGGAAACGCGTTTTCCGTGCTCGGCATTCAGAAAATCAACGGCCATCTCGTCGCCCGGTGTTTCCTGCCGGGGGCAGAGAGCGTCGAGGCCTTCGACCTTGAGGGCGAGCCTCTCGGCGCGTTGGCGCAGGTGGACCAGTCCGGTTTCTTCTCAGGGAAACTGGCGCTCACCACCTTCGTCCCGATCCGCTACCACGCAAGACGCGGCGATGTCACCTGGACGGTAACCGATCCCTACAGTTTCTGGCCGGTTCTGGGGCCGATGGATGATTATTTCGTCCGCGAGGGCTCCCATCTCCGCCTGTTCGACAAGCTCGGCGCTCATCCCATGACCCATCAGGGCGTGAAGGGCTTTCATTTCGCCGTGTGGGCGCCGAATGCGCGCCGCGTCTCCGTGGTCGGCAGCTTCAACAACTGGGACGGCCGACGGCACATGATGCGGTTCCGGTCCGATTCCGGCGTGTGGGAAATCTTCGCGCCCGAAGTCGAGCCCGGCACGCCATACAAATTCGAAATCATCGGCTCCAACGGCACTCTCCTGCCGCTGAAGGCCGATCCCTTTGCCCGCCGCAGCGAACTGCGCCCGCAGACGGCATCACTGACGGCGGCTGAACTTGAGCAGGAATGGGACGACGAGGAGCATCGCGAGCACTGGACCTCAAGCGACAAGCGCCGCGAGCCGATCTCGATCTACGAAGTCCATCCGGGCTCATGGCAGCGGCGCGATGACGGGTCGTTTCTGTCCTGGGACGAACTCGCCGACCGGCTGATCCCCTATTGCGCCGACATGGGCTTCACCCATATCGAATTCCTGCCGGTATCCGAATATCCCTACGACCCGTCCTGGGGCTACCAGACCACCGGGCTCTACGCGCCAACCGCCCGTTTCGGCGAGCCGGAGGGTTTCGCCCGCTTCGTCAATGGCTGCCACAAGGTCGGCATTGGCGTGCTGCTCGACTGGGTGCCGGCACATTTTCCGACCGACGAGCACGGGTTGCGCAATTTCGACGGCACCGCGCTTTACGAACATGCCGATCCGCGCAAGGGTTTTCATCCCGACTGGAACACCGCGATCTACAATTTCGATCGCACCGAGGTGGCGTCCTATCTGCTCAACAACGCGCTTTACTGGGGCGAAAAATTCCATGTCGACGGCCTGCGCGTCGATGCGGTGGCGTCGATGCTTTATCTCGACTACTCCCGCAATTACGGCGAATGGATCCCCAACGAATATGGCGGCAACGCCAATCTCGGCGCGGTGCGGTTCATCCAGGAAACCAACAAGGCGGTTTACGGCCAGCATCCCGAGATGATGACGATCGCCGAGGAATCGACCACCTGGCCGAAAGTATCGCAGCCGGTCCATGAGGGCGGCCTCGGTTTCGGCTTCAAGTGGAATATGGGCTTCATGCACGACACGCTGACCTATTTCAGCCGCGAGCCCGTGTACCGCAAGCACCACCACCATGAAATCACCTTCGGCCTGACCTATGCTTTCACGGAAAACTTCGTGCTGCCGCTTTCCCACGACGAGGTGGTGCACGGCAAGGGATCGCTGATCGCCAAGATGTCCGGAGACGACTGGCAGAAATTCGCCAATCTCCGCGCCTATTACGCCTTCATGTGGGCCTATCCGGGCAAGAAGCTCTTGTTCATGGGCCAGGAATTCGCGCAGTGGAGCGAGTGGAGCGAGGCGCGCGCGCTGGACTGGAACCTGCTCGACTACAACACCCATGAGGGCGTGCGCCGGCTGGTGCGCGATCTGAACTTCACCTACCGCGCCAAGCCCGCGCTGCACGCCCGCGACTGCGAGCCGGAAGGCTTCGAGTGGACGATCGTGGACGATCACGACAATTCCGTCTTCGCCTGGCAGCGCAAGGCGCCGGGCGAAAAGCCGATCGTGGTTGTCAGCAATCTCACCCCCGTGCCGCGCGACGGCTACCACGTGCCGCTGCCCAAGGCCGGGATCTGGCGCGAGATCCTCAATACCGACGCCGAAATCTACGGCGGCAGCGGGCTGGGCAATGGCGGTCGGGTGCGCGCCGAGAGCCATGGCAATGGCGGCATTTCCGCCGGTCTGATGCTGCCGCCATTGGCCACCATAATGCTGGAACCAGAGTAGTTTGGGAGGGAAGGATGAACAATCGCATGGGACAGCCGCTGGCGCGTGACGCCATGGCTTATGTTCTGGCCGGCGGACGCGGAAGCCGCCTGAAGGAACTGACGGATACCCGCGCCAAGCCCGCCGTCTATTTCGGCGGCAAGACCCGGATCATCGATTTCGCGCTGTCGAACGCGCTCAATTCCGGTATCCGCCGCATCGGGGTCGCGACCCAGTACAAGGCCCACTCGCTCATCCGCCATCTTCATCAGGGCTGGAATTTCTTCCGCCCGGAACGAAACGAAAGTTTCGACGTGCTCCCCGCCTCCCAGCGCGTGTCCGAGACCCAGTGGTATGAGGGCACCGCCGACGCGGTCTACCAGAACATCGACATCATCGATTCCTACGGTCCTGAATACATGATCATTCTGGCCGGCGACCATATTTACAAAATGGACTACGAGATGATGCTGCGCCAGCACGTCAACGAGGGCGCCGACATCACGATCGGTTGCCTGGAAGTGCCGGTGGAGGAGGCCAAGGGGTTCGGCGTCATGCATGTCGACGAGAACGACCGGATCGTCGATTTCGTCGAGAAACCCGCCAACCCGCCCGGCATTCCCGGCAACGAGACGATGGCGCTCGCCTCGATGGGCATCTACGTCTTCAAGACCAAGTTTCTGTTCGATTGCCTTTACCGCGATGCCGCCGACCCGACCTCCAGCCGCGATTTCGGCAAGGATATCGTCCCTTATATCGTCAAGAACGGCAAGGCGCTGGCGCACCGCTTCTCCAAGAGCTGCATCCGCTCCAGCTACGAGGAGCAGGCCTATTGGCGCGATGTCGGGACGCTCGACGCCTACTGGCAGGCCAATATCGACCTGACCGGCGTGGTGCCGGAACTCGATATCTACGACAAGTCCTGGCCGATCTGGTCCTATTCGGAAGTCACCCCGCCGGCGAAATTCGTGCATGACGACGAAAACCGTCGCGGCTCGGCGATCTCCTCCGTGGTTTCGGGCGATTGCATCATTTCCGGTTCGCAGCTCTACAAGAGCCTGCTGTTTACCGGCGTGCGCGCCAATTCCTATTCCCGCCTCGAGGGCGCGGTCGTCCTGCCGCGCGTGCATGTTGGCCGCCACGCCCAGCTCAGAAACGTGATCATCGACCATGGCGTTCATATTCCCGAAGGCCTTATTGTCGGCGAGGACCCCGAGCTCGACGCCCGCCGTTTCCGCCGCACCGAAAGCGGCATCTGCCTCATCACGCAGTCAATGATCGATAAACTGGACACATAAAACATGAAGGTTCTTTCCGTCGCCTCGGAAATCTATCCCCTGATCAAGACGGGAGGGCTTGCGGACGTCGCTGGCGCCCTGCCGCTTGCGCTGGCGGCATACGGCATCCACACCCGCACCCTGATCCCCGGCTATCCGGCGGTGATGAAGGCGGTCGGCGACAAGGCCGAAAAGGTGATCACGCTCTATGACCTGTTCGGCGAGCAGGCGAACGTGCTTGAAGCCCGCCATGACGGCCTGGACCTTCTCATCCTCGATGCCCCTGCCCTGTTCAGCCGTTTCGGCAATCCCTATAACGCGCCCCATGGCGAGGGCTATTCCGACAACTGGCGGCGTTTCGGCGCGCTTTCCAAGGCTGCGGCCGACATCGCCGCCGGCGCCATTCCCGGTTGGGAGCCCGATCTGGTGCATGCCCATGACTGGCAGGCGGCAATGACGTCAGTCTATATGCGGTTCGGGCCGACGCCGGAAAAGCCTTCGATCCTCACCATTCACAACATCGCATTCCAGGGCAATTTCGATACCGGCATTTTCCCCTGGCTCGGTCTTCCCGACCATGCGCTCGCCGTCGATGGCGTCGAATATTACGGCAAGGTGAGCTTCCTGAAGGGCGGCCTGCAGACCGCCTGGGCGGTCACCACGGTCAGCCCGACCTATGCCCGCGAAATCCAGACCCCGCAATATGGCATGGGTCTGGAAGGCCTGATCTCAGCCCGCGCCCACACCGTGCACGGCATCGTCAACGGCATCGACACCGATGTCTGGGATCCGGCAACCGACGACACCATTGCAAGCCGCTATTCCGCTCACAAGCCCAAGGGCCGGCTTGCCAACCGGGAGGCCGTGGGCGAGACCTTCGGCCTCGACAATGACGATTCCCCGATCTTCTCCGTCGTATCGCGCCTGACATGGCAAAAGGGCATGGATATCCTCGCCGCCGTTGTCGGCGATCTGGTCGCCATGGGCGGTAAGCTCGTCGTGCTCGGCTCTGGCGAACCGGGGCTCGAGGAAGCCTTCCGCAATGCCGCGCGCTATTACCCCGGCCGCGTCGGCACCATTATCGGCTACGATGAGAAGCTGTCGCACATGGTGCAGGCCGGCGCCGACGCCATTCTGGTGCCCTCGCGCTTCGAGCCCTGCGGACTGACCCAGCTCTATGCGCTGCGCTATGGCTGCATTCCCGTGGTCGCGCGCACCGGTGGCCTTGCCGATACCGTGATCGACGCCAACCCGGCCGCCCTTGCCGTCAACGCCGCCACCGGCGTCCAGTTCTCGCCGGTCGAGCCATGGTCGCTGTCGCATGCCATCCGCCGCACGATCAATCTCTACAACGACAAGAAAACCTGGCTCACCATGCAAAAGCAGGGCATGAAGAGCGATGTGTCGTGGAAGGCCAGCGCCGGTCTCTACGCCGATCTTTACAAGCAACTCGATTTGATGGTGTCGAAACCATGAGCGTGACAATTCCGACCACACCCTTCACCGACCAGAAGCCCGGCACATCCGGCCTGCGGAAAAAGGTGCCGGTCTTCACCCAGCCGCATTACGCGGAGAATTTCATCCAGGCGATCTTCGATTCCATCGGCGACTTCAAGGGCAAGACCCTGGTGATCGGCGGCGACGGCCGTTATCTCAACCGCGAAGTGATCCAGACCACGATCAAGATGGCGGCCGCCAACGGCTTCGGCAAGGTGATGGTCGGCCAGGGCGGCATCCTGTCGACGCCGGCGGCTTCCAACATGATCCGCAAATACCAGGCCTTCGGCGGCATCATCCTCTCCGCCAGCCACAATCCCGGCGGGCCGAACGAGGATTTCGGCATCAAGTACAACACCGCCAATGGCGGCCCCGCGCCGGAAAAGATCACCGATGCGATCTATGAACGCACCAAGCTCATCGACCGCTACCGGATTTCCGAGGCCCCCGACGTTTCACTCGACGCGATCGGCACCTCGAAGGTGGACGACATGGAGGTCGAGGTTTTCGATCCGGTCGCCGACTACGCCGAGCTGATGGAGCAGCTTTTCGATTTCGATGCGATCCGCTCCCACATCGCAGCGGGCTTCAAAATCTCCTTCGATGCCATGAGCGCCGTTACCGGCCCCTATGCCAAGGAAATCCTGGAAAACCGCCTCGGCGCGCCGGAAGGCTCGGTGATGAATTTCGAGCCGCTGGAAGATTTCGGCGGCCACCACCCCGACCCCAACCTTGTCCACGCCAAGGCGCTTTATGACGCGGTGATGGGCGAAGGCGGGCCGGATTTCGGCGCGGCATCGGATGGCGACGGCGACCGCAACATGGTGGTCGGTCACGGCGTGTTCATCACGCCCTCCGACAGCCTCGCCATTCTCGCGGCCAATGCCCATCTGGCGCCGGCCTACAAGGGTGGCCTCGCCGGCATCGCCCGTTCGATGCCGACCAGCCAGGCCGCCGACCGCGTGGCGGAAAAACTCGGCATCGACTGTTACGAGACGCCGACCGGCTGGAAATTCTTCGGCAATCTGCTCGACGCCGGCAAGGCGACGCTGTGCGGCGAGGAAAGCTTCGGCACCGGCTCCAACCATGTGCGCGAGAAGGACGGGCTCTGGGCGGTGCTGCTGTGGCTCAACATTCTGGCCGTGCGCGGCGAGAGCGCCCTTGATGTGGTCAAAAAACACTGGGCCGAATACGGCCGCAACTATTATTCCCGCCACGATTATGAAGGGATCGAGACCGAGGCCGCAAATGCCTTGATGGATACGCTCCGCGCCCGGCTCGATACGCTCGCCGGCACGACCTTCCGCGACCTCACCGTGGCCGAGGCCGACGACTTTGCCTATCACGATCCGGTCGATGGCTCGGTCAGCCGGCACCAAGGCATCCGCATCCTTTTTGAAAACGGCTCGCGCGTGGTCTTCCGCCTGTCAGGTACCGGCACCTCCGGTGCCACGCTCCGGGTTTACCTCGAGCACTACGAGCCCGACCCGGCCAAGCATGAAGAGGACACACAGGAAACGCTCGCCGATCTGATCGCCTATGCCGAGCATGTCGCCGAGATCGCCAAACGCACGGGCCGCACCGCCCCGACCGTGATCACCTGAGCATCCGATGTCCGAGCCTTTGAAAATGCCCGGCGTCCGCATTCTGGACCGGGGGGTGGAATTTTCCGTCTACTCGGAAGCCGCCACCGGCATGGAATTATGCCTGTTCGACAAGGCCGGCGCTCAGACCGCGAAACTGCCGATGGCGCATGCCGGCGGCAATCTGTTCCGCCTGATGGTGGACGGGATCAAGCCCGGACAGCGCTATGGCTACCGCGCTTTCGGCGAATGGGACCCGATGAACGGCCTGTGGTTCGACCCGGCCAAGCTGCTTACCGACCCCTATGCCCGTGAGATCGACCGGCCCTACCGGTTCGACCCGGATCTCAACGAATTCGGCGTCGACACCGCCGACATGGTGCCGAAGAGCATCGTCGTTGCCGACAGCGCGGAAGACTTCGGCCATGTCGATTTTCCCGATGGCGGACTGATCTACGAGGCGGGCGTGCGTGCGCTCACCATGCTCCATCCCGATGTGCCGAAGCCGATACGGGGCACGGTCGCGGCGCTTGCCCACCCGTCTGTGATCGACCACCTTAAGAAACTCGGCGTCGACGCCATCGAGCTTCTGCCGGTCACCGCCTGGATGGATGAGCGGCATTTGCAACCGCTCGGGCTCACCAATGCCTGGGGCTACAATCCCGTCACCTTCATGGCGCTGGAGCCGCGTATCTGCCCGGGCGGGATTGCCGAACTCCGGGGCGCGGTGAAGGCTCTCCACGAGGCCGGCATCGGCGTCATCCTCGATCTGGTCTTCAACCACAGCGGCGAAAGCGACCAGTTCGGCGGGATTGTGAGCTTTCGCGGGCTCGACAACGCCACCTACTACCGTCTCGCCCATGACGACCCTTCCGTGCTGATCAACGACACCGGCTGCGGCAACACGATAGCCTGCGACCATCCCATGGTGCGCCAGTATATCGTCGACAGCCTGCGCCACTTCGTGGCCCAGGCCGGCATTGACGGCTTCCGCTTCGATCTGGCGCCGGTTCTGGGACGCCGCTATGAGGGCTTCGATCCCGATTCCGAAACGCTTCACGCGATCCTCAACGACCCGATCCTGAAAGACCGGACGATGATTGCGGAACCATGGGATATCGGCCCCGGCGGCTACCAGCTCGGCAATTTCCCCCCGCCATTTCTGGAATGGAACGACAACACCCGCGACGACATCCGCAAGTTCTGGCGCGGCGATCCGTCCATGACCGGCCTGCTTGCCGACGCGCTGTCCGGCTCCTCGCACATCTTTTCGACAAACGGCCAGGACAGCACGCGCTCGGTGAACTTCATCGCCGCCCATGACGGCTTCTCGCTTTACGATCTGACGGCCTATGTGCACAAGCACAACGCCGAAAACGGCGAGCACAACCGCGACGGCCACGACGAGAACTATTCCTGGAACAACGGCGTCGAGGGCGAGACCGACAACGAACTGGTCAACAACCGGCGCCGGCAGGATCTGCGCGCCCTTCTCGCCACGCTGTTCGTCAGCCGCGGCGCGATCATGCTGAAGGCCGGCGACGAGGGCGGCTGCAGCCAGAAGGGCAACAACAACGCCTATTGCCAGGACAACGAGATCACCTGGATCGACTGGGCGCATATGGACGATGAACTGGTGGCCCACACCGCCGAGCTTTCAGCGTTGCGCAAGCGCTTCGCTGTTTTCTCAGAAACGGATTTCTTCACAGACGACGACGTTTTGTGGCTCAGGCCCGATGGCAAGGTCATGGACGTCGCCGACTGGGAGTGCCCGGAATGCCAGTGCCTCAGCATGGTGCTTGCCACCACCGAGACCACGACCGGCCATCCCACGCGCCTTGCCGTGCTTATCAATCGTGGCCATGAGGAAGCCGTGTTTCTGCTGCCCGAGACCCACGAGGACGGCTGGCACAGCCTTGCCGGCCAAAGCGAAGGCGCCGTCGAGATCGCGCTTGCGCCCCGCTCGGTATCGCTCTATGCCGAGAGACTTAACGAAGGAGAGACGCATTGACCGCTCCTCAGGCGACGAAAGAAGGCCCGATGGTTCTCGAAATTTCTCTGGGCGACGTCAAGGGACTGATCGGACAGGAAGTCGGCCTGTCGCGCTGGTTCACGGTCGACCAGTCGATGATCGACACCTTCGCCGATGCCACGCTCGATCACCAGTTCATCCATACCGATCCCGAACGGGCCAGCAAGGAAACACCTTTCGGCGGCACGATCGCCCACGGGTTTCTGACGCTATCCCTTCTATCGGCCATGAATTACGATTGCGCCCCGCGCATCCGCGAACAGACCATGGGCATCAATTTCGGCTTCGACAAGGTGCGCTTCATGGCCCCGGTGAAAAGCGGCGCCAAGGTCCGCGGCCGGTTCGTGCTCAAGGACGCCCGTTTCAGGGGCGCGGAACTCTTGGCGATCAACTACGCCGTCACCGTCGAGATCGAGGGCGAACGCAAGCCGGCGCTGTCGGCCGAATGGATCACGCTGGTGCAATTCGCCGCCGCCGATCGACCGGAAACGGTGTGAGCGATGTCGGCGCGCCCGGCCTTCGTACTCGGTTTCGAAAGCCAGGCCGACGCCTGCGATGAACTCGGCTCGCCATTTACCGCAAGGCTCTGCAGACTGGCGGCGGAGCGGCTCTCAGGTGCAGGCGGTCCCGTCCCGTCGCTGATCATGACATGGCCGGAAGACCGCATCCGCCCCGATGCGCTGGCACTGCGCTTCTGCGGCGCGCTGCATGCCCTGAAGCGACGCGGCCATGGCCCGCTTGCCGCCGTCTATCCGCCGGCAAAGATATCGGATGACGCGCTCTGGCAAGGTGTGGCAGAGATGATGGCGGAAGAGGCGGCATTCATCACACAGCGGATGCAATCGGCCCCGCAGACCAATGAAGTTCGCCGCTCGGCCGCCCTGTTTCCGGCCTTTGCGCTGATCGCCGCCCGCTTTCCCGGCAAGGACCTCGTGCTGTCCGAAATCGGCGCATCGGCCGGTCTGAACCTGATGTGGGACCGCTATGCCTACCGTCTGGGAGACCGGCATGTCCCGTCGGCCACCGGCGAAGCACCATTCGAAATCGCGCCCGACTGGACCGGGCCGCTGCCGCCGGATGCGGCAATCACGGTCAGCGAACGTGCCGGCTGCGACCTCAACCCGCTCAACGCTTCAGACAGCAATGATTGCGAGCGGTTGCTCTCCTATATCTGGGCCGACCAGGCCGACCGGCTGGAGCGCACCGAAAAGGCTTTGGCGCTCGCCCGCGCGACCGGCGTCAGTGTCGAGAAGGCGGACGCCGTGGAATGGCTGCGGGAGCGGCTTGCGGTTTCCCGCCCGGGCAAGGTGCACATCGTCTACCACACCATAGCCTGGCAATATCTGCCGTTTGCGGCGCGCACGGAGGGCGAGCGACTGCTGGCCGAGGCGGGCGCGCGTGCTGACGATAACGCCCCGCTCTGCCGTCTTCAGATGGAGGCCGACGAAGACAAGCATGGCGCGGGATTGACGCTTACGATCTGGCCCGGCGGCGAAACGTTGAAACTCGGGCGCGCCGATTTCCATGGTCGATGGATCGACTGGCGCGGCCCGGCTCAATAGGCCGCGTCCTTCGCCCCCTGATCGAGCAGCCCGAACACGTAAGGCGCGAACGAGCGCCAGCATTCGACGCGGAAGGTCTGCTCTTCCTTGCGATAGAGGATGATTTCCGCCTTGCCGAGCACCGTGCGCGCGACCTTGCCGACCGGGAAGCTTTCGAGCCTCAGATCGAGCGGGCAGGCCGCGTTCAGCGTGTCGGCAGCGCCGGGGCCGTCGACCATGATCGCGATATTGCGGTGGGAGACATCCACCGCCGAATAGGGCCCTGCCGCCGGGCCGAGACGGCCGGCGAGGTCATCCTCATATTCATCGATCACCAGCCACTCGTCGGGCCCGAGCCAGAAGGCATAGCGCCCCTCCCCGCCGGAGGACGTCAGCGGCTTCACCGGCAGGTCGAGTTCCAGCATGCCGTTGAGGCCGGGGATCGCGTCTGCGCCTGCCCGCAGCGACAGCCGTGTTGCCGGGCGCGCCACCACCAGCCGGGCAAGGCCCGAGCCGCCATAGGCACCGGCAAGCGGCAGGTCGCGTTCCGCTGTGAATTGCTCAGCCATTGATGCGCGCTCCTTCGGGATCATAGAAAACGGTGTCGACCACCTCAACGGCGATCGTGCGTTCCGGCATCGGCACGTAAAGCGTCTGGCCTTTCAGCTTGTGACCATCCTTGACCACGGCCATCGCGATGCCGCTTTGCAGCGCCTCCGACCAGTAGGCCGACGTGACGTGGCCGAGCATCGGCACCGGCTTTGCCGCGTTCGGATCGGCGACCACATGCGCGCCTTCCTCCAGCACCAGCCGGGGATTGTTCTTGACCGTCAGGCCGACCAGTTGTTTCCGGCCCTCGGCGACGAGGTCCGGCCGCTTGAGGCCGCGCATGCCGACGAAATCCGGCTTTTTCTTCGAAACCGCCCAGCCCATGCCGACATCATAGGGCGTCACCGTGCCGTCGGTGTCCTGACCGACGACGATATAGCCCTTTTCGGCGCGCAAGACGTGCATGGTCTCGGTGCCATAGGCGCAGGCCCCGAAGGTCTCCGCGCGCTCGAAAACCGCCTCCCAGACCTTGAGCCCATAATCGGCCGGCACATTGATCTCGTAGCCGAGTTCGCCGGTGAACGACACCCGGAACAGGCGCGAGGGAACGCCGCAGACCGTGCATTCGGCAAGGCTCATATGCGGGAAAGCCTCGCTGGAAATATCCACGCCCTCGACGAAGGGCGCGATGATCTCGCGCGCCTTCGGGCCCTGCACCGCGATCACCGCCCATTGTTCGGTCGTCGATGTGAGCCAGACCTTCAGATGCGGGAACTCGGTCTGAAGATAGTCCTCCATCAGGTTCAGCACCCGCGGCGCACCGCCGGTCGTCGTCGTCACATGGAAGCGGTCCTGCGCCAGCCTGCCGACGACGCCGTCATCATAGATATAGCCGTCCTCGCGCAGCATCAGGCCGTACCGGCATTTGCCGGGCTTCAGCGTCGACCAGGCATTGGAATACATCAGGTTCATGAAGGCCTCGGCATCGGGGCCCACGACCTCGATCTTGCCGAGCGTGGAGGCATCGAAAACGCCCGCCGATTCGCGCACCGTGCGGCATTCGCGGTTGACCGCGTCATGCTTGGTTTCGCCGGCGCGCGGGAAATACCAGGCGCGCTTCCAGTTGCCGACATCCTCGAACGGCGCGCCCTGCGCTTCCGCCCAGGCGTTGATCGGCGTCTTGCGCGCCGGATCGAACAGCTCGTTGCGCGAATGGTTGATCAGCGTGCCGAAGGTGACCGGCGTGAACGGCTGGCGGAAGGTGGTGAGGCCCACCTGCGGGATCGGCCGATCCAGCATTTCGGCGGCGATCGCCAGCCCGTGCATGTTGGACAGCTTGCCCTGATCGGAGGCCATGCCGTTGGTGGTGAAGCGCTTTATATGCTCGATCGAGGCCATGCCCTCATGCACGGCCTGGCGGATATCCTTGGCGCAGACATCGTGCTGGTAGTCGATGAACGCCTTGGCATAGGGGTCGGCGTCGTCATTTTCGCCCAGCATGCCGCCGGTCCAGGCATGTTCGGTCGCGGCCGCGATTTCGGCAAAGCCGCCGCCCGCCGCCGCGGCTTCCGAAACCAGATCGGCCACTTCATCGGTTCCGTTGCAGGCGCCGACCGAGACCGCGTTCTGGGCATAGACGCTCGGCAGGAATCGCTCGTTTTCCGCATCGAAGGCAAGCTTGCCGCGCGATTGCGAAAACAGATGCACCGAAGGCGTCCAGCCGGCCGATGTGATCAGCGCGTCGATATCGTAGTCGCGGGGCTTGCCGCTGCCCTTCACCCGCATGGATTTGACTCTGAGCCGGCCCTTGGTGCCGACCACCCTGTGGCCGGTATGGAGCGTGATCCCGAGCGCCTTCGCCTCTTCGGCAAGACCCGGTCCGGGCTCGGCGCGGCTATCGACGATCGCCACCACCTTCACGCCCGCGCGGGCGAGATCAAAGGCCGCCTCATAGGCCGAATCATGGGCGCAATAGACGCCAACCTTGGAGCCGACGGCGACGCCGTAGTGATTGAGATAGCTGCGCGCGGCAGACGCCAGCATGATGCCCGGACGGTCATTGTCGGGAAACACCATCGGGCGTTCGATCGCGCCGGTGGCGAGCACCACCTTTTCCGCGCGCACCTGCCACAGCCGCTCGCGCGGGCCGTCGGCCTTCGCATTCGGCAGATGATCGGTCAGCCGCTCGCACAGGCCGAGGAAATTGTGGTTGTAGTAGCCGAAAGCCGTGGTCCGCGGCAGGTAGCGGACATTGTCCATACCCGCCAGCTCGGCTGCCGCCGCAACCGCCCAGTCATAGCCTGGCTTGCCGTCGACCGTGGTGCCGCTCTCATATTGCAGCGCGCCGCCCGGTTCCGGTTTTTCATCGCAGATGATCACTTGCCTGCCGGTGCGCGCCGCCGAAAGCGCCGCTGTCAGCCCGGCAAGCCCCGCGCCGACCACCAGCATGTCGCAATGGACGTAGCGGCTGGCATAGCTGTCGGGATCCTCCTCCGTCGGCGCGACGCCGAGGCCGGCGGCCTTGCGGATCGCGGGCTCATAGACCTTGTGCCAGGCACTGAACGGCCACATGAAGGTCTTGTAGTAGAACCCGGCGATCAGCATCGGCGAGACGATATCGTTGATCGCCCCGACATCGAAGGAAAGCGACGGCCAGCGGTTCTGCGAACCGGCCTTCATGCCGTCGAACACCTCCTGCACTGGTCCGCGAACATTGGGCTGGCGGCGGGCGCTGTCGCGGGCGATATCGAACAGCGCATTGGGCTCCTCGGAGCCGGCCGTCAGAAACCCGCGCGGACGGTGATATTTGTACGATCGGCCGACCAGATGCACGCCGTGGGCGAGCAGCGCCGAGGCCAGCGTATCGCCCTCCAGCGCCGTATAGGCCTTGCCGTCGAAGGTGAAGCGCACGGTCTTGGCAGGCGTCAGCCGGCCCTTGTCGGCAATCCGGAATGCGCCGCTCATTGGCCGTCTCCCATGCCGAGTTCGGCCGGATCGGGCTTCGGCTCGCCGGCCTTGTAGGTTTTCAGGAACCGGTCCGAAACCGTGTCGCGGGCGGCGTTGAAGAACCGGCCGCAGCCGTGGGAATGACGCCAGCGCTCGAAATGCAGCCCCTTGGGATTGGTGCGCATGAAGAAATAGTTGGCGAAGTCCGCGTCGGAGAGTTCGGCCATGTTTTCAGGCCGCGCGATATGCGCCTCGCCCGCGCCGGTAAACTCCAGCTCGCTGCGCGCTTCCTCGCAATAGGGACAGTAAATCAGCAACATTCAGTTTCCCTCCAGTTCGGGCAAGGCGTCGGGAATAGAGATAATCAGGTCGATGAGGTCGCGCGGCGCTTCCATCTGCGGCAGGTGGCCCGCGCCCTTTAGCGGATGAAGCGGCACGCCGATCCGGCCCGCCAGCAGATGGCCGCGCTCGATCGGGATCCAGGGATCGCGCTCGCCCCAGATGATGGTGACCGGGCAGGCGATTTCCTTCAGCTTCTCGGCGAATTCATCGGTGAAGGCGTCGTCAGCCTGGGCAAACTGACGGTAGAAGCTCTGGTGGCCTTCCGGCGTGAGCCAGGGGCTGACCAGTTCGCGCAGGTCGCTCGCGTCGATCTCGTTGACCAGCGCACCCTTGATATAGGCCTCGACGATCGCGGCGTGAATGTGCGGCGGCAGCGGCTGGAAGGCATCGACGTGACGGCCGACATGGTCGAAGAATTCCGAGCCCCATGGGCTCAGCGCAACGACATTCATCAGGGTCAGGCTCGAATAGGCGACATCGTGGAGCAGATGCGCGCGCAACGTCACCGCGCCGCCGAAATCATGGGCCAGAACATGCGGCGCGTCGAGCATCCAGTGGACCAGCATCTCCTTGAACACAAGGCCCTGAACATCGAGCCCGGTGGCCTGTCCGGCATCCTTCGCCGAACGCCCGAAGCCCGGCATGTCGTACCAGTAAACGGTATAGGCATGCGACAGCGTCAGCAGAATGCGGTGCCAGGAAAACGACGACCAAGGCCAGCCATGGGCAAGGACCAGCGGCGGCCCCTTGCCGGCGCTGCCCCAGGCCACCATGCCGGCACTGGTCTCGCATTTCCTGTTGACGTTCCAGAGCATGGCTTTTCCTAGTGCGCAACGGCGGCGGCGGCAGCTTCGTCGATCAGCCGGCCGGTGTTGTAGCGCTCGAGCGTGAGGCCGGCGGCAAGCCTGTGCGGCTCGCCCTTGGCGATGAGATGGGCGAAGAGATGCGCCGACCCCGGCGTTGCCTTGAAACCGCCCGTGCCCCAGCCGCAATTGACGAACAGATTGGGCACCGGCGTGACACTCTGGATCGGCGAGCGGTCCGGCGTATTGTCGGTAATGCCGCCCCACTGGCGCATCATCTTGACCCGGCGGAAGATCGGAAACAGCTCGCAGATGGCGTCGAGCGTATGGGTGATGATCTGCAAGCCGCCCGTCTGGGAATAGGAATTATACTGGTCGGTGCCCGCACCGATCACAAGTTCGCCCTTGTCGGACTGAGAGATATAGGCGTGGACCGAATTCGACATCACCACGCAGGGGAAGATCGGTTTCAGCGGCTCCGACACCAGCGCCTGCAGCGGCTGGCTTTCGAGCGGCAGGCGGACATCGGCCATCGCCATCACCACCGAATTGTGACCCGATGCGGAAACGCCGATCTTCTTCGCGCCGATAAAGCCGCGATTGGTCTCCACCCCCGTCACCGCGCCGTCCGCGCCCCGGCGGATCGCCTTGACCTCGCAGTTCTGGATGATGTGGACGCCGCGATCAGACGCCGCGCGGCCATAGCCCCAGACCACCGCATCGTGGCGGGCCGTGCCGGCGCGGCGCTGCAAGGCCGCACCGTTGACGGGATAGCGCGCGGTCGTCGAGATATCGAGCGGCGGACAGTAGTCCTTGGCCTGAACCGGGGTCAGCCATTCATTGTCAATGCCGTAGAGCCGGTTGGCGTGGACATGGCGCTTGAACGACTGGCGGTCATGTTCGTTATGCGACAGCATCATCACGCCGCGCGGCGAGAACATGACATTGTAGTTCAGATCGAGCGACAGGCCTTCCCACATCTTGAGCGAATGCTCGTAGATATCCATGCTCTCGTCATAGAGATAGTTGGAGCGCACGATCGTGGTGTTGCGCCCGGTATTGCCGCCGCCGACCCAGCCCTTCTCGATCACGGCGATATTGGCGATGCCGTGTTCCTTGGCGAGGTAATAGGCAGCGCCCATGCCATGACCGCCGCCGCCGATGATGATGACGTCATACTCGCTTTTCGGCTCCGGCGAGGTCCAGTGCTTTTCCCAGCCCTTGTGATGGCGCATGGCCTCGCGCGCGAGAGCGAAAACGGAATATTTGCGCATATGGGGCTCCATCGGGGTTCGCCGGGTCGTTGCGACTATACCAATCGCAAATCGGAATACGAGGCAACGTCCTTTTTGCGACGCTTTTTCGATCCGCCTTCGACATCGTGATTTCCGTGGCGGCGTCTTTCAAAAAGGATTGCCTTTGGCGGCGAATCCTGTCAATCGGAGCCCGGATTTTTCGCCACACCGGTCCTTGTCTTTCGGTAAGGACTGGACTTATCGCCCGCGATCTGTTAATCGCGACGCCAGATATGGGCGGATTGTACCGCCTGAAGACCAATCAATGCCTGAACGTGCAAGTATTTGCCAGGCTCAGACACCAACGATTAAGGAACGGGATACACGTGCAAGTACTTGTCCGCGACAACAATGTTGACCAGGCTCTCCGCGCTCTGAAGAAGAAAATGCAGCGCGAAGGCATCTTCCGCGAAATGAAGATGCGCGACCATTACGAAAAGCCCTCGCAGAAGCGTGCGCGCGAAAAGGCAGAAGCCATCCGCCGCGTTCGCAAGCTGGCTCGCAAGCGCGCCGTTCGCGAAGGTCTGGTTTCTCGCTGATTGTCGCTTTTTCAGCACATTGATGCGTTCTTAGGGCGGGAGCACATGTTCCCGCCTTTTTATTTGGCAGAATTTTAACCTCGATCATGTAGATTGTGCGGAGCCTCTTTCCAAACCGGAGGGGGAACAAAAACTTCCCGCCGGCTGTTGTCGCAAAAGGCATGCAATTATTGGGGATGGATATGACGAAGATCACCAGCGCGCTTTCGGGCGGCTCGTTCATGGCAGCAAACGGCAGCGCCGTCAGGAATATAATCCTGGCGGGCACACTAGCCCTTCTCGCCGGTTGCCAGACCGGCCAGGTCATGAACCAGAACGTGCTCGCCATCGATGCCGCCCAGGGATCCGAGCAGAACATCGCCTCGCTTTCGAATGTGATCGCATCCAACCCCAATGATCCCGGCGCCTACAATGTGCGCGGCGCCGCCTATGGCCGCGCCGGCGACGACCGCCGGGCGATCGAGGACTTCAACCAGGCGATCGCGCTCAATCCGAATTATTACCAGGCCTACGCCAACCGCGCGCTGATTGAACGCAGCCTCGGTCGGCAGATGGACGCGCTCAACGACTATAACCGCGCGATCCAGATCAACAGCAGCTATGATGTCGCCTATATCGGCCGCGGCAATCTCTATCGCGAATCGGGCCAGCTCGACGACGCCTTCAACGATTACACCCGCGCCATCCAGCTCAACACCACCGATCCCCGCGCCTACCACAGTCGCGGCCTGATCTACCAGAAGCGCGGTCAGCAGGAACTTGCGATCGCCGACTTCTCCAAGGCGATCTCGCTGTCGCCGAAATCGCCGCAGCCCTATAATGGCCGCGGCGTCTCCTATCTGGCGCTGAACGACGACCAGAACGCCCGCGCCGATTTCGACAAGGCGCTGGCGCTGGATCAGTCGGTCGCCGAAAGCTGGGCCAATATCGGTCTGGTGCTCGAACGCCAGGGCGATTTCACCAAGGCTGCGTCCTACTACCAGAAAGCCAAGCAGCTCGACCCCACTTATCAGCCTGCGCTTCAGGGCCTGCAACGCACCATCGGATCGTAAGAGTCAAACTTCCGTTTCAACGGCCGAGATTGAGCTGGATCGGCAGGGAGAAATTGTGGCTTGCGCCGCGATAGCTGGCCGGGAACGCGCCGAAGGGACCGGCCGCGCGGGCGCGCTGCAACACGATCGCATCGACCTTGCTGTTGCCGGATGAACTGCCCAGAGACAATCCGGCAATGGCGCCGGAGCGGTTCAGCCTCACATTGACGACAACGGTCGACTGCAGCCTTCCCACGCCGCGATAATAGCGCTCCGAGGCCACAGAGCGGCGCAGCTTGGCCCTGAGCCTGCCGGCATAATTGGCCATCTCCGCCTCGCCGTTTCCGCTATTGCCGGCCCTCGCCTCGGCCGCCTGGCTCGCGCCGGTGTTGGCCGTGCCCGAAGCGACGCCCTTGCGCGCATCCCGATTTGATTGGCCGGAGGAGCCGGCCGAAGACCGCTTGACGACCTGCCGCTGTTCAACCGGTTTCGGTTTGGCGCGCTCCTCAGCCTTGCGCGTCGCCACCTGATCTGCGGGCAATGGCTCCGTCTTCCACGGCGAGGGCGCGGGCACCGGCGCGTCGATGTCATAGGCAAGCTCCGGATCGTCCTCCTGCGCCTTGATGGTTTCGGCCGGTTCGGTCTGCGCCGTTAGCGGCTCGGCCGTTTCAGCCGGCGCATTGACCGGCGTCTCCTGCGGCGGCAGGGCTTCTGCGACAACGGGTGCGGCCGCGGGCGTTTCTGCGGGTGAGACCGCCTGTTCGACAACCGGCGGCGCGGGCGGAACGGTCGACGGCGCAAGCGCCGTCGTTGGCGCTGCGGCAAGCACCGCCGGAACGCTCGGTTGGGCGACGACCGGTTCGGCGGTCACCGGCACCGCGGTTTCGGTCTGCGGCGGCGCCAGCGTCTCGACGGGCGTCGGCGCGGCCTGTTCAACGGGGACGGGTGGCTGAGGCGGAAGCGGCTCGGCCGCGGTGGTCTCCAGCGGCTCGGCCTCGACCGCCGTCGCGGTTTCCACGGGCACCGGTTCGGCCTCCACCATGGTCGGCTCCGCGCCGCTTGCGGCGGCATCCACATCGCCGTTCCCGACCATGATCACGCTGACGACGGTGTTGCCTTCTTCCATGGGCGCTTCCGGCAGAACGCGCGCGACATGGAGCGCGAACGCGAAGGCGGCGGAATGGATCAACAGCGACACCAGCGTCGCCGCAGAAAGGCGCTTGCCCGCCCGCACAGTGCCCCTGTCGAGAAACCCTGCCTGCGGAACAACGCCGAGCTCGACATCCTCCAGTGGCAGTTCTTCGGCAGCAGTCTTGTCGTCCCGGTCGTCGGGGTTCGTCTTCCGAGCGGAACGGGCCGCACTCGCCGCCGCCTTCAGCTCGAACACCACCTTGTCGAGGTCACCGTCCGACGCAGGCGCAATGGCGATTTCGGGGGCGATCTCAGGCGCTGCCGCGCCAAACGGGCTGTTCTCCCGCACGACAGCATCATCGAGCGCGTCATCGTCAAGACGCTCGCGCATGCCGCCCGGCAAGCCCATCGCAAACATGGCCTGGTCATTCATCATCGGGAGCTATTGTCCACTCAATTATGCGCTGGCCGGCCTCAGCCGTCGAAGGGAATACCCGCCTTCGAACCGGTTTGGAGCGCGCCCATGCAATCCACGCCCTCGGCGTCGCAGACCTTGATATCGTTCAAAAGCAGGCCGCCGAGGGCGTCACAGCTTTCGCCGGGCAGTTCGAACTGGCGCACGCGCTTCTTTCCGGCCGGAAGGGTCAGGAAGTCGAGCATGGTCAGCCGGTCGACGACGCCTTCACTGTCGAAAAGCGCGACCTCGGCCTGAAGGCTTTCGATCGTCTCGGGCAGATCGTTTTCCACCAGGAATGTCAGCTTGCAGCCATTGTCGGTGGTCTCGAGCGTGTTCAGCGAAATCGAAAGCCCCGTCGGTTCGCTCGCCGGCGCTTCACTGGCCGCTTCCTGCGCCAGCACGGGCTGCGACAGGGCGAAAACGAGGGCGGTTGCGCAAATCGATAATCTCATCGTCAGGAATCTCCGGAATTTGAAAAGGCCCTCAGGGGCACATCGCGATCGGCCACAATCCTATCCCTCAACAGGCAAAACGTCTATTGCGTGGATAGACAAAGATGATTAATAGAGTCAACTTATAAAACATGATTTTCAGAATCAAGTATATACGGACGCAGGCAGCTTACCAATGAATCACGACAAGGAACCAGCAAAGACCGGCACGAAAGCCGGAGCGCGCGGCTTGCCGGTTCTGGAAAGCGAGACGCTCTTTCAGGGGCAAAACGAGATCGTCATCCGCCATCAGGGCGCCGAGTACCGCATGAAGATCACCCGCCAAGGCAAACTCATTCTGAACAAGTAGGCATGAAAGACATGACTGAGACGACTCCAGAACAGATTCGCGAATTCCGCAGCCAGAACCCGAAAATGCGCGAGCGCGATATTGCAGCCCGACTCAATATCAGCGAGGCGGCGCTGGTGGCGGCCGAAGTCGGTCTGACCGCGACCCGGATCGCGCCGGAGCCGTCCCACCTTCTCGACCACGCCGAAAGCTTCGGGGAAATCATGGCGCTGTCGCGCAATGAAAGCGCGGTTCACGAGAAAATCGGCGTCTTCGAGAATATCAAAAACGGCAAGAAAGCCGCGATCGTGCTCGGCGAGAACATCGATCTGCGAATTTTCCCGAGCCGCTGGGCCCACGCCTTCGCGGTGACCAAGACGGATGACAACGGCGCGGAGAAGCTCAGCCTGCAATATTTCGACATGACCGGCACGGCGGTGTTCAAGCTGCACCTGCGCCCCGCCTCCGATGTCGAGGCCTATCGCGATTTCGTCGAAAAATACCGGCTGGAAGACCAGAGCCAGACCGTCCTGACCGAGGCCTTCGCGCCCCATGACGCCGATCATGCCCGCGATGCCAATGCCGTCGATGTCGAGCTTCTGCGCGACCGCTGGACGGCGCTCACCGATACCCATCAGTTCTTCGGCATGCTGAACGATCTGAAGGTCCACCGCCAGACCGCGATCGCGACCGTGGGCGACGACTATGCCTACCGCCTCGCCGATGACGCCGTCGCGACCATGTTCCATGCGGCGGCCGAGACGCCGGACCTGCCACTGATGGTGTTCGTCGCCAATAACGGCATCGTGCAGATCCATTCCGGCCCGGTGTCCAATGTCGTCGAGATGGGACCGTGGATCAACGTGATGGACCCGACCTTCCACCTGCATCTGCGCCGCGACCAGATCGCCGAGACCTGGCTGGTGCGCAAGCCCACCAGCGACGGTCATGTCACATCGATCGAGGCTTTCAACGCCAACGGCGAACTGATCATCCAGTTCTTCGGCAAGCGTCTGGAAGGCTATGCCGAGCGTCCCGTCTGGCGCGCGCTTGCCGAGAGCCTGCCGCGCCACGCGGAAACGGCAGCAGCGTGAGGATACCGATGACCGGACATTTTCTGACCCGCCCGCTCGCCGCCCTCCTGCTTCTCGCCGGCGCAACATCCGCCGGCGCAACGGAGCCGCTTGCCGACCCCTCGCGCCTCGTCACCATTGGCGGCTCGATAACGGAGATCGTCTATGCGCTCGGCGCCGGCGACCAGATCGTCGGCCGCGACACCACCAGCACCTATCCGCCCGAGACCGCGGTCAAGCCCGATATCGGCTATATGCGGCAATTGTCGCCGGAAGGCGTGCTGTCGATCGACCCCAGCGCCATCATCACCATCGAGGGCGCTGGACCACCGGAAACGATGGATGTGCTGAAACAGGCCGAGGTCGAAATGGCGGTGGTGCCGGAGGACTACAGCCGCGACGGTATCCTCGCAAAGGTCGAGATGGTGGGCGCGCTGATCGGCAAAGAGGCCGAGGCGGAAGCGCTGGCGGCCGATATCAAGCAAAGGCTCGATCCGCTTCTGGCGGCAAACGAGGCCCGGCCCGAAGAAGAGCGCAAGAGCGCGCTGTTCATCCTCAGCCTCAATGGCGGCAAGGTCATGGCATCCGGCACCGGCACGGCCGCCAACGGCATGATCGAGGCGGCCGGCCTGGACAACGCCGTCGGCGATTTTCCGGGCTACAAGGCGTTGTCGGACGAGGCAATCATCGACGCCGCGCCGGATGTCATCATCCTGATGGACGAGAGCGCCGGCAGCCGCGCGCCAACCACTGACGACATTGCCGCCAACCCGGCCCTGTCGCTGACGCCGGCCGGCGAGGCGATGGCGATCTACCGGATCGATCCGGTCGGCATGCTGAATTTCGGCCCGCGCTTTGCCGAAAACCTCGCGGCGCTGACAACCGAGATCTACGGAGACTGAGCGGTAATGACGGTGATCGAAGCCTTGTCGGGCGCGCGCTGGCGCGATAGCGGAGACCGCTCCGATCTCGCCGTGGTCATGATCGCGGCGCTCGTCGTCGCCTCCGGGCTGGCGATCCTGATCTCGGTCGCCAATGGGGCCTCGGACGCCTCGCTCTTCGATGTCGCGCGCGCCATCGTCACGGGCGACAGCGCGGCGCTTGCGGCGCGCGACCGGATCATCATCTTCGATATCCGGCTGCCGCGCTCGATCATGGGCTTTCTGGTGGGCGCATCGCTTGCCGTCTGCGGCGCGGCGATGCAGGGCCTGTTCCGCAATCCGCTGGCAGACCCCGGCCTTGTCGGGGTTTCGGCGGGCGCAGGGCTTGGCGCGGTGATCATGATCGTGCTCGGCGGCACCATCGCCGCACCCGTCTATGGCCTGCTCGGCTTCTACGCCCTGCCCGCCGCTGCCTTTCTCGGCGGGCTCGTCACCACGCTTCTGCTCTACCGGATTTCCACCAGCCACGGCCAGACCTCGGTCGCCACCATGCTGCTTGCCGGCATCGCACTGTCGGCGCTGGCGGGCGCGGCCACCGGTTTTCTGGTCTACCTCGCCAACGACCAGCAATTGCGCGACCTCACCTTCTGGTCGATGGGCTCGCTTGCCGGCGCGACATGGACCAAGCTTGCGGCGATCAGCCCGATCATGCTGGCGGCCTTCGCCGTGCTTCCGTTCATGGCCAAGGGGCTGAACGCGATCACGCTCGGCGAGGCCACGGCCTATCATATCGGCATCCCGGTTCAGCGGCTGAAGAATATCACCATCATCGCCGTGGCCGCCGCCACTGGCGCGGGCGTCGCGGTCTCGGGCGGGATCGGCTTTGTCGGCATTGTCGTGCCGCATCTGCTGCGGCTCGTCATCGGCCCGGACCACCGTTATCTGCTGCCGGCCTCGGCGCTGCTGGGCGGCGCGCTGCTGGTGCTCGCCGATCTGTTCGCCCGCACGGTCGTAGCGCCCGCGGAACTGCCGATCGGCATCATCACGGCGATCGCCGGCGGGCCGTTCTTCCTGTGGATCCTTCTCAAAAACCGCTCGCGGCTCAATTTGTAATCATGATCGAAATCCGGAATATGAGCGTCACGCTTTCAGGCCGCGCGGTTTTGAAGGACGTCGCGCTGCAAGCCGTCCCCGGCGCGCTCACCGCAATCTGCGGTCCGAACGGCTGCGGAAAGACGACGACGATGAAGGCGATTGCCGGCGACCTTGCGCCCGATCACGGCGTGGTCGAAATCAATGGCGAGGCGGTGGCCGGGCTTCCGCCCTGGCGGCTGGCGCAGATGCGGGGCGTGTTGCCGCAATCCTCCAATCTCGCCTTCCCCTTCACCGTCGCAGAGGTGTTGCGCATGGGGCTTTCGGGCCGCGCCCACCGCGCCGACGACCGCGCGACCATGACGAAGGCGCTCAGCGCCGTCGACCTCCACGGCTTCGAGGGTCGCTTCTATCAGGAACTTTCGGGCGGCGAACAGCAGCGCGTCCAGCTTGCCCGTGTGCTGTGCCAGATCGAAGCGCCGGTCGCCCATGGCAAGCCGCGCTGGCTGCTTCTGGACGAGCCGGTGGCCAGCCTCGATATCCTGCACCAGCTTGCGATCATGCGGCTGGCGCGCGATTTCTGCCGCGCCGGCGGCGGCGTGATCGCGATCATGCACGACCTCAACCTGACGGCGCTGTTTGCCGATCACGTGGTGCTGATGCGCGAGGGACAGGTGATCGCGGCGGGCAGCCCGAAGGACACCATCACCGACGACAATCTCCACGCCGTTTTCGCCACAAGGCTTTCCGTCAGCCAGAAGCCGAAGGACGACACGCCGTTCGTGCTGCCGCATTCGGCAGCACAATAGGAATACAATCCTTGCAAAATTGGGGACTATGCGGAGAGGCTGGCCGATCACGGAAATAACTCAGGCGCGATACCGGTAGAAATGCATGCGCGTGTCACCGAATTCGCGGGTCTCCAGCGGCTGGTAATCCTCCGAAACCACTGGCGACACATCCGCGCGTTCCTCGAGGATCGCGAGCGCCCCGGGCTTCAGCCAGCCGCCATCATGGGCGGCGGCCATCGCCTTTTCGCCGAGCCCCTTGCCATAGGGCGGGTCGGCGAACAGGAAATCATAGGGCTCGATGCGGTTGGCGGGGCCGAGCCGGGTCGCATCGCGGCGCATGATCCGGGTCCGCCCAGCAAGACCGAGCGTCTCGATATTGGACCATAACAGCCCCCTGCCCTCGACGCTGTTTTCGACGAACAAAACCGCCTTGACCCCGCGCGACAGCGCCTCAAGCCCCATCGCGCCGGTGCCCGCGAAAAGGTCGATCATCCGCGCGCCGTCAAGCGCCTCCGGATAGGCATGGCTCAGGATGTTGAAAAGGCTCTCGCGGGTGCGGTCGGTCGTCGGCCTGATGTCGGAGGACTTCGGCGTGGCGAGCGCGCGCCCGCGAAACTCACCGCCGACGATCCGCATTGCCCTTCGACCCCCTGCCCGGACCGCCCTCACGTGAACCGCCGGAGCGCGGCCTGTCGCCGCCCGGACGCTTGCCGCCTTCGGGGCGTCCGCCGCGCTTCTCGCCGGAAGGTCGTTCGCCGCGTGGCGCTGCGCCTTCCCGCTTCGGCCCGTCGAAACGCTTGCCGCCTTCCGGCCGGCCCTCGCCGCGCGGCCGCTTGGGACCGTCGGAACGGCGCGTCTCGCCGGCACCTTCAGCACCGGCCTCACGCGATCCCCTGTTCGCCGGCTTGCCTGCCGGCTTGGCGAACGGTTTGCCCCGGCCACCGGCCGGTCCGCGCGCGCGCGGCGCATCGCCATCGGCGGCGCTTGCGCGGCGACCATCACGCCGCGCGTCACGGCGGGCATCTTCCTTGGCCTTGTCCTCGGCCTTCTTCTTGGCCTTGGGGCCAAGCGGACGGGCGCCCGGCGCCATCCAGACATTGGCGGCGCGGTTGCGGGTCACGATATCCTTGAACGGCTTCTCGTCATCGCCCTTGCGCTTGGTGTCGAGCCGGTCGCGGCCGCGTTCGGCGCGCTCGCCGCGATCGAGCTTGTCGGGGCGGCGCTTGCCCGGCTCCGCCCGCTTGCCGGGCTCCGGCTTCCAGTTACCACCGGATTTCGGGGCCTCGCTCTCCGCCTGCCTGTCATTGTAGATCGGCGCGTCGAAATTGGCGCCAGCCTCCTCGATCAGACGCGGGCCGAGCTGGTCGCGCAGCGTGCGGCCGCGCACTTCCATCACAGCACCCTCGGCAATCTCGCCGAGCTGGAACGGCCCGTAGGAGATGCGGATCAGGCGACCGACCTCAAGCCCGAGCGCGCCGAGCACGTTCTTGATCTCGCGGTTCTTGCCCTCGCGAAGCCCCATGGTGATCCACACATTGGAGCCCTGCACCCGGTCGAGCGTGGCATCGATCGCGCCGTAGAGCACGCCGTCGACGGCAATGCCGTCCTTCAGCTTGTCGAGATCGGCCTGTTCGATCTTGCCATGGGCGCGCACGCGGTAACGGCGCAGCCAGCCAGTGGCCGGCAGTTCCAGCACACGCGCCAGCCCGCCATCATTGGTGAGCAGCAGCAGACCCTCGGTATTGATGTCCAGACGCCCGATCGAGATCACCCGCGGCAGTTCGCCCGGCAGGTTGTCGAACACGGTCGGGCGGCCCTCGGGGTCGGAATTGGTGGTCACGAGGCCGGCGGGCTTGTGGTAGATCCACAGCCTGGTGCGCTCGATGCCCCGGATTTCCTCGCCATCGACCTCGATCTTGTCTTCGAGCGTGACATTGTGGGCGGGGGTGTCCAGCAGCTTGCCGTTGACCTTCACCCTTCCGTCGAGGATCATCCGCTCGGCATCGCGCCTGGAAGCAACGCCGGCGCGCGCGAGGATCTTGGATATCCGCTCGCCCTGCTTTTCCTCGCCGGCAGCGGCGGGCGCATCAGCCTTGCGCGGCGGCTTGCCGCCGGCAGGTTTGTTGCCGCGTTTGGGAAACTTGTCTTTTTCGGTCATTGTGCTTTGCCTGTTTATCCCGATCCTCTATCAGGTCGGGTCAAAGCCGTTAAGAGGAAAGTTCTGATAATGCCTGTCGGCAGTGATTTCATGGCATTGGCGCTCACCGAGGCCGAAGCGGCGGCCGCGCGCGGCGAGGTGCCGATCGGCGCGGTTGTGGTGCTCGACGGCAAGGTCATCGCCAGCGCCGGCAACCGCACCCGCGAGATGGCGGACCCCACCGCCCACGCGGAAGTGCTGGCACTGCGCGAAGCCTGCCGAAAAACCGGCTCCGAACGGCTGCCGGGCGCGCATCTCTACGTCACGCTGGAGCCCTGCGCCATGTGCGCGGCGGCGATTTCCTTTGCCAGGGTCGAGCGGCTTTACTATGGCGCGGCCGATCCCAAGGGCGGCGGCGTGGATCATGGCGGCCGGTTCTACGACCAGCCGACCTGCCACCACCGACCGGATGTCTATTCCGGTTTCTCCGAGAGCCGTTCCGCGGAACTCTTGCGCTCGTTCTTCAGCGAAAAGCGCTCAGACTGAACCGTCGGCGACCTTGCGCAGGGTTTCGCCTTCCAGCCGGTAGCGGATCCATTCGTCCTGCGGCTTGCCGCCAATGCCGTCATAAACGCGGATCGCGCCCTCGTTCCAGTCAAGCACGCTCCATTCCATCCGGCCGCAGTTCCTGGCAACGCCGATCTCCGCGACCGCCTTCATCAGTGCCCGGCCGAGGCCCGCGCCGCGATGCTCCGGCGTCACATAGAGGTCTTCCAGATAGATGCCGTTGCGGCCCTGCCACGTGGAGAAGCTGAAATAATAGACCGCGAACCCCACCGGTTCGCCCTCTGTCTCGGCAATCAGGGCACCGGTGACCGAGCCCTTGCCGAAGATCGCCTCGGCAAGCCCGTCCGCGCTGGTCTCGACCTGATCGAGCGCCTTCTCGAATTCGGCAAGTTCGCACACAAAACGAAAGATGGCGCCGGCGTCGCTTCGCGTCGCCGGCCGGATGGCGTAGCTCATACTATCCTCGAAATTCAGACTATTGCTGACCGGCGTTCTTCGACGATTCCAGGAAGTCGTCGGTCGCGCCGCTGTTGCAGTTGAAGAACAGGAAGCACTTGTCCGGATCCTTGCCCTCGGCGAGCTTCTTGCGACGGCGCTCCTTGGTGCGCTCCGATTCGCCGAGATCATTCATCGCCGCCGGGTCGCTCGGCATCCGGTATTCCGGCGGCGGATCGATGAGATAGCGACGCTGGGTGATATCGATCGTGGTCGCTTCCTTCTTCGCCTTCCGGAACGCATCGAGCTGTTCCTTCTCGCTCATCTGGCTCGGATTCTCCGAGGCCAGAAGCGGCGAGCGATAGAACGGATTGTCCTTGTTTTCTTCCGCTTCCTCATAGAGGCGATCGCGCTGCTCTTCCGGCGATTCGACCCAGTTGGGATTATCGGCAGCGGCAAGCGATTTCTGCGGCGGGGCAAGCGCGGCCATGTTCGTGCCCTTGGTCGGCTTCACGAGGTCAGGGCGCGGCTGGTAATCGATGTCGGGCTGATCCGGATTGATCACCAGCACGGCCTCGCCGAGGTCCTCGACAAGCTGGCTGGTCGCGGTCTTGCCGGTGCCATAGGTCGGCGCGCCAAGGCAGGCGGAAAGCGATGCCACGCCCGCAAGGGCAATTGCGATCTTCATCGAACGGATAACGAATGTCATGCGCTGTCTACCAAACCTCCGCGCCGGGGCGCTTCTTGTTATTCAGGTCATCAGCCACACTGTGGCGATGAATCCGGCGAAACCGCGACATTCCTAACGCAGAACCGCCGTTTTCGCAATTCGGCTTATAAACCGGTGGAAAAAGCCGGGAAAGTCCCGGCCTTCGCCTCAACCGGCGAGCGCCGCAAGCTCCCTGAGCGCCGCAGCGTCGCGCGCCGAAACATCCGGATAGTCCGGATCGGAGCCGACATCCTCGGTCACGCGCCAGGAGCGGGCGCATTTTTTGCCGGTTGCCAGCGCCGGGACCACGGCCACATCAGCCACCTCACGCAGGCGGAAGGCGTCGTCCGGGCCCTTGCCGGCCTCGATGGTGATCGCCGAGGTGATGCAGATTTCCTCGAAATCGCGGCCATCGAGCGCTGCTAGCAGCGCCGCGTCGTCAACATAGACGATCGGTGCTGCTTCAAGCGAGGAACCGATGCGCTTTTCGCGGCGCTCGATTTCCAGCGCCCCGGTAACCACGGTGCGCACCGCGCGGATCTTCTCCCACCTGGCCGCAAGCCCATCGTCCTTCCATTCTGCCGGAACATCGGGGAACTGTTCCAGATGCACCGAGACCGCGTTCGGATTGCGCGACAGCCAGGCCTCGTCCATCGTGAACGGCAGCATGGGGGCAAGCCAGGTGACGAGGCAGTCGAACAGCTTGCGGATCACGTGGAGTGCTGCACGGCGGCGCAAGCTCGACGGCGCGTCGCAGTAAAGCGCATCCTTGCGGACGTCGAAATAAAAGGCCGACAGCTCGATATTGGCGAAATCGTTCAACGCGCGGGCGATGCGCTTGAAATCGAAATCATCATAGCCCTTGCGCACCAGCGCATCGAGCTCGGCAAGCCGGTGCAGCATCAGCCGCTCCAGTTCCGGCATGTCGGCAAGCGGGATCTCCTCGCCCTCATCATGGGCGAGCGTGCCGAGCATCCAGCGCAGCGTATTGCGTAGCTTGCGGTAGCTGTCGATATTGGTCTTGATAACGTTGGCGCCAAGCCGCTGGTCTTCCCAGTAGTCGGTCGTCATGACCCAAAGGCGCAGGATATCGGCGCCGGACTTCTTCATGACATCCTGCGGGAACACCTGATTGCCGAGCGACTTCGACTGCTTGCGGCCCTGCTCGTCCATCGTGAACCCGTGGGTGACGACGGTGTTGTAGGGCGCGCGGCCACGGGTGGCGCAGCCTTCCAGCAGCGAGGAATGGAACCAGCCGCGATGCTGGTCGGAGCCTTCGAGATAGACATCGGCCGGCCATTTCAGGTCCGGGCGGTCCTCCAGCGTGAAGGTGTGGGTGGAGCCACTGTCGAACCAGACATCGAGAATGTCGGTGACCATGTCCCACTCTTCATTGGCCCTGTCGCCCAGGAAACGCTCGCGCGCGCCTTCGGCAAACCAGGCATCTGCGCCTTCCGCCTCGAAGGCTTCGAGGATGCGGGCGTTGACGGCGTCATCGACCAGCACATTGCCGGCCTTGTCGGCGAACACGCAGATCGGCACGCCCCAGGCGCGCTGACGCGACAGCACCCAGTCCGGACGGTTTTCGATCATGCCGCGCAGCCGGTTCTTGCCGCCGGCGGGCACGAACCGGGTGTTGTCGATGGCCTTGAGGGCACGGGTGCGCAGCGTGTCGCCCCCCTCACCCTGACCCTCTCCCCCCTGGGGAGAGGGGACTGAGAGGCCGCCGCTTGCCGCAGCCTCGCCCTTCTCCCCTGAGGGGAGAAGGTGGCCCGAAGGGCCGGATGAGGGGTTGCCGAGGTCCTTGTCCATATAGACGAACCATTGCGGCGTGTTGCGGAAGATCACCGGCTTCTTCGAGCGCCAGGAATGCGGATAGTCGTGCTTGATCCGGCCGCGGGCAAACAGCATGTCGGCGGCGATCAGGGCCTTGATGACGCGGTCGTTTGCATCGCCCTTCTTGCCGTTGTCATCCATGACGCGGGCCGCCCCGCCTTCGGCGGATGGACCGAAGCCCGGCGCTTCGTCGGTGTAGAAACCGTCATCGCCGACCGTGAACGGGATTTTCGCGGAGATGCCGCGCGCCTCAAGCTCACGGGCCTTTTCCATCCAAGCGTCAAAGTCCTCGCGGCCGTGGCCGGGCGCGGTGTGGACGAAACCGGTACCGGCATCATCGGTGACGTGATCGCCATCGAGCAGCGGGACCTTGAAGTCGTAGCCGAGACCCAAGAGCGGGTGGGCGCAGGTGATTGCGGCAAGGTCTTCACCGGCAACGTCGCGGACAAGCTTCAGTTCTACCTTGGCTTTGGCGGCACATTCTTCGGCGAGGTTCTTCGCAAAGAGAAGCTTTTCACCAGGCTGCGGACCGAAGTCGTTCGTCGCCTCGGTGACCTCATAGAAACCATATTCGAGGCGCGAGGAGAACGAGATGCCGCGATTGCCGGGGATGGTCCACGGGGTCGTGGTCCAGATGACGACAAGGGCGTCGCTGAGGTCGGCAGGCCCTTCAACGATCGGAAACTTCACCCAAACCGTATCCGACTGAACCTCGTGATACTCCACCTCGGCCTCGGCCAGCGCGGTGCGCTCGACCACCGACCACATCACCGGCTTCGATCCGCGATAGAGCTGGCCGGATTTGGCGATCTTCAGGAGTTCGCCGGCGATCCGGGCCTCGGCGTGGAAGGCCATGGTGGTGTAGGGGTTCTCGAAATCGCCCTCGATGCCGAGGCGCTGGAATTCCTTTGTCTGGACATCGATCCAGCCCTGCGCGAACTCGCGGCACTGGCGGCGGAATTCGTTGATCTCGACCTCGTCCTTGTTCTGGCCCTTGGCGCGATAGGCTTCCTCGATCTTCCATTCGATCGGCAGGCCGTGGCAGTCCCAGCCGGGAACGTAATTGCTGTCATAGCCGCGCATCTGGAACGAGCGGGTGATGACGTCCTTCAGGATCTTGTTCAGCGCGTGGCCGATATGGATGTTGCCATTGGCATAGGGCGGGCCGTCGTGCAGCACGAATTTCTCGCGGCCCTTGGCGTCCTCGCGCAGCTTCTTGTAGAGGCCGATCTCCTGCCAGCGGGCAACCGTTTCCGGCTCCTTCTCGGGCAGGCCGGCACGCATCGGGAAATCGGTCTGCGGCAGATAGAGGGTCTTGGAATAATCGATGGTGTCTTTTGTATCGCTCATGGGTTCGCGGCCTTCTGGCGGCGCGTATCGCGCGCATTTATAGGAGAATTTGAGACGGTCGGGGCGCTTGAAGCGCCGAAATCCCGGACCTTCCGGCGCTCAAACCTCAAGCAGCGCGGAAAGCCGGGCCAATAATTCGTATGGTGCGAAACCGGTACCCAGTCATCATGCGCCGTCTTTACTGATTTTTCGCGGGGATGAAAAGAGCCATGCGCGAGAAACTGGCTGCGGCAAGATTTGAAGAGCGTGAGCCGGGCTTCGAACCCGTCCGCCAATGCCGGCAGTCCTCCCTATCCCCTCTCCCGGTGTCACCCTCGGGCTTGACCCGAGGGTCCAGGCAACGTTCTCCGTGTGGCCTGGATGCTCGGGTCAAGCCCGAGCATGACTCAGAAAGGGAGAAGCAGCCGTCAGCGATCAATCCTGCACCGCGATCATCAAAACGCAATCTTCGCGTCGAGTTCCGAAAACGGCTTCACGCCGGAGAGCAGCGCCCGCGCCTGATCGGAATCGCGATGCATTTGGGCGACGAGCGCTTCGAGACCGTCGAACTTGAGTTCGTCGCGCAGCCGGCCGAACAGCGAGACCGCGCCCTCCTCGCCATAGAGATCGCCCTTGAAGTCGAAAATATAGGTTTCCAGCAGCGGGCGACCGTCCTCCACCACCGTCGGGCGGCGGCCGAAGCTTGCGACGCCGTCATGCAGCGTGCCGCAGGGGCGGCGGTAGCGCACGGCATAGATGCCGGGGCGCAGCTTGGCGTCGGGATCGAAGGCCATGTTGGCGGTCGGGAAGCCCAGCGTGCGGCCGAGCTTCTCGCCGTGGATCACCTCGCCGGTTACCGTATAGCGATAGCCGAGCAGGCCGGACGCCTGGACCACCTCGCCCCGCGTCAGAAGATCGCGGATGCGGCTTGAGGAGACGACATCGGCGCCCTCGTCGCGAAAGGCATCCATCAGCGTGACGCCGAAGCCGTGGCGCTTGCCGGCGGCCATAAGATAGGCCGGGCCGCCCTCGCGGTTGCGGCCGAAATGGAAATCGAAGCCGGTCACCACCTCGCTGGCGGCAAGCCAGTCGATCAGCACCGTGGTGACGAATTCTTCCGGCGAGCGCTGGGAAAAGGTGCGATCGAATGGATATTCGATGACGGCATGATAGCCCATCGCCTCCAGCAGCCGCGCCTTCATCGGCGCCGGCGTCAGCCGGAACACCGGGTTTTGCGGATTGAACACCGAGCGCGGATGCGGCTCGAAGGTCAGCACCAGCGCCGGCACGCCGCGCTCCTCGGCAATGGCAAGCGCGCGATTGAGCACGCTTTGATGGCCGCGATGGACGCCATCGAAATTGCCGATCGCAACCACCCCGCCCTTCAGCGTTTCAGGCAGCGGCTCACGAAATTCATTGCGATGGAATACGGTCATGCTTTGCGTCCGGCGCGTGTTCAGGCGAGTTTTGTCATCCAGTATTTCGGATGCGCGCCGTGTTGCGTCAAGAACCGATCGAGCGACGCTTCGTCAACTTTACCGTTCACGGCGTAATCGGCCTCATGGATGCCTTCGGCCACGAACAGCAGATCGAGACCGTAATCGATCGCGCCGCGCACATCCGTCGGCATGCCGTCGCCGATGGCGAGCACGCGGGCGGGATCGACAGCGCTTCTGAGCTCCGCAGCCTTTGCCAGCGCCGCATCATAGATCGGCTTGTGGGGCTTGCCGGCGATGCGGGTCTTGCCGCCGAGTTCGCTGTAAAGCGCCGCGAGCGCGCCGGCGCAGGGCACGAGCCGGTTGCCGCGCGAGACCACGAGATCGGGATTGGCGCAGATCAGCGGCAGGTCGCGCGCGGCAAAACGCGTCAGCAGGTCGCGGTAGTCTTCCGGCGTTTCGGTTTCATCATCCTTGAAGCCGCTGCACAGAATGCCCTCGGCGTCGGCCTCGCCGACATTCTCGACCCCGGTATCCCCGTAAAGGTCGGCGTCGCGCTCCGGCCCCAGATAATAGAGCTTGCGCGGGCCTTCGGCGACCAGCGTCCGGGTGACATCGCCGGAGGTCACGATGGCATCGAAGCTTTCATCCGTCACGCCGAGCGCGGCAAGCTGCTCCTTGACCGACGGTCCAAGCCGCGGCGAATTGGTCAGCAGGATCACCGTCTTGCCGGCGCGTCGCGCCTCGGAAAGCGCCGCTTTCGGGGTATCGAAGGAAGCCACGCCATTGTGAAGAACGCCCCAGACATCGCAGAGCATGACATCGTAATCGGCATGAAGCGCACGGAGAGCGTCGATCGGTTTCGGCATGGATTTTCCTTGATACTTGGAAGGCGCGGACAAATGGTCACAACAGCGTGCCGATGGCAAGCCCCGTAAGCGCCGCGCCGGCAAGAAGCGGCAAAATGCCGACCCTGAATTTGATGAGCGCGACAATCCCCGCGACGCTGATGGCAAGCGAGGCCAGATCGAGGCTTGCACCGTCCGGCCATATCAGGCTCGCGCGAAGAAGCGGCGGCAGCGAAAACAGCGCGATCCGGTCCACCGAACTGAACAGGACATTGAGCGCGAACCAGAGCGAGAGATTGGCAATCACGCCGACGATCGCCGCGCCGATGCCGGCCAGCGCGCCGGAAAGCGCGGCGTTGCGGCGCAGGTCCTCGACATAGGGCGCGCCGGCGAAGATGAACAGGAAGCTCGGCACGAAGATCGCCCAGGCGGTCAGAACCGCGCCGATGATGCCGGAGACAAGCGGCGCGGCGAAGACCGGCGCGGCATGGGCCGCCAGAAAACCGACGAAGCACAGCACCAGCACCAGCGGCCCCGGCGTCGTCTCGGCAAGGGCCAGCCCGTCCATCATCTCGGCCGGCGTCAGCCAGTGATAGGTGGCCACCGCCTCCTGCGCCACATAGGTCAGCACCGCATAGGCACCGCCGAAGGAAAACAGCGCGATCTTGACGAAGAAGCCGAAAATATCGGCCAGCGTGTGGAATTCGCCGAACGGGACCAGCACGATGAGCGGCAGCAGCCAGATCGCCGTCCACAGCAGCAAGGTCGCCGCGGTGGAGACGCCGCGCCTGCGCCAATCCCGCTTCACCGGGATATCGGGCGCAGCCGCCACCGGCCGGCGCATGAACACATAGCCGACGAGCCCGGCCGCCAGCACCACGACCGGAAAGGCCACGCCGAAGACGAACAGCGCCAGAAAGGCCGCGAGCGCGAGCGCCACCGACACCGGCCCTTTGAGCGAGCGCCCCGCCATGCGCCACAACGCCTGCACGACGATGGCGAGCACCGCCGCCTTCAGCCCCATGAAGATTGCTTCCAGCCAGGCGGCATCGCCGAGTGTCGCATAGAGCGCCGCGAGCGCGACAATCAGAACGAAGCCCGGCAGCACGAACAACAGGCCCGCGGCAATGCCGCCCCGCACGCCATGGAGCATCCAGCCGACATAGGTCGCCAGTTGCTGGGCCTCGGGACCGGGCAGCAGCATGCAGTAGTTGAGGGCGTGAAGGTATCGGTCGGGCGGAAGCCAGCGCTTCTCGTCAACGATGATCCTGTGCATCAGCGCGATCTGGCCGGCCGGCCCGCCGAAGGACAACAGCCCGATGCGCGCGAATACGCTGACAAGCTCGCTGAAGTCCGGCTTTTTATCCTCTGTCGCAGCGACCGTCACAATGTCCTCGCAATCCGGGTGGAAATGATTCCGCGTTGATATCAAGGGCCGGGGTTACGATCACGGCATAAAACCTGTATGAAGCCGGCAATAGACGGCCTGAAAAAGTTCCGACGGCGATCAAAAAAACTTGAAGCCGTTTCTTGACACCGCTTCCTCCCCTTCTTAAATCACCGCTATTAGCACTCTCTAGTGAGGAGTGCTAACACTGATCCATGCGACCGCGAAAACGGTCGCGAATGTCATTCGATCGAGGGTATAGACAATGGCAAGCATTTCTTTCCGCCCCCTGCACGACCGCGTCGTTGTACGCCGCGTGGAGTCTGAAGAAAAGACCAAGGGTGGCATCATCATCCCCGACACCGCCAAGGAAAAGCCGCAGGAAGGCGAAATCGTCGCTGTCGGCAACGGCGCCCGTGACGACAGCGGCAATGTTGTCGCGCTCGACGTCAAGGTTGGCGACCGCGTTCTGTTCGGCAAGTGGTCGGGCACCGAAGTCAAGCTCGACGGCGAAGACCTTCTGATCATGAAGGAAGCCGACATCATGGGCATCGTCGCTTAATCAAGCGCCTTCCCACGATCCACCTTTCCAACCAGCCGGGCATCCGCCCATAAGGTTTTGATAAACCAGGAGTTTTCAAATGGCTGCTAAAGAAATCAAATTCGGCCGCTCTGCGCGCGAAAAGATGATGCACGGCGTTGACGTGCTCGCTGACGCCGTCAAGGTCACGCTTGGCCCCAAGGGTCGCAACGTTGTTATCGAAAAGTCCTTCGGCGCTCCGCGCATCACCAAGGACGGTGTTTCGGTCGCCAAGGAAATCGAACTGGAAGACAAGTTCGAGAACATGGGCGCCCAGATGGTCCGCGAAGTTGCTTCGAAGACCAACGACATTGCCGGTGACGGCACCACCACGGCAACCGTTCTCGCTTCCTCGATCATCCGCGAAGGCAACAAGGCCGTTGCCGCCGGCATGAACCCGATGGACCTGAAGCGTGGTATCGACCTCGCCGTCGCCGAAGTCGTCAAGGATCTCCAGGCCAAGGCCAAGAAGATCAACACGTCGGAAGAAGTTGCCCAGGTCGGCACCATTTCCGCCAATGGCGAAAAGCAGATCGGCGAAGACATTGCCGCCGCCATGCAGAAGGTCGGCAATGAAGGCGTGATCACGGTTGAAGAAGCCAAGACCGCCGAAACCGAACTCGAAGTCGTCGAAGGCATGCAGTTCGACCGCGGCTACCTGTCGCCCTATTTCGTGACCAACTCCGAGAAGATGGTTGCCGAGCTGGAAGACTGCTACATCCTGCTGCACGAAAAGAAGCTCTCCAACCTTCAGGCTCTGTTGCCGGTTCTGGAAGCTGTCGTTCAGTCCAACAAGCCGCTCCTCATCATTGCTGAAGACGTTGAAGGCGAAGCGCTTGCGACCCTCGTCGTCAACAAGCTGCGTGGCGGTCTCAAGATCGCTGCCGTCAAGGCGCCCGGCTTCGGCGATCGCCGCAAGGCCATGCTCGAAGACCTCGCCATCCTGACGGGCGGCACGGTCATCTCCGAAGATCTCGGCATCAAGCTCGAAAATGTTACCCTCGACATGCTCGGCACTGCCAAGAAGGTCTCGATCACCAAGGAAAACACCACGGTTGTCGACGGTGCCGGCCAGAAGTCCGACATCGAAGCCCGCGTTGCCCAGATCAAGGCCCAGATCGAGGAAACCACCTCCGACTACGACCGCGAAAAGCTGCAGGAACGTCTTGCCAAGCTCGCCGGCGGCGTTGCCGTGATCCGCGTTGGCGGCTCCACGGAAGTCGAAGTGAAGGAAAAGAAGGACCGCATCGACGACGCTCTGAACGCGACCCGCGCGGCCGTTCAGGAAGGCATCGTGCCCGGCGGTGGCGTAGCCCTGCTGCGCTCCTCCACGAAGATCGCCTCCAAGGGCGAGAACGACGACCAGGAAGCCGGCATCAACATCGTTCGCCGTGCGCTCCAGTCGCTGGTTCGCCAGATCGCGACCAACGCGGGTGACGAAGCTTCGATCGTTGTCGGCAAGATCCTCGACAAGAACGACGACAACTTCGGCTACAACGCCCAGACCGGCGAATATGGCGACATGATCGCCATGGGTATCGTCGACCCGGTCAAGGTTGTCCGCACCGCTCTGCAGAACGCTGCTTCGGTTGCCTCGCTTCTGATCACGACGGAAGCCATGGTTGCCGACCTTCCGAAGAAGGAAGGCGCCGGCGGCGGCATGCCCGACATGGGCGGCATGGGCGGAATGGGTGGCATGGGCGGCATGATGTAATCAGGCGATAAGCCTGACTGCAGAATAGCACGCCCATCACCTAAAGTGGTTCAGCGCGGCAAGCGCGCTGAACTGGCGGCATGATGTAATCAGGCGATACGCCTGATTACGGAATGACGTCCGGTCCCATCCGGAATCAGAAAGGCGGCGCTTCGGCGTCGCCTTTTTTGTGCTTCATCCGCAACACGTCCGGGCCATTGTGGCGATTTGGCGCAGGAGACGCTTCATCTAGGCGAGCAGGATGGTATTGCCTTTAATCGACTCCGCTCGCTCAGATGAAAGACCCCGATGAAGCTCCTCCCCTGCACAGCTCTTGCCGCCCTCTTTGCCGCTTCCGCTGCCGGTGCCGCGGATATCTCCATGCCCGCCGCCGCACCGCCGCCGCCAATGGTCGTTGACTGGTCGGGCTTCTATTTCGGCGCTGAAGGCGGTTATGGCTGGCTGGCCGGGGAAATACCGGAAACCGTCTTTACCGCCGGCAAGACCGAGGCGGCCTCCGGCGGTACGGCGGGCGTTTTCGTCGGTTACGACCATCAGTTCGACAACCGCATGGTGATCGGCATCGAAGGCGCCTACAGCTATAACTGGAACGACAACGACTACGTCGTGTCTTCCCCGCTCCCGATCCTGAACGGCCAGAGCGTGACCTTCGGCACGGAGTGGCGCGCAAGCGTCGAAGGACGGCTCGGCTATGCCTGGGGCAAGGCGCTCGTCTATGCGACAGGCGGCTACGCCGCGACCCGGCTCGAGGGCAGCTTTTCGCTCACCGGTCAGAACTACGATGATGTGTTGAACGGCTGGACCGCCGGCCTCGGCGTCGACTACGCCTTCAGCGACAATGTCTTTGGCCGCCTGAAAGTGCGCTACAGCGACTACGGCAACACCGATCTCGTCACCAAGGCAACCGGCCTGCCGGGACTGTCCGACACCAGGCTGACCCAGGCCAGCATCACCGCCGGCATCGGTTTCAAGTTCTGATTGCGTAGAACACAAAAAAGGGCGGTGATCCGCCCTCCGTTTGCTGACAAAGCCAGCAGTCTCAGAGTTCTTGATACTCGCTCCCCCACAGGTGTCATGCTCGGGCTTGACCCGAGCATCCATACTGCGGATCCGGTGCTCAGAGTGGTACCGTTAATTCTGTGCCGTTCCGCCTGGATCCTCGGGTCAAGCCCGAGGATGACGCAAGATAGGCACCACGGCCCGCCAACAAATTGAAGGTTGACGGGCCGGCCTTCTTCGCGAGAGCACGAATTCGGCTTTAAGCCGCCTCTGCGCTGGCGTTGACGGATTTTTCGGCCAGTTTCGACAGTTCCAGATCGGCCTTGGATTCCTGCTCGAAGGTTTCCTCGAGAAGCTTGACCACATCCTTCTTGCCAAGCTGGCGGGCCCAGGCGAGCAGCGTGCCGTAGCGGGCCATTTCATAGTGTTCGACTGCCTGGGCGGACGAGATCAGGCCGGCGTCCAGCGCGGGCGCGCCCTTGAACTCCTCGATGATTTCCTCGCCCTCGGCGATGATGCCCTGGATCGCCTCGCAGGTCTTGCCGCGCGCCGGCTTGCCAAGGATTTCGAAAACCTGCTGCAGGCGTTCCACCTGGCCCTCGGTTTCCTCCTTGTGGTTGCGGAAGGCCTCCGCCAGGTCTTCGGAACTCGCCGCGCGGGCCATTTTCGGCAGCGCCTTCAGGATCTGGCGTTCGGCGAAATAGATGTCTTTCAGCGTATCAAGAAACAGGTCGTCGAGCGTTTTCTGCTTGGTCATGGATTTCTCCTCGGTTGGCATCCGTGTTTGGGATGTCCATGAAACGTGCCGTTTGCCAAAGCGGTTCCATGCCGAATGCAGAAGCACAAATATAAAGGGCGCAGCCTTCGCCGCGCCCGAAATCATAAGCCATCAGACCGAAGCTCAGCCGGCGGCAGGCACCGTGAAACCCTTCACGCTGGCCGGACGGTCGGAGCAGCGTTCGACCCAAGCCGAAACGGCCGGAAAATCCGCAAGCTTCAGCGCATCCTGCGCTTCATAATGGACGGACAGGCCACGCACCCAGGGGAAGATCGCGATGTCGGCGATGCTGTAATCGGAAGGTTCTTCACCCATGATGAACTTGCGATCGCGCAGCCGCCCTTCCAACACGCCGAGAAGCCTGCGTGTTTCATTGGTGTAGCGCTGCACCGGATAGGGGTTGTTGGCCACCTTATCGGCGGCAAACTTGTAGAAGTGGCCGAACTGGCCGAACATCGGGCCGACGCCGCCCATCTGGAACATTACCCACTGGATCACCTCATAGCGGCCAACCGGATCGTTGGGCATCAGACGTCCAGCCTTTTCGGCGAGGTAGAGCAGGATCGCGCCCGATTCGAACAGACCGATCGGCTTTCCTTCCGGCCCTTCGGGATCGATGATCGCGGGAATCTTGTTATTGGGATTGAGCGACAGAAATTCCGGCGTCATCTGGTCGTCCCGATCGAACGCCACCCGATGGGCCTCATAGGGCAATTCCATCTCTTCCAGCGCGATCGAGACCTTCACGCCGTTGGGCGTCGGCAGGGAATAGAGCTGGATAACATCCGGGTTCTCGGCCGGCCAGCGTTGCGTAATGGGAAATTCCGACAGGCGAGACATGGACGCTCCTGCAATATGCTTGATTGAAAGTAATGGCGAGATGTGAAGTGGATTGTCATTTCGCAAGACCTCTCGTGTCATTTTTATGGCAAAAACGTGCTCTCTCGCCAAAAAAGATGACGTTTTTTAAAAATCGTCACTTGTTTGTGCGGTTGCAGCAAATTTTCGAGAGTGCTGAAGGGGCGACATCGGAAAAGTTCACAATGCGCACAGTTTTGCGCCTCTGTTGAACAAAGATCGCAGTATGAACTTTTCATCTGGCTGTCGGCGCGCGCTGCCTTTAAAAACGCCTCGATGGAAGGAGATCCAGCACATGGACAAGACAGCGACGTCCCTGAGGGACACCGTCGCCGATATCTTCGACGGCGCGACCGTGATGATCGGCGGCTTCGGCGGTTCCGGCTCGCCGATCGAACTGATCCACGCCCTGATCGACCAGGGCGCGCGCGACCTGACCGTGATCAACAACAATGCCGGCAACGGCCATATCGGGCTGGCCGCGCTGATCGAGCAGGATCGTGTCGCCAAGATCATCTGCTCGTTTCCGCGCTCGTCCAATGCGACGGTGTTTAATGAACGCTATCTCGCCGGCAAGATCGAGCTGGAGATCGTGCCGCAGGGCACGCTTGCCGAGCGCATCCGCGCCGGCGGTGCCGGCATTCCGGCCTTCTACACGCCGACCAGCTACGGCACCGAGCTTGCCGAGGGCAAGCCGGTCGAGGAATTCGAAGGCCGGCATTATGTGCGCGAGCGCTGGTTGAAGGCCGACTTCGCGCTGATCAAGGCCGAGTGCGCGGACCCTCACGGCAACCTCACCTATCGCATGGCCGCGCGCAACTTCTCGCCGCTGATGGCCATGGCGGCGGCGAAGACGATCGTGCAGGCCTCCCGCGTAGTGCCGCTGGGCGGCATCGACCCGGAGCACGTCATCACCCCCGGCATCTTCGTCGATACCGTGGTCGAGGTTCCGCACCCGGTTCAGGAGGAAGTCCTGATGCGCGAGGAGGCGCGTTACCCATGAACGACTTTTCCGACATCAAGCTCTCCAACGCCCAGATCGCCTGGCGCGCCGCGCAGGACATCGAGGATGGCGCCTATGTCAATCTCGGCATCGGCTTTCCCGAAATGGTCGCCAAGTTCCAGCCGGAAGGCAAGCAGGCGATCTTCCATACCGAGAACGGCGTGCTGGATTTCGGCGGCGCCCCGCCCGAAGGCGAGGAAGACTGGGATCTGGTCAATGCCGGCAAGAAAGCGATCACGCTGAAGCCGGGAACATCCTTCTTCCACCACGCCGACAGTTTCGCCATGGTGCGCGGCGGCCATCTCGACGTCGCCATTCTGGGCGCATATGAGGTCGCCGAGAACGGTGATCTCGCCAATTGGTCGACCGGCAAGGGCGGCGTGCCCGCCGTCGGCGGTGCGATGGATCTGGTCCACGGCGCGGGCCGCGTCGCGGTGCTGACCGAGCACACCACCAAGAAGGGCCAGCCCAAACTGGTCGAACGCTGCTCGCTGCCGCTGACGGGCGTCGGCTGCGTGACCCGCGTCTACACCTCGCTCGCCGTGGTCGATATCGCCGGCGGCCGCTTCATCCTGCGGGAAAAACTGCCGGGACTGTCGGTTGAAGAGCTGCAGTCGGTCACCGGCGGCACGCTTCATATCGAGGGCGACGTGAAAGACCTGAAGGCACCGGAGGTTTGACCATGAAAGACGTTTATATCTGCGACTATATCCGCACCCCGATCGGCCGCTATGGCGGCGCGCTCTCTTCCGTACGCACCGACGATCTGGGCGCGATCCCGCTCAAGGCGCTGATGGCGCGCAATGCGGGCGTCGACTGGGCTGCGGTCGACGATGTGATCTATGGCTGCGCCAACCAGGCGGGTGAGGACAACCGCAATGTCGCGCGCATGGCGCTACTGCTGGCCGGCCTGCCGGAGAGCGTTTCCGGCACCACGATGAACCGGCTGTGCGGCTCGGGCATGGATGCGGTGATCACCGCCGCCCGCGCGATCAAGGCCGGTGAGGCGGAACTGATGGTGGCCGGCGGTGTCGAATCAATGTCGCGCGCGCCCTTCGTGATGGGCAAGGCCGAAACCGCCTTCAGCCGCTCGGCCGAAATCTTCGACACCACGATCGGCTGGCGGTTCGTCAACCCGCTGATGAAGGCGCAGTACGGCGTGGATTCGATGCCCGAGACCGGTGAGAACGTCGCCGAGGACTTTTCGGTCAGCCGCGAGGATCAGGACAGGTTTGCCCTCGCCTCGCAGCAGAAGGCCGGCAAGGCAATGACATCCGGCAGGCTGGCGCGGGAGATCACCCCGGTCTCGATCCCCCGCCGCAAGGGCGATCCGGTGATCGTCGACACCGACGAGCATCCCCGACCCGACACCACGCTGGAAGCACTGGCGAAGCTCAAAACCCCGTTCCGCGAAGACGGCACGGTCACCGCCGGCAATGCCTCCGGCGTCAATGACGGTGCGGCAGCGCTGATCGTGGCAAGCGCGGAGGCGGCAAAAAAGCACGGCCTCACGCCGATCGCCCGCGTGCTCGGCGGCGCGACCGCCGGCGTCGCACCCCGGATCATGGGCTTCGCTCCGGCCATCGCCTCGAAGAAGTTGTTGGCCCGCCTCGGCCTTTCGACGGACGACCTCGCCGTGATCGAGCTCAACGAGGCCTTCGCCTCGCAGGGCCTTGCCACGCTGCGCGACCTGAAGATCGCCGATGACGACCCGCGCGTGAACCCGAATGGCGGCGCGATCGCGCTCGGCCATCCGCTCGGCATGTCGGGCGCGCGCATCACCGGCTCGGCGATGCTCGATCTCAAGCCGGGCGAGAAATCGCTGTCGACCATGTGCATCGGCGTCGGCCAGGGGATCGCGATCGCGCTGGAGCGTGTCTGACGACGGATGGGCGGCGTACAAACACCGCCCTGCCGCCATTGCAGCCCGGCTGGACCTGTGCACAATGTGACCATTGTTCACGATGAGACCACCTATGCTCAAGTCCACGGATCATATCGCCTCCTTCGCCAAGGGACTGCGCGTCATCACCTGCTTCGGCGCGTCGACGCCCAGGCTGTCGATCGCGGAGGTCGCGGCGGCGACCGGCTATGACCGCGCCACCGCGCGGCGCTGCCTGCTGACGCTCCATGCAGAGGGCTATGCCAGCTATGACGGCAAGTATTTCGCGCTGACCCCGCAGGCCCTGCGCCTCGGCATGAGCGCGTTGAACGCGCTGCCGCTGCCGCAGCGGGTCCAGCCCTGGCTCGATCAGGTTTCTGAGCAGATCGGCCAGTCCTGCTCGGTGGCGATCCTTGATGAAACCGAGATCGTCTACATCGCCCGCGCCGCCCAGCGTCGGGTCATGTCGATCGGGCTGATGCCGGGTTCGCGCCTGCCCGCGCATGCCACATCCATGGGCCGGGTACTGCTTGCCTCGCTCCCCGAAGCCGAGGCCCGCGCCCTGATCGCACGCGCCGACCTCACCCCGCGCACGCCGAAAAGCCTGACCGATCCCGACGAGATCATGGACAGCGTCAGAGCGGCGCATCGCAACGGCTATTGCCTGATCGACGAGGAGGTGGAAACCGGCCTGCGCGCCATCGCCGTGCCCGTCCTCGACGGACGCGAGCGCACCGTTGCCGCCCTCAATACCGGCATGGCTGTGACCCGGGCGTCCGCCGAAAGCCTGATCGAAACCTACCTGCCGGCCCTTTTGAAAGTGCAGCAGAACCTCAAGCGGATCGTTTAAGACCTTTCACCAGCTCGCGAGCATCTGGCCGGGCTTGGAACGCGCTAGCCGCTGGTGGGCTCTTTCCGGCTCCATGTCCGGCATCATTTCCGCCTGACTGATATTGTCGAGCGAGGCGATGATGTGGTTGGAGAGCGCGGTGGTCAGCGATGCCGGCGCGCCCGGCCGCTTCATCAGGCCGATCTGGACCGGCTCCAGCGTGGGAAAGCCATCCGCCGGGGTCAGCACCCGCATGCCGTTCCGGACCGCAGATTCGGGCAGGACCGAGACCGCCATGCCGGCCAGAACCGCCGAGGCAAGCACGGTTGCCGACCAGCTTGTAAACAGGATCCGGTACTCGCGCCCCACCCCATCCAGCGCCTTCACCGCCAGATCGCGCCAGCAGCAATCGCGGCGCCCGACGGCGAGCGGCACCGGCCGGTCCACCGGCAGGGGATGGTTTGCCGAGGCCACCCAACACAGCGCCTCGGTGCGCACCACCTCCGACTGGCGGGTGCGCGCATTATGCGTCACCAGCGCCAGGTCCAGCTCTCCCTGCTTCAGCCGCTCGGCCAGATCGACGGAGTCCTCGCAGACGATGAAAAGCTCGACATTGGGATGGCTTCTGGCGAACCGGTTGATGATATCCGGCATATAGCGGTCGGCGTAATCGTCCGGCGTGCCGATCCTGAGCGAGCCCTGAAGCCGGTTCTCGTCAAAGGCGGTGATCGCCTCGTTATTGAGGCGGATGATCCGGCGGGCGTAATTCAGTAGCTTGTCGCCCTCGTCCGTCAGCCTCACCCCGCGCCCATCCTTTGTGAAGAGCTGCTTGCCGATCCGTTCCTCCAGCCGGCGCATCTGCATCGAGACGGCCGATTGCGTCTTGAACACATGCTCGGCCGCCCGCGTGAACGATCCGTAATCGACGATCGCGACGAAGGTCTGGAGTTGATCGATATCGAGTGGCGCTGCCATGGTCTCACCCATCAAGTTCTATGATGAGTGATATTAGAAACATTCGTTGGACTGATCAATAAGAAATCGTCACTTTGTAACACAACGAAGCGAGCAGCGGCCCAGCGCCACCGGCAAGAATCGGGTGGCTGTCCGGGTGATAATACAGTTTGTTCGCTTTGAAAGGAAGCCATGAGGCTTCCGCCCGCAAGCCGTGCAAAGCCGAAAAGGTTCGGCGCACACCAAGGAGGCGACAATGTCGTTGATTGAAAGGACATCCGCGAGCCGGATGAACATCGGACATTCACTCTGGACTGGCATCAGCGCGTTCATTCGTGCTGCGCGGCGCTTTACGAAAAACCGACTGGCCGTGCACCGCATGGCCGAAATGGACGATGCGCTGCTGAAGGATATCGGGCTATCGCGCCACGAGATCCATCGCGCCCATATGGCCCCGCTCTCAGAAGATCCGATGGCCGAGCTGCGCAAGGCAGCCGCCAACCGCGCCGCGCGCATGTATGTGTGAACGCATTCCGGCCACCTTCTAAGGCCACAAGATCACGCTCCGCTGCGTTGGCGGCGGGGCCTGCCGCCCCTGGTGGCGGCACTCCGGATTGGCGTTATTTGAAGGCCGTATGTCCCAACCACGGCCCGAGAAGACGTCATTTTCCCCGCAGGGTGGTTCAGCCTTCACTCTGCATTTTGCCCGGAAGCACTTGTGTTTCCGGGCTTTTTTGTGCGCTTGAGCCTCAATCAGGTTGCCAGAGTTCGATCGGATTACCTTCCGGATCATGGATCCGCGCGAAGCGGCCGACGCCCGGCATGTCCCAATCGGGATTTGTGACGACCTCGATGCCGGCGGCGGCAAGGCGCGCCAAAAGCGCATCCAGATCATCCACCCGGAAGTTGAGCATGAAATCCCGGTCTTCGGGAAAGTAGTCGCTGGTCGCCGGAAACGGTGCAAAGACCAAGGGGCCGGCAGCGGTTTGCCAGGGGCCGCCGCTCCCAGCGCCAACGCCCAGATGTTCGGCGTACCAAGCGCCGAGCATCTCCGGGTCATGCGCGCGAAAGAAAAAACCGCCAATGCCGGTAACGCCCATTCGAACCTCCAGATCGCGACCACAGAATACCGGGGCGCGCCGAAGCCGTCCATGCCCGAAAAATCAGTACTGGAATTCCTCGAACAGCGGATCGACGGAGCCTTTCCAGCGACCGTGATAGAGCGACAGCAGGTCTTCGGCAAAGGTGGTCTTCTTGGCGATGATCTCGTCGAGCGGGTTGAGGAACACGCTTTCGTCCTGACCGTCGCCATTGAGGTTGCCGCGCGATTTCAGACCGGCGCGGGCGATACCGACAACCTCGCGGGCGATATCCGCAAGCGGACGGCCACCGATTTCCGCCTTCAGCGCCAGGCGCGGTACTTCATCGCGCAGCCGGTGGATATCCTCCACCTTCCACTCAGCCGTCAACTGCTCGGCGGCATCCATCGCACCGTGATCATAGAGCAGGCCGACCCAGAAGGATGGCAGCGCGCAGATGCGCCGCCATGTGCCGCCGTCAGCGCCGCGCATTTCCAGGAAGCGCTTCAGCCGCACGTCCGGAAACAGCGTCGAGATATGGTTGGTCCAGTCGCCCATTGTCGGCTGCCATTCATCGACCTCGCCTTTCAGCGCGCCATCCATGAACTGGCGGAAGGTGATATCGGTGCAATCGCGGTAGCGCCCGTCGCGGATGATGAAATACATCGGCACATCAAGCGCCCAGTCGACATAGCGCTCGAAGGTGAAGTCGTCGCGGAACGCGAAATCGAGCAGGCCGGCGCGGTTATTGTCGGTGTCGCGCCAGATATCGCCGCGCCATGACAGGAGGCCGTTGGGCTTGCCCTCGGTGAACGGCGACGAGGCAAACAGCGCGGTTGAAAGCGGCTGCAGCTTCTGCGACAGCGCCATCTTGCGGCGCATGTCGGCCTCGGAGGAAAAGTCGACATTCACCTGGATGGTGCAGGTGCGATACATCATGTCGAGACCCTGGCTGCCGACCTTGGGCATGTAGCGGGTCATGATCTCGTAACGCGATTTCGGCATGCGCGGGGTTTCCGCGCGCGTCCATTTCGGGCTGCCGCCAATGCCGAGAAAGCCGATGCCCATCGGCTCGGAGACGCCGCGCAGCACGGCCAGATGCCGGTTCGATTCGCGACAGGTCTCGTGCAGCGTCTTGAGGGCCGCGCCGGAGAGCTCGAACTGCCCGCCCGGCTCCAGCGAGATCGCGCCCATGCCATGGGGCTCTGCAAGGCCGATAATATTGTCGCCATCCATGATGGCGTCCCAGCCGAGCTTGTCCTTCATGCCCTTCAGGATCGCCGAGATCGAGCGCTCGCCCTCATAGGGAACGGGGGCGTTGCTGCCCTTGAAGAACGGAAATTTCTCGTGCTCCGTGCCGATCCGGAAATCGGACTCAGGCTTGCACCCGGCTTCCAGATAGGCGACCAGTTCCGCCTTGCCGGTAATCGGCGTCCCGTCGGATGTGTCACGGGCCATGCAAGCTTCCTCGTTCTCAACACAAACAGATAGAGCGGTTTCGCATTTCAGCGAATGGAGCAACCGCCCTCGTCGTCAGGGCCGGAGCCCGCGCAATCCGCTCTTGAACCGGATCGCCGGGGCAATCAAGTCAATTTCTTTGATTGATGGTGAAACGCGCGAAAACCGCATCAGGTCCGCGATCGGACCGGCGTCAGCGCCAATCGCCGATCGTCGCCTGGATCACGGCAAGGGCGGCCACCGCCGCGGTATCCGCGCGCAGGATTCGCGGCCCGAGCGGAATCGCCGTGACGAAGGACAGACCACGCAAAAGTGAACGCTCCTCGTCCGAAAACCCGCCTTCCGGCCCGACGATCAGCGCCAGCCGCGCGGCCTCCACCGTTTCCAGCGCTGCAAGCGGGTTCTGGGTTTCCGCCCCCTCGTCGCAGAAGATCAGCTGCCGGCCGGGCTCCCAGTTTTCGAGAATCTCTTCGAGCCTGGCGGGTTCGCGCAGTTCCGGCACGCTCAGCACGCCGCATTGCTCCGCCGCCTCGATGATGTTGGCGGCAAGGCGCTCGGATTTGGCCGGCTTGCCCTGCACATGGCGGGTCATCACCGGCTGGATGATGCCGGCGCCCATCTCCACCGCCTTTTGCACCATATAGTCCATCCGCCCGGTCTTGAGCGGAGCGAACAGGTAATGGAGGTCGGAGGCAGCGGGCTGGGGGCGGGTCTGTTCAACGGCCTTGAGCGTGATCTTCTTGCGTGTCGGGAAGGTAAGCCGCATCAGCCACTCGCCATCCCTGCCGTTGAAGGCGAGGAGCTCGGTCCCCTCCGCAGCGCGCAGGACGTGGGCCAGGTAGTGAAACTGATCCTTGTCGGCCTCGATCTCTGCTTCGGGGCCGAGATCGGCTTCAACAAACAGGCGTTGCAGGCGGTAATTTGCGCGCATGGCAGACTCGCATCGGGATGACGCTTCGCTTGCGGCGAGGCGTTGATAATCGGCTAGCGCGTTTCTTGCACAGGCAGGATGATCAACGCAACTAGCCGCCCAGACGACCGGCGAAGTCGATCAGCAGCGATTTCAACTCGCTCTCGTCCACCATTTCGGCGGCCTCTTCGGGGCTTGCCCATTTGCGCACGCGTTCATCGCGCTCCGGAAACCGGGCCTTCGCCTTGCGCACCCGCAGCGGAAAGATCTCGACCACGCAGGTGACGGATGTGCCGTCATCGAGACGCTTGAGATAACGGAAATTGCCGACCGGCGTATCCGAAACCTTGCCCTTGATGCCGGCTTCCTCGAAAGCCTCCTGCTCGGCCACTTCGTGCGGCGCCTTGTTGGCCATCGGCCAGCCCTTCGGCGTCACCCAGCGGCCGGTGTCGCGGCTGGTGATCAGCAGGACTTCGATGGTCTTCTTTTTCTTGGTTTTGGCCAGCCGGTAGCACAGCGCCGCATATTGCTGGCGGGCTTCATCGATTTCATCTGCCAAGTTTTCACTTGATGGCATGACGTTCCTTCCGGCGAATCAGGACCAATACGATCGGGATCGTGTGTTTTAACACACGGTTGCAGACCGTTTCTGACGGATGCGTGAAGCTTTTGTGAATTTTGATTGCACACGCGCGCAACGAATAGAATCGTCCTCCGCGTGACATCTGTCAAGTCCGATACCCCTTTCCGGAACTTTAGCGCCGCCGCCGCCGTTGACATGTCGAAATGCCGGATCGGCCAATATTGAGAGGACACATCATGCTTGAATGGATTCTGATACTGTTGATCATCGCGGCTGTCGCCAGCCTGCTGGGTTTTCGCGGCGTTGCCGGCCTTTCCGCAGGCATTGCCCGGATTCTGATCTTCATCGTACTCGTGGTCATTCTGATTTCGCTGATCACCGGCGTGTTGATCATCGCCTGACCGATTGTCACAGCACGGCCTCGTCCCAATAGGGGGACGGGCCGTAGAGCCCGGCCATGAAGTCGATGAACAGCCGCACCTTGGCCGGCAGAAAATTCCTAGAGGCATAGACCGCGAAAAGCCCGACATTGTCCGGGCTTTTATACTCCGGCAGCACATGGACGAGTTCGCCCGCCGCCAGTTCCGGCCCGATATCCCAGGTCGACCTCAGCGCAATGCCCATGCCGGCAAGCACAGCCTCGCGGATAACCTCGCTGGAATTGGTCACCAGCCGCCCGACCGGGCGGAACGACACCGGCCCCTCCGGACCTTCCAGCCGCCAGTATTCGCCATTATGCGCCGGCAGGCACACATGATCCTCGAGCGCCTCCAGGCTTTGGGGAGCGCCGAAGCGCTCGACATACTGGCGCGAGGCGCAGAGCACGCGGCGGACCGGGGCAAGCTTGCGGGCAACCAGCGTGGAATCCGAAAGCTCGCCTATCCGCACCGCAAGGTCAAAGCCATCGGCGACGATATCGACGAAGGCATCGCTGAGAATGAGTTCGATTTCCAGCCTTTCATGGGCATTCATGAAGGTCGCCAGATGCGGCGCGATATGCATCCGCCCGAACGAAGTTGGCGCCGAGATTCTCAGCCGGCCGCGAACCGCCGATGCATGGCCTTCGACAAAGGCCTCGGCCTCCTCGATCCCGGCCAGCACGGGCAGCAGGCGCTCGTAGAACCCGCGTCCCGTCTCCGTCAGGGTGATCATCCGTGTTGTCCGCTGCAATAAGCGCACCCCGAGTTGCTCTTCCAGACGGCGAATGCTTTTCGACACAACGGCCGGCGAAAGCCTCAGCGTCCTGCCCGCATCACTCATGCTGCCGGTCGCGGCGACCTCCGCGAACACTTCCAGATCCTGCAGATTTTTCATAATCACCGCGATTGTTGCCTTTGTGGAACAAGTATTAGCATTTGTCTCTCAGTGAGGCCAATGTTAGAGAATGAGTTGCAGCCGTGATGCTGCGATTATCCCGTTTTGCGCGGCGTCCGGAAGCCAAGCCCGGACGCGATCTGGAGGTCCGCTTTGACAGGCACAATCGCGTTTCGCGAACCCGATGCCGGCATTCTGGCGCGGCGCGAGACAATCATCGAGGAATTGCAGACGCTTCTGCCTGAAAACGCGCTCGTGCACGAGGCGCGTGAACTGGTGCCGTTCGAAACCGACGCCTTTCTCGCCTATCATCGCATTCCGCTGGCAGTCTGCCTGCCGGAGACGACCGAGGATGTCGCCAAGGTGCTGCGCTACTGCCATGACAATGGCATTCCCGTGGTGCCGCGCGGGGCCGGCACCTCGCTTGCCGGCGGCGCGATCGGCCAGGAGGACGCGATCATTCTCGGCCTGTCGCGGATGAACCGTATTCTGGATATCGACCTGCCGAACCGGGCCGCGGTGGTGCAGGCCGGCGTCACCAATATCGCGATCTCGGAGGCCGTCGCGCCGGAGGGCTTTTTCTATGCGCCCGATCCCAGTTCCCAGCTTGCCTGCACGATCGGCGGCAATATCGGCATGAATTCCGGCGGCGCGCATTGTCTGAAATACGGCGTCACAACCAATAACCTGCTCGGCGTCAAACTCGTGCTGGTCGACGGCACGATCATCGACCTCGGCGGCAAGACGCTGGATTCGGGCGGCCTCGATCTCTTGGCTCTGATCTGCGGCTCGGAGGGCCAGCTCGGCATCATCACCGAGGCCACCGTGCGACTGCTGGCCAAGCCCGAGGGCGCCCGGCCGGTCCTGTTCGGCTTCCCCTCCTCCGAAAGCGCCGGCGCCTGCGTGACCGATATCATCGCCGCCGGCATCATCCCGGTCGCCATCGAATTCATGGACAAGCCGGCGATCGAGATCTGCGAGGCGTTTGCCCATGCCGGCTATCCGCTCGATGCCGCCGCCCTGCTGATCATCGAGGTCGAGGGCTCTGAGGAAGAGATGGAGGCGATGCTCGGCCGGATCGTGACAATCGCCGAGACCCATGGCGTTACGGCCGTGCGCCGCAGCCAGTCGGCCACCGAGGCCGCGCTGATCTGGAAGGGGCGCAAATCCGCCTTCGGCGCGACCGGACGGATCGCCGACTATATCTGCATGGACGGCACCGTGCCGCTCAGCCGGCTTTCCTACGTTTTGCAGAAGACCAGCGAGATCACCGACCGCTACGGCCTGCGCGTCGCCAACGTGTTTCACGCCGGCGACGGCAACATGCACCCGCTGATCCTCTACAATATCAATGATCCCGAAGACGCCGCGCGCGCCGAGGAGGCCGGGGCGGAAATCCTGAAGCTCTGCGTGGAGGCCGGCGGCTGTCTGACCGGCGAACACGGCGTCGGCATCGAGAAACGCGACCTCATGCGCCACCAGTATGGCGAGGCCGACCTTCGCCAGCAGATGGCGGTGCGCGCCGCATTCGATCCCGCATGGTCGCTGAACCCCTCCAAGGTGTTTCCGCTGGGGGGACGCGATGACTGAACTTCTGACGCCAGAAAGCGAGGCCGAGGCGGCCGCGATCATCGCCCGCCATCACGACAGCGACGCGCCGCTGCGGCTGTGCGGCGGCGATACCCGCTCCGGTTTCGGCAATCCGGTCGAAGCGGATGTCACGCTGAGCTCGCGCGCGCTTTCCGGCATCGTGGCCTATGAGCCATCCGAAATGGTGATGACAGCGAAGGCCGGCACGCCGGTTGCCGAAATCGAGGCGGCGCTTGCCGAAAACGGCCAGTTCCTCGCCTTCGAACCGATGGATCATCGGGGCATGATGGGAACCGACGGCACGCCCACGATCGGCGGCGTGTTCGCGGCCAATGTTTCAGGCCCGCGCCGATTCGCGCTGGCAGGGGCTGCCCGCGACCACCTTCTCGGCGCTCGCTTTATCAATGGCCGCGGCGAGGTGATCCGCGCGGGCGGGCGAGTGATGAAAAACGTCACCGGCCTCGATCTCGCGCGGCTGATCGCCGGCTCGCACGGCACGCTCGGCTTCCTGACCGAAGTGACGTTCAAGGTTCTCCCCGCGCCCAAATCCGCCGCCACGCTGATTGTCACGGACCTCACCGAAGAAGATGCCGTGAAGCTGTTGGCCGCTGCGATGGCGCTGCCGCTCGAAGTCTCGGGCGCGAGCCACCTGCCCTATAGCGTGCGGTCCGCATTTCTGAACGACGGAATCAATGGCGACAGCGCCACCTGCCTGCGGCTGGAAGGCCTGCCGGAATCGGTTTCGGCCCGCCTCGACAAGCTTGCGGCCTATGCCGAGCCTTTTGGCCCCCTCACCCGGCTCGGCGATGCGGACACGCGCGAGTTGTGGCGCGAAATCCGCGATGTCGCGCCCTATCAAGATCGCTCGCTCCGTCCGCTCTGGCGCGTCAGCGTCACGCCGTCCGAAGCGGCGGCGCTGGTCGGCGCGATGCGGCTGGAGGCGGCGGTGGACGCGTTCTACGACTGGCAGGGCGGGCTTGTGTGGATGCGGATGGACGGCGCGCCGGAGGCCGATATTCTGCGCGCGCTGCTGAAGAAACACGGCGGCGGGCATGCCACGCTGATGCGCGCCGATCCGGCCGCACGCAAGCTGACGCCCGCCTTCGAACCGCAGCCGGCGGCGGTCGCGGCGCTCGAAGCCCGCATCCGCGCGAAACTCGACCCCAGGGGCATTTTCAATCCCGGCAAGATGGCAACACAGGAGATGGCAGCATGAGCGACCCGCACTATGACGCGCCCAAGCGCTTCGGCGACGGCTGGATGGACCCGAGCAAGAACAACGTCATTCTCATCTATATTCTCTACCTGGTCGGCTGCGTGATTTTCGTTGCCGGCGTGATCGGCCTGATTGCGGCCTATCTGAACCGCGACAAGGCGGAAGACTGGCTCAAGACGCATTACACCTGGGCGATCCGCACCTTCTGGATCGCGCTGCTGTTTTCGGCGATTTCGTTTGTGCTGACCTTCGTGCTCATCGGCGTGCTCGGCTTTGTCGCCACCGGCATATGGGTGATCGTGCGCGTGATCATCGGCCTGCAGAAGGTGAACCGCAACGAGCCGATCGAAAACCCGCAAAGCTGGCTGATCTGATCTATGCAAACCAGTTTCTCATCCGCCCAGCTTGCCGATCCGAAGGTCGCGGAAGCCGAATCAATCCTGCGCAAATGCGTTCATTGCGGCTTCTGCACCGCCACCTGTCCGACCTATGTCACGCTCGGCAACGAGCTCGACAGTCCGCGCGGGCGGATCTACCTGATCAAGGACATGCTGGAAAACGACCGGCCGGCGGACAGGGAAACCGTCACCCATATCGATCGCTGTCTCTCCTGCCTTTCCTGCGTGACCACCTGCCCCTCGGGCGTCGATTACATGCATCTGGTCGATCATGCGCGGGTGCATATCGAAAAGACCTACAAGCGCCCCCCGATCAACCGGTTTACCCGTGCGGTGCTGGCCGCCGTGCTGCCATATCCCGGACGGTTTAGGGCCGCGCTCCGGCTCGCGCGTCTCGGCCGTCCGTTCGCCGGGCTTTTCTCCGGACGCGAGGCGCTGAAGCCGTTCGAGGCGATGCTGAAGCTTGCGCCGAAGCGCCTGCCCGCTCCCTCGACGATTTCCAAACCCGCGTCGCACGCGCCCGAGAGCGAAAAGCGCGGCCGAGTGGCGCTGCTGACGGGCTGCGCCCAGTCCGTGCTCGATCCCGGCATCAACGAGGCGACCGTCCGGCTCCTGACACGGCTCGGCATCGAGGTGGTGGTGCCGAAGGGCGAAGGCTGTTGCGGCGCGCTGGTCCATCATATGGGCCGCGAGGAGCAGGCGCTTGCCGAGGCCCGGCGCAATGTCGATGTCTGGACGCGGGAAATCGAGGCCGGCGGGCTGGACGCCGTGATCATCACCGCGTCGGGCTGCGGCACGACGATCAAGGATTACGGCCATATGCTGGCGCAGGACCCGGCCTATGCCGAAAAGGCCGCCCGCGTTTCGGCGCTCGCGAAGGACATCACCGAATATCTGGCAGGGCTCGCGCTCGGCGACCAGCCGAAAAAGGGCGTCACCGTCGCCTATCACTCGGCCTGTTCCATGCAGCACGGCCAGCAGATCAAGGCCGCGCCGAAACTGCTGCTGGAGGCAGCGGGCTTTGCCGTCGCCGAACCGGCCGAGGGGCATCTGTGCTGCGGCTCGGCCGGCACCTACAACATCATGCAGCCGGAGATCTCGGCAAAGCTGAAGGCACGCAAGGTCAAGAATATCGAGGCGCTGAAGCCGGATATCATCGCCACCGGCAATATCGGCTGCATCACCCAGATCGCCAGCGGCACGAAGACTCCGATCCTGCACACCGTCGAATTGCTCGACTGGGCCTATGGCGGGCCGAAGCCGGCGAAGCTCGCCGGCTGATCCTTCACATTCAGCGCATTAAAGCCGCGCCAGCCGCTCCGTCAGAAGCGCGAAGAAGCCGTCGGCATCGGCCTTGCCGATGACCAGCGCATTGGGCTTGCGGTCGGTGACGCGCCACCAGTCGATGACGGTCGCGCCCAAGGTCAGCGGCGATTGCGTCTCGATCTCGACATTGCAGTGGCGTCCGGAGAAAAGCTCCGGGCGGATGAGATAGGCCGTCACCGCCGGGTCATGTAGCGGCCCGCCGTCGGAGCCGTATTTCTCGACATCGAAGCGCTCGTAGAAACGCAGCATCGCGGCCATCGCCTTCGCCGCCGGACGCCCGATCGCATCGATGCGATCGACCCGCTCCTTGAGGCAGAGCAGTTGATGGGTGACGTCGAGCGGCATCATCACGATCGGAATGCCGGAACGGAAAACGATATCGGCGGCTTCCGGGTCGACATAGATGTTGAATTCGGCGGACGGCGTGATGTTGCCGCCCTCGAAATAGCCGCCGCCCATCATCACGATTTCCTGGACGCGGTCCACGATATCCGGCGCTTTCTCAAACGCCGTCGCGACATTGGTAAGCGCGCCGAGCGTGCAGAGCGTAACGGTCTTTTCAGGCTCTGTGCGCAGCGTCTCGATGATGAAATCGACGGCGTGCTGCGCCTGGAGCGGCATTCTCGGCTCGTCGAGCTCCGTGCCATCGAGCCCGGTCGAACCGTGCACATGTTCCGCCGTGACCAGCGGACGGCGCATCGGCTTGTCGCAGCCGGCGAAGACCCTGATATCCGGGCGCCCGGAAAGCTCGCAGACGATGCGGGCATTGCGCTCGGTTCTGGCGAGCGGCACATTGCCGGCCACCGCCGTGATGCCGAGCACCTCGATCTCCTCGGGGCTTGCGAGCGCCAGCATGATGGCAGCCGCGTCGTCCTGGCCGGGATCGGTATCGATTATGATTTTCCGTGGGCTCATTATATAAATCCGAATTGAACAGGCAGGCGCTGTGAATGGACACTCGTTCGCGGATTGTCAAGGCGAACCGCGCTTGGCAAACTGCAAGGCAAAAGACGGAAACGACCATGCCCAGAATTGACCTGAGATTCGACCCACGGTTCGCCGAAAGGCAGGACGGCCCGAACACGGTAAAAGGCGCATCCGGCTACCCGCCCTTCGATGTCGCCTGGTTTCCCGGCGGGGCGGAACCCGGCTTTCTGCGCCTGACGCTCGCCGTTGCCGGTTTCGCCGCGAGCGAGCTCGACGTCGTGATCGAGGGCTCGGTGCTCATCGTCAGCGGCAAGGCGGAGGAGCGCGATGAGGGCGAATATCTGTTTCGCGGCATCGCCGGCCGCCAGTTCCGCCGCCAATTCGCGCTCGCCGATGGCATGGAGGTGATCCGCGCAAGCCTGGAGCGCGGATTATTATCGATCGACCTCGCGCAACATCCTCAGGAGGTACGAAAAATTAAGATTTCCGTTTCACAATAGGCTTGGAAAAACAACGGGCTCCCGACCTTTCCGGACGGTTTGCCTGAATGTCTCAGGTCTTTTGCAGGAAATGGCTTCATGAAAATCCCGGGTGCGGAACAATCCCTCGAAAGTCTCGCAGAATTCGGCACGGGGCATCTCGGCTATTTTCGAGAGTTCGAGCGAACCGAGGCGTTGCGCCATTTCCCCGATGCGGCCAATCTCAAGACCGCGGACAAGCTCTGGGCCCTTTTCAGCGCGGACGGCGCGCTGCTGCTTCTGACCGAAAACCGCACCAGCGTGTTCTTCAAGGCGATGGAAGACGACCTGAAGACGGTCACGCTGCACTGAAGCACGATACCGTGCTTAACGCCTGACAAACGTCAGATAGGCGCTGCCGCGCCCTTCCCGCTTCGCCTTATCCTCATAGCGCGTTCCCGGCCAGTTGTCGTAGGGCGTCAGCCAATCGGCAGCCCCGCGCGCCTGCCATTCAAAACCGCCATGCCTTCGGCAATGCAGCAGCGTCCAGTTGATGTAGCTGTCGATATCCGATGCAAAGCAGAACGTCGCGCCCGGCTTCAGCACCCGGTGGAACCGCTCGAGATTCGGCTGCGAGACGAAGCGGCGCTTCCAGTGCTTTTTCTTCGGCCACGGGTCCGGATAGAGCAGGTCGATCTGGTCGATCGAGGCATCCGGCAGCCAGTCCAGAATATCGACGGCGTCGTCATCGTAGAGCCTGAGATTGCCGGGCGTGCGCTCCTCGACCCGCCCCAGCAGCTTGGCCATGGAATTGACGAAGGGCTCGACGCCGATGAAGCCGGTTGCCGGGTTTTCCTCGACGCGGTGGAACAGATGCTCCCCGCCGCCAAAGCCGATCTCGAGCCGCACCCGCTCCACCGGCACCGCGAAAGCCTCGCGGAGGTCGGCGGGCGCAGGTTGGCATGGATCGATGGCGAGCGTGGGCAAAAGCTCAGCGAGGTTGCGCGCCTGTCGATCGCGCAGCGGCTTGCCCTTGCGGCGGCCGAAAAACGCCCGCCCGGTTACATTCTGATTGTCGCCGGTCACCTTACGCAATCAGCCTTTCAAAGCCAGTTTCAGCGGCTTCACCAGATCGAGCCGTTCCCAGGAGAACGACCCGTCGCGCCCGGCCTTGCGGCCGAAATGGCCGTAGGCGGCGGTCTTGGCATAGATCGGCTTGTTGAGATCGAGATGGCGACGAATGCCGGAGGGCGACAGATCCATCACGGCGCGGATCGCCTTTTCGACCTCTTCCTCGGTCACCTTGCCGGTTCCGTGCAGATCGACATAGACGGCCAGCGGCTGGGCGACGCCGATCGCATAGGCAAGCTGGATCGTGCATTTTTCGGCGAGATTGGCCGCGACCACATTCTTGGCCAGATAGCGCGCGGCATAGGCCGCCGAGCGGTCGACCTTGGTGGTGTCCTTGCCCGAAAACGCGCCGCCGCCATGGGGCGCGGCACCGCCATAGGTATCGACGATGATCTTGCGGCCGGTAAGCCCGGCGTCGCCATCCGGCCCGCCAATGACGAACTTGCCGGTCGGGTTGATGTACCACACGCAATCATCGGCAATCGGCAGTTCGCCGAGCGCTTCGCGGATATAGGGCTCAACCACGCTGCGGACCTTGTGCGAATCCCAGCTTTCGTCGAAATGCTGGGTCGACAGCACGATCGAGGTCACGGCCGCGGGCTTGCCGTCCTTGTAATGCACGGTGACCTGGCTCTTGGCGTCGGGCCCGAGCTTTGCGACGTCGCCGTCGCCGCCCTTGCGGGCTTCCGAAAGCGTCTGGAGAATACGGTGGGCGTAGTAGATCGGCGCCGGCATCAGTTCCGGGGTTTCGCGGCAGGCGAAGCCGAACATGATGCCCTGGTCGCCGGCACCCTCGTCGCCCTGCCGGTCGGCGGCACTGTCGACGCCCTGGGCGATATGGGCGGACTGGGCATGCAGCAGCACATCGATGCGCGCGGTCTTCCAGTGGAAACCGTCCTGCTCGTAGCCGATATTGCGGATGGCGCGGCGCGCGGCAGACTTGAACCGCGAGGGATTGACGATCTCGTTGCCGTTCTTGTCCAGCTTCATCAGGCTCGGCGGCAGACGGACCTCACCGGCGATGACGACGCGGTTCGTGGTGGCCAGCGTTTCGCAGGCGACGCGCACCGACCAGGGATCGACGCCGGTCTTCACGGCCTCGCGATAGACGAGGTCGACAATTTCGTCGGAAATTCTGTCGCAGACCTTGTCCGGATGGCCTTCTGAAACGGATTCGGAAGTGAAAAGATAGTTGGCGCGCATCGGGATTCCCCACATAGAAATTGGCCCGATTTTGATAAACGCTTCGCGTGGCTATGACAAGCGCACAACGATATCAGTATATCTTTATGTCCTCAAAGCCAGGTGGATTTTGACGCATGCCTTGACCCGAGGAGAGCAGAGCGCTCTCCCCCACAATGCGTCAAAATCAGCCCGTCACCTCATTCCGCTTCAGCCGCCAGCGACTTGACCAAGTCCACAAGCCTGCGCCGCACTTTGGCGTCGTTGATCTTCACAAAGGCCCGGTTCAGCTGCAGCCCTTCCGAAGACGAGAGGAAATCGACCACATAGCTCGAGCTCGAAGCCTCCGCCATTCCCGCAGCGCCAACGCCCTGTTCGCCGGGTGCGTCCTCGAAAAAGAATGAGACTGGAACGTTGAGGATGGTCGAAATGTTCTGTAGTCGGCTGGCGCCAACGCGATTGGTGCCCTTTTCGTATTTCTGAATCTGCTGAAAGGTGATGCCAAGGCTCTCGCCGAGTTTCTCCTGGCTCATTCCTAACATTGTCCGGCGCAACCTGATCCGACTCCCGACGTGCACGTCAATGGGGTTCGGCTTCTTCTTGTTTTCTGTCATTGTTCGTCCTGTTTTTTTAACCTGACATAAGGGCCCAGTCACTGTGCCGGAGAGTTATGCAACCCGTCGATTAAGCGACTAAAAAGCCATAGTTGAGTGCCAAGTGCGGTCACTATGCAATTTTGGAGTAAAGCGGTCAATTCTGCGCGAAATATAAAACCATGAGATGAGTAAAGATTTGCTAATTCAGCAAATAGTGTGGCAATTTAAGGACACGCGAGACGGCGCATATCTCTCAATTTCCTAACGTAAGCTGACCCTACCATCGAGTACGCCACGCCGGTCAAATGGCAGCCGGTCGATGATGCGACCGTATGGGTCAACGATCGCCGTAACGCCGTTTTCGCCAACGCGTATCAACGGCTTGCCGGCCTCGACCGCCCGCAATCTCGCCTGGGCGAAGTGCTGGAAGGGCCCGGGCGTCCGCCCGAACCAGGCATCATAGGTAACGTTTACCAGCGCTGACGCACCGGCCGCCTGCCCCTCCACCAGCCGCGGAAACACCGCCTCATAGCAGATGAGCGGGTAAAGCGCGGCGCCATCCGGGAGCAGCAGCATCTGGCGGTTATCAACAGGAACATAGCTGCCCGGCAGTGTCGTCAGCGCCTCGAGCCCGATCGCGCGGAAGAAGTCCTCGAACGGCAGATACTCGCCAAAGGGCACGAGATGGGTCTTGCCGGAAACTGAAACGGTTCTCCCGGCGTCATCCAGGACATAGACCGCGTTGTAGAATTCGGGCCAGCCATCGGGTTTGCGCCCGGCAAAGCTTGCCGCTCCAAACACAAGCGTCTGCCCCGGCTTCAGCATCTCGCCGATCGCCGTGCGGGCATCGGGCCGCGCTTCGATCGTGAAGGGAAGAACGCTTTCCGGCCAGATGATGATATCCGGGCTTTCGCCGGCATATCCGGCCGGATCGGAAGAAAGCTCCAGCAAAGTGGCGAACACCCTGTCGCGCCCTTCCTCCGTGCGCCAGTCGGCCTCTTCGAAAGCCGGCTGAACTAGCCGAAGCCCTACCTCGCGCCCGTCGGCAGGCTGCACGTTTGCGAGCCTATACCAGCCGTAGCCGATATCGACGGCCACAATAACGAGGGCAAGCGCCAATCCGATACGCCGACCGGATCGCGCGGCCAGAAGCGCGGGGCTTGCGAACACATAGACGGCAAAGCCGCCCATCACATAGAGCCCGGTCAACCGGATCGCCTGCATGAATAGCGGTGTCGGCATCGCGGTATAGGCGATCGCATTCCACGGAAAGCCGGTGGCGAGATGCCCGCGCAGCCACTCCGCCGCGACCATCGCCGCGCCGAGCGCGATCAGGCGCACCGGCCCGGGCCGCCAGACAATCGCGGCCAGCGCCCCCGCCAGTCCGTAAAACAGCGCAAGCCCGGCCGGAAAGCCAAGAACGGCGAGTGGCAGCGCCCAATACGCGCCATCCTTCCAGATCGCGACGCCAAGCCACCACAGGCCGAAAACGAAATAGCCAAAGCCGAACCACCAACCGACCCCGAAACCGGCCCTGAGGCGCGGCTTCAGCGCCTTGCCCGAAAGCGCGCCGTCCATGACCATGACCATGAGCGGCAGCGCGATGAACATCACGGGCGTAACACCGAAAGGCGCCAGCGCAAAGGTTGCGACCGCGCCGGCGGCAAACAGCATCCACCGCTGCGGCCAGCCCGTCAGATTTGCCAGATAGGCCGAAAGCCGTTGCAAAGGCGCAGTCCCTTCCGGCGGGTCAGCGCCGCCTATCGCTCGTCATGCGTTTCGCTGTCGATGTCCTCGTCATAGGAAGCATCATGCTCCTCATGCCGGGCGGCATCGCGGCTTTCATCCTGGCTCTCCGCGCGGGCGACGGAACGGCGGCGCGCCGGGCCGCGCTTGCGCAAAATCCTGACGCGGCGGATGCGGCGCGGATCGGCATCGAGAATATGAACCTCGAAGCCCGAAAGCTGGATCACCTCGCCGCGCGCCGGAATGCGGCCGATGGTCGAGAAGATCAGCCCGCCCAGCGTATCGACATCCTCGGCATGCTCGCCGATCTCGAAATCGGGACCGATCGCCTCGGCGATATCCTCAAGCTCGACGCGCGCGTCGGCGAGATAAACATCGTCGGAGACGCGGGTGAACATCGCTTCCTCGGAATCATGCTCGTCGTCGATCTCGCCGATCACCATCTCGACGATATCCTCATGCGATACCAGCCCGTCGGTCCCGCCATATTCATCGATCACCAGCGCCATCTGGGTGCGGCCCGCCTGCATGCGCTGCAACAGGTCGGAGGCAAGCATGGAGGGCGGCACGAACAGCACCGGCCGGATCAACCCGGCTTCGAGGATGGTTCTGTCGAGATTGACCTTGCCGAGATCGAAAGTGTTCTGGGCGGCCTTGGTCTGGCGCTCCGTCGGCTTGACCTCGCTTGCCTTCAGCGATCCGTTCTTGGCGGCCTCGCGGGCATTGGCCGGGCGACCGCGCCGGCGGCCGCGCGCCTGCTTGGAAAGATAGGCCAGCAGATCGCGGATATGGACCATGCCGCGCGGATCATCCAGCGTTTCGCAGAACACCGGCATGCGCGAATGGCCGCAATTTTCAAACACCAGCAGCAATTCCCCGATGGTCATCGACTGGTCCACCGCGTCGATATCGGCGCGCGGCACCATCACATCCTCGACCCGCACCTCGCGGAAGGACAGGATGTTGTTGAGCATCGCCCGCTCTTCGGGCGAGAAATCGTTGTCGCCGGAATTGTTGGGGGAGAGCGCATCCTCAAGGTCTTCGCGCAGGCGCGAGGAACCGTGCCCGTTGCGCTTGAAGTACAGGAGAAGGCCCTTGAGGGGCGAGGCTGACGATTTCTGAGTATTTCTGCCCGTCTCCGGACTGTTAGGCTCGTCGAGCTCGGATCCGTCGTCGGAATCCTGACCGCTGTCACCGAGCGGTACAATCTGTTGCTGGTTCATCGTTCCTTAGGCGTTAGAGAGGGTCGCTGCCCTGATAGGGATCAGATAGGCCAAGTGTGGCCAAAATGCGAGTCTCGAGACGCTCCATAACCTCCGCATCGTCGTTTTCGATATGATCATACCCCAAAAGATGCAGAAATCCATGCACCAGAAGATGGGTAAGGTGATCGTCGAAGCTCTTTTCGAGCTCCCCGGCCTCGCGCGCCACGGTTTCCCGGGCAATCACGATATCGCCGAGCATGGGCCCCGGCATCGCGCCGGGTGTCACCGGAAAGGCGGGGAAGGACAGCACATTGGTGGGCTTGTCCTTGTCGCGCCATTCCGCATTGATCTCCCGTATCGCCGCGTCGTCGGTGAACACCAGCGACAGTTCGGCAGGCTGGGCTGGAAACGGCTGCCCCTCCTCCTTTTCCAGAAAGAGCGCAGCAACCCGGATCACGTCGGAGGCCAGCGCTTCCAGTTGCGTTTCGTCGGGCCAGCCCTCAGCCTCCCGGCTCACCTGAAAATCGAATGCGGCCATATCAGCCGGCGCCGCCTTCATTCGCCTCAGGCGCGCGTCCCCGCCCCTCATAGGCGGCAACGATGCGGGCCACCAGCGGATGGCGGACCACGTCCTTGTCGGTAAAGCGCGTCGTCGAAACGCCTTCCACGCCCTGCAGCACATCGAGCGCTTCCACCAGCCCGGATCTGACGCCGCGCGGCAGGTCGACCTGGCTCGGATCGCCGGTGACGATCATGCGCGAATTCTCGCCAAGCCGGGTCAGGAACATCTTCATCTGCATCGAGGTCGTGTTCTGCGCCTCGTCGAGAATCACCGCCGCATTGGTCAGCGTGCGGCCGCGCATGAAGGCGAGCGGCGCGATCTCGATCACCCCCGCCGTCATCGCGCGTTCCACCCGGTCGCCGGGGATCATGTCGTAGAGCGCGTCATAAAGCGGACGGAGATAGGGATCGACCTTCTCCTTCATGTCCCCCGGCAGGAAGCCGAGCCGTTCGCCGGCCTCGACGGCGGGGCGCGACAGGATGATCTTCTCGATCGCGCCGCGCTCCAGGAGCTGGGCGGCATAGGCGACGGCGAGATAGGTCTTGCCGGTGCCCGCGGGGCCGACGCCGAACACCAGTTCGTTGCGCTCCATCGCCCGGATATAACCATCCTGGGCGGGGGTGCGGGCGGCAATCGACTTCTTGCGCGTCGAAATCTGCGACATCGAAAGCCGTGCCTTGCGCTCCAGCGTCGGCAGGGTCAACTGGTCGTCGGCCGCCCGCGCCATGCGGATCGCGCCCTCGACATCGGATTTTTCCAGCTGCGCGCCTTTTTGAAGCTGGGCGTAGAGATAATCCAGCGCGCGGCGCGCCTGATGGGTGGCGAGCGTCGGGCCACTCAGCGCCACGGAGTTGCCGCGCGCCACGGCATCGACGCCAAGCTCCTTCTCCAGCAATTTCAGATGCTCGTCAAACTGACCGAACAATTCACTGGCATAGCGATTGTTCTCAAAGGTGAGCACGAAGTGGCTGGCATCCGGGCCGGCCGGTTTTCCGTGCGATACAACCATTTCAGTAGCGGTCAAGCGGTTCTGCTCCTCGGTTCAACGCAAAGCGCTCCGCTGTCCGGGTTCAGGCCGGCAGCGTCCTCTTCGATACGATACATAGGGGATCGTTCAGTCAAAGACAGAAGGAAAACGGCAGAAATGTGAGTCTCTGTTCGCCAATCAAGCTTCATATAGGAAGGCTAATCGCGATTCTCGACTTTGTGAAGCGATTTGTATTTCGCCCCGACAAATTCATGGGACTGTCATCAATCAGGCAATCCGGACGCCGGCGAGGCTGTTGGTCGCCGCATCGGTGATGCGCACCCGCACCAGATCGCCGATTTCAGCCTCTCCCCCATCGATCACGACGGATTGCAGCCAAGGCGAACGGCCGATGAGCTGGCCGGAATTGCGGCCCGGCTTTTCCAGCAGGATATCCATCTCCAAGCCGACCCGCGATTGCGCGAATTCGAGCTGATGACGGGTGAGCATCGCCTGAAGCCGTTGCAGCCGGTCGGCCTTCTCGGCCTCCGGCACCTGATCGCCAAGCTCCGCGCCGGGCGTGCCGGGCCGGGGCGAATATTTGAACGAGAAGGCCTGGGCGTAGCGCACCTTTTCCACGAGCGCGAGCGTCGCCTGGAAATCCTCCTCCGTCTCGCCGGGAAAGCCGACGATGAAATCGCCAGACATCGCGATATCCGGGCGCGCGGCGCGGATGCGCTCGATAAGCGCCAGATACTCTTCCGCGGTATGACGGCGGTTCATCGCCTTCAGAATCTTGTCCGAGCCCGCCTGCACCGGTAGGTGTAGATAGGGCATCAGCTTCGGCAGGTCGCGATGGGCCTGCATCAGCCGCTCGTCCATGTCGCGCGGATGGCTGGTGGTGTAGCGCAGGCGCTCGATGCCGTCGATTTCGGCAAGATGAAACACCAGGTCGCCAAGGCCCCAATCCGCGCCGTCGGCGCTTTCGCCATGCCAGGCATTGACGTTCTGGCCGAGCAGCGTGATCTCGCGCACGCCGTTTTCGGCGAGCCGCCGCGCTTCATCGACGATCTGCTTCGTCGAGCGCGAGATTTCGGAGCCGCGGGTATAGGGCACCACGCAGAAGGTGCAGAACTTGTCGCAGCCTTCCTGAACGGTCAGGAACGCCGAAACATTCTTCGGGCGAACGCCGCGCTCCTTCTTCGGCAGATAGTCGAACTTGTCCTCGACCGCATATTCGGTATCGACCACCCGCTCGCCGGTCTTGGCCTTGCGCAGCGCCTCCGGCAGGCGGTGATAGGTTTGCGGGCCGATGACCACGTCGACATCCGGCGCGCGGCGGAGGATTTCCTCGCCCTCGGCCTGGGCAACGCAGCCCGCGACCCCGATCATCGTTTCGCGGCCCTGCTTCAGGCGTTCCGCCTTCAGGTCACGATAACGCCCGAGCGCGGAATAGACCTTTTCGGCGGCCTTTTCGCGAATGTGGCAGGTGTTGAGCAGGATGAGGTCCGCATCCTCGATCACCTCGGTCGGCTGGTAGCCGTCAGCCGCCAGCGCCTCGCCCATGCGCTCGCTGTCATAGACGTTCATCTGGCAGCCATAGGTCTTGATGAAGACCTTGCGCTGATTGTCGGCCGGAAGTGTTGTCTGTTCGCTCATGCCGGCCTTTTAACGCGCTTTGGCCGCGGAGAAAATGAAAAAAGAGAAAATGAAAAAAATGGTCAGCGTCCGCGCAGCCGCTCGGCAAGCAGCGTGCGCATGCGGGCCTCGACCTCGGCGGCCGCCTCCTTGCGCCGGGTCTCGGCGTCGAACACCACGGGCTCGCCGAAACAGACATCGACATCGAGCGCGCGCGCCTTGATGACGCCTGCCAGCGAAGGCAGCATTTCGACATCGCCGGGCCAGGCCACGATCGGGCGCAGGAACCGCCCCATCGGCAGCCCCCTGATACCGGTATAGGCAACCGCGACCGGCTGGACATGAACCTTGCCCGTGGGCGACAGCGGAACGGCGGAGGATGCCGCGCCGAACAGCGAATATTTGATCGGATAGATCCGGTTGCCGTCAGAGGTTGTGCCTTCGGGAAACAAAATGATGATCTCGCCGCCGGCAAGCCGCTCGGCGATAGACCCCACCTGCCGTCCCGTGCCGCGCTTGTCGGCGCGCTCGATGAACACCGAATTCTGCAACCGCGCGAACAGGCCGAAGATCGGCCAGGTCTTGACCTCCGACTTCGCGATGAAAGAGACCTCGGCAACCCGGCCCAGCACCACGATATCAAGCCAGGTCGTGTGGTTGGCGGATAAAAGCAGCGGGCGCTGCCGCTCGATCTCGCCATGGACATGAATGCGGATGCCGAGCACAAAACAGGCGACGACATGCCAGTAGCGCGGCAGCTTGCGCGCGATCTTCCAGCCGCGCCACAGCGCCACGATCTGCAATGGCGACAGGATAATGGTTGTCAGAAACAGAACGAGGGCGACATAGGCATAGCGCAGATAGATCATCGCGCCCCGCCTACTCGCCCCTGCCCTTGATCGGGACGCCGTAAAGCTCGAGCCGGTGATCGACGAGCTTCAGGCCGTATTCGCGGGCGATCCGCTCCTGCAAAGCCTCGATCTCGGGCGACTGGAACTCGATCACCGTTCCGCTCTTGAGGTCGATCAGGTGGTCGTGATGCTCCTCGGGCAGGGTCTCATAGCGCGAGCGGCCGTCGCGGAAATCATGGCGGGCGATGATGCCGGCATCGTCGAACAGCTTCAGCGTGCGGTAGACGGTCGAAATCGAGATCCGCGAATCAATCAGCGCAGCGCGGCGGTGCAGTTCCTCGACATCCGGGTGATCCTCCGCCTCCTGCAGAACGCGCGCCACGACCCGGCGCTGCTCGGTCATGCGCATGCCGCGTTCGGCGCAGATTTCCTCAAGCGTTTTGGTCAGATCGTTCATAGAGAGCGCACCGGCGGTTGAGGCCGGCAATGCCGACCGAGCGTCGTTCACGGTCTCGGGTTAGCCGAGTTCGCGCCGCATGACAAGCGCGGTGGTCCGCGTTCCGTCGTCGTGGGTGTAGTAGGCCTTTCGCCGACCGACCTCGATAAAGCCGAGCTTGCGATAGAGCGAAAGCGCAACGGCGTTTTCCGCCGAGACCTCGAGCAGCATGGCCTCAGCCCCCATCGCGCGCGCCTCCTGCATGGATGCCACCATCAAGCGCCAGCCGAGGCCGTTCCTGGAAAACTGCCGATCGACGCAGATCGTCAGGATTTCCGATTCGTCACCGATGCTGCGCGCCAGCACGAACCCGGCCGCCTCCGCCGCCCGACGGTTCGGCCGCGCGATATGGCCATAGACCGGGCTTTGCGCCAGAAGCTTGCGGAATTCGCCCGCGCTCCAGGACGGAGAGAACCGCTTGCGATGCAGATCGGCGGCAAGGGTGAGATGCTCCTCCTCGAGCGGGAAGAGATCGAAGTCAGTGTGGCGTTTCAGGAAGGAAGGCAGCATGCGGTGCCTCCTCACGCGCGGGCGACAGCGAAGCCGAGCTGCGGCTTGGCGTCGGGGGCCCGCAAGTAAAGCGGCGAGACGGGAGTGCCGGGGACGATGCTTGCGCCGAGAAGGGCGATTGTTTCGATCGTCACGCGATCTTCCGGCATCGGCTCCGCGAGACCGGCGACGATGGCGCCGGTTCCGGCAGGGACCGCCGCGTATTTCTGGGCAAGGTCGGTCAACTCATCATAAGCATGGGCGGCGGGCTGTGTCAGCGGTGTACCGTCGGCGTCGAACACCTGGGCAAAGGCCTCGCCGCGACGGGCATCGAGCGTCGCCAGCACGGCGCTCCCCGGCCGCGCGGCGCGGTGCTGGAAAGCGATGGCCGCAAGCGAGGACACGCCGACGCATTCGGCCTTCACCGCCAGCGCCAGAGCCCGCGCGGCAGCCACGCCGATGCGCACGCCGGTAAACGAACCAGGACCGATATTGACGGCGATGCGGTCGATATCCGCGGGCTTCCTGCCGGCCTCAGTGAGCGCCGCGTCGATCACGGCCATCATCCGCTCCGCATGGCCCTTGCCGATGGTCTCGACGCAGCGGCCGACGATCGAGCCCGGGGCGCAATCGTATACCGCGGCCGAGCAATCCGCCTGGGCCGTATCGAGCGCCAAGATCAGCATTGCAATCCTCAGACGGCTTCGACTTCCCGCACTTCGGGAACGAAATGATGCAGCAGGTTCTGGACGCCGTGCTTCAGCGTCGCCGTCGATGACGGGCAACCCGAGCAGGCCCCCTTCATGTTGAGAAACACCGTGCCCTCGCGATAACCGCGGAAGGTGATGTCGCCGCCATCCTGGGCAACGGCCGGGCGGACGCGGGTTTCCAGCAGCTCCTTAATGGTGGCGACAATGGTCTCGTCGCCTTCATCGAAGAATTCCTCGTCGCTGTCGGGATCGATCGCGGGCGAAGCGCCCTCGGCCATCACCGGCGCGCCGGACAGGAAATGCTCCATGATCGCGCCGAGGATCGCGGGCTTCAGGTGTTGCCACTCCGGCTCGCCCTTGGTCACGGCCACGAAATCATAGCCGAACATCACGCCTTCCACGCCCGGCACGGCGAAAAGCCGGGTCGCGAGCGGCGAGACGATGGCGTCATCGGCGCTGCGGAAATCGGCATTGCCGGCTTCCATGACAACGCGTCCGGGCAGGAATTTCAGGGTCGCGGGATTGGGCGTCGTTTCCGTCTGGATGAACATATCCATCTCCAAATCAGTTCGGGCGGCTGGAGCGCGTCCAGCGGTCAACGAATTTGACCGGCAATGCCCGTTTTGTTTCTATATCGGCCTTCGGGCGGGCAAACGCAAGGGTCAGCAGAGCGCATCGATATCGGCGTCGTCCAGCCCGTCGGGCAGAACGGTGACCGGTATCGTAAACGCATTGCCGCGTCCGGCAAGCATCGAGACCAGCGGCCCCGGCCCTTCCTTGGCGGGGCCGGCGGCCAGAACCAGGATCGCGATATCGCGATCTTCCTCGACCGCGGCATTGATCTCCTCGGCCCGGTCGCCCTCGCGGATCACGATTTCCGGATCGATGCCGATCGCCTCGCGCACATTCTCGGCGGCGCGGTTGGCAATCGTTTCGGCCTCCTCGCGCGCCTCGGCGCGGATGATTTCCTGAACCCCGATCCACTCCTGCGCATCGTGCTGCGGAATGATGTAGCACAGCACCAGCCCGCCATTGGAATTCTTGGCGCGGCGGCCGGCATAGCGCACGGCGCGGATGCATTCGGGCGTATCGTCCACGATGGCCATGAATTTTCGGCGATGTCCGGCCTCGCCGGAAAGACGTTTGGAAACCATTGTGTCACCCCACCAATCTCAAGAAAGCCCGCGCGGCTGTTGAAGACAAGACTGCGGCTGGAACGCGTCCGCGAGGAAAACGCTCCATCCCATCGCGTTTCGCCGCAGGTCAGGCGTTTCCGCCCGACTGCAAACGCGGCAGGCCGAGCCGGCCGATGCCGGTGGCCAAGCGAACATCATATCATAGATCGCAGAAAATCAAGCGCCGAGGCGCTATCAGAGCAGGCCGACGATCTCGTGAACGTCCTTCATGGTCTTCTGCGCGATGGCCCCTGCCCGCTCGCCGCCATCCTTCAGGACGGCATCGATATGGCCCGGATCGGCGTTGAGACGCCGCATCTCAGCGGTGACCGGCGCGAGCACGGAAACCGCAAGATCGGCCAGCGCCGGCTTGAACTGCGAGAACTGCTGGCCGCCGAATTCGGAAAGAACATCGGCCTTGGTGCGATCGGCAAGGGCCGCGAAAATGCCGACGAGATTGTCGGCCTCCGGCCGGCCCTTCAGCCCTTCGACCTCGCTCGGCAGCGCATCCGGATCGGTCTTGGCCTTGCGGATCTTGCGCGCCACGGTCTCGGCATCGTCGGTCAGGTTGATGCGCGACAGATCGGACGGGTCCGATTTCGACATCTTCTTGGTGCCGTCCTTCAGGCTCATCACCCGGGGCGCAGGCCCTTCGATCAGCGGCTCCACCATCGGGAAGAAGGCATGCACCGGCTGGTCGCCGACCGTGATGTCGATGCCCGTCCCGGCCGCGCGGATTTTCTTCTCGAAATCGAGATTGAATTTCATCGCGATATCGCGCGTCAGTTCCAGATGCTGCTTCTGGTCGTCGCCGACCGGCACATGGGTGGCGCGATAGACCAGAATATCGGCCGCCATCAGGCTCGGATAGGCGAGCAGGCCGAGCGAGGCGTTCTCGCGGTCCTTGCCGGCCTTGTCCTTGAACTGGGTCATCCGGTTCATCCAGCCGATGCGGGCGACGCAGTTGAAGATCCAGGCAAGCTCGGCGTGCTGCGGCACGGCCGACTGATTGAACACGATGTGCTTTTTCGGATCGATGCCGGCGGCGAGATAGGCGGCGGTGATCGCGCGCGTCTGCCCCTTCAGGTCGTCATGGACGAGCTGGGCGGTAATCGAATGCATGTCGACCACGCAATAGATGCAGTCCATCTTGTCCTGGAGCGCCACGAATTTTCTGAGCGCGCCCAGATAATTGCCGAGATGCAGATTGCCGGTCGGCTGGACGCCGGAGAAGATTTGCGGCTTGAAATCACTCATGTCAGTTCTCTTTCGGACGGGTGGAAGGCCCGGTTCATCGGGTTTTGCTGGCAGCGCTTATGCACCGCGGCGCGCGGCGCGTCAAACGGAGAAGAGGTCCTATCCTCGGCGGCGACGGACGAGTTTCATGATCAGCGCCCGGTTGACCCCGCCGGTGGCGAGCACCAGGCCGAAATAGACCGCCATGGCGATCGCGATCAGGATCAGCACGCCGCCGAGCTGCTGCATGAAATGCGCCCCCGGCGCAAACCAGGCCGAAAGCTTCACCGCCGCAAATTTCACCGCTGCCGCCATCGCCGCGCCGCTCAGGACGATCAGCGGTATGCGGCGCATCAGCAGGCTGTCGAACTTCAGATGGCCGGAGATCACGAGCGTGGTCGCCAGCAGAACCACATTGGTCCAGCCCGAAACCACCTCGGCAAGGGCAATGCCGCGTTCGGCAAGGATCGGAAACAGCGAGATGGCAAGCACGGAATTTATGCCGACCGCGATCATGGTGAAGCGCATCGGCAGTTTGGTGTTCTCGCGGGCATAGAAGGCCGGCTGCAGCGCCTTGGTGAGCGCAAAGGCCGGCAGGCCGAAGGCGTAGACCGTCATGATCGCGGCCACCAGCGTCGTGGTCTCGGGCGTAAACGCCCCGCGCTCATAGAGCACCCGCGTGATCTCGGTGGAGATCATTATCAGGCCGAACGCCGCCGGAACGGTGAGAAACAGCACGAATTCGATGGTGCGGTTCTGGATATGGCCGGCTTCCGAAAAATTGCCGGCCTTCAGCGCCCGCGACAGTTCCGGCAAAAGCACCACGCCGCCCGCCACGCCGACGACGCCAAGCGGAAGCTGATAAAGCCGGTCGGCATATTGCAGCGCCGAGATCGCGCCATCCTTGCCGGAGGCCACGGCCTGGCCGATCAACTGGTTGATCTGGATGACACCGCCGGTGATCGCAGCTGGCACGGCCAGCGCCACCAGCCGCCTGATTTTCGGCGTGATCTTCGGCATCCGCAAGGTGAAACGCATGCCGGCGCGGCGGACATCGAACCAGACGACCGCAAGCTGGATAACGCCCGCGACCAGCACGCCCCAGGACAGATATTCCGCCATCATCTGCGGATCGGCCTTGACCCAGACGCCATAGGCCAGCACCGCGATCAGCACGATGTTGAGGAACACCGGCGCGATCGCGGCGGCGAAATAGCGATGCAGCGAGTTCAGCATGCCGCTCATCATCGCCATCAGCGACATGCAGATCAGATAGGGAAACATCACCGATGACAGCCTGACCGTCATCTCGAACTTGTCGGCATCATCGGCAAAACCCGGCGCGATGATGAAGCGCACCAGAAGCGGCATCGCCAGTTCCATGACCACGGTGATCAGGAACAGCGCGGTGAACAGTACGCCCAGAACCTGCTCGGCAAAGCGCTTGGCGCCGTCGACCCCGCTTTCCTCGATCTCCTTGGAAAACAGCGGCACGAAGGCGGCGTTGAACGCGCCTTCGGCAAACAGCCGGCGAAACAGGTTCGGGAAGCGGAAGGCGGCGTAGAACACGTCGGCCATCGGACCGTTGCCGAGCGCCGCCGCCATCATGGTTTCGCGCGCGAATCCGAACAGCCGACTTGCGAAGGTGGCGCCGCCGACGGTGGCGAACTTGCCGGCGAGGCTCATTTTTCGCGCCCGTCCTTTGCCTCGACCCGGCGCGGACGCGTGCCGTTTTCGGCCGGCAGCAGCATGCCGGGCGGCATGCCCCTGCGATAGTCGTCGCCCTTTTCCTCGAGCACAGCCTTCATCCTTTCGACGATCGCCGACTGCCGGCTTTCGCTGGTGATCTTGGCGCCGACAAGGTCGGTCACGTAAAAGCTGTCGATCACCTTCTCGCCAAAGGTGGTGATCCGCGCGGTCTGGATATCGAGCGAAAGCTCGGACAGCGTCTGGGTCACGTCGGCAAGCAGACCGGTGCGGTCGAGGCATTCGATCTCGATAACCGTGAAGATATTGGAGAGCTTGTTCGACACCGAGACATGGGTCGGCACCGAAAACGGCCGCACCGATCGGCGCTCGCGCTGGCGCGCGGCGATCAGTTCGTTGAGGTGTTTGCGTCCCGTAAGCACGTCCTCGATCAGCTTGCCGATCGTGTTGGCGCGCCGCAGCTCATCGGCGTCATCGTCGAAGGCGCGGTTCAAAAGGATGGTGTCGAGCGCGCGGCCATCCGTGGTGGTGAATATCTGCGCATCGGCAATGTTCGCTCCGGTCGCGGCGCAGGCGCCTGCGATGATCGACAGAAGCCGCGGATGGTCCGGCGCCAGAAGCGTGAGCTCGGTGATATCGTGGAACGCATTGGTGCGCACCATGGTGGAGAACAATTGCCGCGACTTGTCAGCCTCGCGGATAAACCGCGCATGGCGAACCTGGTCTTCCAGCGGCACCGACAGAAGATAGTTCTGGTATTGCAGATTGGCGTATTTGCGCCGCTCGGCATCCTCCCACCCGTTGAGCGAATCTTCCAGAAGCTCGACGGCGCGCTCGGCCCGCGCCTTTCGGGAAACGGCGGAAAAACCGCCCGACAGCAGGATTTCGGTCTCGTAATAGAGCGTGCGCAACAACTGCCCCTTCCAGCCGTTCCAGACATCGGGCCCAACGGCGCGGATATCGCAGACTGTCAGGATCAGCAGGAGGTTGAGCCGTTCGAGCGACTGGACCTTGTCGACGAAATCGACCACGGTCTTGCGGTCGTTGAGATCGCGGGTCTGCGAGGTCATCGACATCAGCAGGTGATGTTCGATCAGCCAGGCGACCTGTTCGGTCTGCTTCGCCGTCATCCCGAAGCGCGGGCAGAGCTTGCGCGCGACCCGTGCGCCGGCAATAGAGTGATCTTCCTTACGGCCCTTGGCGATATCGTGCAGCAGCACCGCGACATAGAGCACGGTCCGGTCCTCGACCGACTGGATCAGCCTCGCGGCCAGCGGATGGAGTTCCGACTCGCCACCGGCATTGTCGATCTCCGACAGCACGGCGACCGCGCGGATCAGATGCTCGTCGACGGTGAAGTGATGATACATGTTGAACTGCATCATCGCGACGATACGGCCGAATTCAGGGATGAACCGACCGAGCACGCCGGCCTCGTTCATGCGCCTGAGATAAAGCGCCGGGTCGTTGCGCGAGGTCAGGATCGACAGGAACAGCCGGTTGGCCTCCTCGTTCTCCCTGATCTCGGCATTGATCAGCGACAGCGAACGCGTCACCACCTTCAGCGCATCCGGATGGAATTCCAGGTCGTTGATCACCGCGACATAGAAGAAGCGGATGATGGCGACCGGGTCCTTCTTGAACACGTCCGGCTCGGCGAGCGCGATCCGGCCGCTATCGGACACGAATTCGAGCGAGCCCGGTATCTTGCGCTGACGTCTGTAAAGCTTCGACCAGACCACCTGACCGAACGTTGGCGAGGCCTTGGCCTGCTGCTCCTCCAGGTCGGAGCAGAAAATGCGGGTGAGATCCCCGACATCCTTGGCGACCAGAAAATAATGCTTCATGAACCGCTCGACGGCCGAAAGGCCGGGCCGGTCCTGATAATCGAGGGCGGCGGCGATTTCGGCCTGCACGTCGAAGGTCAGCCGCTCCTCGGCCTTGCCGGTGAGGAAATGGAGGTGGCAGCGCACCGTCCACAGGAAGTCCTCGGCGCGCAGAAACAGCTTCAGTTCCTGGCGCGACAGAACGCCGAGTTCCACGAGTTGGGCGGTGTCGCGCACCCGGTAATAATATTTGGCAATCCAGAATAGGGTATTGAGGTCGCGAAGCCCGCCCTTGCCCTCCTTGACGTTGGGGACCACGAGATAGCGCGTGTCGAAGGATTTCTGGTGGCGCTGGTCGCGTTCGGCAAGCTTGGCGGCGATGAAATCCGGACCGGTATCGTCCACCACCTCCTTGTCGAAGCGCCGCTCCAGCGCGTTGGCAAGCGCCTTGCGGCCGGCGATATAGCGCATTTCAAGGATCGAAGTGCGGATGGTCATGTCAGCCTTGGAGAGCTTGATGCACTCCGTCACGCTGCGGGTCGCATGACCGACCTTCTGGCCCATGTCCCAGAGCATGTAGAGGATATATTCGATCGCCTTCAGCGTATCGGTCCGGTCGGTTTCCTCGATCAGGAACAGAAGGTCGATATCGGAACCCGGCGCCAGCGTGTCGCGCCCGTAGCCGCCGACGGCGGTGATCGCGAATTCCTTGCGGGTATCGGGAAAGATCGTGCGGGTGACCAGATCATGCAGCGCGATCAGCATCTGGTCCTCGAGCCAGGAGATGCGCCGCGCGCATTCCAGCCCGCCGCCATCAGCCTTCAGCAGTTCATAGGCGCGGGCGCGACCGGCGGCGTTGACCTCCTTCAGCCGCGCCAGGATCGCCTGACGCGTCGCATCCGGATTGCCGTCATTCTTGCGCGCGATCGCACGCAACTCATTGCGCAGCGCCGAAGGCTCGAACACCTCCGTCATGGCATAGGAATCGGCTTGTGGCGGCGCGCCCTTCACGGTGTTCTGCGCCGTACGTTCGCGCTGTTCCGGTGTCCGCTGCTCTGCCCTTTTTGTCTGCATAGACCTGCCTTTTCATCGGCGGTTCTCGCGCCGCCGGTGGTGTCTTAAAGCAAATCACTCATCAATGGAAACGGCATCATGCATTTTCCGCTTCAGCGCGTAGAGCGTTTCCAGCGCCTCGCGCGGGGTCATGTCGTCGGGCCGAATGTCAGCGAGCATGGCCTCGACCTCGGAGGCTTTTGGCGCGGGCTCGGGCGCGCGCATGGCCGACTGGAACAACGGCAGATCATCGATCAGGCTCGCGGCCGGATTCTTGCGGTCGGCATCCTCCAGCCGCGTGAGCACGTTCTTCGCGCGCTTGACCACGGCAGCCGGCAGGCCGGCGAGACGGGCGACCTGAATACCGTAGGAGCGATCGGCCGCCCCCGGGCCCACCTCGTGCAGGAAGACGACATCGCCCTTCCATTCCTTGACCCGCATCGTCGCGTTCACAAGCCGCGAAAGCTTTTCCGAAAGGGCGGTCAGTTCGTGGAAATGGGTGGCGAACAGGCCGCGGCAGCAATTGACGTCATGCAGATGCTCGACCGCCGCCCAGGCGATCGAGAGCCCGTCAAAGGTCGCCGTGCCGCGCCCGATCTCGTCGAGAATGACCAGCGAGCGCGGGCCCGCCTGATTGAGGATCGCCGCCGTCTCGACCATCTCGACCATGAAGGTCGAGCGCCCGCGCGCCAGATCGTCGGACGCGCCGACCCGCGAAAACAGCCGGTCGACGATGCCGATATGGGCTTTTGCCGCAGGTACATAAGCGCCGATCTGGGCGAGGATCGCGATCAGCGCATTCTGGCGCAGGAAGGTCGATTTACCACCCATATTGGGACCAGTCAGCAGCCAGAGGCAACCGTTTTCGCCCGTGACCGGCGACAGCGTGCAATCATTCGCGACAAACGGACCCGCCGATTGCTTGCGCAGCGCCTGCTCGACGACGGGATGACGGCCGCCCTCGATTTCGAAGGCCGTGGTGCCATCGACCTGCGGCCGGCAATAGGCCTCCGCCTCGGCCAGCACGGCAAGACCGGCCGAGACATCGATGATCGCGAGCGCGTGTGCGCCCTTCTTCAGGCTTTCGGCGGCCGCCACGACGTTACGGCGGAGCGTTTCGAAGGCCGTGAGCTCGATCGCCAGCGCCTCGCCCGCCGCATTGGCGATCCGGCTTTCGAGATCGGCAAGCTCGGCGGTGGTGAACCGCATCGCGTTCGCCATGGTCTGGCGATGGATGAACTTCGCCTTGGCCGCATCGCCCTCGGTCAGCGCACGGGCATTGCCGGCGGTAACTTCGATGAAATAGCCGAGCACGTTGTTGTGCTTGATCTTCAGCGCCTTGACCCCGGTCTCCTCGGCATATTGCGCCTGCAGCCCGGCGATGATCCGGCGGGATTTGTCGCGCAGCCCCCGCGCCTCGTCGAGCGCATTGTCCGCGCCTTCGCGCACGAACCCACCGTCGCGCTTGAGGAGCGGCAGCTCTTCGGCAAGGGTTGCGGCAAGCTGCTGCTCCAGGTCGTGCGGCAGGGCCTGAAGCGATGCCAGCGCGGCGGAAAGTTCGCCCGGCAGCTCAGCGCCCGACAGCACATCGGCGATCGCGCGGGCAACCGTGAGGCCGCGCTGGATCGCGCCGAGATCACGCGGGCCGCCGCGATCAAGCGCCAGCCGCGACAGCGCGCGCGGCATGTCGGGAAGCTGCTTCAGGTGGTCGCGCACGGCATCCGAGCGCGCGACATCGGAGATGAAGAAGCCCACCGAGTCGAGCCGCGCATGGATGGTGTCGACGTCCGTCAGCGGCGACATCAGCCGTTCGCAGAGAAGGCGCGCGCCGCCGCTTGTTACCGTGCGGTCGATCGCCTTCAGGAGCGAACCGTCGCGCCCGCCGGCCATGGTGCGCACCAGTTCGAGGTTGGAACGGGTGGCGGGGTCGATGAACATCGCCCCGGACGCGCCATCCTGCTCGGGAATGCCGATCGGCGGGCGTTCGTTGATCTGGGTCTTTTCGACATAGGCGACGGCCGCGGCGGCGGCGGAAAGCTCCGGCCGCGAAAACCGCCCGAAGCCATCGAGCGTGGCCACGCCGAAGAACCGGCCGAGCCGGTCCTGCGCGGTTGCGCCGTCAAACAGCACGGCCGGCTGCGGCGAGACCGCGCGGCCCAGAAGATCGAAGACCGGCCGCAGTTTCTCATCGGCGAACACGGTATCGGCGACGACCAGTTCGCGCGGCTCGACGCGCATGATATCGGCCGCGAGCCTGCTTTCAGACGACGAGCAGACGCGGAAGACGCCGGTGGAGATATCGATCCAGGCGAGGCCGTAATTGCTTTCTCCCTCGCCGCCCTTCACCCGCGACAGCGCCATCAGGTAATTGCTTTCGCCGGGCGCGAGCAGCTTGTCCTCGGTGATTGTGCCCGCCGTCACCAGTCGGGTAACGTCGCGCCGGACCACGGATTTCGAGCCGCGCTTCTTGGCCTCGGCCGGGTCCTCGGTCTGTTCGCAGACGGCGACCCGGAAGCCGAGGCCGATGAGCTTCTGCAGATAGTCGTCGGCTGAATGAACCGGCACGCCGCACATCGGAATATCGCGGCCGAGATGCTGGCCGCGCTTGGTGAGCGTGATCGACAGGGCGCGGGCCGCCTCGACGGCGTCGTCGAAGAACAGCTCGTAGAAATCGCCCATCCGGTAGAACAGCAGGAGATCGGGGTTTGCGGCCTTGATCTCGATATACTGCTCCATCATCGGCGTTGCCGATGCCCGGCTTTCCTCGGAGATCAGTTCTTCGGTCGGGATACGATTATCGTCTGCCACGGCGCACGCTCGATATGAAGGGATTGCCCCTCTCATCTGTCACGAATTTCTACGGCTCGAAAGTGTCGGCGGCAAGAAAGCTGGGCAAAACGTGGTGGTGGGGGAATCGTCAAAGCTTGCCGCTTGCACCCAATACTCTCTCCCGCTGGCGGGAGAGATGCCCCGAAAGGGGCAGTGAGGGTGGTGCGGCATTTCCAGTCGTGAGGGCGTTTGCTGGGATAGACTCCCCCCTCACTGTCGCTTTCGCGACATCTCTCCCCTCCGGGGCGAGAAGGTTTGGGGGCTATGCGGTTTACGCCCGAAGCCTGATCAGCTTGCGAACCGTCCGGCGTCGGCGCCGTAATAGTTCAGATAGCGGTCCGAGATCGAGCTGATGGGGAGCACGATCAGCACGTCGGTGGTGTTGAAGGCGTGATCGATGACCGCGCCTTCGCCGACCATTGCGCCGAGGCGCAGATAGCCCTTGATCAGCGGCGGCAGGCCGGTGAGAGCGCGCCGACCAGAGGCTTCCTCGGCCGGCATCAGGTTCATGTCGACCGCCAGTTCGGGCCGGGCGGCAACCGCCCAGTCGCCGGTGGCGCGGGCATTGTGATGCAGGAAGGAAAGCGCCATGGCGTGGTCCGCGGGATCGGTGCCATGGAAGGAGGCGCAACCGAACATCACGCCGATATCGTGCTTCAGCGCATAGGCCCAATTGCCTTGCCAGAGCAGCTCCACGGTGCGCTTGCTGCGGTAATCCGGCAGCACGCAGGACCGGCCAAGCTCCATGAAGCGGACCTCGGGGTGGCGGGCGACGAGATCGGCGGTCTGGAACTCGGAATCGGAATAGAACCCGCCATGCTCCATCGCCACTTCGTGGCGCAGCAGGCGGTAGGTGCCGACGATCTGGTCTTCGGGCTCGCCCTCGATCTTGTGGTCGACGACCAGAAGATGGTCGCAGATATCGTCCCAGCGGTCGAAATCGCGCTTGGCGCGCATCGCCGCTTCCGGCAGGCGGGCCTGCATCTCCTCCACGAAAACGCGGTAACGGATGGATTGCGCGGCATCGATCTCCGCCGCGGTTTCCGCAATCCGGGTCTCCAGACTGCCGATGCGGCCGAGCACGTTGTTACCGGCCACCGCGATCGAAGCGTCTGCTGGGACCGATGGTTGCAGAAGATCAAGGACTTCCATCGTCATCGCACGTTCCGGATCATTTGTCTTGGGTGTCATAAAGCACTTTACTGCGACAGGTTCGTGACAGCCGCATCCCGTATTCTGAGGGCGGGAGAAGGTCTGGCTCAACGCCTCCCCGCGCCGTTTCCGTGCTATCCGGGCAACCGCCCGACTGGAAGAAACTGTAATACATGGCGGTGGCGAGGTCCAGCCGCTTTTGACGAAACGCCAATAACGGGGTCAAGCCAGAGGGCCTTTCAACTCATTGAATGGCAAGGTTTTCTGCTAATATACCCGCCGCCGACCCTCAGGCCTTGTCCTTGCCCGATCCGTTCAGCAGGAACTCCTGGATGAAGATCATGACGGCGCCGACGGTGATGTAGCTGTCGGCGAGATTGAAGATCGGAAACGTCCAGTCGCCGACATGGAAGCGGATATAGTCGACGACGTGCCCATAGATGAAATGATCGAGAATGTTTCCGAGCGCGCCCGAAACCACCAGCGCGAAGCCGATCAGCGCGAACACCTGCCCCGGCGCGGTGCGGCGCCAGAGATAGATCACCACGGCCACGATCGCCAGCCGCATCGCCACCAGCGCCCAGCCATTGGTGTCGGACAGCAGCGAGAACGCGATCCCCGGATTGTAGGTCTTGAACAGACCGAGGAAGGGCAGCACGTCATAGGTCCGGTGCAGCGGCAGATAGACCTCGACCGCGAACTTGATCGCAGCGTCGAGCAGAACGGCGATCACGATGAACAGGACCGCGGGGCCCGGACGGGAAAGCGGCGAGGTCATCGGCCGGGCTCCTCAAGAGACAGAAGGTGGCGGCGAGCCTCATACAGCATCACCGCGGTGGCGACCGCCAGATTGAGCGAATCGGCCCTGCCCTGCTGCGGTATGCGCGCGAGCCGGCCCGCCCCCTCGGCAAGTTCGGGCGGCAGGCCCTGCTGCTCATTGCCCATTAGGAGCACGATCGGTTTTCTGGTGTAATCGATGCTGCGGTAATCGACGGAGCCGGCAAGATGGGTCGCGACGACTTCCGCGCCGCTTTTCCTCGCCCAGTCCAGAAACGCCTTTGGCTCGGCGCGCGAGACCGGCAGCGCGAACACAGAGCCCATCGTCGCCCGCACCGTTTCCAGCGAAAACGGATCGGTGGTCTCGCCGACCAGAATGATGCCCGACGCGCCGGCCGCATCCGCCGTGCGGATGATCGTGCCGAGATTGCCCGGATCACGCACCCGGTCGAGCGCGATATAGGTCTCGTTCTTCTGCGGCGCGATCTCGGCAAGCGGGCGGTAATGGCTCTCAAAAACGCCGGCGACCATCTGCGGATTGTCGCGCCGCGTGATCGCACCGAGCACCTTCTCGGAGACCTCGAGCACCAGACCGCCGGAGGCAACCGTCTTGGCGGCGGCCTTTTCCACCGGCGGCTTGCCCTTGGCGGCCTTGGCGTAGATCAACGTGCGGATCGTCCAGCCGAGCTCAAGCGCGTCGATGATCAGCTTCAGGCCCTCGGCCAGAAACGTGCCGCTTTCCTCGCGGTGCTTCTTCTGGCTGAGCGCCCTGATATCCTTGATGATCGGATTGGAGAGGCTGGTGACCTCCTTGACCGTGCCGACGCGCGGGGCGCGTTCCTTCTCGAAGCTCATTGTGGCAACCACCGCGCATAAAGGGATGTGGAGAGCGCCCTGCCCGGCTCGGTCCCGGAAAGCCCGCCCTCGCGGATGACGAGTTCGCCCGATTCGACCACGCCGCCAAAGCCGCGCATGGTTTCCATCATCAGTTCATGGACGGAGTAGAAGCTGGCGCGGATCGAATAGGCGGTCAGCACCAGGCCGAGTGCATCGGGCTTCAGGATCGCGCGGCAGAGATCGAGCATGCGTGGCAGATGTTCGAACAACTGCCAGACCTCGCCATTGGGCCCCCGCCCGAATTTCGGCGGGTCGGTGAGGATGATGTCGTAGTGGTTGCCGCGCCGCTCCTCGCGCTCGATGAACTTCATCGCGTCGTCGCAGATCCAGCGGATCGGCCTGTCGTTAAGGCCGGACAGGGCCTGGTTCTCGCGCGCCCAGCCGATCGCCTTCTTCGAGGCGTCCACATGGGTCACCTCGGCGCCCGCCGCAGCCGCAACCAGCGAGGCAACGCCGGTATAGCCGAAGAGGTTCAGTACCTTCGGCCTGTCGCCGCCGCGCCTTGCCTCCAGCACGTCGCGCATCCACTGCCAGTGGGCGAGCTGTTCGGGGAACACGCCGACATGGCGAAAGGCGGTGAAGCGGCCGAGAAAATCGATATCCATGATCCGAAGCGGCCAGGTCTCGCCCAGCGCCGCCTTCGGAAACATCCACCGGCCCATGCCCTCTTCATCGGTATCGCCGGTAAACACCGCGTCGGCATTCGCCCAGACTTTTTGCTCCAGCAGCGGTGGCCACAGCGCCTGCGCTTCGGGGCGCACGATGCGATAGTCGCCATATTGCTCAAGCTTCAGCCCGTGGCCGCTGTCGATCAGGTGAAAGCCGTCGGCGGACACCGATTCGAGAATGTGGGGAATCCGCTCCGCCGGCCGCTCGCCGGGCTTCATCGCAACCCATTGCGGTTCCGGCTGGCGGCTCTTGCGCTCAGCCGGTTCGCGGGCCTCATCGCGGCGGCGCGGGGCCTGACTGCGTGCGGGCTTGGACGAAGGCGCGTTGCGGCGATCACCCTTGCCGGGCTTGCGGCGTGTCTTGTCCTGTTTCGGAGGCGTCATGAAAAGCCGTCATCCCGGATTGGTCGAAAGCACGCGGTTTATCAGCCCTGCCGGGAAAATGGCAAGCCTTGTCGGCTGCGCCGCCTCAGGCCGAGGGCAACCGGTCGAGCGGACGCGTCTGCGGCAATTCGGCGGGCTGGGTCTTTTGGCGGTCGGCCTCGGCGCGCCACTGTGCGGCCTCGCGCTTCTTGGCCTTCGCGGTCTTGCGGTGCTTGCTCTGGGAAAACCAGGTTGCGAGCGAACCGAAAACGAGGCCCAGAATGAAAGCGATGAAGATATAGGCGAAGAATGGTGCGGAGACGGAAAGCACCTGATCTTCCGCGTTGAACGGATTGAGCGCCATGGTCACCGACTGGCGGTTGGCCACGCAGAGCACGATGAGCACGACCCCGACCGGCACCAGAATGAGAATGTTGATCAGCTTTTTGGTCATGATGCGCGCCCTGTTATTCTTTCCGCCGTCAGTTGCCGTTTTTCTGGTCCGGATTGAGGCGTTCGCGCAACTCCTTGCCGGTCTTGAAGAACGGCACCCACTTCTCTTCAACGAAAACGGCGTCGCCGGTGCGCGGGTTCCGGCCCGAGCGCGAGGGCCGGTTCTTGACCGAAAAAGCGCCGAAGCCGCGCAGCTCGACCCGGTTGCCGGCCGCCAGCGCATCGGCGATTTCATCGAGAATGGCGTTCACGATGTTCTCGACATCGCGGTGATAAAGATGCGGGTTGCGTGCCGCAACAATCTGAACCAGTTCCGACTTGATCACATTCGACCCCTCAAATCCATGATTTTCATTGCCAATTAGTCTGCCCCACAGACCATGGCCCGTCAACAAGTCCGATCCGCCCCGGGACGATTTCGCCCCGCCCCGTCGCCTTTATAAATCCGTTGTGGCTGAGAAAGCCTCAAACTCGACCTGTTTACGTTATACGCGTCAACGAGTTCAAGTGGCCGAAGACACAAGATGACGCGATTTGGCACGTCGGCGCATCTTGCTGGCGAGGATGTCGCCGCGATACCACAGGCACGGACTTGCTGCTTGATTGCGACCCCGCCAATGCCTAGATGGTCAACTTGTTCTCGACCGCGAAACATAATAACCGTGGGGCTTCGAGTGCACGCACGCAATGGACACCGAAACGACACGGCATGACAGTTTCCGAGGCAACAGACCGGGCATCGATCGACCAGGCTTTCCGCCGGGCGGCAAAGCATACGCGCACCGTGCGGCGGTTAAAGATCTTGCTGCCGATCGCCGCCTTCGCGATCGCAATCGCGCTGATCGCCATGGCCTTCGTGCAATCGCTGGTGCCCGACAACCTCTCGCTTGGCTCGGCCACGATTGAAGACGGCATGATCGTGATGACCAATCCCGGCATAACCGGCCGCAATCGCGACGGCATACCGTATTCGCTGAAGGCCGACCGGGCGCTTCTGCCCGCCGCCAATCCGGATGACAGCACCGTGCTGCTTGAAAATGTCACCGCGCAGGTTCCGGTCGAGGATTCGGTGACGGCGGTCGTGGATGCCGCGCGCACGCTCTACGACCGGGCGACCGAATATCTCAATATCGACGAGCCGTTCACCATCAAGCTTTCGAACGGCATGCATGCGGAGTTCAACTCCGCCGCAATCGATATCCAGGGCGGGACGCTTAAAAGCGACGACCCGGTGACCGTGACCGCGCCGCAGGCCTCGGTGGTTGCCCGAAACGTAAATATCACCGATAACGGACAGAAAATTCGGTTCGGGGGCGGTGTTCATGTTACACTTTCCCCGTCTGCCCTCGGTCAGGGCAATCAGTGAGGTTATCGATGGCGTTGGGTATTTCTAGATTCAGAACCGGCATGATCCCGGCAGCCGTGGCGTTCGCCGCGCTCTGCGCAGCGGTGCTCCCGGCCGATACGGCGTTCGCACAAGCCACCGAAACCACCGGCTTCCAGCTCGCCGGCGACCAGCCCATCGATATCGATGCCGATGAGTTCGAGGTCGATGACGCGACCAAGCTGATCACCTTTTCCGGCAATGTCGTTGCCGTGCAGGGCGTCAACACGGTGCGCGCCGCCAAGATGACGGTACGCTATGAAGGCGGCTCCACCGGCATTGCCTCGGGCCAGGGCGATATCGACCGGATCGATCTCACCGGCGGCGTTCGCCTCGACACCGACACCCAGTCGGCGACCGGCGACAGCGGCCATTTCGACATGCCGAGCCAGCAATTCGTCCTGGAAGGCAAGGAAGTGGTGCTCAAGGAAAACGGCAATGTCTTTGTCGGCTGCAAGCTGACGGTCAATATGGCGACCAGCCAGGCCAAGCTTGACGCCTGCGGCAAGCGCGTCCAGATCCGCCTCAATCCGCAATCGCGGCCCGGCAACTGATCCGGGGGTGCATGTGAACAAGGCAAAATCCGCAGCGCCGCGGGCGGCTGCCCCGACGGCAGAGACCACGCAGCCGAAGACCAACAATGGCCGCCCGCCCGTGAATTACGAAGGCACGCTGATTGCCGAAGGCCTGACCAAGTCCTACCGCAATCGCCGCGTGGTGAATGGCGTGTCGCTGGTCGTGCGCCAGGGCGAGGCCGTCGGTCTGCTCGGCCCGAACGGGGCGGGCAAGACCACCTGCTTCTATATGATCACCGGCCTCGTTCCCGTGGATGAGGGCCGCATCGCCTTGCACGGGCGCAACGTTACCGGCCTGCCGATGTATCGCCGCGCCAGGCTCGGCGTCGGCTACCTGCCGCAGGAAGCCTCGATCTTCCGCGGCCTGACGGTGGAAAACAACATCCGCGCCGTTCTGGAGCTCACGCCGCTGAACAAGCGCGAACGCGAGGACAAGCTGGAACGGCTCATGGAAGAGTTCGGCATCGCGCGGCTGAGGAAATCGCCGGCGGTCGCGCTTTCCGGCGGCGAACGGCGACGGCTCGAGATCGCCCGCGCGCTGGCCACCGACCCGGCCTTCATGCTGCTTGACGAACCCTTTGCCGGCGTCGACCCGATTTCGGTCTCCGATATCCAGGGGCTTATCCGTCACCTGACGCAACGCGGCATCGGCGTGCTGATCACCGACCACAATGTGCGCGAAACGCTGGGCATGATCGACCGGGCCTATATCATTCACGCCGGCGAGGTGCTGACCCACGGCAGGGCCTCGGAAATCGTCGCCAACAGCGATGTCCGCAGACTTTATCTCGGCGACAATTTCAGCCTCTGAAGATAGCGCTCGTCTCGCCAGCGATTCGGCCTTGATCATCAAGCAATTTTTATGCCAATCTCACGGACTGAAATGGCCGGCCTCTTCCGGCTGCGCATTTTTGGGGGTTTTGCGTTTACATGGCACTTGGCGCCAAACTGTTTCTGAAACAAAGCCAGTCGCTGGTCATGACCCCGCAATTGATGCAGTCGATCCAGCTTCTGCAGATGCCCCATGCGGAGTTGACTGCGTTTATCGCGCAGGAAGTGGAGAAGAACCCGCTCCTGGAAATAGGGGGCGACGAAGGCCACGTGGACGAGAGACCCGAAGCCGCAGAGCTTCCGGCCCACGAAAATCCGGAGCCGTCGAGCGACTGGTTCCGAGAGGACAGCCAGGCCTCCGACCGGCTGAAGGAAAGCCTCGACAGCAATTACGACAGCGCTTTCACCGAGGATGCGCCAACGTCGCGACCCGACGCGCCAGAGCTGATGAGCCAGTGGAAATCGATGCCCGGCGGGGCTGGCGACGAACATGTCGACCTCGACGAGTTCGTCGCCAGCCGGCCCTGCCTGCGCGACCACCTGACCGACCAGATCGCCCTGACCTTTCGCGATGCGCGCGCCCAGGCGATCGCGCGCCACATGATCGACTATCTCGACGACGCCGGCTATTTTCGGGGAGAGCCGTCCGAAATCGCCGGCAATATCGGCATCGGCACCGACGATGTGACGCATGTGCTCGAAAGGCTCAAATCGCTCGATCCGCCGGGCGTCTTCGCCCAGTCGCTGTCCGGCTGCATGCGCGAACAGCTCCGGCAAGCCGACAGGCTGGATCCGGCCATGGAAGCGCTCGTCGACAACCTCGACCTGGTGGCGCGGCGGGATTTCCAGAAGCTGCGGCGTATCTGCGGCGTCGATGACGACGATTTGCTGGACATGATGGCGGAGCTGCGCCGGCTGAACCCCAAGCCCGCCAGCGCCTTTTCCAGCGACGCCACAGAATCGGTGCTGCCCGATGTGATCGTCACCGCGCGGCCCGGCGGCGACTGGCAGATCGAGCTCAACAGCGACACGCTGCCGCGGGTGCTCGTCAACCGCCCGTATCTGGCCGAGATCAAGGCGTCGCGGGGCATGTCGGAAGCGGACCAGACCTTTCTCAACACCTGCCTGCAGAACGCCAACTGGCTGACCCGCAGCCTCGACCAGCGGGCCCGCACCATCATGAAGGTCGCCGGCGAAATCGTGCGCCTGCAGGACGGTTTTTTGCGGCATGGCGTCGATCAACTGCGGCCGCTCAATCTCAGAACGGTGGCCGAGGCGATCAAGATGCATGAATCGACTGTCAGCCGCGTCACCTCCAACAAATATATCCTCACGCCGCGCGGGCTGTTCGAACTGCGCTATTTCTTCACCGTTTCGATCGCCGGGGCCGATGACGACGCGGCCAGCCACTCCGCCGAAGCCGTGCGCCACAGGATCAAGCGGCTGATCGACGACGAGACGCCGGCGGCGGTGCTTTCCGACGACGATATCGCCGCGGTGCTGAAGGAGGACGGAATCACGCTCGCCCGGCGGACGGTTGCCAAATACCGCGAGGCGATGAACATCCCCTCCTCCGTCCAGCGTCGGCGGGAGAAGCGGGCCCTTGCGCGGGTTGCAGCCGGCTGAACCGATTAGAACGGACAAATAATGCCCGCATTGACTTCGCGGTCCATGAACGATAGAGCATCCGCCGCAAAGGGCGCGAACCGATACTTGAATGGTTTCGTGACCGGACGACGACGCCGAGATGGCGAGCCCAACGGACGGACGGCATGAAGAACGCGGAACGAATTGCAGATTTCCCGCTGGCAAACGGCTGAAAAAAGCCCAAATAGATATTGATGGCCGTTTGTCATCACACTGCCAACAGGGCCAGTGATCCGACCCTCTTGGAGGAGATCGAAGCTTGGCCTAAAGTGGCTCGTGGAAACACAAGAAGAAGGGCATAACCATGAGTGTTCGCGTCTCGGGCAAGCAAATGGAAGTCGGCGAGGCTTTCCGCCAAAAAATCGAGGATCAGATCGAGGAAGCGGTCACCAAATATTTCGACGGCGGCTATTCGGGCCAGGTAACCGTGGAAAAGGCCGGCGGCGGCTTCGAGGCCGATTGCAAGGTCCATCTCGACAGCGGCGCCGTGCTGCACGCGGCCGGCAAGGCGCATGATCCCCAGGCCGCCTTCGAGGCAGCCTTCGAGCGGATCGCCAAGCGCCTGCGCCGCTACAAGCGCAAGCTCAAGGATCACCACAACGGCCATGCCGTTTCCGCCGAGTTCGCCTATTCGGTGATGGACACGCCGCCCGAAAACGACGACGAAATTCCGGAAGACTACGCGCCGGCGATCGTCGCCGAGGCCAAGGCCGAGGTGCGCACCATGGCTGTCGCCACCGCCGTCATGGCGCTCGACATGACCGACAAGCCGCTGATGTTGTTCCGCAACCCGGACAACAAGACGCTGAACATCGTGTATCGCCGCCCGGATGGCAATATCGGCTGGATCGACACAGCCGGCATTCAGGGCTGACCCTCAAACCGGCGGGCGCCGCAAGGCGTCCGCTTTTCACGCCAGGATACCAGGACATGGCACTCGACGACCTGCTGAAACAGGAAGCGATCATCCCCGCCCTCAAGGCCAATTCCAAGAAGCAATTGCTGCAGGAACTCGCCGCCCGCGCGGAAGCCGTGACCGGTATACCGGAGCGTGAAATCTTCGACGTGGTTCTGCAGCGCGAGCGTCTGGGCTCGACCGGCGTCGGCAACGGCATCGCCATTCCGCACGGCAAGCTGCCGAAGCTCGACCACATTGCCGGCGTGTTCGCCAGGCTTCAGCATCCCGTCAATTTCGACGCGCTCGACGACCAGCCCGTCGACCTCGCCTTTCTGCTGCTGGCCCCGGAAGGCGCCGGCGCGGATCATCTGAAAGCGCTCTCACGCGTCGCCCGCCTCTTGCGCGACCAGGAGCTCACCCGCAAGCTGCGCGCTTCCGACAGCGACAGCGCGATCTACGCGTTCTTGAATTCGGACCCGGATTCCTCGGCGGCGTGAGGGTGTTTGCCCTCGTTTTTTTCTGCAGCCCCTCCCCATAAATTACGTCATGCTCGGGCTTGACCCGAGCATCTAACCACGTCTGTCGCGAGAGGAGTGAGCGGATTTTCGCCGGTTATCGCAACAACATGGCGACATCCGCAGACGCCAGTCGCGTGGCGAGGTGCTTGGATCCTCGGGTCAAGCCCGAGGATTGTTTGTTGAAAAC
>NZ_JAINWJ010000016.1 GCF_021021415.1 Martelella mediterranea | reverse complement strand
CACGATATTGTTTCCCGTCATGAACTTTTGAATCCGGCTCTCAGTAAATGCAGGAGATTATGCTGAGGCGCAGAACCTTCTCTCAACCTTTCAAGCGATGCTGTATTTGCAAGGTCTGCAGCCGACAATCGCTCCGTTTGCGACAAGTCATTCCCTGAATGAATACGCGGGAATTAACTCCCGCAGTTCGAGCTACCTTGTCGACAAACTGCCTGAGGGCATGCGAAGCGGCATTACAGCTAAAGGATCGAGAATAGAAGGGTGGCAAAATGACCTCACTTTTTCGATACTACAAGGAAAGAGAGGCCGCTACTCTGCGATTGTCGATGCAGACACGTTTATCCAAGCAGCTAAGGCAGCAGTAGTTTGGCAGGAAATTGAAGCCAAGTATGTCAAAGCGTCGATGCTGCGTTCAGCGCTTACGAAGGCTCCCTTGATGCCTGACCGTGCATCTTCAATTTTACATATCTGGCAATCGCTAGAGTCGGTGTTCGGAAAGGGCCCAGAGCTATCGTTTAGGATGTCCCTTTCTCTCGCAGAGCTTTGTGGACCGGTCGCTTCGCGCCCTGAAATTTACTCAATGTCCAAGAAGAGCTACCAAGATCGAAGCGGAGTAACTCATGGAAAATTGGCTGCCTTGAGTGTCGACCAATGGATGCGTGCTTGGGATCTCCTGAAGGAAGCTGTTCGTGCTATTTTGCACCGAAAATCAATCCCTTCGGAGGACGAACTCTTTTCGGATTTGCTTTCCCGCTGAGTTTCGCTGCAACGCCGGCTTTGATCTTGAAGCGACTTTCGTTGCCGCTTGAACGAACAGCAGCAATGGGCCGTAAGTGACCATGCGCCTGCTAAGCGCCAATGCCAGCTCTGTTAATCGCAGGGTGAAAGCCGGCTACTAGCGGTGGCCCCGTTTCAGCCGGTGGGCAAGGCGCGCCAATCTCGGCCATTCGGATCCGTGCACACATTGCTGAAAAAGACACAGTCAATGCTTACGTAAAGGCGTCAAGCCTCGAACTGCAACAACCTCGCGCCATATGAAGCAAGCGCCTAGCTAGGCGATAGAACATTTCACGAGAAAATTGACATAGCTCACTCGTTGCATTGCATGCCAATTGCCGTCGAAATACGAGTATTTTCGTGGCCTTCTGTGGAACAGAAAATCTGCATACACGTCAAAGTGTATTCTTGAGTAATCCGACATTTAATACTAAAGAACTAATTACAAGAAATTTATTATTATATTATTATGTATAAATAAGGCCAAAAGAGGGGGGTGAAATGCCGTACTTTCATGTCAACCGAAATGCACAGGCTAATGGGGACCACGAAGTTCATGAGAATGGATGCGCCCATCAGCCTAACATCGAAAACAGAATGAGCTTAGGTTCGCACGCGACGTGCAAAGGGGCGGTGCAGCAAGCCAAACGAACATATCCCCAGTCAAATGGTTGCTATTACTGCTGTAACGATTGTCACACTGGATAGGCAAAATTCCGTGACTACTGATAGAGAAATGGCAGCCGGTATACAGTCCAACCGCAGCCCAAACTATTCTGCTTTTATAGAAAAGTCCAGAAGAACGCTCGCGTATAGGGGGACAAGCAATGAGACCACCAAGGAAAATCAGACCACCTCGTCCTCCGAAACCTCTGGATCGTCTGCAAAACCTTAAGACCCTTAAGCCGCTAGGAAAGAACAAATGGGTCCGTGCACATTGGCGGTGGGACTATGACCGTCATGCTTGGGAGTGGGTTTTAGGACATTGGTCGAAGTAGGTTGGTTTCGCGCGACCAATCAGGCTGTCGCTCCATTACGCTGGCCTGATCAACTAAATTGACTGGGATCGGGGCAGTGTGGAATGGCAATTTTCATCAGCATATCCTGATCCGGCAGTCCGGAATCGGCCCCTGAACGCCTGTTACGTTGTGCTGGAACTGCGCTCACTGGGGCAAGCTCGAGGATGACGCCGGAGTGAGAGGGATGGGCAGACAAAGGCCAGCCCAAAGGCCGGCCCCTGTCATTTCGCTTCACCAAAAGAATCAACCGATCACAGAACCACCCGATAAAGCGCGAACCCGTTCTCGCCGTCGCCGGCCGTTTCGATCTTCGCGCCCTTCACGTCGGCGATGTATTCCGCCGCGCGCGGGCCGGTTTCGAAGGTGGCGGTGGTGCCGGGCATGGGGGCGAAGGTCCAGTTGAAGTCGGCGGACGGGTTGATCGTGCCCTGGTCGACGATGTAGCGCACGATCACGTCGCGGTTGGTATCGGGGCCGACGAACACGATCACGTCCGAATTGATATCCGGGAAATTGCCGCCGCCGCCGGCGCGGTAATTATTGGTCGCCACCACGAATTGCTGTTCGGGGTCGATCGGCTTGCCGTCATAGGCAAGGTCGATGATGCGGTGGCTGTCCGGATTGGCGAGGCTGCCATTCTTGGCGTAGCGCGCCGGCTTCGACAGGTCGATCTTGTAGGTCACGCCATCGATGATGTCGAAATTGTAGGACGGGAAATCCGGGTTCAAGAGCGGGGCGTCGGTGGCGCCCGGTTCGATCTGGTTGAACATGCCGGCCGACATTTCCAGCCACTCGCGCACCTGCGCGCCGTTGATGAGCACGGCGCGGGCGGTGTTGGGATAGAGGTAGAGGTCGGCGACGTTCTTGATGGCGATGTCGCCCGCCGGGACCTCGGTGTAGTAGTCCGGGCCGCCGCGACCGCCGGCCTTGAAGGGGGCTGCGGCGGAAAGCACGGGGAAGTCCCTGTATTCCGTGTCCTTCAGCATGTCCTTCGTGTACCAGGTCTGCGCCTTGGAAACGATCTGCACGGACGGGTCGTCGGCCACCAGCGCGAAAAAGGACTGCAGCGGCGCGGATGTCTTGCCGACCGGGGTGCGGACATATTCCAGCGTTGCCTCGTGATCGGCTTCGGCGGCGGCGATCACCGCCGCGTCGCTTTCGACATCGGCGACCACCTTGCGGTCCTCGGTGCGGTGGTAGATCGGCCGCGCCTCGGTGGTGAAGTCGACGATCGTCCAGCTGTCGCCGTCCTTTTCCAGAAGCAGGTCGATCAGACCCATATGCGAACCCCAGAAGCCGGCCATCACCGCGGGCTTGCCCTTGAGCGTGCCCTTGTCGATATCGACGCCCTCGATGCCGGCGAAGTCCTCCGTGCCGGGGAAGACGAGATGCTGGTGGCCGGTGAACACCGCGTCTATGCCGTCGACGCCGGCGAGATGGAGCGAGGCGTTTTCCATCAGCGGCGCGGGGCCGGCGCCATCGATGCCGGAATGCGACAGCGCGACGATGATATCGGCGCCTTCTTCCTTCATGACCGGCACCCAGGCTTCAGCCGCCTCCACGATATCGCGGGTATTGGCCTTGCCGGAAAGGTTCTTCTCGTCCCAGACCATGATCTGCGGCGGCACGAAGCCGATGAAGCCGATTTTCACCGGGCTCTGGTTGCCGTCGCCATCGGTGATCATCTGCTCCTGGATCAAATAGGGTTTGATCATCAGATCGTCTTTGGTCGGGTCGTCTGCCAGCGCGCCGGTGGTCAGGTTGGCGCAGACATACGGAAAGTTCGCGCCGGCCAGCACCTTGTGCATGAAATCGAGGCCGTAATTGAATTCGTGATTGCCGAGCGTGCCGACATCATAGCCGAGCACGTTCATGGCCTTGATCACCGGGTGGACGTCGCCGTCCTGCATGCCGCGCTCATAGGCGATGTAATCGCCCATCGGATTGCCCTGCAGGAAATCGCCATTGTCGATCAGCATGGAATTGGTCGATTCGGCGCGGATCGCGTCGATGATCGAGGCGGTGCGGGCAAGGCCCATCGTGTCGTTGGGCTTGTCGGCGTAATAGTCATAGGGAAACACGTTGACGTGGATGTCGGTGGTTTCCATCAGCCGCAGATGCGCCTGATTGCCGGCGGCCTTCGCGGAAAACGGATGAAGGGCGACCATGGCGGTGGCTGTGGCCATGCCGCGCAAAAGCGTGCGACGGGAGATCGGTTGCAGTTCGAAAAGCGCGGACATCGGCGGCTCCGTATGTGTTGTGGCGCGGGCTTCGCGCCGTCGGCGGTTGACAATGATCATGGAATGAATTGCAAGTCTGTGAAAGCTTAATGACAGGCTAGGCGCGCAGCCGGCTTTGGGTCAACTGGGGAGGAATGGATTGGTTTCAAGTTTCACGATCAGGTCAGCGACGGCGGAGGATGCGCCGGACATGGTGCGGCTCATCAATATCGCCGATCACGGCCTGCCGCTGTGGCGCTGGGGTCGGCTTGAGGGCGGCGAGGGCGATCCCTGGCAGGCCGGGCGTGACAGCGTCCGGCGCGAAGACCAGGTCGTCAACTGGAAGAATGGCACGGTCGCGACGCTGGGCTCCGACATCGTGGCCCTGTTGCTGGCCTATCCGCTGGAGCGCGATACGCCGACCGGCGAGGCCGATCATCCGGTGTTTGAACCGCTGAAGGCGCTGAAGGCGGAGGCGGTGGGCAGCTACTACATTCACGTGCTCGCGGCTTACGCGGAGTACCGCCGGCGCGGGCTCGGGAAATTGCTGATGGAGCGGGCTGCCCGGATGGCAGGCGGCCGCGATCTCGCCCTGATCGTCTCCGACGGCAATGCACCGGCGCGCCGGTTCTACGATCAGCTCGGCTTTCGCGAAGCCGCCCGGGAAGCGATCGTCACCGCCGACGACTGGAAGGCCGAGGGCGAGAACTGGCTGCTGCTGGCAAAGCCGTCGAAAGCTTAATCGATGCCGACATTGATCCGTTCGATGATCGGCCTGAGCGCGAAGGACGAGTTGATCTGCACCACATGCGGCAGCGCCGACAGCCAGTCGCGGTGGATGCGCTCGTAGTCCTTCAGGTCCTTGGCCGCCACCCGCAGCGTATAGTCATAGACGCCCGAGACCATGTAGCAGACGATGATGTTCGGGCAGCGTTTGACCGCCTCCTCGAACTCGGCAAGCGTGCGGGCGAACTGGCCGGAGAGCGAGATCTGCACGATCGCCACCATCTTGTAGCCAAGCGCCTCGGGTGAGATTCTCGCGGTATAACCCTCGATCACGCCGCTTTTTTCCAATATATCGAGCCGTCTGGAACAGGCGGATGGCGACAGGCCGACGGTTTCCGCAAGGTCCGCATTGGTGATGCGACCGTTCTTCTGCAACGCCTTCAAGATCGCACGATCAATGTCGTCGATATCCATCGTTCGAATACCCTTCGATTTTTATTGTTCTTTTTCGAAAATTAAACGAAAAAAGTGAAAAATCAAGGATAACTTTGCAAGGACATTGCCGCGATTTCGCGTTTTAATCCCGGTCAGGTTGTATCGATTGGAGCGAGGAGATCGAAATGCTTGTCGGCTGTCCCAGGGAAATCAAGAATCATGAATACCGTGTCGGTCTGACCCCGGCATCGGTGCGCGAGTATGTGGCGCATGGCCATCAGGTCATCATCGAGACCGGCGCGGGCGAAGGCGTTGGCGCAGGCGACGACGCCTACCGCGCTGCGGGCGCGACGGTTGTGCCTGATGCCGCCACTGTGTTCGCCAGAGCGGATATGATCGTCAAGGTCAAGGAACCGCAACCCTCCGAATGGGCGCAGCTCAGGGAAGGGCAGTTGCTCTATACCTATCTGCATCTCGCGCCCGATCCGGCGCAGACTGAGGGCCTTCTCGCCTCAGGAGTCACGGCGATCGCCTATGAGACGGTGACCGACGAGCGCGGCGGGCTGCCGCTTCTGGCGCCGATGTCGGAGGTGGCCGGCAGGCTTTCGATCCAGGCCGGCGCGACCGCGCTGCAGAAGGCCAATGGCGGGCTCGGCGTGCTGCTCGGCGGCGTTCCGGGCGTCGCCCCCGGCAAGGTGGTGGTGATCGGCGGCGGCGTCGTCGGCCTGCATGCGGCGCTGATGGCGACCGGCCTTGGCGCGGAGGTCACGATCCTCGACCGCGCGCTGCCGCGCCTGCGCACGCTCGACGAACTGTTTCGCGGTCGGGTCAAGACGCTCTACTCGACCACCGAGGCGCTCGAAAACGAGATCTTCGCCGCCGATCTGGTGATTGGTGCGGTGCTGGTGCCGGGGGCGGCCGCCCCCAAGCTCGTCACCCGCGAAATGCTGCCGGGCATGAAGGCCGGCGCGGTCATGGTCGATGTCGCGATCGACCAGGGCGGCTGTTTCGAAACCTCGCACGCCACCACCCATTCCGATCCGACCTTCGTGGTCGATGGCGTGGTGCATTACTGCGTCGCTAACATGCCGGGCGCGGTGCCGGCCACCTCGGCGGCCGCGCTGAACAACGCGACGCTGCATTACGGACTGATGCTTGCCGACAAGGGGCTCGCCGCCGTTTCCGAGGATCGCCATCTGCGCAACGGCCTCAACGTCCATCGCGGCCGCGTCACCAACGCCGCCGTTGCCGCAGCACTCGGCTACGAGCTTGCAGCGCCGGAGGCGGTCCTCAAGGTCGCTTGAGTGGCGTCGGCCGATCTCGCCAATAAAAAAATGCCGCCGCGAAAGGTGGCTCAGTCTGCTGGCAAACCTATCCCCTTTTCCGGGCGTCATCCTCGGGCTTGACCCGAGGATCCAGGCAGGCGCGCACAGCCTTAAGAAGTACTCTTCTGTCCAATGGCTTGTGCAGTATGGATGCTCGGGTCAAGCCCGAGCATGACACCCGGGGGAGGTGAGCGAGGAACGAAAACTCTGTAACCGCAGCTTTGTCAGACAATAAAAAAGCCGCCCCGAAAGGCGGCTTTTTCGCATTGGATGTCGCGGAAATTAACGCGAGTAGAACTCGACCACGAGGTTCGGTTCCATGATGACCGCGTAGGGGATATCGGCGAGTGCGGGAACCCGTACGAAGGTCGCCGTCATCTTGTGGTGATCGGCATCGATGTAGTCCGGAACGTCGCGCTCGGCGAGCTGGGTGGCTTCGATGACGCTTGCGAGCTGCTTGGAGCGCTCGCGCACTTCGATCACATCGCCGGGCTTGCAGCGATAGGAGCCGACATTGACCTTGACGCCATTGACGGTGACATGGCCGTGGTTGACGAACTGACGGGCGGCAAACACGGTCGGCACGAACTTGGCGCGGTAGACGATGGCATCGAGACGGCTTTCCAGCAGGCCCACCAGGTTTTCACCGGTGTCGCCCTTGCGGCGGTTGGCTTCCTCGAAGATCGCGAGGAACTGCTTTTCGCGCAGTTCGCCGTAGTAACCTTTCAGCTTCTGCTTGGCGCGCAGCTGTACGCCGAAGTCGGAGAGCTTGCCCTTGCGGCGCTGGCCGTGCTGGCCGGGGCCGTATTCGCGGCGGTTGACCGGGGACTTCGGACGGCCCCAGATGTTTTCGCCCATACGGCGGTCAATTTTATGCTTGGACGATTCGCGCTTGCTCATCGTATTTCCTTAATCTCAACATAGCGGGACCGGCATGGCCGGGACCCAAGGAAACACGCCCTCCTTTGGCGCCCTCTTTCGAAGGGCCTGACAGGTTTTCGCGGAAAAAAGCGCCCGGAAAACCACGGGACATGTCGGTTAGAACACCGATCAATTCAGTGTTGGCGCGCTGATAGTCGGCTTTTGCCTGAAAGTCAACGCCTGCGGCATGGACTCCTGCATGGGCGGCATGGTTTAACCGGGTGCAACAACCCTCCCAGCCAGGAATGACCACAATGCCGATCACCTCCGAAACGCTCGACGCCATCGCCGGGCTGATGCGCCGTGCCGCCAAGCAGGAAATCCTGCCCCGTTTCCGCGCTCTTGGCGAAAGCGACGTCGCCGCGAAGACCGAGGCAAGCGATCTGGTGACGATCGCCGATACCGGCGCGGAACGCGTGATCAAGGCCGGCATCGCCGAAATCCTGCCCGAGGCGCTGTTCATTGGCGAGGAGGGCGTGGCCGCCGATCCTGACCTGCTGACAAAGCTGAAGGACGCCGATGTGGCGGTGGTGGTCGACCCGATCGACGGCACGTTCAATTTCGCCCATGGCATTTCCGCCTTCGGCGTCATGGCGGCGGTCGTGGTCAACGGCGAAACCGTCGCCGGGCTGATCTATGATCCGATGGGCGACGATTTCATGATCGCGGAGAAGGGTGGCGGGGCCTGGCTGAAGCGGGCCGATGGCTCGTCGCGCAAGATGTCGGTTGCCGCACCCGTTCCCCTTGAACAGATGCTCGGCACGGCGTCCATCGCCTTCATGCCGAAGGACAGCCGCGCCGGGCTGCTGGCTAATACGGCAAAGGTCCGCTATGCGGCGAGCTATCGCTGTGCCGCGGTGGAATACCGCGCCTTTGCCGGCGGCGGGCTGCATTTCTTCACCTATTTCAAGCTGATGCCCTGGGACCATCTGGCCGGCGTTCTGATCGGCCAGGAGGCCGGCGGCCATATCGCCCGCTATGACGGCTCGCCCTACCTGCCGAAACACCTCGACGGCGGCCTGCTCGGCGCGTCCGACAGGGATAGCTGGGAGGAACTGCGGGCCAAGGTCTTTACCCTTTAGGCGCGTCGGCGACGGCCTCAAGATAGGCGCGGCACATCACGATAACCTGCCGCTTCAGGGCGGCGATCTCGCCGGCATCGAGGTTTCGCTCGAAAGCATTGCGGACCGCGCCGAAGATTGTCGTGAGAAGGGCTAGGTTGACGGTTTCCAGATCGGGGATCGTGGCGTCTGACGCACTTGCGAGCATGGCCTTGGTACAAGCATCGGCACGGTCGGCGAAATTGGCGACCAGGGCCGCGTTGTCGAGCTCCACGACCGAGGCATAGAGCGCGCGGGTCACGTCGGCGCGCTCTGTCTTTGCCTGGAAGTAGGTCTCGATCAGCGCTTCGCACATATCCCCGAGGCGGCTGCCATGGTGGCCTTCGCAAACGGCTTCGAGACGCATCGCCAAGGCTTCCAGATAGCGTTCATTGAGCGCATAGATCAGTGCCTGCTTGTGCGGAAAATACTGATACATGGTGCCGACCGAAACGCCGGCGCGCTCTGCGACGCGGGTGGTGGTCAGCCGCGCCACGCCGCCGCTCACCAAAAGCTGAATGCTTGCCTCGTAGACGGCATCGAGCGTGACGGCGGCGCGCGCCTGACGCGGCTTTTTCCGGGGCTTGAGCGATGGTGGGGTGGCTTCGGGCAAATGCGAATCCTCAAACTGAATAATCCTTCATATATTTGCCTCGGCCAGACCAGGCAAGAAAGGATTTGCATATGGACACTCAACGGATCGCGCTTGTCACAGGCGCCAATAAGGGGATCGGGTTCGAGATCGCCCGCCAGCTCGCCAGCGCCGGCGTTCGGGTTATCCTCGGATCGCGGAACCCTGAACGCGGCGAGAAGGCTGCGCGGAATATCACGGAAGGCGCGGTGACGCCCATTCAACTCGACCTGACCGATCACCCCAGCATCGCGCGCGCTGGTGCCGAGATTGATGCCACATACGGACGCCTCGACATTCTCGTCAACAATGCCGCCATCTTCGATTTCTCGGATGCTCCGCCGTCCTCGGCCTCGTTTGACGCCGCGCGGCGGACAATGGAGGTCAACTTCTTTGGAACCCTGGCGGTCACGCAGGCGATGCTGCCCTTGTTGAGAAAAGCGCCCGAGGGCCGGATCGTCAATCTGTCGAGTCCGCTCGGCTCGCTGACGCTCAATGGCACTCCGGATTGGATGTATTACAAGGCGCAGTTCATCGGCTACAACGCCTCAAAGGCGGCGCTGAACATGCTGACCGTGCAGTTGCGTGAGGAACTGCGTGACACGAATATCGTCGTCAATTCCGTCAGCCCCGGATACGTGGACACAGACCTCAATGGCGGCGCAGGCTACCTGACGCCCGAGGAAGGGGCGGAAATTCCAGTCCGTTTCTCTCTGGAGGGAGAAGAGAACGGCGGCTTCTTTGATACCGACGGCCGGATACCCTGGTAGGAGGATTTCACGGGAAAAGCGGCCACGAAAAAGGGCGCCGCTGGGGCACCCTTTGTCCGTGAAGTATCGTCTGCGTCAGATTTCCGGGTTGTGGGGCTGGAACAGCTTGCCCTTTTCCGCGATCAGCGTGAAGCCGAGCGCGACCGCGGCGAAGACGAAGAAGCCGGCGATCATCGGCGTGGTCGTGCCGTTATAGGCGTAGCCTATCGCCGCGCCGAGCAGCGCGGAAAACGCGGTGCTGGCGAAGCCGAGGATCGATGAGGCGGCGCCGGCCACATGGCCGAGCGGCTCCATGGCGAGCGCATTGAAGTTGGGTCCGATCCAGCCGAACTGGAACCATGCCAGCATGAACAGGGCATAAAACAGCCAGAACGGCATCGCCCCCGCATACATCAGATCGATCAGCAGCCAGACGCCGTTGGTCACCGTGAAGCCGATCATCGCGCCATGGGACAGCCTGCGCATGCCGATCTTGCCCACGATGCGGGAGTTGATCAGCGAGGATGCCGCCATCACGATGCCGATGCCGGCGAAGGCAACCGGAAACAGCGTGCCAAGACCGTAAATCTCGACATAGACCTGCTGCGCCGAATTCACGAAGCCGAAAATACAGGCCATGATGAAGGTCGTGCCGAGCGTGTAGAACAGGGCGACGCGGTTGGTCAGCACGGTCTTGGCGCTGTGGATGACCGCCTTCGGCGTCAGCTCGACGACGTCTTCGGGGTGCTGGGTTTCCGGCAGGCGGAAGGTGACCCAGAGAAAATTGCCGAACGCCGCCAGCGCCAGGAACACGAACACCAGATGCCAGTCGCCGAACAGCATGATCGTCTGGCCGATCGAGGGGGCGAGGATCGGGATGAGCATGAACACCATCATGATCAGCGACATGATCTCGGCCATGGCGCGGCCGCCATGAAGGTCGCGCACCACCGCCACGGAAATGACGCGGGTGGCAGCGGCCCCAAGCCCCTGACAGAACCGGACCAGCAGCATCAGGGTAAAGCTCGGCACGAAGGCGCAGAGCACCGCGCCGATGAAATAGATGACGAGCCCGACGAGCAGCGGCTTCTTGCGGCCGAAGCGGTCGGCAATCGGGCCATAGGCAAGCTGGGCAATGCCGAAACCGAGCACATAGGAGGTGATGATGAACTGATGCTCATTGTCGGAGGTGACGCCCAGGCTGGCGCCGATCTCTTTCAATCCGGGGAGCATGATGTCGATGGCAAGCGCGTTGAGCGCCATCAGTCCCGCCATCATGGCGACGAGTTCCCACTTGCCGGGCGCCTTGCGGGCGATCTCAGCCGGTGTCTTTAATGTTTCTGTCACAACAACTATTCCTGAAAGCAAAAGAAGGCGCCGCGATAGCGGCGCCCGGTCAATTCTGTGAGGTCACAGAGCGGGCGCGCCGAAAAGAACGCGCCCGTAAACCGCTATGTGTGCCGGGATCGCCTCAGGCGGCGCCGCGAACGGCCACGCCCTTGGAGGAAAGATGTTCCTGCAGCTCTCCGGCCTGGAACATTTCCCTGACGATGTCGCAGCCGCCGAGGAACTCGCCCTTGACGTAAAGCTGCGGGATCGTCGGCCAGTTGGAAAAGTCCTTGATGCCCTGGCGCAGATCGCCGTCAGCCAGCACGTTGACGCCCTTGTAATCGACGCCGAGATAATCGAGAATCTGGACGACCTGTCCGGAGAAGCCACACTGCGGAAACTGCGGCGTTCCCTTCATGAACAGCACCACATCATTGCTGTCGACTTCACTTTTGATGGCAGTCTGAATGTCAGTCATGTGCAATCCTTTCACATACGGGTTCAAGGTCCGTAGCGTTTATTTGCTTTCAGCATATAATCGATCGATTGACTTTCGCCAACCCCGCCACGGGCGGAATTGAGCGAAAGCCGAATGGTTTCCGCGCTCCTATTGCGGCGCGGAGGTCTGTAGCGCCAGCGCGTGCAGAACGCCGCCCATATTGCCCTTCAGGGCGTCATAGACCATCTGGTGCTGCTGCACCCTTGTCTTGCCCCGAAAGCTTTCCGATACGACTTCGGCCGCGAAATGGTCGCCGTCGCCGGCCAGGTCCCTGATCGTGACGCTGGCGTCGGGAAGGGCGGCCTTGATCATGTCTTCGATTTCGCCCGCGCTCATCGCCATTTTGAATGCTCCTCGATGGATGTCGTTCTTATGCCGGCTGCCGATCTTGTGCCGACTGCCGATCTTATGCCGACTGGTTGTCGCCGCCCGGAGCGGCCATGAAGCGAGGGAACCACATTTCGTGGGCGGTGCGCAACTCCTCGACGGGCATGGAGACAAGATCGTCGATCACGAGCGCATCGCCCTTGACGGTTCCGAGCCTGCGGAACGCGATGGCGCTGCCCTCCGCCGAGGCGCAGACGAAATTGCCGTATTCCGCCGGCACGGTGATGACGTAGCGCGCCTGATCCTCGCCAAAGAGCAGGGCATGGGCCTGACCACGCGCCTGGGCGATGCTGATTTCCATGCCCTTGCCGGCGGCCATGCACATTTCCGCAAGCGCCACGGCAAGGCCGCCCGCCGAAATATCGTGGCAGGCGGTGACCTGACCGTTGTTGATCGCCGAGCGCACGAAATCGCCGGTGCGGCGCTCGAGATGGAGATCGACCGTGGGCGCAGGGCCGTCGACGAGGCCGAGCACGTCGCGCATATAGGCCGACGCGCCGAGATGCTCGCCGTCATTGCCGATGAGAATCACGTGGTCGCCCTCGGAAAACGAGCCGATCCGCGCCATCTTGCGCCAGTCGGCAAGGAGGCCGACGCCGCCGATGGTCGGCGTCGGCAGGATCGCCTCGCCATTGGTCTCGTTGTAGAGCGAGACATTGCCGGAAACGATCGGGAAATCGAGCGCGCGGCAGGCCTCGCCGATGCCCTCGATCGCCTTGACGAGCTGGCCCATGATCTCCGGCTTTTCGGGATTGCCGAAATTGAGATTGTCGGTCGAAGCCAGCGGCTCCGCGCCGGTCGCGGTGATGTTGCGCCAGCACTCGGCGACCGCCTGCTTGCCGCCCTCGAACGGATCGGCCTCGACATAATGCGGGGTCACGTCGCACGAAAACGCCAGCGCCTTGGTCGGATGGCCATCGACGCGGATCACGCCGGCATCGCCGCCGGGAAGCTGCAGCGAATTGCCCTGGATCAGCGTGTCATACTGCTCATAGACCCAGCGTCGGCTCGATTGGTTCGGGCCGCCGACGATCTTCAGAAGCGCTTCGTTGTAATCGGCGGGCGCCTCGACCAGATGGGCGGGCAGGGTGCCGCGGGTATCGGGCTCGCGCCAGGGGCGGTCATATTCCGGCGCCTCGTCGCCGAGATCCTTGATCGGCAGGTCGGCGACTTCCTCGTTGTTGTGGAACACGCGGAAGCGCAGATCGTCCGTGGTCTTGCCGACGATCGCGAAATCGAGGCCCCATTTACGGAAGATCGCCTCGGCGACCTCTTCCTTTTCGGGGTCGAGCACCATCAGCATGCGCTCCTGGCTTTCCGAGAGCATCATCTCGTAGGCCGTCATGTTCTCCTCGCGCACCGGCACGCGGTTGAGATCGAGTTCGATGCCGAGATCGCCCTTGGCGCCCATTTCGACGGCCGAGCAGGTGAGGCCGGCAGCGCCCATGTCCTGGATCGCGATCACCGCGCCGGTCTTCATCAGCTCCATGCAGGCCTCGAGCAGGCATTTCTCGGTGAAGGGGTCGCCGACCTGCACGGTCGGGCGCTTTTCCTCGATGTCCTCGTCGAATTCGGCGGACGCCATCGTCGCGCCGCCGACGCCGTCGCGCCCAGTCTTGGCCCCGAGATAGACAACCGGCAGGCCGACGCCCTTGGCCTCGGAATAGAAGATCGAATCGGACTTTGCGATGCCGGCCGCAAAGGCGTTGACGAGATTGTTGCCATTATAGCGGGCGTCGAACTCGACCTCGCCGCCAACGGTGGGCACGCCGAAGGAATTACCGTAGCCGCCGACGCCGGCGACGACGCCGGAGACGAGGTGGCGCGTTTTCGGGTGATCAGGTTCGCCGAAGCGCAGCGCATTCATGGCGGCGACGGGGCGCGCGCCCATGGTGAAAATGTCGCGCAGAATGCCGCCGACGCCGGTGGCCGCGCCCTGATAGGGCTCGATATAGGAGGGGTGGTTGTGGCTCTCCATCTTGAACACCACGCAATCGCCGTCATCGATATCGACGACGCCGGCATTTTCGCCCGGTCCCTGGATCACGCGGCGGCCGGTGGTCGGCAGGGTGCGCAGCCAGCGCTTGGAGGATTTGTAGGAGCAGTGCTCGTTCCACATCGCCGAGAAAATGCCGAGTTCGGTAAAGCTCGGCTCGCGGCCGATCAGCGACAATATCCGCTCGTATTCATCAGGCTTCAGCCCGTGGGCCGCGATCAGTTCCGGGGTGATGACCTGGCTGTTCGAAAGGGTCATGAGACGTGCGCATCCCGCTTTGGTTTTTCAGACATTGTTCGGTTCCATAAACGATGTTGCAACGCGAGGCGACATGGTTTTTCGGTTTTTCCTTGCCGGCCGGTGCGTCAGCCGCGCCAGTACATCGGCATCAGCACCACGACGACGGTCAGGATTTCGAGGCGGCCGAGCAGCATCAGGATCGCCAGCAGGCACAGCTCGGGATCGGCAAAGGTCGAGAAATTGCCCGCGGGCCCGATGATATCGCCAAGACCGGGGCCGACATTCGATAACGCGGTGAGCACGGCGGTGGTCGAGGTGATCAGGTCGTAGCCGAGCAGCGACATTGCCAGACTGCCGAAGGCCCAGAGCAGTATAAAGGCGGTGAAGAACATCGACACGGCGCGCTGGGTTTCCGAATCGACGCTCAGCCGACCATAGCGGATCGAATAGACTGCGTTCGGATAGATCAGCTTCTTCATGCCGGTCCTCAGCATGTTGAACAGAATCAGGAAGCGATAGGATTTTATTCCGCCCGCCGTCGAGCCCGAGCAGCCGCCCATAAAGGTGAGGAAGAACACCAGCACCACCGCGAAAGCACCCCACTGCGAATAGTCGGTGCTGGCGTAGCCCGTGGTCGACAGGATAGACGATACGTTGAATGCCGATTGCGTCAGCGCCGTAACGAAGTCCATCTGGTCGTTGAGGCTGATATAGAGCGAGAGCAGGAACACCGCTACCAACAGATAGGTCAGGAACAGCATGATCTGCGGATCGCGCAGTGAATCGAGCCGGCCGCGCACGACGAACAGGATCAGGATCGAAAATGGCAGGCTGCATACCGTCATGAAAAAGGCTGATATCCACAGCAGGGCCGGGCTGTCGAAATAGCCGAAGGAGGCGTCATGGGTGGAAAAGCCGCCGGTTGCCACCGTCGTCAGCGCGTGGTTGAAGGCATCGAACTGCGACATGCCGGCAAAGCCGTAGCAGATCGCGCATAAAAGCGTGATGCCGAGATAAATCGCCAGAAACGCCCGCGTGAAGCTCGCCATGCGGGCAAAAGGCTTGTCGCCGGTATCCGAGGATTCCATCTTGAAAAACGCCATCCCGCCGATTCTCAGAAACGGCAGGATGAACAGGCCAAGCGCGACAATGCCGATGCCGCCCATCCACTGCAGCAGCGAGCGCCACAGAAGCAGGCCGGGCGCGGCGTCGTCGAGCCCGGTGAGAACCGTGGAGCCGGTTGTCGTGATCGCGGAAACCGATTCGAACAGCGACTGGGCGAAGGTCAGTTCGCCGCTTGCCAGGTAGATCGGGATTGCGCCGATAAGGGCGAAGGTCATCCACAGCAGGTTGACCAGAAAGAAGCCCAGGCGCCGGCTGAAGGGCGGCGGATTGCCGCGCATGGCGACCGCGGTGACCGCGCTTGTGCCGCCGACCATGAAGCCGCAAAGGGCGAATACCTGCCAGTCGGCATTCGCGTAATAGAGGTCCACCATGGCCGGAACGAACATCGCGGCTGCGAGATAAATGCCGCAAATCGCCGCGATATAGAAGGCAGACCGCAGAAGCGTGGCGTTCAAGGGTCAGTTCCCTGTCATACTCTCTTGTCAGATACGGGCTTTTTCGTGACCCGGTTTCTATGCCATAGCGGTGTCACAGGACAAACTCAATGGGAAGCGGGAAATGCGCGACAATGTAATAGTGGCCAAAACGGCGCTGAGAGATCTTTTCGAAGCGACGCCATTGCAGCGCAACGCCCATCTCAGCGCCAAGTTCGACGCGGATATCTATCTGAAGCGCGAGGACCTGTCGCCGGTGCGCTCCTACAAGCTGCGCGGCGCCTTCAATTTCATGCGCAAGCGGATGGCCGGCGACGGGGCCTCGAAAGTATTCGTCTGCGCCTCCGCTGGCAATCATGCCCAGGGTTTCGCCTTCTCATGCCGGCATTTCGGTGTTCAGGGCGTCGTCTTCATGCCGGTCACCACGCCGCAGCAGAAGATCGACAAGACCCGTACCTTCGGCGAAGGCTTTATCCGCATCGAATTAGTCGGCGATATCTTCGATGTCTGCTATTCGGCCGCCCGCAAGTTTGCCGCAGACAATGAAGGGATCATGGTGCCGCCCTTCGACGACCCCGATATCATCGAGGGACAGGCGACGGTGGCGAGCGAGATCGAGGATGCCTGGCCGCAAGGGGGCGGTCTGCCCGATCTGATCGTGATGCCGGTCGGCGGGGGTGGCCTGTCGGCGGGGATAACAAGCTATTTCGCGGATCGCCTGCCGGATGACGCCTATCTCTTCACAGAGCCGGAAGGCGCGCCGAGCCTCAAGCGCTCTCTTGAAGCGGGCGAGATCGTGACGCTTGAGGATGTCGACAATTTTGTGGATGGCGCCGCGGTGGCCCGCATTGGCGACGCCAATTTCGAGGCGCTCAGGCGGTTTTCGCCGGATCGGGTGATGGCGGTGCCGGAAAACGCGCTGTGCGTGACCATGACCGAAATGCTGAATGTCGAGGGCGTGGTGCTGGAGCCGGCGGGCGCGCTGGCGCTGACCGCGCTTTCCCGTCTGCCGGCGGAAAAGGTGCGCGGCCGCAAGATCGTTGTGCTCGTCTCCGGCGGTAATTTCGATTTCGACCGGCTGCCGGACGTCAAGGAACGGGCGATGCGCTATTCGGGGTTGAAGAAATATCTGGTGCTGCGCCTGCCGCAGCGCCCGGGCGCGCTCAAGGATTTCCTCGGCCTGCTCGGGCCGGATGACGATATCGCGCGGTTCGAATATCTCAAGAAATCGGCGCGCAATTTCGGCTCGATCCTGATCGGGATCGAAACCTCGCGTCCGGAAAACTTTCATGTCCTGTTTGAGAACCTTGCGAATAATGGTTTGAAATATCAGGATATTACTGAAAACGAGATTCTCGCCAACCTGATCATCTGACGGTCGGCGCTGGCGCGGCAATCGCAGGTCGGCTAAAAAAGACCAAAAAGGAGTTTTGAAGATGGCATCGTTTTTTTCTCGGATCGGCTCACTGTTTTCAGGCGGCGGAGGCGGCGAGGGGCGCGAGAACGAGCAGGCGGTGAAATCGATCGTCCATGAGGACTGCATCATCTTCGCCGAGCCGGTCAAGGAAGGGGCGCAGTATCGGCTTCAGGGCCGAATCGAAAAAGAGGTGAACGACGAGACGCTGACCCGGACCTTCATCCGCGCAGACCTGTTTTCCTCACAGGATGAAGCGATCGAGTGGACCTTCCGCAAGGGCAAGCAGATCATCGACCAGAATGGCCGCTCGCTGTTTTCCGACGGCGCGAAGAGCCGCACGGCCTGAAATCTCGCTCCGACGCGCCGACACTCCCCCCGGGGCGCCTGAGGGCGCGACCCGGCTTCGAAGCTCTTTTGATTGAGCGCGTGGCCGTGGCGGCCTATGTGCAGCCGAAGTGCCGGCCGATCACGATTGCCTCAGACTTGGCATTGTCAGACGCAGCAGCCATGGCCCGCAGCCGCGTATGGCCTCTCCTGGCGGGTTGGATCGTCGACCCCCTGAAGCACAGCTTGACCGAAAAGCCGGACCCCACTTTTCGCCGACACTCCGACTCGGTCCTGTAGCCTGCTGACCAAACGAACAAAGCTCTGCCGCTCCGCCCCGGATTTCCCTGCGGCAGAGGTGGCATGCGGCGTGCGCCGGGCGTCACACGTGGAAAAGCAGCAAATAGGACGTCAGAACCGCAATTCCAAAAAATGACAGCCAAACCGGCATGTTGGACGATGTTGCAGCTGGCACCTGGGTGTTGCGCTCCCGCTCCGTGACAGCGCCACCATGGGTCTCAAGCGCAGAAAGACTATAGCTCCCGCAACGCCGGCAAACGCGACCGGTGTTCTGCACCATCATGCAATCATTGCATTTATAGTGTGCCATAATAGTGATCCTCCACGGCGGAGTTTATTATAATTTTCTGTTATAGGCAATATAAAACGCGGAAGTATGATATGGTAAACGCAGGATTCTTCTGGATTTTTTAACCGGAAGGTCAAATATCGAGGCGACCTGATCGTTTAAAACGTTTATAGTGTATTTGGGTGGTTAAGCGGGTCGTGGATTTTTGCTTGTCGGCCCCAATTCTCCGACGGAGTTCCGCAGGGCAGACTTGCAGAATGTCAAAATCGTAGAAGAATCAAACGCTCCACAGCGATTGAAACACTGCCGAGTCGTCGACCGAAGCAAGGCAAGCCCGGCGATGCCAATCCGAAAACGATATTTGAAGGAAGAAGAATGGTGGGCGATGAGAGACTCGAACTCCCGACATCCTCGGTGTAAACGAGGCGCTCTACCAACTGAGCTAATCGCCCGACCGCGTTGGTGAGGCGTGAAATATGCGGATCGCGGCAAAACCGCAAGAGGGGAATGTGCGGTTTTACATATTTTTTTCGCATCCGCGCCCGCAAAGCTTGCAACAGTCTGCATGAATTCGCGCCGCAGGCCTGACCGCGCCTTCGCCGCCCGCCCCGGGAGCCGGCCAAGGTGAGGTGCCTTTCCTGAACTTCGCGCATCTGCGATAACAGCGTGGTTGCAGAGGGTATTGCGTCATGAAACAGTCTCCCGGCATTGGCGACCGCCTTACCGACAGATCGGCCCCGCCCGATGACATCGCCATCCGCGGCTGGATCGGGCCGGACGCATATGCTCACTGGTCCGCGCTGCGCGACTGGATTGCCGCGGCCTATCCCGGGGTATTTGCGCCGGACTGGATATTTGGCGGGCAGAAGCACGGCTGGGCGCTGCGGTACAAGAAGAACAGGGCGTTCTGTACCTTTCTGCCGGAGTACCGCGTTTTTTCAGTGGTCATCGTGTTGGGGGCGGCGGAACGCGAAAAGGTGGAAGCTCGGCGTGAGGCCCTTAGCCCCAGACTTATGAAGCTCTACGACTCAACGGAAACCTATCGCGACGGCAAATGGCTCAAAATTGGAGTGTCCTCGGCCGACGAGTTGAGAGATGTGACGGATCTGCTGATCCTCAAGCGCAGACCGAGATCAGTCTTCTGATTCCGCCGCTCGCGCGCGCCAAGCCGAAACTGCCACAGTAACCGATCGCAGATGCATTGCTGGAAACGACGTCGCTTCGCTCCTGCGGCCGCGACGTCTCTTGTTGCTCCGGTTCGTCCGGCGGCCCCGCCGAGAGGCGGCATTTTGGCGGTTTCGCACAGGTCTTGGACGGCGATCGCAAAAAAATCAGAAATGCGTGACAAGCTGCTTGACACTTTCAGGCGACCCCCTTAAACAGCCGCTCACGCCGACAGACGAAGCGCTTCGAAAACAAGCGGTTCGAAACTGAAACGGTGAAAAGCGCGGGTGTAGCTCAGCTGGTTAGAGTGCCGGCCTGTCACGCCGGAGGTCGCGGGTTCGAGCCCCGTCACTCGCGCCATTCTTCTTTTCCTAGGATGGTCCGAAATCTGCGCTTACAGCGTGGCTTGTCCTCATAGCCTCGCTATCGCGCGATTCTTCCTTTCGGACCGCGTTGCGCGTTTCGCGCTTCTTTCCATAATGGATGACAACCGCAACAATTTGCCGCAGCCTTTGCCTGCCGGGCCCGCCGCTCATCATGGCGGACGGTTGAAACTTTGTTGCAGCGCGACGAAAAGGATTTGAATGTCTTGCGCGAGCGCGCCGGCTGCGCTAGTCACGACCCCGACATCTATCAATTTTCGGTCTCGCGGTTTATCCTGCGGGTGCGCTGACCCGGGCGCCTCAAAACGGCAAGGGTGTTTTATATGGCTGAAGTCCTCAGTTCCTATATTCCGATCGTCATCTTTATCGCCATCTGTCTCATCATCGGGCTGGCCCTGATGGTCGCGCCCTTCGCGCTGGCCTTCAAGGCGCCCGATGCGGAAAAGCTGTCCGCATACGAGTGCGGCTTCAATGCTTTCGACGATGCGCGCATGAAGTTCGACATCCGCTTCTATCTCGTGGCAATCCTGTTCATCATCTTCGATCTCGAGGTCGCCTTCCTGTTTCCGTGGGCGGCATCCTTCGGCGATATCGGCTGGTTCGGTTTCTGGTCGATGATGGTGTTCCTGGCCGTGCTGACCATCGGCTTCATCTATGAATGGAAGAAAGGAGCGCTGGAATGGGAGTGAGCAACGAGACACTCGTCGCCCCCGTGCCCCGGGGCGTCGTCGATCCGATGACCAACAAGCCGGTCGGCGCCGATGATCGCTTCTTCGGCGAGATCAACAACGAGCTTGCCGACAAGGGCTTTCTGGTCACTTCCTCGGCCCAGCTTATCACCTGGGCGCGCACCGGCTCGCTGATGTGGATGCAGTTCGGCCTCGCCTGCTGCGCCGTCGAGATGATGCAGATGTCGATGCCGCGCTATGACTGCGAACGCTTCGGCTTCGCCCCGCGCGCCTCGCCGCGCCAGTCCGACGTCATGATCGTCGCCGGCACGCTGACCAACAAGATGGCGCCCGCTCTGCGCAAGGTCTACGACCAGATGCCCGAGCCGCGCTACGTCATCTCGATGGGCTCGTGCGCCAATGGCGGCGGCTATTATCACTATTCCTATTCCGTCGTGCGCGGTTGCGATCGCGTCGTCCCGGTCGATATCTACGTGCCGGGCTGTCCGCCCACCGCCGAGGCGCTGCTTTACGGCGTGCTTCTTCTGCAGAAGAAGATCCGGCGTACCGGAACGATCGAGCGATAGCGGCGGGAGGCTATTATGAGCGAAGCTTTGAACGATCTCGGCGCCCATATCCGCGAAGCCTGCGAGGGCGTTTCGGATATCGTGTTCGCGCATGGCGAACTGACGGTGATCACCACGCCTGAGGGCATTGTCGATGTCGCCAAGTTCCTGCGCGATGACGGCCAGTGCGCCTTTGTCTGCATCGTCGATGTCTGCGGCGTGGACTGGCCGACGCGCGAGAAGCGCTTCGATGTGGTCTATCACCTGCTGTCGCCGACCCAGAACGCCCGCATCCGCATCAAGCTGGAAGTCGGCGAGGATGAGGTCGTGCCTTCGATCACGCCGATCTTTCCCGGCGCCGACTGGTTCGAGCGCGAAACCTGGGACATGTACGGCATCCCTTTCAGTGGCCATCCGGACTTGCGCCGGATCCTCACCGATTACGGTTTCGAGGGGCATCCGCTGCGCAAGGATTTCCCGACCACCGGTTTCGTCGAGCTGCGCTATGACGAGGAAGCCAAGCGCGTGATCTACGAACCCGTCGAACTCCGCCAGGAATACCGCAGCTTCGATTTCCTGTCGCCATGGGAAGGGCCCGAATACGTTCTGCCCGGCGACGAAAAGGCGAACTGAGGAGCGAGTGATGGCTGATCGTATGAAGGGCGGCTGTATCTGTGGCGCGGTTCGGTTTTCGGCCGTTCCGAAGGATCACGAGATGGGTGCATGCCATTGCGGGCTTTGCCGTCGCTGGACCGGCGGGGCCGGTTTCCTTGGCGTCGAGTGCGGCGTGAGCGTCGAGGTGGAAGGCGAGCCCGCCCTCGGGGTCTATAAATCCTCGGAGTATGGCGAGCGGGTTTTCTGCAGCACCTGCGGCTCGACGCTGTTCTGGCGCATGCAGGATGGCTCGGATACCGTCGTCTCGTCCCAGGCTTTCGATGAGCCGGGCAGCTTCCGCTTCGCAAGCGAGATATTCATCGACGAGAAGCCGGATAACTACGCCTTCGCCAACGATACCAAGAAGATGACGTCCGCGGAGTTTTTCGCGGCGATTGCGTCGCAACAGGATTGATCGGCATGACTGAACATAATGTCCGCAACTTCACGATCAACTTCGGGCCCGAGCACCCCTCGGCGCACGGCGTGTTGCGACTGGTGCTGGAGCTTGACGGCGAAATCGTGGAGCGCGTCGACCCGCATATCGGCCTGCTTCACCGCGGTACCGAAAAGCTGATCGAGACCAAGACCTATCTTCAGGCCGTGCCCTATTTCGACCGGCTCGATTACGTCGCGCCGATGAACCAGGAGCATGCCTTCGCGCTTGCCGTGGAAAAGCTGCTTGAGGTCGAGATCCCGATTCGCGGCCAGCTTATCCGCGTGCTGTTTTCCGAAATCGGCCGCGTTCTCAACCATCTCCTGAACACCACCACCGCCGCCATGGACGTCGGCGCGCTGACGCCGCCGCTCTGGGGCTTCGAGGAGCGCGAAAAGCTGATGGTGTTTTATGAGCGGGCCTGCGGCGCGCGCATGCATGCGGCCTATTTCAGGCCTGGCGGCGTGCACCAGGACCTGCCGCCCGAACTGGTCGAGGATATCGGCAAGTGGTGCGAGCAGTTCCCGGCAAAGCTCAACGATATCGAGGCGCTGCTGGCCGGCAACCGCATCTTCAAGCAGCGCAACGTCGATATCGGCAATGTCACGCTGGAAGACGCGTTTGCCTGGGGCTTTTCCGGCCCGATGGTGCGCGGCTCGGGCGCGGCCTGGGATCTCAGGCGCGCGCAGCCCTATGAGTGCTACAACGACATGGATTTCGATGTCGTGATCGGCAAGAATGGCGATTGCTACGACCGCTGGGTCGTCCGCATCAACGAGATGCGCGAATCGGTCAAGATCATGAAGCAGTGCGTCGAGCGGTTGCTGGGCGATGCCAAGACCGGACCGTTCAACTCGATGGACGGCAAGGTCGTGCCGCCCAAGCGCGCGCAGATGAAGCGCTCGATGGAAGCGCTGATCCACCACTTCAAGCTTTATACCGAGGGCTATCACGTGCCCGAGGGCGAGGTTTACGCGGCAGTTGAAGCGCCCAAGGGCGAATTCGGCGTTTATCTCGTCTCCGATGGCACCAACAGGCCCTATCGCTGCAAGATCCGCGCGCCGGGCTTTGCCCATCTGTCGGCCATGGACTTCATGTCCAAGGGCCACCAGCTCGCCGACGTCACCGCCATTATCGGTACGCTCGACATCGTGTTCGGCGAGGTGGACCGGTGAACTTTACGGCCGTAAAGAATGCAGTATTCGTTTCCGACTGTCCCGCGCCGGTTGCAGACCGGCGGCAGAACGTGGGATATGCGGAAGCCGTGATGACAACCTCCGAAGAGGTGTAAGAAAGCATGTCCGTTCGTCGATTAGCCGATGAGAATGTCCAGCCCGCAGCCTTTGCGTTTTCAGACGAGAACGCGGCCTGGGCCGAAGCCACGATCCGGAAATACCCGGAAGGCCGCCAGCAGTCCGCCGTGATCCCGCTTCTGATGCGGGCGCAGGACCAGGAGGGCTGGGTCACCCGCGCCGCGATCGAGAAGGTCGCCGACATGCTGGCCATGCCGCTGATCCGCGTGCTCGAAGTGGCGACGTTCTATACCCAGTTCCAGCTGAAGCCGGTCGGCACCAACGCCCATATCCAGGTCTGCGGCACCACGCCCTGCATGCTGCGCGGCGCTGGCGACCTGATCAATGTCTGCAAGAAGAAGATCAACGCCAAGGCCCATGAGACCAATGGCGACGGCACGATGTCGTGGGAAGAGGTGGAATGCCTCGGCGCCTGCGCCAACGCGCCGATGGTGATGATTTTCAAGGACGTCTACGAAGATCTGACACCGGAGCGGATGGAAGAGATCATCGACGCATTCGAGGCCGGTCGCGGTTCCGAGATCAAGCCCGGTCCGCAGATCGATCGCTGGCTGTCGGCGCCCGAAGGCGGCTTCACCGCGCTGACCGAGGAAGGCGAGGGCGCGCTCGAATCCGACGACACTGACGCGACCGATGAGGGCGCCGGCTCCGAGGAGGCGATCAGTGGGGCCAAGGGCGACCGCCCGCCGGCCGTCGACCAGAAGCCCGATGACGCCGACGACCTGACGCTGATGGCCGGCGTTGGTCCAAAGATTTCCGGTCTGCTGAACGACATCGGCATTTACAAGTTCGAGCAGATCGCGGCGTGGACGCCCGGCGAATGCGCCTGGGTAAACGACTCGCTGAAGCTCGGCGGTCGCATCGAACGCGACGAGTGGGTGCGTCAGGCCGGCGTTCTGGCCAAGGGCGGTATTGAGGAATACGAAAAAGTATTCGGCAGGACAGCGCGGTAGGAGTGAAGCATGTTAAAAGATAAAGATCGCATCTTCACCAATCTTTACGGCCACAGGGACAAGTCCCTGAAGGGCGCTATGTCGCGTGGGCTGTGGGATAACACCCGGGGCATCATCGACAAGGGCCGCGACTGGATCGTTCAGGAGATGAAGGATTCGGGTCTGCGCGGCCGCGGCGGCGCTGGCTTTCCGACCGGCCTCAAGTGGTCGTTCATGCCGAAGGATGACCGCCCGCATTATCTCGTTGTGAATGCTGACGAATCCGAGCCCGGCACCTGCAAGGACCGCGAAATTCTGCGCAACGACCCGCATCATCTGATCGAGGGCTGCCTGATTGCCGGCTGTGCCATGGGCGCGCATACCGCTTATATCTATGTGCGCGGCGAGTTCATCCGCGAGCGCGAAGCGCTGCAGGCGGCGATCGACGAATGTTACGACGCCGGCCTTCTCGGCAAGGACAATAAGTGCGGCTGGGACATGGACATCATCGTCCATCACGGCGCCGGCGCTTATATCTGCGGCGAGGAAACGGCACTTCTGGAGAGCCTGGAAGGCAAGAAGGGCCAGCCGCGCCTTAAGCCGCCATTCCCGGCAAATATGGGTCTTTACGGCCTGCCGACAACGGTCAACAACGTTGAGTCGATCGCCGTTGCGCCGACTATTCTGCGCCGCGGCGCAAGTTGGTTCTCGTCCTTCGGTCGCCCGAACAATGTCGGCACCAAGCTGTTCATGGTTTCCGGCCATGTGGAGCGGCCCTGCGTTGTCGAGGAATCGATGGGCATCACCTTCCGCGAGCTGATCGAAAAGCATTGCGGCGGCATTCGCGGCGGCTGGGACAATCTGCTGGCGGTGATCCCCGGCGGAGCGTCCTGCCCGGTGGTCAAGGCCGAGGACATGATCGACGTCCAGCTCGACTTTGACGGTCTGCGCGAGGTCAAGTCGTCCTTCGGGACCGGCGGCGCGATCGTGATGGACAAGTCAACCGACATTATTGCAGCGATCGCGCGTCTCTCGGCCTTTTTCAAGCATGAAAGCTGCGGCCAGTGCACGCCGTGCCGCGAGGGCACCGGCTGGATGTGGCGGGTGATGGAGCGCATGGTGACGGGCAACGCCCAGAAGCGCGAGATCGACATGCTGTTTGAGGTCACCAAGCAGGTGGAAGGCCACACGATCTGCGCGCTCGGCGATGCGGCCGCATGGCCGATCCAGGGCCTGATCCGCAATTTCCGTCCGGAAATCGAAAAGCGGATTGACCAGTACACGGCCAACGCCACGTCTGAAGGCGCGGTGATGGAAGCGGCGGAGTAGACCGATGAAATTCCACGACCAGGTCGACCAGATCGATGCCACCAAGAGCTGCCTGGCGGGCTCGGTCTTTGATGATGTCGATCTGTCCGGTTCGAAGTTTCACAACGTGAACATGTCGGGCTGGAAGGTGAGCAATGCCAATTTTTCCGGCATGGTGGTCACGGACGCAAACCTTTCCGGCATGACGGTGACGGATGCCAATCTCTCGGGTGTTTCGATCAGTGAATGCCGGTTGCACGGCATGACGATCGACGGCATCGATGTCGGCGCGATGCTGGCGCTGTGGAAAGAACACAAGGCTTGAGGCGGAGCCCGCAGCGGGCGGACGCAATCGAGAATAAAATGCCGGCGGTCTCTTTCTGACCATCGGCGAAGCGGGAAAAACGGATATGGTAAATCTGATTGTAGACGGCAAGGAAATCGAGGTTCCCGACCACTACACGCTGCTGCAGGCGGCGGAGGAGGCAGGCGCCGAAATCCCGCGCTTCTGCTTTCACGAGCGGCTGTCGATTGCCGGCAACTGCCGCATGTGCCTCATTCAGGTAAAGGGCGGACCGCCGAAGCCGGCCGCTTCCTGCGCCATGGGCGTGAAGGATATTCGCGGCGGGCCGGATGGCTCCCTGCCGGAAATCTTCACCAAGACGCCGATGGTCAAGAAGGCGCGCGAAGGGGTGATGGAGTTCCTGCTCATCAACCATCCGCTCGATTGCCCGATCTGCGACCAGGGCGGCGAATGCGATCTGCAGGACCAGGCCATGGCCTTCGGCATCGATAGTTCGCGCTACCGTGAGGACAAGCGCGCGGTCGAGGACAAGTATATCGGCCCGCTGGTCAAGACCGTGATGAACCGCTGCATTCACTGCACGCGCTGCGTTCGTTTCACCACCGAGGTTGCCGGCATTTCCGAACTCGGCCTGATCGGCCGCGGCGAGGATGCCGAGATCACCACCTATCTCGAGCGCGCGATGACGTCCGAGCTTCAGGGCAATGTCGTCGACCTCTGCCCGGTTGGCGCGCTGACCTCCAAGCCGTTTGCCTTCACGGCGCGTCCGTGGGAGCTGAACAAGACCGAATCGATCGACGTGATGGATGCTGTCGGCTCGGCGATCCGCGTCGATACCCGTGGCCGCGAAGTGATGCGCATCATGCCGCGCATCAATGAGCAGGTGAACGAGGAGTGGATTTCCGACAAGACCCGGTTCATCTGGGACGGTCTGCGCACCCAGCGCATCGACAAACCCTATATCCGCCAGGGCGGCCGACTTCAGCCCGCAAGCTGGGCCGAGGCCTTCGCCGCGATCAAGGCCAAGGTCGATGGCGTCAAGGGCGAGAAGATCGGCGCGATTGCCGGTGATCTGGCCACCGTTGAGGAAATGTATGCGCTGAAGGGCCTGATGGCCTCGCTCGGCTCGTCCAATATCGATTGTCGCCAGGATGGCGCCGCCCTGGACCCGACCGCTGGCCGCGCGGGCTATGTCTTCAATCCGACCATCGAGGGCATCGAGAACGCAGATGCGCTGCTGATCATCGGCTCAAATCCGCGCTTCGAGGCTTCGGTTCTGAACGCCCGTATCCGCAAGCGGTCTCGCAAGGGCAATTTCCCGATCGGCGTGATCGGCGAGAATGCCGATCTGCGTTATCCCGTGAGCTATCTCGGCGCGGGCCCGTCCTCGCTTGCCGATCTGGCCTCCAGTGATTTCATGGACGTGCTCAAGAAGGCCGAGCGTCCGATCGTGCTGGTCGGCCCCGGCGCGCTGGCGCGTGAAGATGGCGCGGCGGTTCTCTCCAAGGCGGCGGCGATCGCTAAGGAGATCGGCGCGGTCACGGCTGAGTGGAACGGCTTTGCGGTGCTGCACACGGCGGCCTCGCGCGTCGGCGGTCTCGATATCGGCTTCGTGCCGGGCGAGGGCGCTGCCAACGCCGCTTCGATGCTTTCCGACATGGACGTGCTGTTCCTGCTCGGCGCTGACGAACTGGATTTCTCGGCCAAGAAGGCGGGCTTCACCGTCTATATCGGCAGCCATGGCGATGCCGGCGCAATGAACGCCGATGTCGTGCTGCCGGCCGCGACGTATACGGAAAAATCCGGCACCTACGTCAATCTCGAGGGCCGGGTGCAGATGACCAACCGCGCAGGCTTCGCCCCGGGCGACGCCCGCGAGGACTGGGCGATCATCCGCGCGCTGTCGGGCGTTTTCGGCAAGGCGCTGCCCTACGACTCGCTTGGCGCGCTGCGCGCAGCCCTTTATGGCGAATTTCCGCACCTCGCCGCGCTTGACGAGATCGCTGACGCTGATATCAACGCCGTCGAAACGCTGGCCGGCAGAGGTGGGGACCTTGGTGATTCCGGTTTCGTATCGCCGGTCACCGATTTCTACCTGACCAACCCGATTGCCCGGGCGTCTGCCGTCATGGCCGAATGCTCGGCGCTGGCGCGCAATAATTTCCAGGCGGCGGCGGAGTAAGGACGGAGCAATGGATTCTTTTTTCTCGACGTATCTCTGGCCCGCGCTGATCATGATCGGCCAGTCGCTGCTGCTCCTGGTTCTGCTGCTCGTCGGCATCGCCTTCATCCTGCTTGCCGACCGCAAGATCTGGGCGGCGGTGCAGATGCGCCGCGGCCCGAACGTCGTCGGTCCCTTCGGCCTGATGCAGTCCTTCGCCGACCTTTTGAAATTCGTGTTCAAGGAACCGGTCATTCCGGCAAGCTCGGACAAGGTCGTGTTCCTGCTGGCGCCGCTGATCTCGGTGACGCTGGCGCTCGCAACCTGGGCGGTGATGCCGGTTGCCGAGGGCTGGGTGATCGCCAATATCAATATCGGCATTCTCTATATCTTCGCCATTTCCTCGCTTGAGGTTTACGGCGTGATCATGGGCGGCTGGGCCTCGAATTCGAAATATGCCTTCCTCGGCTCGCTGCGCTCCGCGGCGCAGATGGTGTCCTACGAAGTCTCGATCGGCCTCGTGATCGTCACCGTGCTGCTGACGGTCGGCTCGCTGAACCTTTCGGATATCGTATTCGCGCAGGAAACCGGCCTCGGCACCATGCTCGGCCTGCCGCCGTCATTCCTCGACTGGAACTGGCTGGCGCTGTTCCCGATGTTCATCGTGTTCTTCATTTCGGCGCTGGCCGAGACCAACCGTCCGCCCTTCGACCTTCCGGAAGCGGAATCGGAACTGGTCGCCGGCTTCATGGTCGAATATGGCTCGACCCCGTACATGATGTTCATGCTCGGCGAATATGCCGCGATCGTGCTGATGTGCGCGCTGACGACCACGCTGTTCCTCGGCGGCTGGCTGCCGATCCTGGATGTCGCGGTTCTGAACTGGATCCCCGGCGTGATCTGGTTCCTGATCAAGGTGTGCCTGTGCTTCTTCATGTTCGCCTTGGTCAAGGCCTTCGTGCCGCGCTACCGCTACGACCAGCTGATGCGTCTCGGCTGGAAGGTCTTCCTTCCGCTGTCGCTCGCCATGGTCGTGATCGTCGCTTTCGTCGTCAAACTGACCGGCTGGGTCGGCTGATGCAGGTGTTTTTCGCAACACCGCAATGGAGATTGTGAAATGGGTTCTGTCGCTCAGGCATTCAACGCGCTCTTTCTGAAGGAGTTCGTCGGTGCGTTCTTTCTGACGATGCGCTACTTCTTCAGCCCGAAGTCGACGGTGAACTACCCCTTCGAAAAGGGGCCGGTGAGCCCGCGCTTTCGCGGCGAGCATGCGCTGCGCCGTTATCCGAACGGCGAGGAACGCTGCATCGCCTGCAAATTGTGCGAGGCGATCTGTCCCGCGCAGGCGATCACCATCGAGGCCGGCCCGCGCCGCAATGACGGCACGCGCCGCACGGTGCGCTACGATATTGATATGGTGAAGTGCATCTATTGCGGCTTCTGCCAGGAGGCATGTCCGGTGGAGGCGATCGTCGAGGGGCCGAATTTCGAGTTCGCCACCGAGACGCGCGAGGAACTGTACTATGACAAGGAACGACTGCTCGCCAATGGCGACCGGTGGGAACGCGAGATCGCGAAGAATATCGCGATGGATGCGCCCTACCGGTAAGGAGAGGCCGGGCGGGGGATTTCGCCCGGCGGTTCGATAAACCTGAAATCAAGGGCCTGCCGCATCCGGCGGCGGGGCTTTTGCAAATGTGATAGTGGCGGGAGCCGCTGCGACCACGAAGAGAAGGCACCATCATGGGTCTCCATGCTCTTTTTTTCTATATTTTCGCGTTCGTCGCCGTGGCGTCGGCGTTCATGGTGATTTGGGCTAAGAACCCCGTTCATTCGGTGCTGTTCCTGATCGTCGTGTTCGTGAATGCGGCGGCGCTGTTCATTCTGGCGGGCGCGGAATATCTCGGCCTTCTTCTGCTGGTGGTCTATGTCGGCGCGGTGGCGGTGCTGTTCCTGTTCGTGGTGATGATGCTCGACATCGATTTCGCCGAGCTCAGGTCCGGCATTCTGCACTATGCGCCGGTGGGCGCGCTGATCGGGATTGTGCTTCTGGCGGAGCTGATCGTGGTCGTCGGCGGCACCTTCATTCCGGCTGATATCGCTGCCAATACCGCGATGCCGATGCCGGCGGATACGTCGAGCGTGAAGGCGATCGGCGACGTGATCTACACGCATTACGCCTATTTCTTCCAGGTGGCCGGCCTCATCCTGCTCGTCGCCATGATCGGCGCGATCGTGCTGACGCTGAAGCATCGCCCGGACGTCAAGCGCCAGAACATTGCCAAGCAGGTTGCGCGCACGCCTGAAAGCGCGCACGAGACCGTCAAGGTCAAGCCTGGCCAGGGCATATAAGAACGAGAATTTGCAGGGATACGGGATCTAAGGACAACGCAATGGAAATCGGACTTTCCCACTACCTGACGGTCAGTGCCATACTCTTCACGATTGGCGTTTTCGGCATCTTCCTGAACCGGAAGAACGTCATCATCATTCTCATGTCCATCGAGCTGATCCTGCTTTCGGTCAACCTCAACATGGTCGCGTTCTCCTCGTTCCTGAACGATATGGTCGGCCAGGTCTTCGCGCTGTTCATTCTGACCGTCGCGGCGGCCGAAGCCGCCATCGGTCTGGCGATCCTGGTGGTGTTCTATCGCAACCGCGGCTCGATCGCAGTCGAAGACGTCAACGTGATGAAGGGCTGATTTCCAGATGATCTACAAACTCATCGTCTTCCTGCCGCTCGTAGGCTTCCTCATCGCCGGCCTCTTCGGAAACCGCATCGGCGCCAAGGCCACCGAATGGGTGACGATCGCCCTGATGGCGGTCGCGGCCGTGCTGTCCTGGTATGTGTTCATTTCCGTCGGCTTCCTCACCCACGCGGAAGATTTCGTCATCCAGGTTCCCGTCATGCGCTGGATCACCTCCGGCGATATCGACGTCCTGTGGCAGCTTCGCGTCGACACGCTGACGGCGGTAATGCTGGTCGTGGTCAACACGGTGTCCTGTCTCGTCCACCTCTATTCGGTGGGCTATATGCATGACGATCCACATCGTCCGCGCTTCTTCGCCTATCTGTCGCTGTTCACCTTCGCCATGCTGGCGCTGGTCACCTCCGACAATCTGTTGCAGATGTTCTTCGGCTGGGAAGGCGTCGGCCTTGCCTCCTATCTGCTGATCGGTTTCTGGTACAAGAAGCCGTCGGCGAGCGCTGCCGCGATGAAGGCCTTCATCGTCAACCGCGTCGGCGACTTCGGTTTCCTGCTCGGCATTGCCGGCCTGTTCTTCCTGGCGCACACCATCAATTTCGACCCGATCTTCTCGGCGGCCGAGCGTCTTGCCAATGGCGAGGTCACGCTGCAGACGGCTGAGGGCAATGTTTCCGTTCTGCATTTCCTTGGCATGAGCATGGACGTTTCGACCGCGATCACCACGGTCTGCCTGCTCTTGTTCATGGGCGCGATGGGTAAATCCGCGCAGTTCCTGCTGCACACCTGGCTGCCGGACGCGATGGAAGGTCCGACGCCGGTTTCGGCCCTTATCCACGCCGCAACCATGGTGACGGCCGGCGTCTTCCTCGTCGCCCGCATGTCGCCGCTGTTCGAACTGTCGCCGACGGCGCTCACCTTCGTCACGCTGATCGGTTCGATCACCGCCTTCTTCGCCGCCACCATCGGTCTGGTGCAGAACGACATCAAGCGCGTGATCGCCTATTCCACCTGCTCGCAGCTCGGCTACATGTTCGCAGCCCTTGGGGCAGGGGCCTTCGGCGCCGGCGTGTTCCACCTGTTCACCCACGCCTTCTTCAAGGCGCTTCTGTTCCTCTGCGCCGGTTCGGTGATCCACTCCGTCTCCGGCGAGCAGGACATGCGCCACATGGGGGGCTTGAGAAAGCACATCCCGGTCACCTTCTGGGCGATGATCATTGGCACGCTCGCCATCACCGGCGCCGGCATCCCCGGCACGCCGATCGGCGCGGCCGGCTTCTTCTCCAAGGACGCGATCATCGAGTCGGCCTATGTCTCGGCAAGCCCGCTCGGCAATTTCTCGTTCTGGATGCTGGTCATCGCGGCCGCCTTCACCGCCTTCTACTCCTGGCGTCTGATCTTCATGACCTTCTTCGGCAAGCCGCGCGCGTCTTCCGATGTCATGCACCACGTGCATGAAAGCCCCTGGGTCATGCTGCTGCCGCTGGTGGTGCTGTCGATCGGCGCGCTGTTCGCCGGCGTTGTCTTCCTGCCCTATTTCTTCGGCCACCATTACGCCGAGTTCTGGAAGGGCGCGCTGTTTACCGGTCCGCACAACGAGGTGCTCGACGAGCATCACCATGTGCCGCTGTGGGTGGTGCTGTCGCCGTTCGTCGCCATGGTGCTCGGCACGGTGGTCGCGATCTACATGTACCTGATCAAGCCGTCCTCCGCGCCGGCTCTGGCAAAGACATTTCCGCGCCTCTACGCCTTCCTGCTCAACAAGTGGTATTTCGATGAGCTTTACGACTTCCTGTTCGTAAGGCCCACCAAGGCGATCGGCTACTTCCTGTGGCAGAAGGGCGATATCGGCGTGATCGACCGCTTCGGCCCGAACGGGATTGCAGCAAGGGTCAACGACGTGACCAACCGCGTCGTCAAGCTGCAGTCCGGATATGTTTACCACTATGCGTTTGCAATGCTGATCGGCGTGGCCGCGCTTGTAACCTGGATGATGCTCGGAGGGGCTCGGTAATGAGCGACTGGCCAATTCTCTCAACAGTCACCTTCCTGCCGCTTATCGGCGTGGTGCTGATCCTGTTCACCCGCGACGATAACGAGACCGGGCTCAGGAACATCCGCAACGTCGCGCTGCTGACGACGTTGTTCACCTTCATCGTCTCGCTGTTCGTGTGGATGAAATTCGATCCGTCGAACCCGAACTTCCAGATGATCGAGAACCATCCCTGGCTCGGTACGGGCATCTCCTATCATCTCGGGATCGACGGCATTTCGCTGCTGTTCATCCTGCTGACGACGGTGCTGATGCCGCTGTGCATCCTGGCCTCGTGGGAAGCCATCACTCATCGGGTGAAGGCCTATATGATCGCCTTCCTGATCCTCGAAACGCTGATCATCGGCGTGTTCGTGTCGCTCGATATCGTGATGTTCTACATCTTCTTCGAGGCGGGCCTGATCCCGATGTATCTGATCATCGGCATCTGGGGGCATGAGCGGCGGGTCTATGCATCGCTGAAGTTCTTCCTCTACACCTTCGCCGGCTCGGTGTTCATGCTGCTGGCGATCATGGCGATGTACTGGGTGACGGGCACGACCAGCGTGCCGGTGCTGCTGGAGTATGATTTCCCGGTCAATATGCAATACTGGCTGTTCCTCGGCTTCTTCGCCTCGTTCGCGGTGAAGATGCCGATGTGGCCGGTGCATACCTGGCTGCCGGATGCGCACGTGGAGGCGCCGACCGCCGCCTCGGGCGTGCTGGCGGGCGTTCTGTTGAAGCTCGGCGGGTTCGGCGTGCTGCGCTATTCGATGCCGATGTTCCCCGACGCCTCCTATTACTTCGCGCCGTTCATCTTTGCGCTGTCGATCATCGCGATCATTTACGCCTCGCTGGTGGCGCTGATGCAGACCGACATGAAGAAGCTGATCGCCTATTCGTCGGTCGCCCATATGGGCTTCGTCACCATGGGCATGTTCTCGGCCACCACCGAGGGCGTCGAGGGCGCGATCTTCCTGATGCTTTCCCACGGCATCGTCTCCGGCGCCTTGTTCTTCTGCGTCGGCATCGTCTACGATCGGATGCACACCCGCGAGATCGCGGCCTATGGCGGGCTTGTGAACAACATGCCGAAATTCGCGGTCGCCTTCATGATCTTCACCATGGCCAATGTCGGCCTGCCCGGCACGTCCGGCTTCATCGGTGAGTTCCTGACGGTCGTCGGCGTGTTCCAGGTCAACACCTGGGTTGCCCTGTTCGCCGCCACCGGCGTTATCCTCTCGGCGGCCTATGCGCTGTGGCTCTACCGTCGGGTGATCTTCGGCGCACTGGAGAAGGACAGCCTGAAGGCATTGCTGGATCTCAGCACCCGTGAAAAGATCGTTCTGTATCCGCTGATCTTCCTGACGATCTTCTTCGGCGTCTATCCGGAGCCCATCTTCGCAGCGATCCACGGCCCGGTCGCGCAGATCGTTCAACATTATGACGCCGTTCTTGAGCAGACCAAGAATATCGTGCTGCCGGTATACTGAGACAGGATCTTTTGGACATGACATCGGAACTCCTACTTTCAAGTCTGAAGCTGATCATGCCGGAGCTGATCCTCTCGGTCGGCGCGATGGTCCTGCTGATGATCGGCGCATTCGCCGGCCGCAAGAGCGGCCAGACGATCGTGGGCCTTGCCGTGTTCCTGCTGATCGCGGCCTTCGGCGCGCTGTTCTGGGCGGGCGAGGGCACGGCCTTCGGCGGCTCGCTGGTGTTCAACGACTTCACGCTGTTCATGCAGGCCCTGGCGTTGATCGGCGCGGCGCTGTCGATGATCCTGTCGGTCGGTCATGAGGAACCAGAATATCTCGACCGTTTCGAGTTTCCGGTGCTGATGCTGCTGTCGACCACCGGCATGCTGCTGATGGTTTCGGCCAATGACATGCTCGCCTTCTATATGGGCCTCGAACTGATGTCGCTGCCGCTCTATGTGATCGCCGCCATCAACCGCGACAGCCTGCGTTCCACCGAGGCGGGTCTGAAGTATTTCGTGCTCGGCTCGCTGTCCTCCGGCATGCTGCTTTATGGCATCTCGCTGGTCTACGGCTTTACCGGCAATATTGGTTTCGGCCCGGTTGCCGCCGCGATCTCGGCCGGCGAAACCGGTCTCGGCTTCATCTTCGGCATGGTGTTCGTGCTCGCCGGCATCACCTTCAAGATTTCGGCGGTGCCGTTCCACATGTGGACGCCGGACGTCTATGAAGGCGCGCCGACGCCGGTCACCGCCTTCTTCGCCTCCGCGCCGAAGGTTGCGGCGATGGCGATCATCGTCCGGCTTCTGACCGAAGCCTTCGGTCCGGCCGCCGATGAGTGGCGCCAGGTCGTGGTGTTCATCGCGATCGCCTCGATGGTGCTCGGCGCTTTCGCCGCGATAGGCCAGCGCAACATCAAGCGGCTGATGGCCTATTCCTCGATCACCCATATGGGCTATGCGCTGGTCGGCCTCGCCGCCGACAGCGAGGCGGGCGTCAAGGGCGTCGCGCTCTATATGGCGATCTACCTGTTCACCACGCTCGGCGTTTTCGCCATCATCATGGCGATGCGGCTGAAGGAAGGCGGCAATGTCGAGAATATCGACGATCTCGCCGGCCTTTCGACCACCAAGCCGGTGATGGCCGTCGTGCTCACGGCTCTGATGTTCTCGCTTGCCGGCGTCCCGCCGCTTGCCGGGTTCTTCGGCAAGTATTTCGTGTTCCTGGCCGCCATCGATGCCAAGCTCTATACGCTGGCCATCATCGGCATCGTCTCCTCCGTGGTCGCCTGCTTCTACTATCTGCGCGTGATCAAGGTGATGTGGTTCGATGAGCCGACCGTCGAATTCTCCCGCGTCGCCGGCGAGCTTCGCTTCGTCTTCGGCATCAGTGGTTTGTTCGCGATCGGTTATCTTCTGTTCGGCGGTGCGCTGAACGATGCCGCGGAGGCTGCTGCGGCGGCTCTCTTCTAGGATGGCGGCAACAGATTTTGCCGTAGACGCCTACCGTCATGAAGCGCTCGATACCGTCGGCTCCACCAATAGCGAGGCGATGGATCGGGCGCGCGCCGGCGATCCCGGCCTGTTGTGGCTGACGGCTGAACGGCAGGAAACCGGCCGGGGGCGGCGCGGACGCAACTGGGTTTCGGAGCGGGGCAATCTCTATGCCTCGCTTCTGCTTGTCGACCCCGCGCCCCAGGCGATGACGGCATCACTGCCGCTGGTGGCGGCGCTTGGCGTTCACGGCGCGATCTCGCGGGTCATGGCCGGTCACGACAACGAAATCGCGATCAAATGGCCGAACGATATCCTGATCGACCGCCGCAAGGTCTGTGGTATCCTGCTTGAAGCCGAGCGCCTTGCCGATGGCAGGCTGGCCGTCGTGATCGGCATGGGCGTCAATGTGACGACCGGGCCGGATGACGTGCCTTACCCGGTTGCCCGGGTTTCCGATTATGTCGCCGGCGCCGATCCCGTCACGCTGTTTGCGCATCTGTTCGAAACCATGGCGCAGGAACTTCAGATCTGGGATCGGGGCAGGGGCCTTGCCGAAACGGTGGCGCGCTGGCGCAGCGCGGCCTGCGGCATCAATGAACGTATTACCGTGAACCTTGCCCATGAGCAGGTCCCGGGGATTTTCGTCGGTATCGATGATGCCGGCATGCTGAAACTGGAAACGAAGGACGGCCTGCGCAGCTTTGCCGCGGGCGACGTGTTCTTCGACAATTGAATTGGATAACGCTTGATGGCGGACAATAATGCTGAACTGGTCTTCCTTCCCTTGGGAGGCCTTGGCGAAATCGGCATGAACCTGGCGCTTTACGGTTACGGACCGGCGAAAAAGCGCGAGTGGATCATGGTGGATTGCGGGGTCACCTTTCCCGGCCCGGATCTGCCCGGTGTCGACCTGGTTCTGCCCGATATCGAATTCGTGCGCGAGCAGCGCGACAATCTGAAGGCGATGATCATCACCCATGCGCATGAGGACCATTTCGGCGCGATCGCGACGCTGTGGCCGGGCCTCAACGTGCCGGTCTATGCCTCGCCGTTTACCGCCGGCCTGCTGGAGGCCAAGCGCGAATATGACAGCTGGATGCGCGAAATCCCGGTGACGATCTTCAAGGGCGGCGACACGATCAATGTCGGCCCGTTCACGATCGAGGGCGTGCCCGTCAACCACTCCATCCCCGAGCCGATGGCACTGGCGATCCGCACGCCGCTCGGCAATATCGTCCACACCGGCGACTGGAAGATCGACCACGCGCCGACGCTTGGCCCCAAGACCGACGAGGCCCGTTTCCGCGCCATCGGCGACGAGGGCGTGCTGGCGCTGATGTGCGATTCGACCAATGCCATGCGCGATGGCGTATCGCCCTCCGAGGAAGAGGTTTCGGCAAGCCTGCGCAAGGTCATCGAGAATGCGGAAGGCCGGGTGGCGCTGACCACCTTCTCCTCCAATATCGGCCGCATCCGCTCGATCGCGAAGGCCGCGGACGAGGCCGGCCGCCAGGTGTTGCTGCTCGGCTCCTCGCTGAAGCGCGCGGTCGCCGTCGCCCGCGATCTCGGGCTGATGGAGGGCGTGAAGCCCTTCGTGGACGAGGACGAGTTCGGTTATATCCCGCGCGACAAGGTAGTCGCGATCCTGACCGGTTCGCAGGGCGAACCGCGCGCGGCCCTTGCCAAGCTTTCGCGCGACGAGATGCGCAATGTGGCGCTTGCCGCCGGCGATCTCGTGGTGTTTTCCTCGCGCGCCATTCCCGGCAACGAGAAGGCGATCCAGGAGATCAAGAACGGTCTTGTCGAGCAGGGCGTCCATATTCTGACTGATGGCGAGGCGCTGGTGCATGTGTCCGGCCATCCGCGCCGCAACGAACTGAAGCAGATGTATGAATGGATCCGGCCCGAGATCCTCGTGCCCGTCCACGGCGAGGCCCAGCACCTGACCGCGCAGAAGGAACTGGCCGAGCAGAGCGGCATCCCCCAGGTTCCGCGTGTGCGAAACGGCGACATGCTGCGCCTTGCGCCGGGTCCCGCCGAGGTGATCGGCCAAGTCGAAGCGGGCCGCGTGTTCAAGGACGGCAAGCTGATCGGCAATTTCGACGAAATGGGTATCGGCGATCGCCGCAAGCTCTCCTTCGTCGGCCACGTCTCCGTCAATGTCGTGCTGAATTCGAAATTCGAGTTTTCAGGCGATCCCGATGTCGTGCCGATCGGCCTTCCGGGTTTCGACGATGATGACGAGAAGATGGAAGACGTGCTGTTCGACGCCGTGCTCGGCGCTGTCGAAAGCATTCCGCGCTCGCGCCGCAAGGACCTCGGCATGGTCAAGGAAGCCATCCGCCGCTCCGTCCGCGCCGCCGCCAACGAGTGCTGGGGCAAGAAGCCGGTGGTGACGGTGTTTGTGAACAAGTCCAGTTAAGAATCTGGTTTTACGGCATAAATGTCCGTAGACTCCGACGTCTGTTCTGCAGCGGTTGGTTCCTTCGAGTTTCCTGACCGGAGGTGCGGCTGTGGTAGGTGTGTTAGCGAACGTCGCCCGTGCAACGGGGTGCGTTGCGACGACGCCCTCCCTCCTTCTCCGCGTCATCCTCGGTCCTGTTGTAAAGCCCGGAGATACGCCTGGCAGATGTTCGGAGACATGGCTGACAGTCAGTTGCCATTTCTGAGGTTGATGAAGGCGATCTGGTTTGCTGCGAAGAACATGCGGTATTGGCCGTCGGTCTCCAAGGGTCTGATGGCGAGTGCCTCACCCTGAAAGGCCTTCGGCATACGCCATGCCTTGCCGTTGAATGCGACATAGGCCTTTGTGCTGCTGACGCGCCTGACGATCTTGCCCGGATCGTAAACAGGCTCTGGAGCAGTGGCGGGAAAGCTGCGCGACGATGGGCGGTAACGGCTGGCGGGCACGGCCATGGCGATGCCCTGATAAGGCCGATGATGGTTGTAGAGGTCGCGCCAGCGATCGAACGTCCTTTGGGCCTGTTTGAAGTTCGACATCTGTGCAAAAGCGAGAACCTCAGCCTTGAGACTGCGGTGGAAGCGTTCGTTCTTGCCGCGTCCCTGCGGATGGTAGGGGCGGGCGTGAATGAGCTGGCCCCCCAGCTTGAGGAGCCAGACGCGCAAGCGTATCCAGCCTTGGGGAACGCCCATTCCCCAAGGGTTGGCATTGTCTGTATAGATCGCCATTGGCAGCCCATGGTGACGAAAGATGCGTTCCAGCCGGCGCGCAATCTTGCGGGCGCCCCAGGTCCGGATGCACATCGCGCACCTTGAGCACAGCCTGCTCAACCGTCCGATCGGTGCGTCGAGGACTGCTGTGCGCACGCCGCGAGCGATCCTGCGCCGCCTCACCAGACCTGACAGGCCTCAGCCAGACATAGCCGGTCTGGCGAGATATCCCGAAGCGCAGGCACAATTGCGAAACATTCGCATCCTCAGCGCGGCGCATTCACGTTGAGTTTTGCGCCGACGCCGCATAAGGTCGGCCACGGCGGCGAGACCGTCAGGCTTCGAGGTGAGGACCCCCATGAAACGCACATTCGGCAATTGGAAAATGCTGGCGGCCGCCTTCCTGCTGCTGTTTGGCGGGCTTGCCGTGGCCCAGACCGAGATCACCTTTGAAACCTCGCGGTTGACGCTGCATACCGAAACAGGCGACCACGAGATCGTCGTCGAGCTCGCCGAGACCGAACAGCAGCGCCAGCGCGGCCTGATGTACCGCACCGAGCTTGCCCCCGATCACGGGATGATCTTCGACCTCGGCCAGCCCCGCACCGCGTCGATGTGGATGGCGAACACGCTGATCCCGCTCGACATGGTCTTCATCCGCACGGACGGCACGGTGGCAGGCTTCTACGAGGAGGCCGAGCCCGGTTCCAAGCGCGTGATCGCCTCGCGCGAGCCGGTGAAGTACGTGCTCGAGTTGGCGGGCGGTCAGGCGCAGGCCTACGGGCTGAAGCCCGGCGACACCGTCACCGGCCCCGCGCTCAAGCAATAACGCCCGCTTGCCGCTTTAAGTATTGCGATCGGCCCGCGAACCGTGTATCCGACCCGCATCGGCGGAGTGTAGCGCAGCCTGGTAGCGCATCTGGTTTGGGACCAGAGGGTCGGGAGTTCGAATCTCTCCACTCCGACCATTAAAACGCCCTGAAATCGCTAGAGATACTGATTTCATTGGGGTTACGGCCAACTTTCTGTTACAAAACACGTAACAAAATGGAAGTTGGGAATGTCTTCAAAGCACCGCTATCTTCTCAATCGCGACGGGCGCTATTTCGCCCGGATCGTGATCCCGAAGCCTCTTCGACCTTTCCTCGAAAACAAATCAGAACTTCGCGAACCGCTCGGACCTGACCGGCGCACGGCGATAGCTCGCCTCGCCACGGCTGTTTCTGCATTGCAGGGGCGGGTTGCCGTCGCAGAGCGCAAAGCACAGATCGCCAGCGGCGCGCCGATCACGCCGGGGCGCTATCCGCTGTCAGCCGATCAAATGGCGCTTCGGAACTACAACGAGCGCATCGCCTTCGACTTGGAGCTTCGCAACGCGACCGATGCCTATGCGCAAGTTAGCATTGATGACCGCATGGTTGAGCTATTGCGTGAAGGCGTTGCCGGACGCCTCGATAACCAGACGCTTCAAACCCTCGTTGGCGAGCGGATTGAACGCTTCCGCCGCCTTGGCAACACCACGGTCGTCTTCGGTTCACCTGAATGGCGCACCCTTGCCCGCGCCTTGTGCATCTCCGAACTTGAAGCCCTTGGCCGCGCGATGGAACGGGACGAAGGCGACTTCACCGGCAAGCCTGAACACCCGGAACTGGCAAAGGCGGTCGAAGAGGAAGAGGCCGAAGACAGTGCGCCGACCGCAGAATTCAACGCACTGACCTTTGAGGCGATCGTTGCCGAACAAGTGCGCCTGACCAAAATGGGGCTTGGCGGCAACGAGTTGTCCGCGTCAACGCTGAAGAAATACCGGCGCATCATTCACGACTTCGAACACCATCGCCGAAGCAAGCGGGCTGCGACCGTGACCCTTGAGGAAGGCGAGGCTTGGCGCAACGCCATGCTTGCGGAAGGCAAGATTTCCCGGAAGTCCATCCGCGACAAGCTTGCGGCTATCCGGGCAATTCTGACGTGGGGACAGAAGCAGCACCGGGGTAAGCTGTTCCCGGACACGCCGAAGGGGACGCCGTTCGACTTCCTCGAATTGCCCAACGTCGAAGTCAAGGATAGCGCAACGAGAACCTACACGCTTAAACAGGCCCGCACCGTGCTGGACGCGGCCCGCGCGGAGACAGACAGGACGAATTTCCGTTGGGTTCCATGGTTGCTGGCCTACACCGGCATGCGCGTCGGCGAGGCTTTGCAGTTGGAGCGGGCGGATATCTTCGAACTACAGGGGTATTGGTTTATCAACGTGCGCGTAGGTGAGGGACGCACGACAAAGACGAAGCGAGGCCGGAAGATTCCGGTCCATCAAGTGCTTGTCGATGAGGGCTTTATTGCTTTCGTCCAAAGCCGACCTGACGGCTTGCTCTTCCCCGGCACCTTCCAAGACCAACGCCTTCGCGAATGGATGCACAGCGGGCCGCTGAAGGGTGAAGCGGATGCGCCGCCGCCGAACCACGGGTTCCGGCACCTGTTCGAAGATGCGCTTTTCAGCGACGTAAGCCAAAAAGCCGCGCTTTACATCACCGGGCGCTCTTCCGGCTCTTCGGCAGACGGATACGGCGGCAGCGACTTGAAGCTGTTGGAGCTAGCCGCACAGATGAAGAAAGTTCGCCTCGTCATATAGAAGTAAAACACGAATCGGTATATAGAGATAGCTGGACATTCTTTTTGGACTTTGAAAGCCAAAGCAAAACACCTGAGAAGTGATGTCTTATCCTATGCCGGGACTGGCATGCAGTCGCTCAGACCGACGACCAAGCGGTCGCCAACACCTCGGAAGGCACATAGGCGCTGAAAGTGGAAGCTTACACCTGAGGCGGACCGATGATGTGATGAACGGCGGTTAATCCGTTAATTTGCCCGGAGTTTAGCAACCCTTTGTGGGCTGCACCGGTGCGGCTCTGAGGGCTTTTCGATGAAAAAGCTATTCATAGTCGTCACAATCAAGGTGAACATTGCGGGGTGCCTGTTCGGCGTTGCTGCAATAATTCACGCCTTGTTTTAGCGATAGGGTGGCAACTTTGTTGCCGCCCTTTTCTGTTTTAAGGAATAGGAATATAATCCTCATTATAGGATAAATATCCTATTTAAGTGTTGACTTACGAATCGCCGATATGAGAGAATCAGCCTCAAGTTGAACTGAGGCTGATAGATGCTTGCTGACAAGATTGCACGGAAAAGCGCCGACACGAACGAAGAACGGAAAAGCATCGCGCTGAATAGCCCCGAAGCTTTTTCGCTGTTCGACATTCGGCCTACTTATTCCGGCGAAAACATTAGCGGCGAAAAGGCGCTTTCTGTTCCGGCAGTGTTTCATGCCGTGCGTCTTATTTCAGAACAGTGCGGTTCGTTGCCGTGCAAGCTTTGGCGCGATGACGGCGATAAGGGCAAACAGGAAGCCAAGAGTCACCCTGCCTACAAGATCGTGCATCGCCGTGCGATCGAATGGGCAAGCGCCCGTGACTTTCGCGAAATCCTGACGGCTGACGCCCTCATTCACGGCAGCGGCTTTGCCCGTGTGGACCGACTTGAAGACGGTCGTCCGCTTTCGCTTGAGCGCCTTGAGCCATCAAAGGTGACCGTTCTTCGAAATGAATACACCGGCGCACCGTTCTATCGCGTTTCGGAAGCCGATGGCATCCGCGAATATGGCTACACTGAAATCCTTCAGATTTCACCATTCCTCGGCAAATCCCCGATCCACTTCGGCAAAGAGGCAATCGGCCTTGCTGCTGTTCTCGAACGCCACGGCGCACAGTTCTTCAAGTCCGGCGCGCGTCCGGCTGGCATCTTGTCGAACGAGAAACCGCAGGGCGACATGTCGGGGGACGGGCAGCTTGCTAGCATCTTCCGCCGGTATAAGAATTGGCAGCAAACGGCGGATACGCCGTTCATGCTTGATAATGGTTGGCACTTCGAACAGCCCGCCATGACCTCGACCGATGCGCAGTATCTCGAGAATCGCACTTTCCAGATTGATGAGGTTGCGCGCGTCTTCGGCGTCCCGCCCCACCTGCTTTTCCAGTTGAACCGCGCCACATGGAGCAACGCGGAACAGATGGGCGCGTCCTTCCTGCAGCTTTGCCTCCGCACATGGCTGGACCGCTGGCAGGACGCCTACGAAACCGTTCTTCTCACCGAAGAGGAACAGGACAACCACTATTTTGAATTCGTGGTTGATGACCTTCTGCGAACCGACGCCGAAGCTCGCACCAAAAACCTGACCGAACAGGTGAAATACGGGCTTTTGACGCCCAACCGCGCCCTCGAAAAGCTCAACGAGCCGCCGCGCCCCGGCGGGGACGAGCCTTTTGACCCTTACGCAACCAGCACCCGCCCCACGCCGAACAACGGCGACGACAAGGAATAACCATGCCGAAGAAACCCGCCGTCTTCGACGCGGCAAACACGCGCCTGATGGATTCAACCGCCCGCCTGATCAAGACGGCACAGTCAATCGCCACGTCACCCGACATTGACAGCGAAACCCGCAAGACCGCCCTCAAGGTCATGTCCGGCTATCTCAATGTCATGGCCCTCGTTCTGGAGGAAACCAGCGAATGAAGCCGATCAAGGCATTCTTTGGCGACGGCGAAAAGCTGTTTGCCTTCCCGACGCTTGAACTGATTCAGGAACTCGAAGCCAAGACCGGCTTCGGCATTGGTGAGCTTGTCGCCCGGTTGCGTCAGCATGCCTACAGCGTGGATGAGACCAACCAGATTATCCGGCTTGGACTGATCGGCGGCGGCACCACGCCCGCCGAAGCCGCCCGGCTTGTCGGCACCTACGCCACGGCCCGCCCACTTGTCGAAAGCTACATGCTGGCGATGCAGATCATCACGGAACTTTACGCCGGCCCTGAAGAGGAAGAACCGGCCCCGGAAGATGATTTCGATTTCCCCCAGGACGAAGCCCATTCGTTCCGCGCCATGTGGTCCGAGCCGGAACAGGCGGACGAGCCCCATCCGTTCCGTGCCGTCTGGATGAACGCGGAACAGGCGCAAGAAGCCGCCAGCGCATTGGCCGACGATATGCGGGCTGCATACGAGGAAGTCTAAATGAGCAAGATCGCCGAAGAAATTTCGAAGCTCCGCAACTTCATGATGCTGGATCGGCTGCTTGAGCGGCATCAAGTCGCGCGGGCCGCAGCTGTTGCCGCTGGCGCTCTGCCTGTTCCGGCAAGCAAGGCTGATCTTGATTACGCTCAGAGGATAGCGCTTTTGCAGTTCTTCAACGCGACTGAAGGCTTTGCGTTCTATTTCAACGCTGGCGCTTTTGATGACGGCCACACCTCTCTTCTAAAGCCGTTTCTTTATGACGAATGCACCGGCTTAATCGGTCACCTCTATCTGCTTGGCGAGAACTTCGACGCCGACGATTTCAATGAGATGAAGCTGATCGCTGAAAAAGCGGCCAAAGAGAAGCAGGCTGCATGACCGAAACCGGCAATCTCGAAATCAAGGCCGAAGTCACAGCCGACGACGCCGGAACTGTGACCGGCATCGCGTGGCCCTTCGGCAAGCCCGACACCTACGGCGACCTCATCGAACCGACCGCTTTCAAATTCGCGCCGTCGGTCCCCATGTTCAACGAGCATCGCGAACGCGAGGTTGTCGGCGTCTGGAATTCATGCGCGGTCACAGACAAGGGGCTTGAAGTCAAAGGCCGTCTTTTCATCGAAGGTTCGCAGCTTGCCCGCGAAACCTACCGCAATCTGAAGGCGGGCAGGACCGGCGGCTTGTCGATTGGCTACCGCCGCAACGAACACAAGGCCCGCCCGGATGGCGGGCGCATCCTCACCGATATTGTTGTCAACGAAATCTCGCTTTGCCGTCGCCCAGTTCACCCGGACGCGCGGACAACCGAAGTGAAAGCCCTTGAAGGAGACCCCATGAAAAACGAACTCGAGAACGAAGAAGTGTCGAACGATCCGGCCAAGTCTGATCCGGTTGTTTCGGCGGATGAAGTCAAAGCGCTGAAGGACGAAATTGCCACGATCAAGGCAAAGATGAACCGTCCGCGCGCCGCCAACAACAATCAGCCCGACCCGGCGAACCAGAACGAAGTGAAGGCTTTTGTCGACTATCTTCGCGGCGGCGAGGTTGAACGCAAAGCCCTGACCGTTGCGAACGATGCTCCCGGCTATGTTCTCGCCCCGGAAGAAACCAGCAGCGAATTCATTCGCAACCTTGTCGAGTTTTCGCCGGTTCGCGGCATTGCGGACGTTCGCTCGACCGGATCGCACACCATCATTCTACCGAAGCGTCTCACGGTGACCAACGCGAAATGGAAGGGCGAAGCCGTTGCGTCTGAAGCGTCCGAACCGACTTTCGACCAGATGGAACTTTCCGTCAAGGAAATGACCACGCATGTCGATGTTGGCAACTGGTTGATGGAAGACGCCGCCCATGACATCGAAGCCGAAATCCGGCTTGCGCTTGCTGAAGACTTCGGCGCGAAGGAAGGTCTGGCATTTGTCAACGGAAGCGCCGCGCTTGAGCCGAAGGGTTTCATGGCTGAAGCAGGTGTTGCCAGCGGCCTGAACGGTCATGCCACGAACCTGAACGCCGACCAGCTTATCAAGCTCATGTATTCGTTGCCGGGTGTCTATCGCAACCGGGGCACATGGGTGATGAACGGCACCACACTTGCCGTCATCCGCACCCTGAAGGACGGAAACGGGAACTATCTGTGGCAGCCGTCCTATCAGGCAGGTCAGCCGGAAACCATTCTTGGCCGTCCGGTTGTCGAGCTTCCCGATATGCCCGATGTGGCCGCGAACGCTTTCCCGATCATGTTCGGTGACTTCAAGGCCGGGTATCGCATCTACGACCGTATCGAGCTTCAGGTTCGCCCGAACCCCTATCTTCTGGCGACCGAAGGCATGATCCGGTTCCATGCTCGCCGCCGTGTCGGCGCTGGCGTCGTGCGCCCTGACGTCTTCCGCAAGCTGAAGATGGCGACCTCGTAACTCATGACCTACCAGCGGCCCGCATACGAACAGGTAACGATTGCGCACGGTGGAAGCACCGTGTCGCTTCGGCCTACCTTGCGGGCCGCTGCGACCCTTGAGGCCCGCTATAGCCGCCCGACCATGTTCAAGGCGCTGGATCGGCAGAACCTCACCATCATTTCCGAAATCATCCTGTCGGCTTCCTCTTCCGGGCAGGATGCGGCGGCTTTCCTTTCGCGCATTGTAGGAAAGCCGCTTTCCCCTTTCTTCGACGCCGTGCGCGGCCCGCTTTCCGAATTGCTCGCAATGTTTGACCCGGAACCAGACCCGAAGGCCAAGAAGACGAACGGCAGCGGCAAGCCCATGACGTTGCAGGCGTTCTACAAGCAGCTTTTCGACTATGCGACCGGCTGGCTTGAATGGACCCCTGACGCCGCTTGGAGCGCCACGCCGAACGAGATCAACCGCGCGCTGAACACCTATTTCGCCAAGCTGAAGACCCTGAACGGCGTTGCTGACGAAGATGAGCGTCAGCCCGACCCGGAACAGGCAGAGCGCAATATAGCCGCTGGCCTTGATCCCGAATTCGACCGGGAAGGATTGCGCGCCCTCAAGATGAAGATTGCGAGCGGCCAATGATCAAACCGCCCCGTATTTGCCCATGCGATGAGAAGGTGGCCCATGGTGAGCTTTGCACTTGCCAGCGCACCGCCAAGCAGCAACGCAATCAGCGCCATGACGCCAACCGCGAAACAGCGGCCCGGCGCGGATACGGCCATGAGTGGCGCAAGGCCCGTGCCGAATTCCTCATAGCGCACCCCTATTGCCGGGAGTGCACGAAGCACGGCGTCACCCGCATGGCGACCGTGGTTGACCATGTCATTCCCCACCGTGGCGACAAGGGTTTGTTCTGGCACCGCGCCAACTGGCAGCCCCTTTGCGAGCCCTGCCACAACTCAGTCAAGCAGCGGATGGAGCGCGCCCGATGAACCGCAGCATCTTCACCTACAGCGGGCAGCGTTGGCTTCTGTCTGAACTGGCAGCAGTCACCGGCGTTCCTTCCACCACCATCCGCAAACGCCTAGCGCGAGGCTGGACCGTGGAACAGTCCGTCACCACGCCGACACCGAAGCAGCGGCGCACCGGCATCGTGTCGCACCTCGATACCCTGAAGGATGCCAAGCCATGATTGATGACACGGACCTCGAAGATGCCGCGCGCTGTCAAGATATCTGGCATTCCGTTCTGACGCAGGCAGTCAACGAAGCCGTTGATGGCACACTTATCCGTGGTGACCGGCACGAACGCCAGCGGCTCATTCAAGCAGCCCGCGACTACGTCACGCGACCGAACAAGGATTTCAACATGGTTTGCTACCTCGCAGGCGTTGACCCTGTGGCAGCGCGTGAGGCGATCAAGGTCCGGCTGAAGGACGCGAAGACGCCCGAAGAGCTGGCGACGACGACGGGACGAAGGGCAGGGAAGAAGACAGGCCCGAAGCCGCGAAGCCAGACCCCGGGGGTAGGTTTGAACTTTTGAGGGTGAACAGGGACCGGCGCGGGGAGCACCGCACAAAAATGACCCCTAAATAACTTTTTTGGATTTGAAGCATGACGACCGTAAGCCTTGAGCTTGTCAAATCACACATGAAGATCGACGGAAACGACGACGATGAGCTTATTGCGCTCTACATCGCGGGCGCTGAACAGTATCTTGCTGGCTACATCGGCAAATCGCTGACCGAACTTGACCCATTCCCGGCAGACCTGAAGCTCGCTGTGCTGATGCTCGTTTCCTTCTACTATGAGCAGCGCAACGCCGTATCCTTCGGCATCGCCATGAAGATCGCGCCCTATAGCGTGACCTCGATTGCCGACACGTATCGGGCAGGGCAGGTCTTCGATGGCGAGTAAGAAGGACGACGGCGGGCTTTCCGACGTTCTGGCCGATATGGACAGCATCAAAGATATTCCGCGAAGTGAGTATGTGCGTTCCGCCTTGCTGAAGTCCGCCAAGGAATTCGCGGGCACAGCTAAAGCCCTCGCACCAAAGGATACGGGTGCGCTTGCCGATAGCGTTGTGGTGACCGGCCCCGGCGAAACGACGCCGCCCCATTCGCAGCCGGGAGCGTCCCGCGTTGCTGGCCCGCATGAGGTTATCGTGACGGCGGGGAATACCGACGTTCGCTATGCGCACCTTGTTGAATACGGAACCAGCAAAACGGAAGCGCACCCGTTCTTTGGCGCGGCGTTCAATCTCACAAAGACCCGGAATCACCGACGCCTGAACCGGGCGCTGGACAAGGCGTGGAAGAACCGATGATAGAAGCGACCCTTGCCCTTGAAACCGCGATCCGCGAACGCCTCATTCTGAACAGTGCCGTTTCGGCGCTTGTCCCGGCTGACCGCATTCGTTCCGGCACCACGCGGCCCGACAGCGAGCGCGAACCTTGCGTTCTCATGAGCAACGGCATGACTACCTTGCACGGCTATGACTACACCGCACAGCGCACGGCATGGGCTTATCTGGATTTGCACGTCTGGACCTTTGAGGCCGAACAGGACGCGGTGAAAGAAGTCGCGGGCGCGGTGTTGGGGGCGCTCGACAAGCGCAAGCTTCAGATCGAAGGCGGCTATTGCGACCACTTCCGCGCGACCGCTTGCCGGTTCGTCACTGACCCCGACCCGGACCATGGACACGCGGTGATTTCGGTCGAAGCGCTGATTAGGTGGTTTGTCTGATGCTGAACATTGGCGCGCTGAACCGGCGCATTACGATCGAGCGCAAGACCGAAACCGTGAAGCCTTCCGGCGCCGTGTCCGAAGCATGGGCACCGCTTTGCACGGTATGGGCCGAATTGCTTCAGCAGTCCGCGAATGAATTCCTGACCGGCTTCGGTGAGGCTGAAGCCGGTAGTGTCGTCTTCCGTGTCAGATATCGCCCTGGCATCACGACCGCCGACCGCGTGACCTATGCCGGGACGGCTTACAACATCAAGGAAATCAACGAAGTTGGAAGGCGTGACGGCCTCGAATTGCGCGGGGTTGCGATCCGATGACCCATTTGCGCGGCATCAAGCCGCCTGCCCAGCGTGACAGCAACGCCCTGAAGAAAGCGCCGCCCGCGCCGAAGCATCTTTCTGCTTATGCCCGCGCGGAGTGGAAGCGCATCCTGCCCGGCCTTATTGAGCGCGGCATCATCATAAAGGGCGATCTTGGCGGGATCGAAGAGCTTTGCATCATGCGCGGCCATGTCCGCGAAATCGAAGCCGCGTTGCAGGCCGACCCCTTGGACAAGGTCCTGTTCGGCATGCTGAACCGCGCGGCACAAACGGCACGGCAGCTTTCGGCTGAATATGGCCTTACGCCAACGTCGCGGGCGCGTGTCGGTGCCGGGACTGGCAACGATGATGACGACGACAGCCCGAACCCTCTGAACATCGGAAGGAACCGACGCAATGGCTAAGAGCGCGTTCCCCTACTGGATTTATGATAACAGCCCGATCGATGACCCGTTTGGCTATGGGCAGGACGCCGTTGATTTCATCCGGGCGCTGAAGCATCCGAAGAGCAACGCGCCAAAAAATGCCTTTCAGCTTTATGACCCTTTCGAAAGGATCACCCGGCGCATTTATGGCCCGCGTCACCCTGACGGACGCCGCATCATCAAGACCGTCTTTCTTATGCTTGGCCGTGGAAATCGGAAGACCAGTCACGCCGCAGCGTGGTCCGCCCTTCACCTTTATGGGCCGGAAGCCGCTCCTTCGGGGCAGGTAATATTTGCAGCGTGTGACCGTCAACAGGCAAATATCGGCTTCGATGAAGTGGCAAGTATTGTGGGGCAGACCCGGCCACTCAAAGCCATTTCGAAAATCAACAATGCCTTTGGCGGGATGAAGCGCATATTGAACACTCGCAGCGGGGCGAACTTGAGAGCAGTTTCCAGCGACGGCAAGGCCCAGCACGGCACGACGCCTAACTTCATTCTTGTCGATGAAATCCACAAGTGGCAGGGCCGCGACCTTTGGGAAGCTCTCTCTTCCGGCATGGTCAAGACCAGCGAACCCCTAATGATCATTTGCACCACGGCAGGGCGCGGACAGGATAACGTCGGTTTCGAGCTTTACGACTATGCTTGTAAGGTTGCGACCGGCGAACATGACGACCCGACTTTTTTGCCAATCTTGTTTCAGGCCGAACCCGGCGATGATTGGGAGGATGAAGCGACGTGGCCGAAGGCAAACCCCGGCCTAGCTCATGGTTTTCCTGACCTTGAGGGAATGCGTGATTGGGCGCGGAAGGCGAAAGTCAGCCCGCCGACCCGCTACGAGTTTCAGCAGCTCGGCTTGAACGTATGGCAGGCCGCGTCACGCGATCCGCTCTTCGATATGGCCGTTTATGACGCTGGCCTTGATCCGCATTTTGAGCTTGGCGAACTGGAAAAACTGCCATGTTGGCTTGGCGTTGACCTTTCCCGTTCCGGCGACCTGACCGCGATTGTCGGGGCGTGGAAGCACAGCGACGGGCGCATTTCGGTTCACCCGTGGTTTTATCTGCCTTCCGAAGGGCTGGACGAAAAAGCCCGTCTTGAGCAGGTGCCTTATCCCCGATACCGGGACGAAGAGCTTTTGAACGTCTGCGACGGCCCGACCATCGAACCGGACACGATTGCCGACAAGATCATTGACCTTTGCGGCACCTACAACGTTCAGGAAGTCGTTTTTGACCCGTCGCTTGCCGGGCCGATCATGAAGAAGCTGATGAACCACGGCATTGAAGTGTTTCAGCACCCGCAAAGCCCGAAGAACATGCACGGCCCGATTTGCGACCTTGAGCGTGTCGTGAATGGCCGTCGCATCCGCCACGGCGGTCACCCGATCCTTCGCAACCACTTCGAAAGCGTCGTGGTGAAGCGGGCGACCAATGCCAGCGGCCTGACCTCGATGCACAAGGGCACCCGGCACAGCAACCACATTGACGGCGCGATTGCCTCGGCGCTGGCGATCTTCCGGGCAGCGGCCAACGACAATGCCCGCTCTATCCTAGACCTCGACGACGACGAATTTAACCGGCTGATGAACGCCGCGTAAGGAAAAGACCAATGAAGCAGAACGAAAAGAAACAGGACCTCGCAGGCGTTATTCACCGTGGCGAATTTGTCATCGGCGAAAAAGCGCGCCGTGGGCTTCAAGCCATGGCTGATGCGACGGGGAAGGGGAACAGCTAATGACGCCAGACGAAAAGCGCCTGCTTGTCACCTTCGAAGCCCGCATGACCAAATACGAGCGGGATCTTGAACGGACGAAGCGCGCCACCTCGAAGAACTTCCGCGCCATGCGCAAAGAGGCAGAAACGTCTGCCAGCCGGATCGATAAGGCCATGAGCGGTGCGCTTTCCAATGTCGGCGCTATGCTGAAGGGCGGGCTTATCGGCGCGCTCACTGTCGGGGGCGTTGCGCAGATTACCCGGACGTTTGCGGGCTACGCCCGCAGCGTTGCCGAAGTTGGCGATCAGGCCGAAACCGCAGCGATGAAGGTCAAGGACTTCCAAGAGCTTAAATATGTCGCGGAGCAGAACCGTATCGGCGTTGACGCCCTGACGGACGGCCTGAAGGAAATGAACCTTCGCGCGGATGAATTTATCACCTCCAAGGGCAAGAGCGGATCGGCAGCCGAAGCCTTCAAACGGTTGGGATATGACGCCGACACGCTGGCGATCAAGCTGAAGAACCCTTCCGCGCTGTTTGCCGAGATCATCGGCAGGCTTCAGCAGTTGGATAAGGCGGCGCAGATTCGTATCGCCGATGAGATTTTCGGCGGCACGGGCGGCGAGCAGTTTGTCCGGCTGATCGGGCAGGGGGAACAGGGCATTCGCGACACCATTCAGGCCGCGAATGACCTTGGCGTGGTCATGGACGAAGACCTCATCCGGAAGGCTGAAGACCTCGATGAACAGTTTCAAACTGTTGCCACGACCGTCGGCACCACGTTGAAAAAGGCGATTGTCGAAGCGGCGAACGCGCTTGTCTTGTTTATCAACGCCTTCCGCGAATTCGAGAACCGCAGCAACGCAAGCCTTGAATTCAAGCAGGCGGAACTTGCCCACGAGCGGAGCTCTCTTGAAGATCAGATTCTTGAGACGAAAAACAATCCGAGAATGACGGACCAGCAGCGCCGTCGCACCCTGAACAACCTCAATCGCCAGCTGAACGAGAAGAACAAGCAGGATGAGGAAATCACGCGGATACTGAACGACCGCCTAAAGCCCAAAGACGACGATTCAGACACAACCTATTTGGAGTCGTTCGAAGTTGTTACGAACGGAGACGGCGGTTCTGGCGGCGGCGGGGGCAGTCGGCGTTCGTCTTCGATCGATCGCGAGCGCGAAGGCGTTGAACGGCTCATTCAGGCGCTGAAGGACGAATACGACGCCCTCGGCATGACCGAAGAGCAAAAGCGGATCGTGCATAACCTACGGCGGGCAGGCGAGACCGCGACCGCACGGGAACGCGACCAGATTGCGCAGCTGACCAGCGCCATTCACACCGAAGAGGAAGCCCAGGCACGGGCGGCAGAGCAAGCCGCATTCTTCAGAGACACCGCCTATGACGGATTCATGGCGCTTGTCCCGGCGATCAATACCGGGAATGCGGCGCTCGATAGCCTGATTAACAGCCTGATACAGGCGACCGCACAGGCGGCTTTGCTAGGGAAGGGACCGCTTGCCGGGTTGTTCGGCGGGACTTCAGGCGGCGGGCTCTTGGGCTTCCTCGGCGGTTCCCGGCAGTTGGGCATTGCGAATGCAACCGCCGCAGCAGGCGCGATGACCGGCCTTTACGACAAGGGCGGCTATACCGGCGACGGGGGAAAGCTGGAACCCGCCGGGATCGTCCATCGTGGCGAATTCGTCATGACCAAAGAGGCCACGCGCCGTCTTGGCGTCCGCAATCTCGAAGCGATGCAGTCCAATGCCTTGCGCGGCTACGCGTCGGGCGGCTTTGTGTCGGCGTCAAGCCTGCCACGACCCCCTAGCGCCCGCATGGCCGCGAACCAGAACGAGACCCCGGCACAGTCCATCACGATTAACGCGCCGATCACGGTCGAAGGTTCGGCAGGGACGCCGGAACAGAACCGCGACCTTGCCGCACAGATGGCCCGACAGATGGAGACGAATGTTCGCGGGCTTGTCGCTTCAGAGCTTCGAAAGCAGTCACGGCCCGGAAACTACCTCAATAGCCGGACCAGATAGGCCCTGTTTGACTCACAGGGACTCACTGACGCGTTTCTAGGGTTTTCGGGTGTGGGTTGCCTATCCGCACCCCTGAACGCCCGCGTGTGAGTCTGTATGGCCGGAAAGCCGGAACGATCCCGATACGGCCCTAGATACGTCCCGCGTAGGGCGCGAAGCGACCGGAGCCGGGACAGCCTCTATGTCACGATACGGGACGCTTCCGCTACCGGAGGATTGTTTCAGGGAACCGGCACGTTTCTTCGCTTGCCGGAGACAGAGACCTTCCTCGGTCCAAAAGTTCAGCTCATGGTTCGGGCGCGCTAGCGACCGGGCAAGGCCGAAGGCCGCGCAGGGAGGGCCGCAGGCCCGAGTGTCATCGTGATTGATGAAAAGTGTCGCGGAATACTTAAGGCAAATCCCTACCATTATCTGTATTTGATTTAGAGTGTATATGTATATACGTGCAATAAGCGGTCGCGACATGTGCGGTTAGCATATATTTTGCCATAAGTATCCCGCGACACTTTTCCGAAATCACCGACTCAATAAACGTAAGAATTGACTTATATTCCGGAGAATGTTAATGGTATCGTATTAACTGGAACCGCAGGACCACCCATGAAATCCACCGACACCATTCACGTCTCGCCGCGCCGCATTGACCAGTTGAAGGCCATAGCGGCGGCCCGCAACACCTCTGTCTCTGACGCCATCGGTCATATGATCCGTAAGGAAATCGCTGAAGGCACGATCCCGGCAAACATTCCCGGCATCGTCATCAAGCGCACGGATGCGGGTGTATCCGTTCAGCTTGATGACGGCCCGGTGAAGGTGATGAGCGTCAAGAGCGCGGTGAACCTTGTCGAAGCAATTCGCGACAGCGTGGCACTTGGACGAAAGATAGTAGGGCCGACTTGCGGCTACTCGATTGAACCACGCGGTAGGGGCTTCAAGCTCTTCGTGCCCGATCCCGGGGAAGGTATCAGCCTGTCCGGTGATTTGGCGCTCGATATCGCCGACCAGATCGAACAGGCCGTAGCATAAGAAAAGCCCCGGTGAGCAACCACCGGGGCCTAGACGAGGTTCAAAGTATGCTCTTCTTGAACGAAGATGACGATACGAATAAAATGACTAAAAGTCAAGGAAATGAGGATGTTTCTTTAGGAAATGGTTCAGGCATGGACGCCAGAATTGACGACGTGCTTGCGGTCATCGACGAAGCGGCGCGCGCGGCCTATACGGTCACTGCCAAGACCCCGCCCGAAGTTGCGGCTGAAGTTCTGACCGACGACCAGCTTGCCGATTTGGAGCGATATGAGGCGGAACAGGAAGCCGGGCGCGCATCGGATAATCAAGCCTTGGATGAGGCGCTTGCCGATTTCGTCAATGAAGATGCGCCCGAACCGGCCAAGCGAAACCCGGCTATCGAGGCTTGGCGACAGTCACAGGCGGATGAGATCGCGAAGAACAAGGCCCACGGGCACACCGCGCAAGCATTCGACGCGATAGACGAACACCGCAAGACCCTTTCCGGTAAAGCGCTATACAACGCCAATCGCCGGACGAAGCGACAGCAGGAGGCCCTTGCGGAAGGCCGGGACTACCAGACGCGCCGGACCTTCATTTCAGAAGAGCAGCGGGCACAGACCAAACTCAAGGCAAAGCGGGCATACAGGGCACGCCAGCGCGCCGATTTTCTTGCCCTGTCGCCGGAAGAGCAGGAACGCATCAGGCTCGATAAGGCCCGGAAGCGTAAAGAGCAGCGCGCCCGGAAGAAGGAAGACCCAAATCTAGGGCGGTTTTAGAGCGGCGCGCGCCGTGCTGGACTACCATCGATCGCAACGTGATAAGTAAGTGCTTACTGATTTTTATGCAATAAAATCAGATAATTAGTGAAATTTTCTCTTGCGCCATGAATCCAAATGATTCATGTCTCTGTGCGTCACGAAGCACTAACGCAATGAGGAAAGCATGCTCGACAATCAGCCCGAAACCTATGTCCCGGCCCACCTGTATTTTGAGGCCATCGACCGGCTGAAGAAGATCGCCCGGAACTATGAGCCGGACGCGCACGACGACCTTCAGTCCATGATTATTGAGGCTGTCAGCGAGACCCTGAACGTCTGGCCCGACACCGTGCGCGAGGAAGGAATTTCGCTTGCCGCGTGATTTTTCTCTTTTGGACTCTTGACCGCGGATTGTTGCCGTGGCATTAGATGCAACGCCAACAGACACGGGAGTTCATTATGGCTAAGACAGCGACGGAAAGAAGCCGGGAAATGCGTCGGCGCAGAGAGCAGGAATTGAAGCTTCTGCTTGATAGCTCCTATCCCTTCCTGAAGCAGCCGTTCTTTGAATGGATCGGGGAAAAGCGTGACGGCGGCGATTGGGAAGCTGGGCTTCAGCACTTCGACCTTTCGGCTTTAGTGAGGCCGGAATTCGAAGATGACAGCGGGCCGCATTCTATTGACGGGGAGTTTGAACGCGGTTGGCAGGATAATCCCGCCGACAATCTATACCTCGGATATGAGGGTTCCATCGGTCGCGCTGAGCGTCTTGTCGACGATCTCATTGGAGCGGCTCACTGTTTCGCCAGTGTCATCAACAGATACAAAAAGGAGCAGATCACAGAACGAATAAAAGAGATTGAAGCGTCCGACCTGACGGACCCCGGAACCCGGAAACAAGCGCTCAAGGATATTGTGCGCCTTCAGAAGATGCTGGAACGCCTCGAAAAGCAGACGCGCCACGCCTTCCCGGAATATCAACTCAAAGGCATTTAGGAGAACGGAATATGCCGAAGCATGAAATGAATGAAAGCAGCGCGGTTGAGTTTGGCGACCGCACCGCGCCGCTTTCTGGCACACCCCTTAACAATGAAGTCAAAGGACACAACATGGATATCACGAAATCCGCCCCGGATTCAACGCTCGCCGATTATCTCAAGACGGACCTCGCCGAAGGCGTCTCTGCCAGTGTCGAAGACGGCGTCGCCGATTTGATCGAACTGCAGCACGGCGCTGCAAGCTATCTTAACGGCCTCCTCAATGAAGGCATTTCAGAAGGTGACGCTTTGGCGTTGCTCGAAGAGAAGGGCGATATGGCGCTTGGCATTTCGCATAACATTGAAGTCCTTATCGTCGGTCGCTTCAAGGAAAGCGGCATCGTGGAATCCACGCGGAAGGCGATCAACACTTTCTGCAATGCCCCGACCGAAGCAAACCTTTCGAAGGTGGCGGAAATCTCGAAGCCGATGACAGGCTACCGTATCCCCATGGATAATCTGACGCGGGCGCGCTTCTGGAAGTATGCCGCGCCGGGCATCAAGCGCAAGGAAATCGACTTTGGCAGCGTTCACCTGATTGCCAGCGGTCACTATGACGCCTCGAAGCTGGCGCGGGAAACCGCATAATGGCGCTGTCACCTGCTTTGAAGGCCCTCGTAAGCGGCTCTCAGGCGAAACTTGAGCCGCGCCCGGCTAATAAGAACAGGCCGGAAAAGGACAGGCCCCGCGTCCGCGTAAAGGCGGTATCGGTCAAATACTGATCAAGCAGGCCCGCCGGGGAAACTCGGCGGGTCTTTTTATTAGGCTGTGCATATTGGGGGTAACTGGCGAAATCAAAGCAAGAACCGGCGCGAGACTAGACACAGGTCACCCTTGGGCCGTAATAATTGTGTTCGCGGAACGTTCTCGATTCGCGAACCCCGGCCAAGCTGTTCGCCAAAACAGCATTGATCCGGGCACAAGCGTGACCGCACACGAAAACAAGCTTCGCCGTGCGGATGTTCTAGCGGTTTGATTCCCACCGTTACAGTCGGGAACGTATATGACCTAAGAGTCTAGAACAAGGCGAAGCGAACGACATAAAGGAGAATTTATGTCAACTAGTCGACGCTCGCCGCGTGTTACGGCGGAAATGGCTGCAGATATCAAGCGGCTCTTGAAACAAAATATGATGCAGCACGATATCGCCGCGCGTTTCGGTATCAATCCGGGGCGTGTTAGCGAAATCAAGACTGGTAAAAAATTCGGCGATATTGCGCCGGAAAGGAGGGTATGATGGCGAAGAAACAATCGTCTTCCTCGACTTCCAGTCTTGCTAGCAAGATTTTGTCGGGCAGCAAAAAGGCTACATCGTCTGATGTGAAAAAGCTGGCCGCATCGGTTTTGTCTCAGGACGAAAAAAAAGGCAATAAATAGCTGACTACAAGAAGCCCGCTGAGAAACTCGGCGGGCTTTTCTTTTGGGTAAAGCAGGCGTAGATATACGCGAATTAAGAACAGAAAGCAGGCCGTCACACCGTTACAATTGTCGGAAATTATCCTTGTTTTTCAATGAGGTATACGAGTTCGAATCTCTCCACTCCGACCATTTTCCGGAAAATCATATAGTTCTAGGTCAGTATCGTGCCCTGCGGCCTGCTTACTTTAGTTTTTTTGTCGCGAGTGATGACCGCTTTTTGCCATGTCGACAGACGATGGGAGGTAGAAAAACAGGTACTGTGGCCTTTCATCGGGATTGAAACGCTGCCAGCGGTAGCCGCGCGAACGGAGAGCACATGGCACGTGGCAGACGAACGACACTTGAAAATTTAATCGACCTAAGCGTCCGAATTAACGGTCTTCTGTTCCCTATTAATACTCTTGAAAGCGCTGTGGCACGTTATACGCAGTCGCTAATCGCAATAAACGATAGCGACGAGTATCCGCTTTCACTAGCGGGCTCCGCTTTTGCCGCCTTTTACCGAGACAGATATATCGTCTTGTGTACTCGTCATCAGTTGCGGGCCCTCGGGCGAACGCCTGAAGCGTTTGGTTTGCTCGAAGGGGACGGGAAATATGCGATTACTTCGGCTGGCGTCCGTCACTTTACAAGCCTTAATGAAAGCGACTATCACGATATTGTCGCTTTTGATTTCACTGAGCCGTGTTTAGAGCGACCAGCATTAAAACAGAGATTTTTCGATCTAAGGGCGTTTCCGCTGGACGTTCCTAGCGATCAGATCATTTGTTTGATTGTGGCAGGATATGCCTACTCAGATCAAAACTATGACTTGGCTGACGATAGACGCTTGGAGCAAGCTATACGAATTTTGATTTGCCATACAGATGGACCCGATCAGCCTTCGGACGCGGCGCTTTTAAGAGTTCGACCTATAGAATCGCTTTCTTTCGATCCAGACGGACTAAGTGGTGGTGGTGCCTTCGTTTTACAATTCGTGAACGGGGAGGCACAGGCGTTCTTTGCGGGAATAATCACGCGGGCTGGAAGGGAGCATCTACACATCGTTAGATGCGGGTTCGTACGCCGATTTCTGGATGACTTTATCGATCGACCGGATTAAGCGTGAGTCTATAGGGTATCGCGAGCGACGTACTAGCTCGTTCTCCTTCCACCCTTTAAAACGCGATCGGTTCCTGCACCAGTTCCACGCCGAACCGCTCCCGCACCTTGCCGCGGATATGGTTGGCCAGCGCGGTGATGTCCGTGCTTGTGGCGCCGCCGTGGTTGACGAGGACGAGGGCGTGGCGGGCGTAGGTGCCGGCGGGGCCGAGGCGGAATCCCTTGAGGCCGCATTGTTCGATCAGCCAGCCGGCGGAGAGTTTCACCGTGCCGTCGGGCTGGGGATAGCGCGGCGCGCCCGCGATTTCGGCGGCCTTTTCGGCGCTGACCACCGGATTGTGGAAGAATGAGCCGGCATTGCCGAGCGTCCGCCAGTCCGGAAGCTTCGAGGCCCTGAGAGCGACGACGTGATCGAGTACCTCTTGCGCCGAGGCCTGCTCGGGCAACAGGTCGAGGCCGGCGTAATCGCGTTTCGGCTGCCACGCGGTCGGCAGGGCGAGCGTGACCGACAGGATGACATGGCGACCGGGTTCGGCCTTGAAATGGCTCTGGCGATAGGCAAAGCGACAGGCTTCGGCATCGAAGGTGCGGACAACGCCGTCCCGCAGATCGAAGGCGTTGAGCGACAGGAAGAAATCGGAGAGTTGCGCGCCATAGGCGCCGATATTCTGGATCGGGGCGGCGCCGACCGTGCCGGGAATGCCCGCGAGGTTTTCCAGTCCCGGAACGCCCTCCGCGACGGTCCAGGACACGAAATCGTGCCAGTTTTCGCCGGCCCCGGCGGTCACGATGGTTTCGCTCTCCGTCCGGCGCACAACCTGCCGGCCGCCGATCCGCATCAGCGCGACGATGGCCTCGAGCCACTCATTGAGCACCACATTGCTGCCGCCGCCGAGAATGCGCAGCGGCAGGCCGGAGGCGGCGCTTTCGCGGGCAAGTTCCGGCAGCATTTCCGGATCATCGACGATCACGGCCCGGCGCGCGGAAGATTTCAGGCCAAACGTGTTGCTGCCGGTCAGGTCGAAATCGGAAATCATGTCCATCGGAGGGCGGTTCCAGAAGTTTGGCGTCCGGCCGAGCCGGGCGGGCGCTGATGGTCGGTCAGATAGCCGAAAGCGCCGGCACGGCGCAAGGCCGGCCGACGCTCATGGGGGGGGCAATGGACTTTTCGCCCGGCGCTCCGCCGTCAGGTCCGGCCGTAGATCAGGTCGCGGGCGATATCGGTCGGCTGGTTGAGGCGGGCCTTGTAGATCTCGTAGTTCTCCATGATCCGCTGAACATAGTTGCGGGTTTCCGGATAGGGAATCGATTCGATCCAGTCGATCACGAAATCGAGGTTCTTGCCGCGCGGATCGCCAAAGCGCTCGATCCACTGCGGCACCCGCGCCGGTCCCGCATTATAGGCGACGAAGGTGAGGATATAGGAGCCGCCGAACCGGTCGATCTGCTCGCCGAGATAATGCGCGCCGAGCGTGGCGTTATAGGCCGGATCGCCGGTCAGCCGGCTTGCCGAATAGGAAAGTCCGTGGCGGCTTGCGACGCGCTGCGCGGTGGTCGGCAGAAGCTGCAGCAGCCCGCGGGCATCGGCCGGCGACACCGCGCCCGGATTGAAGGCGCTTTCCTGCCGCGCGATCGCATAGGCGAGCGCCATGCCGGAGCCGGAAATATTGGCGTTGGTCGGGATCACGCCGATCGGAAAGGCCAGAGCGGCGACATCGAGCCCGCGGCCATAGGCGATCTTGCCGACCTGAAGCGACAGGCTGTGGCTGCGGTCCTTTTCCGCCTGATAGGCGAGAAGGGCAAGTTCGCCGGGGCTTGTGAGCTGTTCGGCGAGCGCGCGATAGAGCGAATCGGCGCGCCAGCCATGGCCGACGGCCTCAAGCCGGGCGATCGCCTGCACCGCGGGATTACGCTGGTAATTCGTGCGGTCGGCGGCGGTCGGGCTCGGATAGGGCACGTTCAAACGCGTCTGTCCGAGTTTCTGCAGCGCAAGCTGACCGTAGAAGGTGGTCTCGTAGGCGCCGGCCTTGCGGTAGAAGTCACGTGCATTGCCCGGCCCGCCGGCTTCAGCAGCGCGGCCCTGCCAGTAATAGGAGCGCGATGCCGAGATCGGAGTGGAGGAGATCGCGACGATGTCGGCGAAATGTTTCGATGCGGTCCGGCCATCGTTCAGGCCGCGCAGCGCGATCCAGCCGGCGTGGAAGGCGGCATCCAGCCGGTCGAGACGACCCTCCGGCATCGCCGCGGCGACCACCTGATAGGCCTGACGCGGCTTTCCGTCTTCGTAGTAATGGCGGCCGATGATGCGGCTTTCGTCCCACCACTGGTCGGGATTGACGAGGGCTGCCTGATTGCGCGGCATCTTCTTCAGCAGCGCTGCCGCGGTATCAAACTGGTTGGTTTGACGGGCATTGCGGATCTGGATGTAGAGGAAGCCCGGATCACTGCGCCAGGACGAGTGCACGGCGTTGATCAGGCTGCCGGCATTGTCCTGCCGGCGAATGACGGCGGCCCATGCATTGTAGAAGGACTGCGCATTGCCGAGTTCGGAGAACCGCTTGGCCTGGGTCGCGCGGTCGCGGTAAAGCAGGTAGATCATCCGGTTCTTGTGATCGGTCTGGCTGAGAATAGAGCCGAACTCGTTGAGGATCTGGTTTTCCGAACTGGTGTCGAGCGCCCATCCGGTCCAGGCGCGGTTGATGATATCGTGCGCCTTCTGCTTCTGCCCGGTCGCCAGATAGGCGCGCGCGAGCAGGATCGTGCCTTGCGAGGTTTCCGGAAGCGTGTTGCCGAAGGCGGCCAGCACGGTGTTGGGCGAGGGATTTTCGCGCGCGAAGGCCCGTTCGGAATTGGCGCGCAGCGAGGAAAGCCCCGGCCAGCCGCGAAGCTCCTGCTGGGCTTCGGCAATTTCGGAGGAGGGGACGCCGGGTTCGCCGGAAACGGCGATCGCCCAGCTCAGAATCTGATGATCCAGGCTGTTGTCGGGCAGGCGCGCCCGCGCCTGCATCGCGCCTGGGACATTGCTGTCCTTAAGCGCGTCGAGACCCTGTTTCAGCACCGTGCTCGAAGCCGGATTGGCGATCGGCTGGCTGATCGCGCCCGTCACTTCAAGCGAGGGCGGCAGCGCGGAACGGTCCGGCCGGGCATAGGGAATCGGCGCCATCGAGGGGAAATCCTGCGCGGCAACGGGAGTCATCTCCGCTGCCGCCATCACGGCGGCGAGCGAAAGCATGGAAAGTGTTTTCTTCATTCGATCATCCAGGGGTCGAATTCAGTCGGGCTCCGTCAGTCTCGTTTATCGCGGTTAATATGGCCTTAAGCTATCACACAATCGAGCGGTTTGCTGCTTCGAATGCTAATGCTTGCAGTACCTGATGTCCGGCATTATGGTGCGCGCGATTTAACAACAAGAATGCGGCTTTAAAACGAAGGCCGTCAGGAGAATCTGCATGTTCAAGGGGTCCATACCCGCCCTTGTTACGCCCTTTACAGCCGACGGCGCGGTCGACGAGCAGGCATTCGCCGCGCATGTCGACTGGCAGATCGGTGAGGGCAGCCATGGCGTGTCGCCTGTCGGCACCACCGGCGAAAGCCCGACGCTGAGCCACGCCGAGCACAAACGGGTGGTGGACCTTTGCGTGGAAGTGGTCGCGGGCCGGGTTCCGGTGATCGCCGGCGCAGGCTCCAACAATACCCGCGAGGCGATCGAACTGGCGCTCCATGCGGAAAAGGCCGGCGCCGATGCGCTGCTCGTCGTGACGCCCTATTACAACAAGCCGACCCAGAAGGGTCTGTTCGCGCATTTCTCGGCGATCGCCGAGGCCACAAAGCTGCCGATCTTCATCTACAACATTCCGCCGCGCTCGGTCATCGACCTTCTGCCGGAGACGATGGGCGCACTGGTGAAGGCGCATTCCAATATCGTCGGCGTCAAGGATGCCACGGCCAAGCTCGACCGGGTTTCCGAGCAGCGCATGACCTGCGGCAAGGATTTCATCCAGCTTTCGGGCGAGGATGCCACGGCGCTCGGCTTTGCCGCGCAGGGCGGCGTCGGCGCAATCTCCGTCACCGCCAATGTCGCGCCGAAGCTTTGCGCCGAATTCCAGAACGCTCTGCTTGCCGGCGATTTCGCCGGGGCGCTGGAATACCAGGATCGGCTGATGCCGCTCCACCGGGCGCTGTTTCTTGAACCGGGCGTTTGCGGCACTAAATACGCGCTTAACAGGATCGGCCGTATGGACGGCGCGGTCCGTCTGCCGCTGACGCCGGTGGATGACAGAACCGCCGCCGAAATCGACGCGGCGCTGAAACATGCCGGATTGCTGAACTGAGCGCGTCCGGCAGATAGCAGACTGGAAGACTTTCATGGCTCCGAAGGGCAGCAAGGGTGGTCGGCTCAATATCGTCGCCGAAAACCGCAAGGCACGGTTCAATTATGAAATCCTCGACACGCTCGAGGCGGGCCTCGTGCTGACCGGAACCGAGGTCAAGTCGCTTCGCGAGGGCAAGGCCAATATCGCCGAATCCTACGCCTCCGATGAGGATGGCGAAATGTGGCTGATCAATTCCTATCTGCCGGAATATCTTCAGGGCAACCGCTTCAATCACGAGCCGCGCCGCCGCCGCAAGCTGCTTTTGGGCAAGCGGGAGATTCATCGCCTGCGCTCCGCGGTCAACCGCGATGGCATGACGCTGATCCCGCTGAAGCTCTATTTCAACGATCGCGGCCGGGCCAAGCTTGAGCTTGCGCTCGGCAAGGGCAAGAAGCTGCACGACAAGCGCGAAACGGCAAAGAAGCGCGACTGGAACCGCGAAAAGAGCAGGCTTCTCAAGAACCTCGGCTGACCAAAACGACGATTGCCGCCTTCGGGCGGCTCGTCGCTTCAGTCGTCGAAGTCGGAGCTCACCACTTCGGGCGTGCGCTGGGGTCGTTCCGATGGTTCGCGTCCGATATCCTGCTTCAGCGAAACCAGATCGATGAAATGGTCGGCCTGTCGGCGCAGATCGTCGGCGATCATCGGCGGCTGGGTTGCCATGGTCGAGACCACCGAAACCTTGCGGCCTTTGCGCTGCAGCGCTTCCACAAGCGTGGTGAAGTCGCCGTCGCCGGAAAAGATCACGAGATGATCGACCGTTGCCGACTGCTCCATCGCGTCGATCGCCAGTTCGATGTCCATATTGCCCTTGATCTTCCGCCGTCCCATGGAATCGGTGAATTCCTTGGCGGGCTTGGTCACGACCTTGTAGCCATTGTAATCCAGCCAGTCGATCAGCGGACGGATCGAGGAATATTCCTGATCTTCGATGAGCGCCGTATAATAATAGGCGCGCAGCAGGTAGGCCTTGCCCTGAAAAACCTTCAGCAGTCTGCGATAATCAATATCGAAACCGAGGCCCTTGGAGGCGGCGTAAAGGTTCGCGCCATCGATGAAGAGCGCAATTTTCTCGCGCGGATCAAACATAAAACATATCCTCAAATATAATTTACTTTACCGCCGGGTCGTAAATGATCGCATCGGCGATATACGGGTAAACGACAAGAGATCAAAATTGTGCCAGAAAGTTTACAATTCGCTTGAGATTTAAGCATCTGTTCAAAGGAATTCAACACCAAGTTTCAGGCTCGGCAGCCAAAACACGCAAGGCGGCAGCTGGCGGTCTTCCGAGGCGTTGAATTGTGCCTTGAAATCCGGGCGCGGCTCCTTTATGAGGTGCCTTTCCACAGAAATCTCCTAAAAGGACAGTCAATGGCTCGTGTCACAGTTGAAGACTGTATCGACAAAGTCGACAACCGGTTCGATCTCGTTCTGCTCGCAGGACATCGTGCGCGTCTCATCTCCCAGGGCGCCCAGATCACCGTCGACCGCGACAATGATAAGAACCCCGTCGTGGCCCTTCGCGAGATCGCCGACGAAACCCTTTCGCCCGACGATCTGAAGGAAGACCTGATCCATTCGCTTCAGCGCCATGTCGAGGTCGACGAACCTGAGGCCGACAGCTCGGCCAGCGCTTCGGCCGACGAGGACGCCGCCGAGCCCGCGGAACGCCCGGACATGCCGGATGCCATCCCCTTCGACCAGATGTCGGAAGAAGAGCTTCGCTCCGGCATTGAAGGCCTGGTTCCGCCGGAAAAAGGCGACGACTACTGATATTGCCGGCTGCGGGCGCACCCCGCGGCCGCTTACCATTTCAGCGGACTTGAGGTCCGCATTGCGCCCGTAACGGGCCCGGTCACTGAGCCATGATGCGGCAATACGAACTCGTTGAGCGGGTACAGAAATATAAGCCTGACGCCGATATCGCGCTGCTCAACAAGGCCTATGTCTACGCCATGCAAAAGCATGGGCGGCAGAAGCGCGCCAGCGGCGACCCCTATATCTCCCATCCGCTTGAAGTCGCCGCGATCCTGACCGACCTGCACATGGACGAGTCGACGATCGCGGTCGCGCTGCTGCACGACACGATCGAGGACACCACCGCGACGCGCGACGAGATCGATCAGTTCTTCGGCGATGAGATCGGCGCGCTGGTGGAGGGGCTTACCAAGATCAAGCGGCTCGACCTCGTCTCCCGCAAGGCGCAGCAGGCCGAAAACCTGCGCAAGCTGTTTCTTGCGGTTGCCGATGATGTGCGCGTGCTGCTGGTCAAGCTCGCCGACCGGCTGCACAACATGCGCACGCTTTATTACATGCGCGCCGACAAGCGCCGGCGGATTTCCGAGGAGACGATGGAAATCTATGCGCCGCTCGCCGGCCGCATGGGCATGCAGGACATGCGCGAGGAACTGGAGGATCTGTCCTTCCAGTATATCAACCCGGAAGCCTACCAGACCATCCGCGACAAGCTGCAGGACCTCGCCGGCCAGAACCAGGCCATGGTCAAGAGCATCGAGGACGAGCTCAAGGCGCTGTTGACCGAGCACGGTCTCGTCGATGTCAAGGTGAAGGGGCGGCTGAAGAAGCCGTTTTCGATCTTCAACAAGATGCAGTCGAAATCGTTGTCCTTCGAGCAGATGTCGGACCTTTACGGGTTCCGGATCATCGTCGACGAGCTTGAAAGCTGCTACCGGGCGCTCGGCTTCGTGCATACCCGCTGGCGCATGGTGCCGGAGCGTTTCAAGGACTACATCTCCAATCCGAAACAGAACGGCTACCAGTCGCTGCACACCACCATCGTCGGGCCGCTGAGGCAGCGCATCGAGCTGCAAATCCGCACCCGCGCAATGCATGACATCGCCGAACACGGCATTGCCGCCCATGCCCTCTACAAGGAAGGCAAGGTTGCCGGCGCGGCGCACGACGAAACAAATGTTTTCTCCTGGTTCCGCAAGACCATCGAGGCGCTGGCCGAAGGCGACAGTCCGGAGGAGTTTCTCGAGCACACCAAGCTGGAACTGTTTCAGGACCAGGTGTTCTGCTTCACGCCCAAGGGCCAGCTCATCGCGCTGCCGAAGGACGCGACGCCAATCGATTTCGCCTATGCGGTCCACACCAATATCGGCGATACCTGTGTCGGCGCCAAGGTGAACGGGCGGATGATGCCGCTGGTGACCCGGCTCAACAATGGCGACGAGGTGGAGATCATCCGCTCGGGCGTGCAGGTGCCGCCGCCGGCCTGGGAAGGCATCGTCGTCACCGGCAAGGCGCGCGCGGCAATTCGCAGGGCCACGCGCGCTGCGATCCGCAAGCAGTATAGCGGCCTCGGCTACCGGATCCTCGAGCGCACCTTCGCCCGCTCCGGCAAGACCTTCTCGCGCGAGGTGCTGGCCTCGGTTCTGCATCGTCTAGGCCAGAGCGATGTCGAGGACGTGATCGCCGCCGTCGGCCGCAACGAGCTCTCTTCCGTCGATGTGCTGAAGGCCGTGTTCCCGGATCACAAGGACGAGCGCGTCACCATCAAGCCCAGCGTCGAGGATGGCTGGGTGAGCCTGCCGAAGGGCGAGGGCATGGCGTTTCGCCTGCCGGATGCCGAGAGCGAGGCGGGCGTGCCGCTGCGCGGTCTCAACGGCGCGGCGATCGTGCGGTTTTCGCCGTCGGGCGCAGTCCCCGGCGACCGCATCGTCGGCATCACCGAGGATGACGGCAGCATCACGGTTTATCCGATCCAGTCGCCGGGCCTTCAGCAATACGAGGATCAGCCGGACCGCTGGGTCGACATCCGCTGGGATATCGATTCCACCAATGACAAGCGGTTCCGCGCGCGCATCGGCATCAACGTGCTGAACGAGCCCGGCACGCTCGCCCGCATCACCTCCACCATCGCCACGCTCGATGTCAATATCCGCTCGATCCGGATGGACGTCATCGCCGAGGATTTTGCTGAAGTCGGTATGGACATGGAGGTCTGGGACCTGCGTCAGTTGACGCAGACGATCAACCAGCTCAAGGCGCTCGATTGCGTGGCGACCGTGAAGCGGGAATTCGTCTGAAAGGTTGTCAGCTCCGTCGCCCCATGACACGCGATGTCCACAGCCGCGATGGAACATTATGGTTCAAGTTTGCGTCTAACAGTCATCAACCGACGAAAGGCAGGAACGCCATGTGGGATGGTTTACGCGACTTCTTCAAACGCTTCACGCACCCCAAGGTCAGCGAGAGCGAGGCCGAGGGCGTGAAGCACGTGATGGACAACATCGATCACAATTTCGATCCCGGCCGTCCGAAACCTGAAGATTTGCGGGAGAGCGACGATGAAGAGGTGCGCCGCCGCGTGAAGCCGGACTGAGTTTGGCCAAAACGCGCTTGCATTCATCCTCCCAGCTGTCAAAACTAGACCATGCTTTTCAAGAGACGTTCTCCGGCAAGTTTTTGGCAGCGATTGCGCGGCGCGGTCTGGCCCAGAAAGGGTTTCTGGCGCGTCCCGGTCTATATCTATCACCGCACCGTGCGGCTGCGGGCCACGCCGCACGCGATCGCTATGGGCATCGCGGCAGGGGTGTTCGTTTCATGGACGCCGTTCATCGGCCTGCATTTCGTCTCCGCCTTTGCGATCGCCTTCGTTCTTGGCGGCAATCTGTTCGCTTCCGCCCTTGGCACCGCCTTCGGCAATCCGCTGACCTTTCCCTTCATATGGCTGTCCACCTGGAAATTGGGCAGCTTCCTGCTGGGACGCAGCGCCGAAGGGCGTGAACATATCGACCTTGTCGACCTCGTTAAAAAGTTCGAGCTGTCCGATCTCTGGAAGCCGTTGCTCGAACCGATGATCGTCGGTTCGATCGTTCCTGCGCTCGTGTGCGGCGGTCTGTTCTACATCGCCACCTATTACGCGGTGCAGTCCTTCCAGACCCGCCGTCAGGCGATGATCGCGGCGCGTCAGGCTGAGCTCCAGAACGGGGCTATGAACGGTTCGAAGAATTGAGACCACCGGGAGGAATGCCATGATCGTCGGCCTCGGCAGCGACCTGATCGATATCAGGCGCGTGGAAAAGACCATCGAGCGCTTCGGCGAGCGGTTCACCGCGCGCTGCTTCACCGATATCGAACGCACAAAGTCCGACCGGCGGCGAAACCGCGCCGCCTCCTACGCCAAGCGCTTCGCCGCCAAGGAGGCCTGTTCAAAGGCGCTTGGCACCGGCATCGCGCAGGGCGTGTTCTGGAAGGACATGGGCGTGGTCAATCTGCCCGGCGGCAAGCCGACCATGAAGCTTACCGGCGGCGCCGGCATAGCGCTCGCGCGCCTAATTCCTGAAGGCCACGAGGCGCGGATCCACATCACCATCACCGATGATTACCCGCTCGCGCAGGCCTTCGTCATCATCGAGGCGGTGGAGGAGAGCGCGAAACCTTCTTAAAAACATTGCCCGTTTTTGGCTAAGGGGCTAAAGCTCATGGCGAAACCGGTGAGCAAAAGGAAGCACTGCGTGTCTGAAAAAGAAGAAAAACAGGAAAGCTCGCTGTGGAGCAATGTGAAGGTCATCGTCCAGGCCTTGCTTCTGGCAGTGGTCATCAAGACCTTCCTGTTTCAGCCGTTCACGATTCCCTCCGGATCGATGATGCCGACGCTTCTGGTGGGCGACTATCTGTTCGTGAACAAGTTCTCCTACGGTTATTCGCGCTATTCCCTCCCGTTCTCGCCGAACCTGTTTTCTGGCCGCATTTTCGGCAGCGATCCCGATCGCGGCGATGTCGTCGTGTTCCGCTATCCGCCCAATCCCGATATCGATTACATCAAGCGCGTGATCGGCCTGCCGGGCGACCGGGTTCAGGTCAGGAACGGTATTCTCTACCTGAACGACCAGCCCGTGCCGCGCACCGCCGATGGCACCTTCACCTCCGATTATCGCCGCGATCCGGGCCGCGATATTCCGGTCTTCCGCGAAACGCTGCCCGATGGCGTCAGCTACGACACGCTCGACGAATTGCGCAACGGCCCCGGCGACAATACCCGTGAGTTCATCGTGCCCGAGGACCATTATTTCATGATGGGCGACAATCGCGACAACTCGCTCGACAGCCGTTTCGATGTCGGTTTCGTGCCGGCCGAAAACCTCATCGGCCGCGCCAGCCTGATCTTCTTCTCGCTCGGCAACGACACCTCCTTCGCGCAGATATGGAAGTGGCCGTTCAACATGCGCTGGGACCGCATGTTCAAGGTTATCGGTGGCTGAATGACGGAAAGGCACGGCGCTGATGTCGACGCATTTGCCAAGCTGATCGGCTTCGATTTCGCCGATCGCAAGCGCCTCGCGCTGGCGCTGACGCATGCCAGCGCGCGCAGCGGCAAGGACGACAATTACGAGCGGCTGGAATTTCTCGGCGACCGGGTGCTGGGGCTGGTGATCGCCGAGAACCTGTTCCGGCTGTTTCCGGGCGCAAGCGAGGGCGAGCTTTCGGTGCGGCTGAACCAGCTTGTCAGCGCGGAAGCCTGTGCGCGGGTTGCCGACGATCTCGGCCTCCACCGGTTCATCAAGACCGGACAGGACGTCAAGAAGCTCACCGGCAAGCGCGTGCTTTCGATCCGCGCCGATGTGGTGGAAAGCGTGATCGCGGCGCTCTATCTGGAAGGCGGCCTGAAGCCCGCGCGCGAATTCATCGAGACCTGGTGGAAGCCGCTGTTTGCCGATGGCGTGACGCTGCGCCGCGATGCCAAGACCGAATTGCAGGAATGGGCGCATGCCCGCTTCGGCCAGACCCCGGTCTACAAGGTCGAGGACCGTTCCGGCCCCGATCACGAGCCGCGCTTCACGGTGACGGTCACCGTCAGCGGCGTTGCGCCGGAAACCGGCATCGATCGCTCCAAGCGCGCCGCCGAACAGGTTGCCGCGACACGGCTTCTGGAGCGCGAAGGCGTCTGGACGGCCGAAAGCTGAGCCTGCCATTATTGAACCTGTTATAATGCGGCCGCCGAGACGCGGAAAACCGCAGGAGTTGCCATGACCGAGACTGAAACCATGCCGGTGGGCGTCGATACCCGCTCCGGCTTTGTCGCCCTGATCGGCCCGACCAATGCCGGCAAATCCACGCTGGTGAACCGCCTTGTCGGCGCCAAGGTGACGATCGTCAGCCACAAGGTGCAGACCACCCGCGCCACGCTGCGCGGGATCGCCATCCACGACAATGCGCAGATCGTGTTCATGGATACGCCCGGAATCTTCAAGCCGCGCCGCAGGCTGGACCGCGCCATGGTGATGGCCGCCTGGAGCGGCGCGCGCGATGCCGACGTGATCATGCTGCTGGTTGACAGCGAGCGCGGCCTCAAGGGCGATGCGGAGGCCATCCTCGAAGGCCTGAAAGAGGTGCGCCATCCCAAGATACTTGTGCTGAACAAGATCGACCGTGTGCGCCCGGAAGACCTGTTGAAGCTCGCCTCGGCCGCCAATGAGGCGATCGATTTCGAGGAGACCTTCATGATCTCCGCCACGAACGGTTCAGGCTGCGACGACCTGATGGACTATCTGGCGAAACGGCTTCCCGAGGGACCGTGGTATTATCCCGAGGACCAGATTTCCGACCTGCCGATGCGCCAGCTCGCCGCCGAAATCACCCGCGAGAAACTGTTCCTGCGACTGCATCAGGAACTGCCCTATTCCTCCCATGTCGAGACCGAGAAATGGGAAGAACGCAAGGATGGCTCGGTGCGCATCGAGCAGGTGATCTATGTCGAGCGCGACAGTCAGAAGAAGATCGCGCTCGGCAAGAACGGCGAGGCGATCAAGGCGATTTCCATGAGCGCGCGCAAGGAGTTGTCGGAAATTCTTGGTCAGCCGGTTCATCTTTTCCTGTTCGTGAAAGTGCGGGAGAACTGGGGCGACGATCCGGCCCGCTACCGCGAGATCGGGCTCGATTACTCGGATTGATCCGTCGGGAGACGCAGCACCTTGGAATGGCAGGATGAGGGCATTGTTCTGGGAAGCCGCCGCCATGGCGAGACCAGCGTGATCGCCGAGGTGATGACAGTGGATCACGGCCGCCATCTCGGCATGGTGCGCGGCGGTCGGTCACGGACCATGCGCCCGGTGCTGCAGCCGGGCAACCGGGTTTCGCTCCACTGGCGCGCGCGGCTGTCCGAGCATCTCGGCGAATTCCGGGTCGAACCGATCGAGCAGAGGGCGGCGCTGCTGATGCTTTCGGCGCCGGCGCTGCACGGCGTCCAGGCGATGGCTTCACTGCTGCGGCTGTTGCCGGAGCGTGATCCTCACCGTCATCTCTGCGCGGCGATGGAGGTGATCATCGCCCATCTCGATGACGCCAGCGCCGCCGGCGAGCTGTTCGTGCGCTTCGAACTCGCGCTGCTCAACGAACTCGGCTTCGGCCTCGATCTCGCCCAATGCGCGGCGAGCGGGGTGACGACGGACCTTGCCTATGTGTCGCCCAAGTCCGGCCGGGCGGTCTCAAACGCAGCCGGAACACCCTATGCCGACCGCATGCTGGCGCTGCCGATGTTTCTGCGACCGGACATGAACGAAGCGGCCGACCGGGCCGATCTGGAAGCCGGCTTCCGGCTGACCGGATTTTTCCTGAACCGCCACGTCTACGAGCCGCGCGGCCTGAAGCCGGACACGGCGCGCGAAAGCTTCATCCAGGCCACGCTTAAGGCGCTCGACGCTGCCTCTACCGAACATCAGATTCGCTAAAGATTTCGGGCAAGCTCGCAGAATTCCGCGATGCTGAGCGTCTCGGCGCGGCGCGTCGGATCGATGCCGGCCTTGGCGAGCAGCGCTTCGCCGCCGAGGCTCTTGAGGCTCTGGCGCAGCATCTTGCGGCGCTGGCCGAATGCGGCTTGCGTCACCTTTGCAAGGGCCGAGGCTGCCACAGGAAGCGGTTCGGCGCGGGGCGTGAGGTGCACCACGCTGGAGGTCACCTTGGGCGGCGGGGTGAAGGCCTGCGGCGGCACGTCGAAGGCGATCCGCGCCTCGGTCCGCCATCCGGCCAGAACGCCGAGCCTGCCATAGTGATTGTCGCCGGCTTTCGCGACGATGCGCTGGGCGACTTCCTTCTGGAACATCAGCGTCAGCGATTGCCAGTAGGGCGGCCATGCGCGCGGCAGCAGCCAGTTCACCAGAAGCTGGGTGCCGACATTATAGGGCAGGTTGGAGATGATCCTGACCGGGCGTTCACCGGCAAGCGCCGCGAAATCCGTCTTCAGCGCATCGCCGCTGATGATCTCCAGCCGACCCGGATAGTGTGAGGCGATTTCCTCCAGCGCCGGCAGGCAGCGCTCGTCGCGTTCGATGACGGTGAGCTTCTCTGCGCCGAGCGAGAGGATGGCGCGCGTCAGCCCGCCGGGGCCGGGGCCGACCTCGATGACATGGGCGCCTTCAAGATCGCCGGCGGTGCGGGCAATCTTCTGGGTGAGGTTGAGATCGAGCAGAAAATTCTGGCCTAGGGATTTCTTCGCGTCGAGATCATGGGCGGCAAGAACTTCGCGCAGCGGCGGCAGGTCGTCGATCTGGCTCATGCGGCGTTTACCGAAAGCCGCGCCGCGAGCTTCAGCGCCTCCTCCAGGCTGGTCGGATCGGCAATACCCCTGTCGGCGATATCGAAGGCCGTGCCGTGGTTCGGCGAGGTGCGCACGAAGGGCAGGCCGAGCGTCACGTTGACGCCGGCCTCGAAGCCGAGCGTCTTCACCGGTATCAGCGCCTGGTCGTGATACATGCAGATTGCCGCATCGTAGCGGGCGCGGGCGGCGGCGTGGAACATGGTGTCGGCGGGCAGGGGGCCGACGACATCGATGCCATCGGCGCGCAGGCGCTCAAGCGCGGGCCGCACGATTTCCTCGTCCTCGCGGCCGATCGTGCCCTGCTCCCCGGCATGGGGATTGAGGCCGGCGACGGCGAGGCGCGGCGCGGCAAGGCCGAAGCGGGATTTGAGCTCTTGCGCCGTGATGCGGATCGTATCGACGATCATGGCCTCATCAAGCGCGGCCGGCACGTCCTTCAGCGGAATATGGATCGTGACCGGCACCACCCGCAACGCCGGGCAGGCGAGCATCATCACCGGGCGCACGGCCTTTCCGGTCTCGCGCCCGGCAAGGGCGGCGAGGAACTCGGTATGGCCCGGATGCTTGAAGCCGGCGCTGTAGAGTACCGATTTGGCGATCGGATTGGTGACCACGGCGCTCGTCTTGCCGCGTATGGTGAGCTTCACTGCCGTCTCTATCGCCGCGATGGTGCCTTCTCCGGTCGCGGGATCGGGTTTGCCGGGAGCGGCGGTGAGCGCGGTGTCGATCGCGAACACGGGCAGAGTCTCGCCGAACCGCTCAAGCGCTGCCTCCGGCGCGGTGATCTCGATCGGAATATCAAGGCCGAGCATTTCCGCGCGTGCGGCAAGAATGCGCGGATCGCCGAGATAGATGAAGGGCGGCAGGCCGCTCTCGCCGCGTCTCTGCCATGCCTTCAGGGCGATCTCGGGGCCGATGCCGGCAGGATCACCCTGTGTCAGCGCCAGCGGTTTTACGGTGTCCGTTGCCAAGGATTACGACTTGCCCGGGGTGACGATCTGCGCCTTGTCCCGCAATTCCTCGAGATACTTCTCGCTTTCGGCGTCCGTGTCCATCTCGGCGGAATCCTCCTTGTTGCTCAGCACCAGCCGGGCGGCATAGTCGTCGCTGGCGGTCTTGCGCTCGCACACGGCCAGGAACTCCGCGCCCACCGGCGTGGTGATGACGGAGGTGGTGTCGCCGCTGGACTTGATCACCGGATCCTTCCACTGGGCCGGCAGTTGCGGCTCAAGGAAGCGGCCGAGATCGAGCACGGTCACATCGTTCATGGACGCGGCAAACGGGATCGCCTGATCGCAGCCGGGGAACTTCTTGCGCGCGGCTTCGGCTTCGCGCTTGCGCTTGGCCAGCAGCGAGCCGCGCTCCTTTTCCGGCACCACGAAGACGATCCGCTTCAGCAGGTACTCGGTGGTTTCAGGCTTCTTGCCTTCTTTTTCGGCCTCTTCAAGCTGCGGGATGAACTCGTCGTCGGAAAGCAGCGTGTTGGCGCCATAGCGGGCGCGCAGGAGCTGGCCCCAGCTCATGCTGACGGCGATGAAGAACTTGAAGTGATCGACCCCGACGCCGGCCTGGTTAAGAATGCTGCTCATCTGGGCGACGGACATGTTGTTGCCATTGGCGAAGTTCTGAAAGGCGTCATCGACTTCCGTCTGGGTGACGGAGGCGCCGCGGAACGCGATTTCGGACTGTTTCAGCGCCTGGTCGATCATCGCCTCGCGCGCCTTGGCGTCGGTCGCGCCCTTGGTGCCCATCAGCCGCAGCAGGGCCTTGCGCTTGGCGATATCGTCGTTGGTGATCGGCACATTGTTGACGATCACCTCGATATCGACGGTCCTGGCGAAAGCCGTCTGGGCAGGCACGCCGAAGATCGATGCGGTCGCGATCACGGCAGCGGCAAAGGCATTCACGGTAAATCTGGCGGCGTTCATGTCTTATTCCTTTCCCCGGCCGGGGCGAAAACGCCAACCGGCCGCACTTTAACTTTTGTGCGCGGGGCACATCATCTTTCGCTTTAATGCAGTCGAGCGTGCATTTGATCGCTTCATAGCCCACGTGCGTCCAGGAGACATGCAGGGCAGGTCCGCGAGCCGCATATCTATCCCGTATTTCTAATGGGAATGTTTTGTCCATTTCGGAGGCAAAAGCAAGGCATGGCTGGGATTCTGTGCTTAAGGAAACGCCAGTGCGATCTGAGAGCTGAACCCGTCCGTTGCGCGATCACGGAACGCTAAATGGAAGTGATCGTAAAAATTTGGACAATCCTCGCAAAGACTGCGGTTAGACTGATTAATCGAACGAATCATCAAGGGGAGGTCGATGAGGATTTCTTTCAAGGGGCTGCTGGCTGTCCTTCTCACCTGCGCGGCGACAGCTGCCCAGGCCGAACCGGTGACGCTGAAACTGGCGACGGGCGCGCTTGACGCGACGGTCTGGGCCAAGCAGACTCAGGCCTATGTCCAAAAGGTTGACGAGCTATCCGGCGGGCAGGTCAAGATAGAGATATTCTACGCCGGGCAGTTGGGGTCGATGGGTGACACCCTGACAAGTGCTTTGAGCGGACGGATCGACATGTGGTCCGGTTCGCTGCCTGTTCTTTCCGGCGTTGTGCCGGAACTCGATGCTCTCATGCTTCCTTTCCTTTTCGACAGCGACGAACAAGTCGTGTGCGCGGTGCCGAAGCTGACCGATACCGCCCAGGAGGCAGCGGGCAGGAAGTTTCACTTGTTGACCTTTTCGCCTGTCGAGTATCAGGCCATGTTTGCTTCAGAGCCGCTGCTGTCGCCGGATCTGCTGAAGGGGAAGAAAGTGCGCAGCGCGCCCTCCAAGCCATCGATCAATTTCTTCCAGTCGATCGGCGCCACACCCTTGCCGCTACCGGCCGAAGACACCCCGTCTGCTGCAAGCACCCACCTGGTCGATTCGGTGAATTTCGGGTTGACCTATGCAATGGCGTCCGGATTGACGCAGACGCTGCCGGTCTTCACCCGGGCGAACGTGCTCTTCAGCCTGGGAGCGGTGATCGTGTCTCCGCGAACCTGGGCAAAGCTCGATGATCAGCAAAAGGCCGCTTTGACCGGCGCTCTTTCGGTGCTGGAATTCGGTGCGAAACTAGAAGAAATCGAGGCATTTGAAAAAACGATGGCGGACAGGCTGCAGCAGGCCGGCGGCACCATCGTTCAACTGACGCCAGATCAGCAGCAACTCTGGAGGGACGCCGCGCGCGCCACCTGGGACAAATCCCTGGGAGAATTGGGCGGCGATGCCGCCGGTTTCTTCGAAGCTATTCAGAACGCGAAATCAGATTGTGGATCATAACGCTTGAAACCGAAAACAGGCGGCGCTCCGAAAGGCGCGTCCCCTTTCGTTTCCTAAAAAGAAGACCCCTATGATCCTCATGGCCCGACGTTTTCTGAATGCCGTATCGATTATCGAGAAAGCGATCGTCGTCCTGGCCTTTTCAGCCGTGCTGGCTGCCCTGTCCCTGGATGTCATCGGACGGGAGGTTTTTGCGCACGGTCTGTTCGGTTCCTCCAAGTTTGCCGTTTACGCCCTGATCTTCTGCGCCATGGCGGGCTTCGGTCTGGCGACTGCCAGCGGCGCGCATCTGCGGCCCCGGTTTCTTGATTTCGTCACGCAGGGCCGCGCCGAAGCGCCCGCGCGGCGGGTCGGACGGGTGGCCTCGGCGGCTATCCTTCTGTTTTTGGCGTGGGGCGCCATCGATATGGTGTCCTTTTCCCGCATGATCGGGGAGCGCGATCTCACACTGGGGTGGCTGGTCTGGCCGGTTCAACTGGTCCTGCCCGTGGCCTTTGTGCTCTCGGCGCTTCGCCATCTGATCTATGCGACGTTTGATGAATTGAACCCTGTGGAAGAGGAGCGGTTGGAATGATGGCCCTGCTGCTTCTCGGGGTCGCGATCCTGCTTCTGATCCTTCGGGTCGAACTGGTGCTGGTCCTGATGTTCGTCGCGGCTTCCGCCCAGCTTATCTGGGGCGGAGGCGCGCTGGAATATTTCCTGCAGGACATGTGGGCCACGATGGACCGCGAGTTGCTGCTGTCCGTGCCCCTGTTCATCCTGGTGGGCGCGGTCATGAGCCGCGGCAGCATCGCCGCGCGGCTTGTGGCTGTGATGACTGCCCTGACACGTCCTATCCCTGGCGGTCTCGCGGTGGCCACGATTTTGTCCTGTGCGGTGTTTTCGGCAATTTCAGGCTCTTCCATCGTGACCATGCTGGCAGTGGGATCGGTATTGTATCCGGCGCTGACCGCGAACGGCTATTCGCGGTCTTTCGCGATCGGGGCGTTGTGCGCTGGCGGGACGCTGGGAATCGTCATTCCGCCATCCTTGCCGATGATCCTGTATGGTGTTGTCACCGACAGCAATATTTCTGACCTGTTTCTGGCTGGCATCGGGCCGGGACTGCTGCTGACCGGTGTATTTTCGATTTATGCCGTTGCGGTGAACTGGTCGATACCGCGCGCGCGGTTCAGCACGGCCGATCTGGGGCAGGCCCTGTTTCGGGGCATTCCCGCCTTGCTGATGCCGGCCATTCTGCTGGGCGGAATCTACAGCGGCTATTATTCCCCCAACGAAGCCGCCGCCGTTGCGCTTCTTTATGCGCTCCTGGTCGAGGTGCTGTTCTTTCGGGAGCTGAAATCGCGAGACTATATCCATATCTGCGTAGAATCGGCGAAGCTGGTCGGGGCGCTGTTCCCGTTGATCGCCGTTGCGGTCTCCTTGAACCTGCTCCTCGCCGAACACCGTATCCCGCAACAGATCATCGCCTTCATGACCGACCATGTGCAGAACGAGGCCGTGTTCCTGCTGCTGACCAATCTGATGCTGCTGATCATCGGCTGTTTCATGGATACGGCGTCATCGATCGCAATCACAGCGCCGCTCTTGAAACCGCTTGCCGAGGCCTATGGCGTCGGCAGCACGCATCTGGGCGTTATCATTGTTCTGAACCTGGAAATCGGTATCCTGACCCCGCCGCTCGGGCTGAACCTGATTGTGGCGATGACGGCGTTCAAGGAAAATTTCGGCGTCGTCTGTCGCGCGGCCATTCCTTTTGTGCTGCTGATGATCGTGTGCCTGCTGCTGGTGACCTTCCAGCCCTGGATCGCAATGGCGCTGGTCAACGCGCGTTAAGGCGCTTCGTTGCGCCGTCCAATGCTTGGCTGAAGGAATACCGGTTGCGGGATTGTATGTATTGTTACATTCTCCCGTGGACCGGCTTGGCCCGGCCCGCCCCGAGGGAGAGCCACCATGGCAGGAAATGTTACCCAGCTTTTCAAGGAATTCAGCGACACGCATAACTTTCTGGCCGGCATGACCGCGGAGCAGAAGGAGCGCCTCGCAACGATTGCCTCTGTCAAGAAATTTGTAAATCGTCAGACAATCGCCACGCCCAGCGCCCCCATGGATGGGATTTATTTCATTATTCGCGGCAGCGTCAGGCTGGAGAATATCGCCGAAAACGGAGAGCGGTTTCTGTCCGGCGATCTGATGGCTGGCGACGTCTTCGGGCTCCTGTCGGTGCTCGATGGCAAGAACCCGAACCATTATGCTGCCTGGAATGGCGAGAGCACGGCCATTTTCGTGCCGGCCGGACAGTTCAGGGATTTCATCTTCTCTGACCTGCAACTGACAAAGGCAATGCTTCAATTGATGTGCCAGCGCGTTCGCATGTCACTGATATCATTCAATCGCTTCGCGCCCGGCAACCTTACCGCTCGCGTGGCGCGGTGCCTGATGACCTATATAGACCAGTTTGGTCCCGAACAGATGGAGCGAGCACAGATCGCGATCAATCAATATGATATCGCCGCAATGCTGAGTGTTTCCCGACAGAGCGTCCACAAAGTGCTCAAGGAGCTTGAGGCGAGTGGCGTCGTGACCATCGGGTATAATTTTGTCGACATTCGCGATCTGCCGAGACTGAGAAATCTGCAGTAGGGTTTTACGAATTTCGATCCACCAGGGCGTCCTCGCAGGATCGGTCACTACGCTTGGCCGGCGTTAGCTAGAATTTGTAGCGCAGGAAGGCGCTGCCGAGGCCGTAGTCGAAATCGTCGGCCGCCGCGTCGTCCGTGGAGGCGCCATATTCGATGCGGGCGCCGAGTTCCAGGCCGGTCGGTATGAATTTGATGCTGGTTTCCAACCCGCCGAACAGGGCGCCGGTATCGATATCCTCGCTCTGATAGCCGAAGCGCGATGAGCTGGTTTCGACCGTGCCGTAAAGCTGCCGGTAGCCCGCGAACGGGGAGATGGTGACAACGCCGAGATTGGCCTTGCCCTGGACATAGCCGCCGATCGAGGAGAACCGGGTTTCGCTGGTGCCGGTCCCGTAGCGCTGTGACAGGCTCGCGGACGTGCTGCCGAGGCTCGAAAACCCGGTAATGCCGGCGCAGATATTGAACGGACCCTCGCTGCAGATGCCCAGCCGCCCGTCTATGCCCCAATAGGTGTTGGCGATCAGATCGTCCATCGCGTCGTCATTCATGTGCAGCATCAACGCCGCCGGCCCGCCGGAAACGTCGAGATAGAAGAGGTCGGACAACTCCGCCGCGCGGACTTGCGTGGCCGTGGCGAGGGGCAGGGCGACAGAAAGAAGGGCGACGTGCGGAAAACGGCTCAAAACGGGGCCTCGACAGGATGCTCGGAACCGTTCTTGTCGTGCAGGCGCCGTGCAGGGTCAAGGACGCGCCGCAACTTCCCGTTGCGGTGGTCAACAAAGGCTTAAGGGGAGCCCGGTTTCTGAAAGCCAAAAAAAAACAAGGCCAAAGGCCCTGTTTTTCAAGTATCGCGTGATCTGTTCCGTTGCCGGGGCTGCGCAAAGCGCGCCAAGATCGATCCTCCCAAGACTTTACCGCGAATAAAAGGCAAAGATTTAAGCTCCCTGCCTGTTTTATGGGCTCAACCTAGCCCAATGATTGGGCCTTGTCATCCCTTATTTTGCATTTTTGCGACAGTGGGAGAAGTTTTTACGTTTGACAAACAGGTTTGTGCATTCTGCAACGTTGCATGTGGTTGACATTTTCCGGCCGCTCCCCATGGCGACCATTAAATCATCCTTTTTCAGCCGCGTATCCCCGCTTTGATTCTCGTTCGCAACCCGTTAAAAGGGGCCGGAACAAACCTGATTTGCCCCATGATTCCCGACTGAACGGGATAAGCCAGAAAGCAGATTGTCATGCGTCTTTCCCGTTATTTTCTGCCGATCCTGAAGGAGAATCCCAAGGAGGCGGAGATCGTCTCGCACCGATTGATGTTGCGCGCCGGCATGGTGCGCCAGCATTCGCAGGGCATCTATTCCTGGCTGCCGCTCGGCAAGCGCGTTCTCGACAAGGTCAACCGCATCATCCGCGAGGAACAGGACCGCTCCGGCGCGGTGGAGCTTTTGATGCCGACCATGCAGTCCGCCGATCTGTGGATGGAAAGCGGCCGCTACGAGGCCTATGGCAAGGAAATGCTGCGGATCACCGACCGCCAGGACCGGGCAATGCTGTTCGGCCCCACCAATGAGGAAATGATCACGGAGATTTTCCGCTCCTACATCAAGTCCTACAAGCATCTGCCGCTCAACCTCTACCACATCCAGTGGAAGTTCCGCGACGAGATCCGCCCGCGCTTCGGCACGATGCGTTCACGCGAATTCATGATGAAGGACGCCTATTCCTTCGATCTGACGCTGGAAGGCGCCGAGCATTCCTACCGCAAGATGTTCGCCGCCTATCTGAGGACCTTCGACCGTCTCGGCCTGCGTGCGATCCCGATGCGCGCCGATACCGGCCCGATCGGCGGCAATCTCAGCCATGAATTCATCATTCTGGCCGAGACCGGCGAATCCGAAGTGTTCTGCCACCGCGACTTCGTCAATTTCGACATTCCGCCCGCCGATCTCGATTTCGACAGCGTCGATGCGCTGAAGGGCATTTTCGACAAGTGGACGTCTCTCTATGCGGCGACCGACGAGATGCATGACGATGCCGCCTTCGACGCGCTGCCGGAGGGCGAGCGCCTGTCCGCGCGCGGCATCGAGGTTGGCCATATCTTCTATTTCGGCACCAAATATTCCGAGCCCATGGGCGCCAAGGTTCAGGGGCCGGACGGCAAGGAGCACCCCGTCCACATGGGTTCCTACGGTATTGGCCCGACGCGCCTTGTTCCCGCCATCATCGAAGCCTCCCATGACGAGAACGGCATCATCTGGCCGGATTCGGTGGCGCCGTTCGATGCGGTGATCATCAACATGAAGGCCGGTGACGCGGCCTGCGACGGGGTCTGCGAGAAGCTCTACGAGGCCTTGCAGAATGCCGGCCTGGACGTGCTCTACGACGATACCGACGAACGCGCCGGGGGCAAGTTCGCGACCGCCGACCTGATCGGCGTTCCGAGCCAGGTTGTTGTCGGTCCGCGCGGCGTCGCCAATGGCGAGGTCGAACTCAAGGACCGCAAGACCGGCGCGCGCGACGCCATGACAGTGGAAGCCGCGATCGCAAAGCTCACCAACGGGCGCTGAGGAGAACGGATTGATGGCTGCGGCCTCAGAGACAGACGAGAGTTTGAAGGTAGCCAAGCCGTTTTCCGTGTTCGAGCGCATGGTGGCCTGGCGCTATCTGCGATCGCGCCGCAAGGAGGCGTTCATCTCGGTGATCGCAGGCTTCTCCTTCGTCGGCATCATGCTGGGCGTTGCCACGCTGATCATCGTGATGGCGGTGATGAACGGGTTCCGCAGCGAGCTGGTGAGCCGCATTCTCGGCATTAACGGCCATGTCGTGGTGCTGCCCGCCGGCGAGCCCTTCAAGGATTATGCCGCGTTGACCGAGAGGCTCGAAGGCGTTGAGGGCGTTCGTCTCGCCTTTCCGCTGGTCGAAGGCCAGGCGCTGGTCTCCGGCGCGCAAGGGGCGGGCAGCGGCGCGCTGGTCCGCGGCGTTCGGCCGGACGACATGCTGAAGTTGAAGACCGTCTCCGACAACATCAAAGAGGGCGACATGGTCGGCTACGCCGCCGGCGAGAGCGTGCTGATCGGCTCGCGCATGGCGACCTCGCTCGGGCTTTTTGTCGGCGACAAGATCACGATGATCTCGCCGGAGGGCGACGTCACCCCCTTCGGCGTCAATCCGCGCGTCAAGGCCTATCCGATCTCCGGCATTTTCGAGATCGGCATGTCGGAATATGATGCCTCGATCATCTTCATGCCGCTCGCCGAGGCGCAGGCCTATTTCAACGCCGGCGACAAGGTGCAGAGCATTGAGGTGTTCCTCGATCATCCCGACGATGTCGACGCGGTGGTCCCGAGGATCCGGGAGGCCGCCGGCGAGGATATCGTGATTTCCGACTGGCGGCAGAACAACCGCACCTTCTTTTCCGCGCTGGAGGTGGAGCGCAATGTGATGTTCATGATCCTGACGCTGATCGTGATCGTCGCTGCCCTCAACATCATTTCCGGGCTGATCATGCTGGTGAAGGACAAGGGCCAGGACATCGCGATCCTGAGGACCATGGGCGCGACCTCGGGGGCGATCATGCGGATCTTCTTCATGACCGGGGCCGCGATCGGCGTGGTCGGCACCTTTGCCGGCGTCTTTCTCGGGGTGGTCGTCTGCCTCAATATCGAGTCGATCCGCCAGTTTTTCTCCTGGATCACCGGGACGGTGCTGTTCGATCCGCAGCTCTATTTCCTGAGCACGCTGCCCGCGGAAATGAGCCTTAGTGAGACGCTGACGGTCGTGATCATGGCGCTGACGCTTTCCTTCATCGCCACCATCTTCCCTGCCTGGCGGGCTTCGAAGCTCGATCCGGTGCAGGCGCTGCGTTACGAATAGGAGCCTTTCTTGACCACTCCGGCACTTGAGTTGCGCGAAATCGCGCGGAAATACGGGCAGGGCGATTCGGTCCTGCAGGTGCTCAAGGGCGCTTCGTTGACGCTGATGCCCGGCGAAATGGTGGCGCTGGTCGCGCCTTCGGGGACGGGCAAATCGACGCTGCTGCAGATCGCCGGCCTTCTGGAAAAGCCCACATCCGGTGAGGTCATGCTCGGCGGTCGCGAGGCGACGGCGCTTTCCGATGACGAGCGCACCACGCTGCGCCGCAACGATATCGGCTTCGTCTACCAGTTCCACCATCTGCTGCCCGAGTTTTCGGCGCGCGAAAACATCATGCTGCCGCAGCTGATCGCAGGCTTGCCGCCGCAAGAGGCCGGAACCCGCGCCGACGAGATGCTGGGCTATCTGCGGATCGGCCATCGCGCCGAACACCGCCCGGCCGAGCTTTCCGGCGGCGAGCAGCAGCGCGTGGCGATTGCCCGCGCCGTGGCCAATGCGCCCCGGCTGCTGCTTGCCGACGAGCCGACCGGCAATCTCGATCCGCAGACGGCGTCCTATGTTTTCGAGGCGCTGGAGGCGCTTGTGCGGCAATCCGGCCTCTCGGCCCTGATCGCCACCCACAATCTTGACCTTGCCGCCCGCATGGACAGGCAGGTAACGCTCGACGACGGACAGGTCGTGCCCCGCGTGATCTGAGCAAACGCGGCCTCCATATCCCCCCACCGGTTTCAGGAACTTGGACCATTTCGACGGTCGGGCACAATTGCGCCTGCCGACACCCATAGAGTACTTGCAAGATAGGAATATTATCCTATATAATAAATACAACCTATGATAGTTAATGCCAAAAGGGTCCCATCGAAAGCTTGGACGCGAACATGGTATTCCGGACACTTGCTATGAAGAAAATTTTCGCTTGATGACAAGTGAGATATACAAATCATGAATTTAATGAAAATTGTTTAATATTAGTTTAGTGTATATTTACGAGTGATCTGGATTAGTCAATTAACAATGCATAATATACAAGTAAATAAATCCTAAATTAGAAATCTTTACTTATTATGATTGGAGTTTATAATTATAACTCGTCTGAGAGATCGGGAAGGTTGGAAGCATTAGCAGACAGGAGAGGTTGGCTATGGGTCGAAATGAAGTAGAAAATCAGGATCAGAAAAACACCAGGTCCGAGGAAGAGAGGGAAGCGTGGAATCGTTACATGCGCAATTTCCGGCGGGGCTTCCGCAAGCGCGGATTGACCAGCCTTTCGACGGTCATTACCACCGAACATTCTGAATTCATTGAGCGTTATGGTCGCGACAAGGAGTGCCAGTCCAAGCGGGAGGCTTTGATGATGATCATCGACGACGTCAAATCCCGCTATGATCAGGAAAGCGACGGCTGAGACCGCGGAGGTCGCTCGCGACCGTCGCCAGCCACCTGAGAACGGCCCTTTGGGCTAATTTTGCTACCATAGGTAGATTAATCAGGGCGGGAAGGGCATCTCTGTCTGGCGCTGCCATGACAGTTGAACGTCCGTCGCCCTGACCGTCGTTTCACGATATCGGCTTGCATCACCCGCCTGCATCGCATAATAGGCTTCGCGACGTCCTCCCTCCGGTTGCGTAACCGCGACCATGGAGCGGCATTGCGCGTGTGGCGGAATTGGTAGACGCAGCAGGTTTAGGTCCTGCCGCCGCAAGGTGTGGGGGTTCGAGTCCCTCCACGCGCACCATTGTAGCTGTAGCTGTTTGTAGCGTGTGTAGCGTGACTGTAGCGTGACGCGCGGTTTTGCAATTTTGACAGCTGGTTTTGCAGCAATCTCAATTTGGATCAGTCGAGTAAGAACGGAAGATGATAGCGCCGGGGCGGCTTCGGACATTGTTGAAAAAGCCGCCGAGGTTTTGCCAAGGCGGCTCTCACGATTTGCTGCTAGTTCATTCCTCGCCATTCTTCACAAGCTCAAACGCCCCATACAAGCGCACCGCCACTTCAGAATGCCCGAGATAAATGGAAACGTGCAACACGGACTCGATTGCACCTGCGAGCCATTTATCATCAGGCTGCTTGAGCCTCACCTGGCTATCGTCAATGATCCTTACTGGATTAATCGTCATGATCGATCTCCTGCGTGATACTGCAGAAGTTTGGGTTTTCGGCTAAGAACAAGCTATTCAGAGAACCGAAATGTAAACTCATGGTCTGTTTCAAGCTAACCTCCATCAAAGGATTTACAAGCGTGTCCATGACCCAGTTTTTTTTATATTTTTGCATTTTCTAAACTAATTTCAGCAATAAAGTTTACTTGAAATTGAATTTTTGTCGAATCCTTACTTTTACGGAGGCATTAGCCGTTCGCAGCATTCAGAGTGGCGGAGCAGCGTGACGTGCGGTTTTTTGCGATTTTGACAGGTCGTGATCTGAGTCCCCGCTTCCTTCCGTCCAGGAGAATACCGCGGAAAACTCCAACACCAAGCGGTCCAGTTTTCAGAGCACAGATCATTGTTTTGCAGCAAACCGTTTTTCACTAAGCAGTTTGTGCGACTGTTTTTTTTGCCTTGCGACGCCATGAATAGTCTTTTTCCTCTCCATTCACCGTTTGCTATACGGTTGGGATGCTAGACATCAACAATTGGATTGATGACGGTCTTTGCTGAAAATGCTGGAGAGAAATATGGCGCTTAGGGAAATGCTCGGTCGAATACTCGATGATCATCCAAAGGCAACCGCCGAGAAGTTTGCTGGGCATGTGACGGCGCACTTCATTCGACGCGAGGCGCCCGAGGCGGTTCGCAAGCACGTCGATCCAAATTACATTGTGGAAGGTAGTGCTGGGCGTGCAAACTGGGCCGAGACCCCTTGGATCGCTATCCTTGATCCTCTTGTTACAAACTCAACCCAAGCCGGCTTCTACATTGTTTATCTTTTCAATTCCAAGGCACGTTCGGTCTCCCTGTCTATTAACCAAGGGGTCACCGCCGTGGAAAAAGAGTTTGGAAGCGGAAAGGCACAAAGAGATATCTTGCGAGCGAGAGCTGCGGTAATGCAGCAGCGGCTCGAACCCACTTTTCGCTTTCCGGCTAATCAGATTTCACTTTCCGAAGCGACGCCTCTATCGAAGGCTTACCAGTGGGGGCACGTCTCCGGTTTTGAATATCAGGGGCGCTCACTCCCCTCCGAAACTATTTTGATCGAAGATCTCTCGACCGCAATCAAGGCCTATCAAACTCTGGTCGAAAAGAATGGCTATGTGCTGGAAGAAGAAAACAATGACGCACAAACCGTCGAGGAACGTCGCCAGTTGCGCATGCATGAGCGTATTGAGCGTGTCTCCGCGAGTGCAAAGAAGGTAAAGCAACTAAAGGGATTTGTCTGCGAGGTTTGCGGCTTTGACTTCGAGGAGACATACGGCAGTTTAGGGCACGAATTCATCGAAGCTCATCACCTCGTTCCCATTGCAAGCCTGGATGCAGGTGCAAGCAGAAAAGTAGACCTAAGAAAGGACTTTGCCGTACTCTGTGCCAATTGCCATCGGATGGCACACAGGCTCGATGATCCGTCGCAACTCTCTGTCTTGAAGGCAAATATTAATTCCGAAAGCTGAAACTATGACTTCTTTCGAGGCCAAAAGCTCACGATAACAAACGCCACGAGCAAGAAGAAAATCGCGATGGATAGGCCCGCCGATATGATTTCAAGAAGCTGCATTTTTTGACCAGGCGTGATCAGTTTCCGAATGCGCATCGAACAATAGTCTAACCCAAAACCGCTTCATATTGCACCCATTGGTTTTATCGGCAATGCTAGGCACGTAGAGGGGCCACCAGGGCCTTTCTGGAGTGGGGGACCCTATGAAAATATTATTGATCGGCACTGCAGTGGTCGCGGTGCTCTTAAGCGGTTGTGCGCGAAGGCCAGACTCTATCAGCGCAACAAGCATCCCGATGGAAGCGTATACCGGCGATAGCTGCAGTTCGCTAAATCAGCAGCTCACAAACGAGAAAGAGAATTTGTCGACGCTCTCCAAGCAGCAACACGATGCCGCGAATGGAGATGCATTTGGTGTATTTCTCATCGGCGTTCCTATTGGAAGCCTAGCTGGCGCGGACAAGGAGGGTGAGATTGCAACCTCCAAAGGCAAAATAAACGCAATGGAAGCCGCGATGCACAAGAAGAAGTGCGCTGGCTTTTGATCACCAACTAAAGCCCGCTCCGCTATCCGAGGCGGGCTTTCCTTTTTCAATCTATCGCCGTCACCCGATGAATGGCCCGCGCCGCCGCCAGCAGTGATGCCAGTCGCTCGATCGTGGCGTCGACCGGGGCGAGCGCGCCTATCGCGCTGTTGCGGCGGCCCTGGCCGATGTCCTCGGCGGCGAGGTCGATCTGGTTCATGATGTCCTCGGCGTCGCGCTGCATGGCCTTGATGATCTGGGTGATCGCGATCTTGTTGTCACTCATGTCGGTCTCCTTTGTTGATGACCGGACCATCGCTCTCGGCGCGGCCGAAGACGAGCAATCCACATGCTTCCGTCGGCCGGACGTGAATCAGTTTTGCTCCCGCCGACCTCACTCGGCCGCCACGCGCAAAGACTTTGCTGGCGTTATGATGACCTCCTTCACGCCCTTCCCATTCCCTTCACCGATCGAATAAGTGCAATCCACCTCCTCGATGACGAACCGTGAGAAGGTTTCGAAGACGTCTTGAACGGCGTTTAAGGACAGGATGAAGGTGCCTTGAAGGACGGCTAAGACCTCCGCCATTGCCTCGAAGTCCGCCCGGCCGAAGACGCCCGCACCATAGTCGGCCTCGTTTCCCCAATAGGGCGGGTCGAGATAGAACAGCATGCCGGGCCGGTCATAGCGGCGGATGAAGTCTTGCCAGGGCAGGCATTCGATGACGACGCCGGCGAGGCGCTCGTGGATGTCTTCCAGCGTCGAGGCGAGTTTGACCAGGTTGAAGCGCGCGCCGGTGGTCTTGCTGACGCCGAAGTTCCGGCCGGCGACCTTGCCGCCGAAGGCGAGGCGCTGGAGATAGAGGAAGCGGGCGGCGCGTTCGAGATCGGTCAGCGTCGTCGGATCGGTCCTCATCAGCCGCTCGAACTCCCGCCGGCCGGAGACCTGGAAGCGGAGCGTATCCATGAACTGCGGAAAGTGCCGCTGCAGGATGCGGAAGAAATTGGCGACATCGCCGCTGATATCGTTGATCACCTCCGTCCTCGGCTGGCGATCGCGGCGCAGGAACACGCCGCCCATGCCGACGAAGGGCTCGGCGTAACCGTCATGCGGGGTCGCGTTGATCTTGCGGATAACGGTCTTCGACAGGATGCGCTTGCCGCCGATATAGCCGGCGGCGGGAACGGCCGGGGCGACCGGGCGCTGATTTACCATTTCAAATATCTCACGACTCAGCCACAAAGCGCGGGCCCTTCGGGGTGCGGGTGTGGCGGTTATCGTATAGTGCTGCCCGGCGGGTCATGACGCCAATCTAGACCCCGCCGCGCCATGGCCGTGAGGCCATGGCCACCTGCCTGCTATGCTTGCGTAGGCCACGCCGCCGCCAGATCAGCAAAGGCGTCATCGATGGCGGTCGTATCGGTAACGGAACCGTCCGCGATCGCGGCAAGCACCGCCGCCCGCCGATCGAAGGTCGATTGCACGAATTCGCCGACGGCCGTCGCCAGTGCGATCGCCTCGGCGGCCGACAGGCTCACCATCCCGTCGCCGGTATCAAAGTTGAAGGTACGCGCCTCGTCCTGCCGGGCTAGCATCGCCATGCCGTTGATCAGCGCAATCGCGCCGTCGTCGCATCTGACCCGGACGCCATTGATATCCGTGCCGGCGACGCGGATGCGCCAGGAGAGGTCGCGGGCATAGGCGGCCAGCTCATCAACCGTCAGCGGCGACGGGGAGACGACCGGCTTCTCCGCAAGCAATCCGAGCTCGGCCGGATCACCCAGGCTTTCGACCTCGACGGCGTTGCCATTCTCGTCGAACCATGTCTGTCCGCGATAATCCGCAACGAGGCTCCATCGACTGTCGGAAAATACGCTTGCCTCATGCGGCCCTGCGGCGGGTGGCGCGATGGTCACGGCATTTGCGGGCACGAGGAAGCGGCCTTCCTCCAGCGGATCGGCATCGGCTTGACCCGATCCCAGAAACTCGCCGGTCGCCGCGCTGAAATGATAGATCTTCATGAAAGCCTCCCGTCAGTATTTGATGCATGCGAGCAAGGCCCGGTTCTGAGGACGCGTTTCGGAGCCTCCATAAGCACCGGTATTGAGAAAGGCCACGGAGCCGTCCGTGGAGTTTGGGGCTATCCAACGGGTAGCGCCGCCACCCTGATTGGCGATCTGCGTCGTGTGAGTGTGCGACCTCATTTCGTCCGGTTGCCACTTGCCGAACAACCGTCCGCTGTCGACGCCACGCCCGTCGTCGAAGGCTCGGATGAACTCACCGCGCAGATCGGGCAGATTAAAGGTCGCCGCGCCATCGCCGACGCCGAACGTGGTCCCGATCACCGCGAACAATGCCGAATAAGACGTGCGGGACACCGCCGCGCCATTTGCCTTCAACCAGCCAGTCGGCGCCGTTGTCATTCCGAAGAACGCGACTTGGCCTGCCGCCTGCTTCTCAAGGCCAAGCGTCTGCCTCATCGTCGACGCATCGGGATCACCCAGCAGGGTCCCGGCGAAAGCAGTTATGCCCAGCGTGGTCATCACCTCGGCGGCGTCGGTTTGTGATAGAAGGGTCCGGGCAAATGTCGTGATCGTCGCGAGCGCGGCGGAGCCTTCGCCGCTGAAGTACGGCAGTTTGTCGGCCGCCGGGACGAGGCCGGAGAGCGCGGAAAGCGCGGCGTTATCGAGCCGCCGGATATAGTCCGCCAGCGCCACCGCATTGGCGATCACCTGATTGGCGTCATCCTGCCGTGCCAGCGCGTAGGCATAGGTCCCGGAAGCGCCGACCCACTCCGTCGCGGCCGTGATCGTCGTGTCGCTGTCGACGCTTGCGATCGGCAGCGGGTTTCCAGCCGCCTGCGGATAGATGACGCCACCCTTGACCAGAGCCGTGGCCCAGCCGGTGTCGGTTCCGGTGACGGCGGCCGACCCATTGGTGAGCGTGATTGTGCCTGTGGCGTAAGCGGTCATCAGATAACCTCGTCGAAGATGAATGCGGAGATGGTCAGCGGCCGGCCGAGCATGTTGTAGAGCCTGAGCCGGTCGTAATAGGGCTCGAAGCGGGCGTAGAAGGTCTTCTCGCCGGGAATGGTGTTGTCCGTTGCCTTGAGCACGATGAAGGGCGGCAGCGCGTAGTCTTTTGCCGTGTTGATCATCACGGTGGAGGGCGGGCCGCCGGAGGAGCGTGCGGCAACCCAGGCGGTCACCACCTCCTTTGGCGTCAGCGGCCGCATGCCTTCCTTGATGGTCAGATGCTGGTCTGCCGCCGTCAGCGCATCGTGACCGGGCATCGAGACGCGAAAGCGGAACGCGCCATTGTCATTGCCGATGAACACCCGCCGCGTCATGTCGCCCTCTTCAGGATGATGTAATAGAAGTCGAAATCCGCGTTGCGCGGGCCGGTGTCGGCGTAAGCCTTGGCCTTAATCGTCCAGTTGTTCTCCAGCCAGACGCCGAAGGAAAACGGGACCTCGCCGAGGGTCGTGTCGCGATTGACGCAACTGCTTGTCGGGTAATAGCTGGAGTCGACCGGAACCGCGTTGGCGTTGTGCGGATTGGCGTAGGTCATCGACCCGTAGAACAGCGGCCTATAGCCAAGGTCGGGAAAATTGACCGTTGCCCACCATGTCGAGTAGCCGTTGCCAGTGGTGCGGCCCATGCGAAAGCGTCCCTCGGCATGCACGGCTACATTCTGGTAACGGGAGTCGAGCAGCAGCGCGCCGGTCGGGTTGACGACGTCGTCGCCGGGCCGGCTCAAAAACGCGCCGGCAACGCCGAAGCCCGGATGCCTGCCGATGATGATGCGTCTTGCCATCGTCAGACCCCGAACACGCGATAGTGGATCAGGCCGCGATATCTGCGATACCCGCCGCCGGAGATCGATGGCCGGGAAAGCTCGAGCCGATCCGCATAGACCCTGGAGCCGTCCTCGACTGTGCTGTCTTCGACCCGCAGCTCGCCAAAGCCCGCGCCGTCATAAGGCGTGCTCGCGCCCTGGTTCTCGAACGTGACATAGGCGGCCGGCACATAGCCGGGCGAGGGGAAATGGATGAGAAGCGGCGATGATGTCGAGGTCAGGCCGTCGTTTCCGTTGACCGGCGCCGGGTCCGTGACGGTCCCGGCCGCGATCAGCACGCCCGAGAAATTCCAGTTGGAGTCAAACAGCTTGTGCCGATCGGAAATCCCGCCGTCATAGGCGTCATACCCCGACTTGGTCAGCAGGATGCGGCCGGCCGTCATGAGAAATCGCGTCGCCATCAGTCGCTCACCGAAAGGTAGTCATTGTCGAGATCGAGCCGCGTCTTGCCGCTGGAACCGCGCAACAGCCCGGCGACGATCGTGCCGATATGGCTGGCGTTGAGCTTCAGGACGCCGCCTTCGAACAGGAAGGGGCGCTGGCCATTGTTGAGCACCACGAACTGGTCGGCGTTGACGGCAAAGCGCGAGCGCTGAACGCCGCCCTCGGTGTAAATTTCGAGGTAGAGGCCGCTTTCGTGATAGCCGCTGTTCGTGCCGGCTCTCAGAAGGACGGAGAAGCGGGCATTGACGCCGCTCTGATTGGCGGTTGCTGCGAACTTCACCTGACCGGCCGCAAAGTTCTCGTTCAGCAGCGCGGTCACGGCCGATGTCTGCTGCGCGATCGCCTCGTCGGCCGTCACCCGCGCCTGGCGTTCCTCGACAACCGATGCCGAGACGTCGACGATCTCGGCGCCGACAAGTTCAAGCGTCTGGGCAAGCGCCTCATCCTCGCTGGCGCGCACCAGCTTTTCCTCGATGATCTGCGCCAGCGCCTCGCCGCTCTGCTGGCGCAAGACCTGACGGTCGAGAAGGCCGACGGACCCTTGCAGCGAAAGCGCCGCGGCAAGTTCTGACGAGCGCCTGATCGTGCGGTCGAGATCGGCCTGTAGCTCCTCGAAGCGTTTGCGGACATCCTCGCCGACGGTATCCAGCCTGACGCCAAGGTCCTCCATGACATTCGGCGTCTCGACTTCCAGCCAGTCGGACCATGACTGGTTCCGCACGAGATCGGAAATAAAGCGGCCGCGCGCCTCGACCCATGTCTTGGACGGAAGCGGGCCGATCAGCCAGGAATAGGGTTCCTCATAGGCCGTCGTATGTCCGGAAAACAGCATCTGTCCGGTGTCGCGGACCCGCACCTGCACGACGACGGCCGTCACGCCATCAATGCCCGCGCCGCAGGAGACCTTGATCGCGGCCAGCCGGCCGACGCCATTGCCATCGGCCATGGAGGCGGGCTCCACGGTCCAGCCCTTCATGATCTGCACCGGCGGCGTTCCCCGGCCGAGCAGGCCGGTCGTCGGCGGAATGACGATCGCCGGCGGATCGTAGTCGGCGGGATCGATCTCCTTGATCGTGACCTGGCTGAGCGAGCCCGGCAGGCGCGTCAGCGTGGTGATCTGGAAAGCCTTGTCCTGGTAATTGTTGCGCGCGCTCGTCCAGGCGATCACGTCTCCGGCTTCAAGCAGGCGCGAGGGCGGGGGCAGAACGAGGGTGTGAACGCGCATCCGCCGGCCGTCCTCGATCATGGTCTTTTGCAGATGCTGAACCTGCTCCGACCACGGCACGGCGGCAAACGTCACCGATTGCGCCAGGCTGCGGCCATCGGCGGCAACCGCCGCGTCCTGGGCATATTCCGGCGCGTCCTTGCGCGCCCATTTGTCGCCCGGTTCGGGATAGGAGGCGGAGATCGTGTTGTGGGTGTCTGACAGCGACGGCCAGGGATCGAGCTGCTGCGGCTTGGTGATGATCACGTCGGCGTCGGTAAAGGCATAGACGGCCGCGCCCGGCCCGCCGACCGCAAGTTTCAGCACGCCGCCGCCCTCGACGAAGATGCCGTTGCAGGCAAGCCGGAACTGCTCCAGCACGTCGAGCGGCTCGGCGCTGACGTCGATCTCGATGCCAGCGCGATATTGCGGCGTGCCGTGTGCCGCCATGTCGCATTCATTGGCGGCCGCCATCCAGTCGGACGGCGGAAGCCGGAGCGCCTCGACATTCTGGCCGCCGTAAAGCCAGCCGCCGGCGTGCCGCATGCCGCGCGCGATGTTGTAGGCGATCACCGCCGGATTGAGCGTGGGCGTCCAGGTCGCGGGATTGTCGAAACGCTGCGGGCCGGAACCGCCGACGGTATCGTCGAAGCGCAGGTCGTAGAAGGGCAGCGGCGGCGGTTCGACGAGCACGGCCGGATTGCCGGAAAAGAGATCGTCGTTCTTGCGGAACGTGACGATGACGGCCTGTTTGCCCCGGCCGATCATGGACGGACGATAGGGCTTTTCGACGTTGGCGAACTTTGCGAGCAGAAAGGCGTCGGCCTCCGTCTGGGCGCCATCGAGATAACGCACCCAGGCGTGATCCTTGCCGTCCTTACGAAACTCCGAAATCGGATAGCCGCGACCGTCGCCGTGGGACTCGCCGTAAAGGATCGTGCACTTGTCGCTGTCGATCCAGAGATGCTCAAGCGCCTGGCCGCCGGCGAAGGACGGCAGGGAGCCGATCTCCAGCACCTTGGTCAGATAGGCGTTCGGCGTCTCGCCATCATTGCCCCACGTGCCCCAATATTTGAGCTTGCCGGCGGTGGCCGATCGGCCGGCCACGACCGACAGCGGCTTGTCGTCGCCGGTCTCCATGGAGAGCTTGACGCCGAAGCTTTGCTGGCCGGATTTCTTCTTTCCGGCGAAGGCGCGGGAGATCAGATTGGTGACCGCGCCGAAGGCGACATTGACGATCAGCCCTCCGATCCAGCTCGACGCCGCGAACGCGCCGACCGCCTGAAATATCCCGATGACCGCGCCGAACACCGGCGCGGCATGCGCCGGCGCGGCTCCGAGCGTCAGAAAAGCAATAAGCGTGAGGAGGGTCTTAACGCGCATCAGCCCACCTTGAAGGCCGTTTGAGCGGCAAGCAGCGGCATGGTGCCCGTGCCGATCTGGCGCAGCACGACGATCCGCGCGCCAATTACAACGCCCAGCGCGCCGCCGACCTCGTTATCGTCGGCAACGAACGCGATGTCGCCGATGCGGGCCATGGCGATCGGCGTTTCGGGCATCATGGAGCGCATCAGGCCGGAAAGGTCCTGGTGGCCCAGTTCGGCCAGCAGTGCCCCGGCGCTGACAGCATCATGATAGCGGCCGCGAAGCGGCGCGGCCGGATCCGCGCCGGTCATGGTCTCGACCGCGCCGGCGGCAAGCGTGACGTAGCAATCATCGCTGCCCCACCTGAAGCGCAGCGCCTTCAGGCCGGAGACAAATGCGAACAGCCTCGGCCGCCAGTCGGGCCGTCGTGTCAGATCGAGCATGGTCATTCGCCTTTCTGCCCCCACCAGATCGTCCAGTCGCCGGCGGTCGAGGCGTAGAGCGACCACTCGTCACCGTTTGCATGCGCCTTCTGGTCCTCGTAGGAGCTCTTGCGGGGATTGATGCGGGTGAGCATCGACATCAGGTCGGGTACGCAGGTGAGCGCGATCGCGCCCTCGTCGCCAGCGGCCGGCGTCGAAAGCGGGGCCTTGTCGACCTCGCCAACGAAATCGAGCAGCGAGCCGATCATCGCGCCGGTGGCCGGATCGAGATAGAGCGTGTGGACCTCGACGCGGGCGAGCCGGATATCGAGCGTGCGCAACAAGGCTTGGGCGACGTCGGCGATCTGCGACAGGCGGATCGTCAGTGGCCGGATGGTCATGTCAGTGGCGCAGACGATATTGCCGACATCGATCAGCGTGCCGCCACCATAATAGGCGCGCGTCTCGGCAGCGCCCGTCAGGCCGGAGGCGACGGCTATCGAAAGGTCCTCATCACCCGCCCAGACGCCCATTCCCGTGACAAGGCCGGTGACGCGATCGCGGGCGTGGACATAGACGAGCTTGCGCTCCGAGAGCCCGTTCTCGGCGGCGTTCTCCAGCGCCGCGATGATCGCCTGATCGGCATAGATCATGACGGCTTCCTCTTCTGGATGATCTCGATTTGCGCGCCGCGCGTCAGCGCCGAGGAGGCCGTTCCGGGCTTGTGGCCGCCCGGCGAAACGATCGCGGCGAAGGCCGGGCGGATCAGCGTGACCACGGCATTAGCGGTGAGCGAGAAAGGCAACATCGGAAAGACCGGAAGGTTCATCGCGCCCGCGCCATTGGCGGCGACCGTGGCGCGGACCTCGTGATAGCTGAGAAGCGCGCCGTCGGTGAGCTGCAGCTTGTCGCCGACGGTCATCACATAGCCAGCCGGAAAACCGGAAAGCTGCGCCACCGACCGATCGGCGCCGACCGTGCGCAGATGGACATTCGCGCCCGCGAGCGCCGCGCCCTTGAAGTCGGCCTGAGGCCAGAGCGATGTCGGATCGCAGACCATGAAGGCGTCGCGCATGCCGCCAAGCGCGCGGATCAGGGCTGCTGCCTGTTTCAGCTCGTTGTTGCGGGCATCGCCGAGCGTGATCGTCGCGGTCCAGAGCGGCGGGGCGAGCTCGACGCCGAGCAGCGCGCCGGAGCCCTGTCCGGACAATTCGTCATTGCGCTTGATGTCGAGCTCGAAGCCCGAAATCGGCAGACGGTCGAAGATGGCGGCAAGCGGATGGATCATCAGCGCCACCTCGGCCGATCGACGGCGGCGGCGACCTTGTCATTGAACTGCGCGTCATATTCATCGAGCGCCTGCTTCATGCCGGCATAGGCGGCCTGCCGCGACTTCTGCTCGATCTCCCTATCGCCCTGAGCGCCCTCAAGCGAGATGCTGATCGCGATTGTCGGCCGGGCCGAAGAATCGGTATTGTCGTTCGAGGCTGGCGCGGAAAAGGGCAGGCTTTCGACAACGCCGCCAGTGGCATAGCCGCGCTTGCCAAGCCGCATCGCCTCGACCACGCGCACGCCGCCAGCGCGGGCGATATCGCTCTGCGACCAGACGACTTCGCCCTTGTGCACGACGCCGGCCGGTTCATGAATGCCGCCGGGACCCGTATAGCCGCCGCGATCGTAAAGCCCGGCTGTTCCGGCGAGGACGTTCGCCCGCGCGATGTCCAATTGCGAGGTTCCGCCGCCGATGCCAAAGAGCGAGCCGAGCGCCGAAAGCAGACCGCCGCCGCCGCCGCTCGAAGGCTGATACGAGGAGAGAAGTCCGCCGAACTGGTTGAGGCCGTTTCCGAGCGTGCCGAGTCCATCGGTGGCGACCCCTGCATTGCCGGCAAGGCCGGAAAGCGCATTGGCGGCTTCGGTCGCGCGGCGGACCTGAAGATCGGCGGCATTTGCCCAGGTCAGGCCGACGCCGTTCGACGTGTTGCCGGAGAGCATCTGAAGCTGCAGCCCGCTATCGAGCAGGCGCGACGCGCCGGTGGCAAGGCCGACATGCCCGCCCATCTCGCCGGCGCCGAGGCCGCGCGTGTTCAAGAGAACGTCGCCGCGCATCAGGCTCGTGGGATCGACCTGAACGCCCCAATTCTGGAAGGCGTTCGCGACCAGCGAGCCCGAGCCGTCAATGCCGACCTGCGCCAGGGCGGAATTGACGAAGCCCGCGCACCATTGCGTTTGCGCGGCATTGATATCGACGCCGCCGGCGCGGAGAAACGCATTGATATCCGAAAGGCCGTTGCTCTCGGTCGCGCCGAGCAGGCCGAACGCCTTGTCCACGCCGCTCGCCGCCAGACCGCCCCCGAGACCCGCGGCATTATCGTTCGCGGCAAAGCCGGAAAGCAGCCCGCCCGCGCCGGAGGCAATCCCGCCATTGACGATCACGCTCGCCGCCTGGACGTTCATCGCCCCGACGCTCTGTCCGGTGAACGCGGAAAACAGGCCGCCCCCCGGCCGGTTCATCACGTCGCCAAGCGTGCCGTAATTGGTGCCAAGCCAATTGTTCTTCAGGGGGTTGTTGATGGTCAGGTCCATCAAGGTCTGACCGAGCGACGACGTCAGATTGTCGAAGATCGAGCCGAAATCGCCATCCTTCAGATCCTCGAAGTTGAAGATCGCGTCGATCGCGCTTTCGCCGGCGGATTTGACCTCGCCCCAGGCGTCGCGCATGCGCTCCAGTTGGCTCGTCTCGTCGGCCAGGACCCGGACATTCTGAATGCGCTGCTGGGCCTCTTCGCCGCCGATCGAAAGACCTTCGCGGCGGATTGCCTGCATTTCCTCAAGCACAGCAAGCTCGCGCTGGCGGGCGGTTTCGCTGGCGCCGATAAGGGCGGCCTCGGCCCGGAGCTGCTCAATGCTTTCGGCATGGTTCAGCGCGCGATCGCGACTGGCTTCGGCCCGCTCGATGGCGGTCGCGAGCTCGGCCTCGGCCGCCGCAAGACCCAGCCGGGATTGCGCGGCCGCGCTATCGAGCGCGATGCCCTCGCGGGTGAGTTTCTGTTGTTCCTCGAAGACGGCGATCGCGCGGCGCCGCTCGGCCGAGGTCGCGCCGATCAGAGCGAGCTGGAGCTTCAGGCCGGCTATGCTTTCCTGACGCGTCCTGATCGCATCGCGATTGCTTTCAGCGCGCGCTTCCTCAGCCGCCGCCGTATAAGCCTCCTCCAGCCCGGTGACGATCCCTTCAAGCCTGCGCTTCTCCTCGCCCTCGGCCTCGGCGGCCGCGGCGATCATGGGCCGGAGCTGCAGCTCCTCCTGCAGGATGCGATTGGCGTCGGCCGCGGACAGCGCGCCGGCGGCGACCTGGGCGTTGAGACCGGCGCGGATCTCGGTCTCGGCGTTGATCTGGTCGATCTGGGCTTTCCCGCCAGCGATCGTGCTTTCGATGACCCGGTCATAGGCGCGCTGCACCTCGGCATCAGCCGTCGCCTGGTCGATCTCCTGACCCTGCAACTCCAGCCGTTTGCGTCTTGCCTCCAGTTCCGCCTGCAGCACCGGATTGCGTTCATTGGCGATCTGGATATCGAGCCGGTCGAGATCGTTGAGCCGCTGCTGTTTGGTCAAAAGCCCGTCAAGCGCGCGCTCCTTGGCTTCGAGCGCCTTGTTGAGACGATCGCCTTCGCCGGCATCGATGTCGGCGGGCGTCAGACTGCCGATCCCGCTCTGCAGGGCGGCGATCTGGTTCTGATAGGCCTCGACCTGATTGATCGTCGAAAGCGCCGGCGATGCGTCGGCGATCGTCGAGGCGGCGGTCACCCGCTGGCGCGCCTCGGCCTCCGCGCGCTTCGCCTCAGCATCATTCAAGCGTGATGTCAGAACGCCGATCTGTAGCTCGATCTCCGCGACGTCGCGATACATCTGACCGCGAACGGCGCCGGCGAGAAGGCCGTCATCAGGACGCCTGATCCGCTCATAGAGCTCGGCCTGCTGTTCGCGCAGCCGCTCCAGCCGCGTTTCGTCGGAAGGGCCGTCGATCATATAATTCACGCCAGCGCCGACCGCGCCAAACAGATTGGCGGCATCCTCCCGCATCGACTTCCAAGCCCGGCCGAGGCGCGTCGAGGCCTCGCCGGCATCGGCGAGTTTCCCAGGCAGTTGATCGAGGATCAGCGCCTGGGCTTCGATTAGCCGGTTCTGTGCGGAAAGGTTGCGCACCTGCCGGGCCGTGGCGGCATCGATCAGGTTATACTGCCGCGACAACGTGTCGGCCGCCTTGGCGGGATCCGAAAACAGGTCGGCGAGCGCATCGCCGGCCTCGGCCGTGGCCAATCCCATGGTCGCGGCGAAGTCGTCGGAAAGACCGATCAGCTTCTCGAAGTTCTCCGATCCGATCTTGCCGGTGCGCAGGAACGCCGTCTGCATCGACCGCGCTGCGGCGACCGATATGCCCGCCGCCGCGGCGCCGGCTTCGGCCGAGGTCTGCATTTCCGCGGCCGTGCCCGCTACCGTGCGACCGAGACCGGAGGCGGCCGTCTCGACCGCCTTTGTCGACGACAGATAGGAGCCGTAGGCGGCGGCGCCGAGACCGACGGCGGCCGTCAGCCCGCCAATGCCGAGCGTGACCGGATTGATCAGTCGCGTGAGCCCGCCCAGGATCGACCCGAAATCCTTCAGCGCCATGTTGACGCCGCCCTGACCGGCATAGAGCTGGACAATCTGCGGGCCTTGCTGCGCCATGATCATCGCCGGGTTCATGCCCATGGCGGCCGTCTGGCCAATATCGAAGAGCTGATAGGTCAGGTTCTGCCGGCGAAAGCGCGCGCCATTGTCGTTGAGGCCGGGAAGGCCGGCGAGGGCAGTTGCCGTGTTGCGGCCCTTGATCGCGTCGATCGATGCAAGCGTCGCCTGGCGCTGCCGGCTGATCGCGGCGGTCATCTCATCCGTCGATATCGCGCCGAGCCGCTGCGCTTCGCGGATCTCGGCGACCTCCTGTTTGTATCGCTGGGTGACCGCGAAGAGCGGATTATACTTCGCGCGCAGACCGTCGAGCTGAGCGCCATAGGCCGCAATATCTTCGCCACGATTGCGGTTTGTGCTCTGCGCGCGACCGAGCCCGGTGGTCGCCTCGACCAGGCGCTGGACATGCGGCTCGGCCGATCGCGCTGCGGCGCCCGTCGCATCGAAATCGCTCTGCGTCTCTTTGAGACCGCGCCGGGCATCTGAATTATCGACGGCGAGAAGGATCGAGGCTTTCATCGGCTGGGCCATCACTCGCCTCCGTTCAAGACGCCGAGCGCTTCGGCTTCCATGGTCTGAAGATCGGCGAAGACCGCGTCGGGCATGGCCTGCCGGCGCATGGCGACGTCGACGGCGTTGTAATCGAGCCCGAGCCAGATCATGCCGGCCATGGTCGCCGCGACGCGCCACTGCGTCTCGACGGCCAGAAAGCCCAGCATGCTGTCGCGATTGTCCGCCATGATCTCGATTGCCTCGGCCTCAAATGCATCCGGCGCGACCTCGACCGTCACGCCCATTTTCTGAAAATCCGCCGCCGTTTCGTCATCGATCGTGACCGGCGCGCGCGCTTCCGACCTGCCGACCCGCGCCAATGCCCAGGCGCGGGCCGCCCGCTTCAGTTTCCCAGGCGGGCTTCCTCGCCGTTCAGACTGTCGGCATAGGCGTTGTAGACGGCCTGCCGGAACCAGGACTGATTGATGGCGCGGCCGAAATTGTCGGCATTGAAGGTGAGGGCGCGTTCGTCGTCATCCTCGACGCCGCGCCAGTCCTTGCAGACGTCGAAGAGCTGCTTGCGCTCATGCTCCATGCGCTCGCGCGGCGCGGTCAGCTTGGCGGCCGCCTCGAGGCGGGCGATCGCCTTGTCCTGGCTTTCCGGCTCGAACAGGATTTCCAGTTCATAGGTAGCGAACTTGCCGGGATTGTCGGTGTCGGGCATGCGCACCTTGACCGGCCACCAGTAGCGATTGGTTTCGTTGAGGATGAACTTCATGACGGCTCTCTTTTCGAAAGGGCTTCAAAGGGGCTTTGAAGGACGCTTGAAGCGGCTTCAGCGGATGGTGATCTTCAGCTCGTCGAGGCCCGCGACCGGGCAGAGGGCAAGCGGCAGCGAGTAGTTGACGATGTTGTTGGTCTGCCCCTGCGTCGGCTTGCCGATCTCGACCGCAGGTGCCGCGATCTCGACGATATTGCCGGCCGTCGTGCCATGGACGAGGGAAAGCGCGCCGCGCGTGCGGTTGCGGGCGGCATCGAACCAGTTGATCTCGGAAAGGCTCTTGGCCTCGACGACGGCCGTGCCGGTCGCGGAGCGATCGGAGATCGCCACCAGTTCGTCACCGATCAGGAAGCGCGGCGTGACCGTGTTGCCGAGATCGAGCGCAAGGCTTTCGGCGACGGACGACCAGCCGTGAAGCGTCATCGTCGTGTTAGCCTTGGAGACCGCGAGCGGCGTCTTCCAGCCGGCCTGGGACGCGGCCGGCATGGCACCGATATCCGAGATCGTGCCGATCAGCCCGGTCATGGTGACGGTGTAGTGCGGGATTTGCGACGGCGTGAAGTTTAGCCGCACCGTGCCGCGCGCGCCGAGCAGAACATGCTGGACCTTGTCGGAGATGAAATAGATCGAGGCCGACTCCTCTTCATCCTCGATGATCTCATATTCGACGGAGGTGGCGGCCGTGACCGTCTGGGCGAGACCGCAGGCCCGCAGGATCGCGTCATATTTCGGGGCGGTGCCTGCGGTGCCCGAGCCCGCGATCTCGATGTCGAACTGCAGCGTTGCGTATTGGCCGGTGATGATCATGCCCTGATTGCCGAGATAGGGCAGGATCAGGTCGCGGTTCACTTCCTGGCCTTCAAGCGGCGTGAAGGTGACATTGGAAAAGATCATCGCGTCGGCGGCTGCCGGCGCGGCATCGCTGGCATAGTCCTCCTCGATCTTCACCAGGGCGGCCATTTTCTTGTAGCGGCGAACGGCCATTGTCAGGCTCCTTTGTTCTTCGTCGTCTCGGCCGAAGCCTCAGAGCGGGTTTCCTGTTCGGTCTTCGGCTCCGGCTTTGCCGCCGGCATCAGTTTTCCGGTCTTCGGATCGCGGACGTAGCATCCGCCTTTGGTCGGTCGTTTCACGTGTCGCTCCCTTCAAGAAACCGGCTTGTCTGCCAGGTCTGAACATAGATGCTCGCGCCATTGCCAAGCGCCGTTGCCTGTCCGCCGACGAGCTCCAGCGGCTCTTCGGCCGAGGGCGGCGTCCAGCCGGCAAGCCCCCGCTCGATCGCGGAGCGGAAATCGTCGAAGGCACGCGCCCGCTTGCCGCCGCGTGCGTCGTATTGGCGGATGACGAAGGCGACCAGAAACTGGACCGCCACCATCTGCAGGTGTCCGCCAGTGGCGCGCTGGTTCGGCTCGGCGCGCTCGCGATAGGGCAGCACGAAGGCCGTGCCGCTCTTCGGCGCCGTTGCCTTGGTGAGCCGCTCGATGTCCTCGGCCGGCAACGCGTCGGCGAGCTCCGGCGCGGCGTCCTTCAGCCGGGCAACGATCTCGGCGATCATAACCAGCCTCCCAGGCGATCCTTCGAGAAGGCCGGTTCCGGCCCGGTGATCCCGACATCGCCGGACTTTGAGGACGAGGGATCATCGCCGCCCGGGAGCGGCAGTCTGATCCGGCCGGACGAGACCTTTTCGAGATCGGCGTTCGCGGCCTTCCAGTCGCGCACCACATGATCGGGCGCGCCGTCGCGGTGGAGGTGATAGCGAGCGATCGAGACTGCCCAGCCATTGACCTGCGACGGAACGATGGCGAGCGGCAGGCGATAGCGCACGGCGAGATAGCCGTCGATGGCGCTTGCCGCATCGGCGATCGCCTTGGCAACCACGTCGGGATCGGCAACGCCATCGCCATCGCGATCGGCCACCATCAGGATTTCGTCCTGGCCGGCGCGTTCGATCAGATCGTCGAGGGTGGCGTAGTCCATGCTCACTCCGTCTCGATCGCCGTACCGTGATCCCAGATGGGCGAAACCGCGCCGAGGCTCGCGAGCTCGTCATGGCCGGCGCGAGTGACCGACAGGCGGCCGGCGCGCGGGATGCGCTTGCCGTTGAAGCGAACCGGCTTCAGAACCACAAAGCGACGCCGGTTCTCCTTCTTCTTGGTGCCAAGCACGGTTTCGAGGAACGCGTTTGCCTCGTCGTGGCTCAAGCCTGCGCTGGTCTTTTCTGCAGGCGACGCTGTTTCTTCCGGCGGTTTCGTCGTCTTTTCACCGAGCGGATCAGCCTCCGTTGTCGAACTGTCTGTCTTCGGCTCAGCCGAAGCCTGCTCGGCGCTTGTCTGGGGGTCTTCCTTTCCGGCATCCGACGGACCGAGAGAACCGGCGCCCGCTTCGGTGTTCGCATCATTGGCCTGAGCGGCCTCTGTATCGGTGGCTTTCTTGATGTCGCTATCGGCATCCGCCTTGACCGTTTCCTCAGCCTTGGGCGTAGCGGTCTGTTTCTGTCGTGCCATTGTCTGCTCCAGCTCTCGGGTTTGGCCGCGCCCGGCGATCAAGGCCGGGCGTTGCGCGTCAGGCGACGTTTTCGAAGAAGTAGCCGAGGTCCGGCGCGGAGATGACTTCCTTCACGCTCTCGCCGGAGCGGACGCGATCGGAGCCGCGCAGGCCGATCTTCGGTTCCGGGATCGATCCGGAAACCCGCGTGCCGAACTGCGCCGTCCAGCCGAAGGTCGGAACGGCCGAGACGCTGTCGGCAAGGCCTGCCTTGTGGAACAGCGTGCAGTGATTGCCCCAGCAGCGCCGGCGCTCGACCTGTTGGCCGGGCTTGGCGATATTCACCCAGCCTTCGCCGATGATGATGTCGTCGAGCTCAAGCAGATCGGCGACCGCGCGCTTATTGGCGTAGCCGTCGGCAGCACCCGATGGCGTAAGCGCCCGCAAGACGCTCTGATTGGTGCGCAGCGCCGTCCAGGAGCCGCGTCCCATCACCGCATTGTTCGGGCGCACGACCATGCTGTCGGCCGCTTCGGCAAAGGCGATGATCGGCTTGGAGTCCGGGCTCGTCCACTTGTCCGCGCCGGCAAGCGTTTCCTTGTTGTCGTCGCCGTAAAGATCGGGATCGAAGACCTGATTTGCGACGCGTACCTCGCGATCGAGCAGCACCAGATCGATAAGACGCTGGGCGGCGAAGGCGCGGGGATCGTAGCCGGACGGCGCATTGGCGCTGTCGGCGATCGGGACGACGTCATCAAGGCCGTAATCCTCGGTGCGGTCCTCCTTCTCCTTCGCCTCGAACTCGACTTCGTTCGGCGAGGATTTGCGGCCGACCTTGGTGTCGTGCAGCGTGATGAACTGGCCGAAGTCGAAGAACCACCACTTGAACTGCTCGCGCGGCAAAAGCGGGCTGAGGCGCGGAAGAACCTGATCGGCGATGAGCGCGCCGTTCTTGTAAGCCTGGACGATGCCGACAAGGACGGGATCGACGGGAAAGGGCTGACCGGACATTGATTGCTCCTGGGAAAGGTTAGGGTTAGGCCGCGACGCCAGTCAGCGTGCCGCGTTGAACGATGGCGCGGGCGAAATCGCCGCTTTCAGCGCCGGAGAGCAGGAAGCCGGCGAGCGAGACATTCTCGCCTGCGCCAGGCGCTGCCGCGACCGCCGCGCCGTCGGCATCGGCCGTGATCGGATCGCCCGGCGTGATGTCGCCGCCGCAGACCACCTCGGCCGGGCCGAACAGCACGACATCGATGCGCTGACCGGCTGTCGCGCCGGAGGGAAAGTCGACGACGCCGGAGATCGGATCGTCCGGGCTGGTGGCGAGCGCGACCTCGCCGTCATTGGCGGTGAAGGCGACCAGGCGACGGTGGCCGATTGCGCCGGCCGCGACGAAGGTCTTGACGATACGGGTCATGAAAAAATCCTCAGTTGCGCGCCGTCAGGCGCATCGCGGCCTGGGCCGGGGAAAGGGTCTCGCCCTTTTCGGCCGCCTTGGCGATTTCGGTTTCGATGGCGCTCGCGACATAGACCGGGTCGGAGAAGTCCGGACCGTCGCCGGTTGCGAACTCGCCGGTCATCAGCGGCTTGGGCAGTTTGGCGAGCAGGTCGCGGAAGGCCGCGCGCGGCGAGGTCTCGACCGTCTCGTCGCCTTCGGAGAAGGTGAGATCGTCGTCGCCAAGCTCGGAGAACAGCGCGGTCGCGGTCGCCTGCAGGCCGACCGGAAGACGGCCGTCCTTCACGATCCCGCTTACGAAGGCCGCATCGTCATCGGCGCGGCGCTTGCGCTCGCTCTCGGCAAAGGCGGTCTCGCGATTGTTGAGCTCGGCCTCGCGCGCATCGAGCGCGGCCTGCCGCTCTTCGGCAGTCTTGTCCATGGTGTCGTCCTCGGTTGTGGTCTCGGAAAAGGCGGGCCGGGTTTCCTGGGCGCGGCCCTCGGCGCGCATGTCGGCCGCTGCCCGCGCGAGATCGTCGATCTCCCAATCGGGCAGGAATTTTTCTGCCGTCTCGGCGTCGGTGGTTTCGATGAAATAGTCGCGTAGGCCGCGAAACAGCTTGGTGAGGCTTTCGAGCGCCCAGGCATTGCGGAACACGAGGTCGCTATCGGAGAACTCGATCACGACGGCGTCGCCATCGTCGAACTCGACCGGCTTCAGACCTTTGACGGCCGGCGGCTGCGCACCGAGGAAACCGACATGGCGCAGGTGATAGCGGCCGGGCGTCGGATTGCCCGCGCTTGCCGGCGCATAAAACGCGGCCGAAACCTTCTTGAAGGCGCCGGTGCGCACCAGTTCGGCGAAATCGGGATTGAGCTGATCGGGCTCGGCCACAAGCCGGTCGCCCTCGACCTTCAGGCTCTTGATCCAGCCATAGGCCGGCGCATCCTGTTTCGGATGGCCGACGACGATCGGGGCGAGATGGGCTTCCGGATCGTAGCCGGTGGCGATCGCGCCAAGATCGGCGTCACCGAAAGAGAGCGTTTCGCCCTTCGATGTGGTATGGGTGCCGGTGCGGAAGATTTCGAATGTTTTCATGCCGCCGACAATGCCAGCGGCGGTCGGCGCGAAACATTCACAAGCGCCTTGCGAGAGAGCCCCGATTTGGGCTCAAGGGCCGGTTTCAGTCTTAAACCCGCAAACCGCCCCTGACAATCATTTGCCGGATCAAATTCGAAGTACTTTCAAAGCCGCTGGGCGCGCGCGGACAAATTTTACGGGTGACGAAGCGGGCAGGGGAGACTTCGCGCGTCCTGAGGCAAATATGAGGGTTTTCACTCCGCGCTCGCGAACGGCGCGAAATGGTCCTCGATGATGTCGAGAATATCGGCGCGGTCCTTTTCGGAAAGACCGAGGAACTGTCGCTTCGGAATGGTGACGGATTTCACCTTGATCGTCTTGCCGCCCATCGAAAACACCAGCGCCGGCGCATCCTTCGCCTTGATCACGCCGCCCTCATTGTGGATGCGGGCATAGATTTCATTGGAGCCGACCTCGACCGAGGTGTCATCGACCAGTTGCCAGATGATCTGCGACAGCGACCGGCTTTCGCCCTTGAGGATGCCCGAGCCCTTCTTAGTCTTCCGGTAGAGCGGATTGAGCGGCTTCCATGCCCGGCCTTGCGGGTCCTCCTCATCGACGAAGCGCCGGCGCGTGGCCGACGCCTCATGTTCGCCGATATTCTTCAGCGCCGGCGTGATCGTGTCGGCGGCCTCGTAAAGCCGCGTGAGCCCGGCGTCGATCGTCTCGTCGCGGATCGTGAGTGTCGCTGCAGCCATTTGCGAACCAAGGCCTCCTGCCTTATATTATCGGTGTCCGGTCGAGGCTTTCGGGAGCCCTCCGTAGGCCGGACGCCGAGCGCGCCGCCCGACACGGCGCGTTTTATTTGCGCCTGTAGAGCAGCGTGCCTTTCCTGAATTGTGAGAGATAGGCGTCGGTCGTGTCGAGACCGGTAACCGCCGTCCAGCCCCTCGATGTCCATTCGAAGCGGGCCAGAAGAGACCGCCCGTCCGGCAGAATGACCCGTTTCAGATAAGCCCGGCGCAGCACGACGCCGCTTTTGACGGCCGCCCAGTCCACCCAGATTTCGTCCGGTTCTTTGATGGCGTCGGCAAGGAGCAACGTGTATGCGCCCCTGCCGCGCTTGTCGGCCTTCAGGCCGAGCACTTCGCCCAAGGCGTTGCGCTGTTCGAACATCGCTCGGCCGATCGTGATGATGCCGCCGCTTCTGTCGCGGAAATAGCCGCCTTCATCGTCGAATTGAAACGCCTTCAAAAAGGCTTCGACATAGGCTTCGGGCGCAAGTCCGGTTGCCATCAGATCGCCGGCGCGCGCTTTGACCGGCTCGGGTAGCGGCGGCAGGTCCGCCGCGGGCTTGATCTCATTGCCGTAAGCTTCGATCGGCTTGTGCAGCTCCGGCGGCACCACGCCGTGCAGCCATTCCTCGCCAACGTTGTAGGCCCAGCCGCGATCGATCCCCGGATAACGGGTTTCGGGTTCGCCGGTGCGCGGATCCGCGTCCTCGTATGGTCGAAGGTCCGGCGCCTGGTCGGGACCATCCTTGCCGAGCGCTTTCAACTGGCGTTCCGATAAAGCCTCGATGTCGCAGCCGCAGCCCCAGCCATTCGGCGGGAACATGATCCGCCAGGCCGGATCGGTCGCAGCCAAAACAAGCCCGTTCCAGGAGAGGTGAAGCTTGCGCGGATGGAGCGCGCCCGAATGGACGTATTTCCAGTAGGGCCGGTATTTGAGGACATCGGGATCGGTGAGCTGCTTGTAGCGCCCGGCCATGTAGGACGTGCGCATGTTCGTTGTGTAGATGATCCGCGCGCGCCAGGCGCGACGCTCTTCCTCGGTCTTGCCGTGCGAATTGTAGCGCCAGCCCATGCGGTCGACGATCGCATCGAAGTCCTTCCGGAATTCCTTGAGGCCGGTTCCTGCGGCGCGCGCCTTCTCGATCGCCTTGCGGAAATCCGCTAGCATGTCGTCGCGGGTCACGCCGGCGACGGAAAAGGCGCGGACATGGGCGGCGTGTTTCAGGTCGTCATGGCGGCGCGTCGGCAGGTTGACCTTGCCGGAGAGGAAATCGATCGCCTCCTTGAACGGGATTTGATCAGCCATCGGAGCCCGCGCTGTCGTGGCCTTCTAGGCGGGCGAGCGTCATGCCTTGTTCCATCAGCTCCGCGAAACCGTCGACGTCCATTTCGGCCGAAAGCCGGGCGAGCCGAAGCGACAGATCGTCGAAGTCGGTTGCCGTGTTCACCTGGTTGCGGATCTCGGCGATCATCGCCGCGATGACGGGATCGCCGAGCGCTTCCATCTGATCGGCGATCTCCAACGCGGCATCCGGCGGGTGAGAATGCTCGGCGAAGTCCATCTCGACTTCAGCTTTCGGCGGCTGCTTGCCGCTCGGATCGACTGCCGGTTCCGGTGCCTTCCGCTTCACCCAGGCACCGCCATAGGTCTCGTTGAAATAGTCCTCGTCCTCGGGCTCATACCCCATCTCGTAGATTGTCTTGTCGCGCTCGACCTTTTCGTTGAGGTCTTCGGCTTCCGAGAAATCGCGCCAAACTTCGGGGATTGCCGCGCCCGGCCAATTGAACTCGACGAACCAGCGGATCAGCGTATCGCGCACCGTCTCGCAAACGAGATCGGCCGCGGCCTTGGCGATTGCGATGCGGACCTCGTTGTGAATTTCGCCAAGGGAGCGCGCGCCGCGTTCGCCCGAATTGGTCGACAGCGTTTCGCCGAGCACCGCCTCGCTCATCAGCTCGTCGAGATAGCGCGACAGCGCCTCGAAGACGCCATTGCCGGCATTCTTGGCTTCAAGCAGGCTGACCTCGACCGTGTCCGGCACGGCAAGGCCGGTGTCGCTCGCCATCCGGCGCAGCGCATCGAGCAACTGATCCTGCTTCGCCTGGTCGAAGCCGCCGCTATATTGCGCAAGCGTCGTCGGCGTCGCGTGCTTTTCTGCGCCGCGCAGCCAGTGCGCCAGCACCTGCCGCTTGAACCAGGCCGGCCAGAACAGAACCGAACCAATGCCGACGCCATAAGGGTCGTCGTCGTCATCGTCGATCGAGTGGCGATGGACCATGAACTTACGATCGGGCACGGCCTCGCCGTCCATGGTGCTGGAGCGGGTCAGCATGCGTAGCTCGCCCTCGACGGTGAAACGGAAGCGGCGCTGTTTCTTGACCTTCACGGCCGTCGCCTTCCAGCCCGTGGCCTCGCTCTTCCAAGTGATCTCGGCAACGGCGAAGCCCTTCAGGAACGCGCCGAGCAGGCCGCGAGTCAGCCTGTCGAAATTGATCGCCTTGAGCTGGGCTTCGACCGCCTCGGCGATCTTCTTGTCCGCGCTCGCTTCCGACGCCGGAAACACCGCCCACTCGCGCGAGACAACTTCCAGCTTCAGCTTGGAGAGAACGGCATGGGCGTGCGGGTCGCGCCTGATCTCGTCGTAAAGCTTGAGCGCGCTTGCGCCGCCGCGCGCGGCGAGCACCTCGTCCATCGGCTGCAGCACGCCCTGAAACGACGGGATGAACGGATCGCTTGCAGCCGTCGCGATTTCGGTGCGATCGGGTTTTGCCATGTCAGAACCTCGTGAAGCTGAAGAGATCGGTGAGGCGATCGACGAGGTTGAAGCCCTTGCCGAATTCGCTCATGGGCTCGGCGCTCGGCCTCTCGCCGGTCGTTCCCGCGCCGATCTCGCCGCTGTCCTGCTCGCTGGCGAAGACCGCGAGCGCGCCGGCCGGGGCCGCGTCTCCGTGCCGCTCGAAGCCGTCGGCGCCCATATTGTGAAAATCGACCGGCACCTTGGCGATGCCGCGCTGCATTTTCAGCGCCCGGTAGTCGTTGAGGATGTCGTCATCCTTCGGAAGCTCGATCAGCCCGTCGTCAAAGGCGGCCTTCAGCTTCGGCATGTTGACCATGTACCAGACCTCCGAAAGCTTGATCTCCGAGACGTAGACCGCGCCGAATTCCTGCCGCGCCAGTTCCGCCAACGCCGCGCCGTTGCCGGTTGCGTCGAAAGCCGCGTGGAAGAAGCGCGGCAGATGCGCCTTGATGAAGCAGACGATCTGGAATTGCGAGGTGTAGGGCACGTCGCGAAGTTCGAGGATAAAGGGCGTCGCCAGCGTCAGGTCGGGGCGCACCTGCAGCGGATGGATGACGGAAAGGTCGGCCGTGCGCCCGAAGTCCTGGCCGAGGCAGGAGCGGTAATGACGATCGAGCTTTGAAAGATGCGGCAGGAGCTGCTCTTTGCAGAACGCTTCGACCTCGGCCTCGCGCAGATCCTTCGGCCAGTCGACAAAGCCCTGCGGCGGATGCCAGCGGATGACCGGGATATCATCGCGCATCCGTGACACGATCAGCGCTCGCGACAGATAGGCGCCGGATGAAAGCGAAGGAATGCAGAACAACTCCTCATCTGCGCCGCTGCCATAGAACTTGATGATCGAGGCGCGCCAGGCGGCCTCGGCCTCGGGCGACCATTCCTTGCCGGTGACGAGACAAATGCGCTCGTAAAGCCCGTCGCGCAGCGCATCGTCGAAATCGATCCTCATATGCTCATAGCTGGATTTCCCGGCGAGGATATCCTGAACCTGCTCGTTGAAATGGTTCTCGAAGCCGTCATGGGTCGAGCAGACGATCACCTGGCCGCCCCACATCAGGAAGGCAAGCGCCGCCTTAAGGAGTTGCTCCAGGCTGTCGACGAAGGCCGCCTCGTCGATCATCACCACGCCCTGCTTGCCGCGAAGCGTGCGCGGCGCGGACGAAAGCCCGACGATCTCGAAGCCGGAGGCGAACTTGATGCGGAACGCCTGGATCGCGCGCTCGCCATCCTTGTCGCTGTCGTCGAAGAGGAATTCCTCCATCTCCATCGCGGCCGAGGAGAAGGATCGTGCCCACATGGCGGCAGCGTCGATGAATTCCCGTGTCATCTCCTGGCTATAGGAGATGTACATGAAATCCATGCCGCCGGCCTCGCGCGAGCGCGCCGCGCGCAAAACGGCATAGGCCGCGCAGGCCCAGGTGAGCCCGATCCGGCGCGACTTCTCGACGAACAGGACTGGGCAAACGCCCTCAAGGAGCGAAACCGTGCGCGCCTGATAGGGCAGCAAAGCCTTGCGGCGCTCGATCCTCTCAAGCACCGCATCGGTCGACTGCCTTCGGGCAAGCGCCCATTCTTCCTCGGAGATCGGGCCGCTCATTTATTGACCCCAAGGAATTTGTCGAGAAGCTCCCCAACGGCCTCATCGCTCAGCCCTCTGGTCTTGGCGACCGTCTGGACAGCCTTCTTTGCCTTCTCGGCGAATTCAGCTTCGACTTTCTGCCGTCGCGAAGTGGAAACACTTTGTGCTTGCACGGCCGACCGCAGAGCATTGGCGAGCGCCATTGCCCCCTTCGGATCGATGCTGGAGCCGCGCCTGGCCATATAGAGCTCCATAACCAGCGACTTGATCGCCTCAGACGCAATGATCGTGAGTTGATCGCTGTCTTCTGGATCGTAATTTTCGGCAAGCGATGACACGATCTGGCGGACGTCATTCATGCGCGCCGTCGCCTCGGCAAGCTTCACCGAATGGCGGTTGAATGCCTGAAACGACGGGATATCGAAGTCGAGCTCGCCGCGAAACTCGGAATGGATTGCCTCCAGCCGTGCGACGAACTCCTTGTAGATATCGGTCTGGGTGCGATCGTTCTTGTTGAGCTCGGCCGAGGCCCAGGCAACCGTAGGCGCACAGGGCTCGGGCAAAAGCTGGATGTTCGAAAGCCTTCCGCGTCCTCGCTTGGCCATGGCTCAGACCTCCGGGGAGGGGCGGGCGATGCCCTCGATGATCGAACGGCGCTCGACGTGATCGAGGCCGGCCCGCGTGATCGACGGGATCAGCACGCTGCCGGCTTCCGTGACCGTCACCGCACCGAGCTCCTCCATCTTGCGGATCTGCGTGCGCACGTAATCGCGGCTGCGGTTATGGCCGAAGGTGCGCAGAAGCATGGTCAGTAGCGTCTCGTTCAGCGTGCCGTCGGTCTCGACCGACAATCCGCGAAGGATGATCAGGCGCGCGTCGCGGGCGGAATACTCCTCAAACGAAATCATGTCAGTCTTCACCCCTCGTCCTCAGATAATCGTCAATGCGGGTCACGGTGGCGCCCATGCCGCTGAGCCGCTCCGTCAGCGCCGACATCGCGCCTTCCACCTTCGCCATGGAAATTTTCAGGTCGACGACGCTGTCCTTGTCGGGCAGGTGTCGGAGCTCGCCCTCGATCTCTTGGATGCGACGGTCGTGCTCGATCATGATCTTCTCGATCGCAGCGAGCTTCTCGGTATTGCCCTTCGCCCGCGCCGTCAGCCAGGCGTAGATGAACGAGCCGAGCGCGATCAGGCTGTTGATGGCCGTGAGCCAGGGCAGAAGCGGATCAACGGTCATCGGCAGTAAAACTCCCGCTCGCACTCCGACTGGCATGCCGCGCATCGCCTGGCGAAGGGCGCGGCCTTGCGACGCGGCTCCGGGATCGGTTCGCCGCAATCGGCGCATTCCTTCGCGCCTGAGGCGGCCAGCGCCCGGCGCGCGCTTTCAATCCTGCGCCGGCGCGCGGCGTCGTGGCCTTCGGTGACCGCCTCCAGCCTGGCTTCACGGTTCATGCTGTCTCTCGCTTGCTTGTCTTAGGGCGGCGTTCGCCGCGTCGATCGCCGCGACCGCGCCGGCCCGGCGCTGATCGCAGATCTTCACCGCCATGCGGTCGTTCCCCCATTTGTCGACGACCTCCCGCTCCGACAGGTCACCTTCCTCCGGCAGTTCGGAAAGCAACGGCGCGCATGGTCGGCGGGCGCTTTCCGGCGCCTCGACAGGCGTTTGAACCAGCTTGATCGCGGGGGCCGAATCATCGGGGGAGGAGCTGCAGGCGGCGAGCGCTAACCCCGCAACCATCGCCATCAGGCAATGCCGCATTGTCGTCCTCCATCTGTTTGAGCTGATCGTGCGCTGCGGCCTCGGCGGCCCGGATTTCGCCATCGGCGCGCATCGCCTGCCGGGCAAGTTCGGCGATCGCGCCGGAAAGCGCGGCATTGGCCTCGGCCACCTCGGCACGCCAATAGGCATCGCGCTCGGCCTTTGCCGCCGCGACCCGATCGTCGATCATGTCGGAAACCTTGCCAACGGCCGTGCGCGCGGTGACGCCGGCAACAGCCAGAAGTGCTGCGACCAGGATCACGGGCATCATCCGTTTCGAGAAAAGTGCGGAGAGCCAGGCCAATGCTATTCGCCCCCTCGGTCATGTCTCTGGCGCGCAAGCGTCTGCATGTCCTTCGAGCCCGTGACCCGGTGAATGCCGAGCATGGCGGCAACCAGCCCGGCCATGATCGGAATGACCGTCGGCGCAAGCGACAGCGCGCCGGCGGAGTCCAGGCAGGCCGCGATCACGACGGTGAAGATCACGATCCAGGCGGCGATCTGCGAGACCAGCATGTAGCGCTTGGAGGACCGGTAATGCGGCTTCTGCATCATTGTTCGCCTCATGCCGCAAGCGCCATGAAGGGCGGCTGACCGGCAAGCGCGCGCTCCATCTCGTCGCGCGTCTGCGGGCCGACGATGCCATCGGCGACAATGCCGCGGCTCTTCTGGAACCAGATCGTCACCATCTCGATCGTGTGGTCGAAGGCGTCAGTGGGCTGGACCGGCCATTCATGCCCGATCTGTTCGCGGTAACGGGCAAGGTCATCGACCCAGGCGGCAACGGCCAGGCCGCGATCGCCACGCCGCAGCATTTTGTCCTGATAGGGGATGACATCGCTCATGCCGCTGAACAGATGGCCATACTCGGCGCGGGCGTCGAAGCACGGGCAAGCCTTGCCCTTGTCATAGTCGCGATGGCCGCTGATACGGGTGATCCCAAACCGGTCGCGCAGTTCGATGATCTCTGCGGTCAGCGCCTTTTCCTGGGCGAGGGTGCGCGTGTCAGCGGTGCGCTTCATATCGGCTGACCTGCCGCCGACATAAACGACGCCGATCGTGCCGGTGTTGTGCCCGGCGACATGTGCGCCGATCCGCTCGATCGGCCGCCCGGCTTCCCGGCGGCCGTCGAGATGAACGACGCGGTGATAGCCGATCCCCGACCAGCCGCGCTCAAGATGCCACTGGTTGATCTCGGCGACGCTGACAGGCCGGCCCGCCGGCGTGTCGGTGCAATGGATGATGATTTCGTTGATGGGGCGCATCGGCAGTTCCGCAATTCGTGTGAAAACCAGTCACAATCAATTGCGGACAGTCTGAACGTTCAGAGGCCGATTACAGGTCGCAAACGCTTGCGAACCCGGCTAGTTCTTTTCGAAGAGGGAGAGCTGGCGGCGGTCTTCCGTTCGCAGATAGGAGCGAACCGTAACGTCTGAAACATGCAGTTCGCGCGCGATCGCGAGAACCGACCAGCCACGCGCTTTCAGGCGTTGCGCGATCCATGCCTTGTTGATCGGCACGCGATATAGTTGCCCCACGCCGAGCGTTTCGGCAAGAGCCTTGACCTTCTCCGGCCCAATCACCTGGGAAAGGTCTGAGCCCGAGCGCGGGTTTTCCGAGAGGTAGGCAGGCGCGCCACCAAAATTCAGGAAGAAGGTGATGGCGAGGTCCTCGCCAAGCACCTCGACATAGGGCTCCAGATTGGCCGGGATCGGATCACCCATCGGCCCCTCCCTCGCGATAGTCCCGCGAAGGCCAGTGCTTCGGATAGCATGACACCACGGTATCGCCGCGCAGGATGAATTTCGCGCCATCGGAGATCACGGCGGATGCGCCATACCTGACGCCCTCCACGCACCGGCTCTGGATCATCAGCCGCATGGTCTCGACATCGATGCCGTGAAAGCGCTCGACAAAGCGCAGCACCGCGCGGTCGGTGACGATCGGAACGATGAAGCCGGTTTCCGGCATGTTACGGCGACCGCTCATCGTGCCTCTGCCTTCATCTTCCGAAGGGCTCCACCGAGACTGTTCATAACCTTGATCCATTCAGCGCGCGTCAGGTTCAGGTCGTCCGGCTGACCATCGCAGAGCAACGACACCACGGTCACAAAATCCTTGGGGTCCTGCTGGAGCAAAGCCCACTGCGCGACGGCAATCTTGTAGCCCTCCGCCTGCCGCCAGAGAGGCATGTCGCGATGGACGCGCCAGTCCACGCCCGCCTCACGCGCCATCCACGCCTTCAGCGCCTCGATCGCCTTGGCGGCGTCATCGTCGTAATAGAGAAACCGCGTGTGGTCGATCCCGGTCTGGCGCTTGACGAAGGCAAGCAACGCCTTGTCGTCGCGGTTTTCGACGATCCCAAGGTTCCAGGCGCCGATCCACAACGCCTGAAGTTTCGGTGCAAAAGGACCGGAGAGCTTCCTCCTGCCGTCTGGCCGACGGTCGCCGCCAAGCCGCCGAAACTCCGCGACAACGGCGTCTTTCTCTGCTTCGCTCATTAGCGTGAGCGTTGGCTTGCCCGTGACGCGCTCGTAGATTGTACGGCGGCTTTCATCATCAAGGCCTAATTTGATTGAGATTGCGTAGATGGCACGGTGGATGGTCATTGTTAAGCCCCACACGACACGGCAGATTGCGTGAACCAAAATATTCTCGGGGGGCAAAAGCGATGACCGCTATAAAGAAACTGAGGGCCTTGAGCGTTAGCGATAAGTTGAAGTGGATTGCCGCCAGTGCGGTTATGCTCGTGCTCTTCGTATTGGTGTTTTCTGCAGTTCCCATAAAAGCATTTCAAACACTTTGGGATTTCATCGGACACCACGAAACGCTTCTGACAGGTATTCTCGCTGTGGCTGCGGCGGTGGCCACGATCGTTCAGATGCGTGTAAGTGATCGAACCTCTTTGCGGCTTTCTCTTCGTCCGGAAGCGCGCCGACTTGAGAGGCTGCTGAATCCGGATTGGCGACGGCTGCAGCACCTGCGCGACAAGGTCAAAAGAAATAAAATATCGCGCACATTCACCAGTGGAACTCCCGAAGGGAACTGGGAAAAATACCACGGTGAAATTATCACATTCAGAAACTCTTTTGGCCTGGCTCTCTCGATCCTCAACGATAAAGAATGGGGCAACATTGAGGACCTCGTGTCGCGCGATACGGAGGATAGAATAGTTAACATCTGCCAGATCGCCGAGTTCGTCTGTTACCTCTGCCGCGAGGAAAACACGAGGATCAGTACTCGGGAAGATGTCTGGCGCGATCCTCGTCTCACCAACGAAGACGAGTCGAAGCGTTCCATTTTCATCGACCGTGTTGAGGAAGAAAAGCGCGAGTTTTGTGCAGAAATGGATCTGCTCTTGGAAGACCTTTTGTCGCTCGCGGACAGCGTCTTCGCTAATGTGCAGAGAACCCTCAGCAACAGTTGATATCTTCCCGGTCATCATGCCCCAGCCCTCGCCAGATCGATCGTGATCGCCTGCCACCGGTCCTCGACCGTTCGCCGGTGATAGAACCGCACATACTGTTTCGAGCCCGTCACCCGCATCGCGTCGCGGATCGCTCCCATGGCGCGCTGCCAGCGCGCGTCCTCGATGTTGTGGCGGAGCAGGCCGAAGATTTCGGCCCGGTTGATCTGGCCTTCCTTGTCGGTGTTGAAGGCGCGGGTGACGATTGCCTGGATCTCCGGGCGGCTCTCCGCCGACCATTCGTTCAGGCATTCGTCGATCAGCCCCTTGGCGATCTGCAGCTCCGGCCCGAAGTCGATCCGTTCGGCGACCTGCACCTGAACCTTCAGCAGTCCGTCATAGGACTGATAGGTCCGGTTGCCCTTCTTGCCGCCCTTGGTGACCTCATATTCCTGCGCCAGCAGCGCGTCGAAGCCGTCGAGGTCGATCATCGTGTGTTCGAGGAACCGGCCGATCTGGGCGGAAAGGTCGAAGGCGAAGGCGATGACCTTGCGCACCACCTCGTCCTCCAGCTTGTGCTGCGGTTTCACCATGTCGAGCGGCACCAGCCGGGCGCTGGCATCCGTCATGAAATCCCGGCCATTGACCAGCGTGACGCCGGTGCCGATCTCGCGCACCTGTGCCCGGTAAAGCGCCTCCGGCACGAACCGGCCGCGTACGTCCTCGACATAGCACGCCCCGCCGATCTCGGCGACGCGGACCTGCCGCTCTTCGTTTTCAAGAATGCATGCTTCCATCGCGTTCATGCCGCGTCGCCTCCATTGGTGTCTTCGGTCAGGGTCAGTTTCAGCGGCGGAAGGGGCCGCCGCGTTTCGGCGAGGAGGCGATGTTCCGCCTCCAGCTCCTCGGTAAGCGCGATGCCGGTGTTGAGACGCGTGAGGATGCCCTCCAGCTCGTTCACCGTCGGGCGCTTCTGCGCGCGGATGAACAGCAGCATTTCGTCGCGCACGCCGCCGAGATATTCGGATGCCTGCAGGTTCATCGCCTTCCTCCCGTGAAATCCGGTCGAACGATCTTGCCCTCCGGGTCGGTGACGAGCTGGCCGAGCTTGCGGCCGGCCTCGCGGTCGAGAATGGTCCTTTGGGCGTTGCGCTGTTCGGTGATCCGATGGATCGCGACTTCCTCTTCCATCGATCGGGCAAGCCTGCGCATCGCCTTGAGCTGCTTGACGAAGCGGAAGGTTTCCTCCGCCGAAAGCGAGCAGCCGGTGTGCGAGCAATCCTCGAACTGGATGGCGTAGTGCGACAGCGTGTCGCTGAGCGTCGTGTCAAGGTGGCTCATCAGGCGATGTCCTCGACGTCACGGTTCTTCCAGGCGGTCTCGACATGGCGGGCATTGATCGGCTCGTCGTTTGCCATTGCCAGCATCGCGGCAAGCTTCAGCGTCTTGTCGATCTGCCCGAGCGCGCCGCCTTTCAGCCCCATGCCGATCAGGGTCTTGATCGCGACCGGATCGGTGACGCCCCAGGCATCGATAAAGGCTTCCAGATCCTGCCGGAGCGGCTGGCGGCGGTTGAGCCGCTTGCCGATGCGCCGGCGAAGCTGGGCATAGGAGCGGCCCTCGGATTTGCTGGCAAACCGCCCATAGACCTCGTCATTGCCGACCAGCGCGACGCCGCAGCCATAGATATCGACGAAGTGCCGGAGCTGGTTGATCGCGTCATCGACAAGGTTCTGCGCCTCGTCGATGATCAACAGCGTGCCGCCGCCGATCCGCTCCAGCTTCTTGCCGATCGCCCGCGTCAGCTTGGCCGGATTGTGCTCCTGCACATTCAGCTCGGCGGCAAGCTCGATCAGCATCGCATGCACATTCTTGGTGTGCGGGCTGACGGTGGCGAGATAGGCATGCGGGCGGGTGGCGCAGTAATGCCTGCAGGCCATGGTTTTGCCCATGCCGGCGGCCAGCGTGACGATCACGAAATCGGAGGTGACCTGCGCCCAGTTGAGCGTTTCCAGCACCTCATTTGCGGTGCGGGTTTTCAGGAAGGTCGGCGATTGCGGGACTTTCGCCGCGAACGCCGCCTGATCCTCGACGTCGTCGAGCCATTGGCGCACCGTCTGGTTCTGCTTGTCCAGGCGGCCGTTATATTTGCCGGAGACCCATTGCGAGAATGTGCCGTCGGCCATGCCGCAGCGGCGCGCCACTTCGGCCTTTGTCCAGCCATTGGCGTTCGCCACCTCGATGGTGCGGTCGATCAGCGACCACCACTGGTCGATATCGTCCTGGCTGCGGTTTGTGGAAAGCTCCGGTCCCGCGACGGGGCGCTCCCAGAGTGTCTTGGTTTGGCTTGTGCCGGAATAGATGTTCATTTATGGTTCCTTTGCTTAGATTGTTGGGCGGGGGTGACCCCGCCCGTTTTTTTGGAACCGTACGCACTACATTTCGGTTGTCCGCCGGACATGACTAGGCGTCCGACGCCTTCCCTTTCGGGAACTTGATCACCCCGCCATCGCCCCGGATCATGGACATGGCGCGGGAGAAACTCTCTTCGAAGTCGATCTCGTCTTCCTGCTGCCGCGGCTTCATCTGCGGCACGGTGGCAATGCGCGTGACCACCGGGCGCTGAGGCTCGACAGGCGAGGGGACTTCGGGCTTTTCGCCGCGATAGATGATCTCGCCGAGCTCGCGCGCAGTGAGCTTCTTCTTGGCCGCGAGCGCGGCCTTGTTGGCGCGCTGGAACTCGCTACGAGTTTTGTTGTGTTGCCGGGCTTCGCCCATGGTGAGGAAGCCTGCGTCATCGATGCAATCGGCATCGCAGATGAGCCGGTCCTGCAGATCGTAAATCCTGACCGGCTGGTGCAGATTGTCCGGGTCGAACCGGATCGTGACCTTCTTGCCCGCATATTGCGTGAGCTCCGGCGACCAGTAACGGTTCTTCTGGAAATGGATCATGCCATTGCCCTTGGAAGCCTTGATGCCTTCGGAGGCGAGCAGCCAGAGCGAGCGTTGCGCCGCCGATGGCCAGCGAACGATGCTGGTGGGCTTGGCGAGGCTTGCCTCGAACGTTTCGTCGAAGCTGCGGCCCTTACAGGTCTCGGCCCGGCGTCCTGTCTGGGCGTTGTGCTCGGCGATCTGCGCGGCCACATGCGCCTTGAACTCATCGAGCGGGATAGCGCGCTCGCGATAGTTCTCGGGCTTCGCGTCGGGCTTGTTGCCGGTATAGGCGCCCGAGCAGAACGGATGCTTGCCGATCGCCTCGGCCAGATCCCGCCAGGCGCGCTCGATCGGCTTCGACTGGCCGGAATAGGGCAGGGACCAGTGCAGATTGATCCCGAGCGTCGTCACCAGCCCGCGCGGGTCTTCCTCGCGAACCTTGTTGCGGAACCGCGTCGGCGTCTGGCCGGAAATCCACTTGCTGGCAAAGGCGCGGCCATTGTCTAGCACCATGTCATCGGGAATGCCGAATGCCTCGACCATGTCGCCGATGACCAGGCGCACCGCCGTCCAGGTCTCGGCTTCTGAAAGCCGCCATGCGACGATCTTGCCGGAGTAGACGTCCTGAATGGCAATCAGATACATGCGCGTCGGGTCTTTCGCCCAAGGCACGGACACGAAGACGTCAACCTTGTGGCCATCCATATTCACGACCTGCATCGCATGGAGACCGGCCCGGCTGCGCCGTTGCGCCGGATAAAGCGCTTTCGCCTTTTCTTTGCCGTCACGGGCGATCACCTGTTCGGCGCGCGGCACTTCTGCCTCCAGCCGACGGCGAAGCGAGCGCTCGCCAGGCACGGGCGTCCACCCCTCGCGTTTGGCGACCTTGGCCATGCGGCGGTAGCAGGCTGAAAATGCCGGGCGTTCCGGCCGCAAATAATCGGAAATCAGAAACCGCCAAGCATCCTCATTGCATTCAGCAGCCCGTGTCGCGGACGAAAACGAGGGCGCGAGCGCGGCCAGCCAATCGGCGCGCGGCGCTTTGTCGGCGAGCGACTGCCAATAGTAGAGCACGCGCTGGCTGACGCCCTCCATCTTCGAAACAACCTCGAAGGCAGTCCGGGCGGTAACGCCCGCGTCGATCATTTCACGGACTTTCAAAAGCGCCTTCAAACGCCTTTCACAGGCCTCTTTATGGGGCTTTGAAAGGGCTTCATATTTCGCCCAAAGCTGCTTGCGGGCGGCGGCGGCTTCGCGGTCCTGCTTATGCTCGGCCTCGAAATGACCGACCTTCAGCCGCGCCTGAGCGGCGTTCGGCAGAAGCGAGATGTGATATTCAAACCCGCCGCCGCGCCCCGCGCGCTTGCGAACATGGGCGCTGGCGCGCCAGCCCTGGCGTTCGCCGAACTGCTCGATGCCACGCCGCGTGCCGGGCATGTCCGGCAGTTTCGCCTCGGCGAGCTCGGTGGAGGTAAACCACTCCTTCATGTCCGCCCCCGCCGAATATTCACGGGCCGCGCCGTCAATGCCTTCAGCTCGGCGGTCAGCTTGCGCCGCTCCTGTTCAAGCCGGGCAATCTCGGCAAGCCGCGCCTCATCACCTTCAAGCAACAACAGCCCGTCATCGGAAACGATCTCGTCCCAAAGCCACACCGCGCCGGTGGCCCGCACAAACGCCTTGAACCGGGCGAGGCTGATATCATGGCCGTTCTTGCTCTCGGCCGTGTAGGCATCGAGTGTCGCCTTGGAGATGCTGGCGAGCCCGAGATAAAGCGCCATCCGCGCCGCGATCGTGGGTCGGTCGTAAGGGCATTCGCGGATTGCCCGCGCCATGGCTCGCTTCACCCGTGCCCGGAAGCGCTCAAGGTCGATGGATTGCGCGGCCTCGCGCACTGGAAACAGCGGCGCGGCAAAGAAATCGAGCTGATCGGGATCGGGCTTCATGCCGCATCCTCCACGCCGATTTCAGCCAGAAACGCCTTGCGCGTCGCATCATCAGCCTTCGACCAGATTTCGAGCAGCGCCTTCAACATGCCGTCGCGCTTCGCCTCGGGCTTCTCGGTGGAGCGGACGGCCTTCACATGACCCAACGCCTTTTTCAGATCGCCGCCCTCGGCGCGAAGGGCGATCGCCGCGCGCCGCTGCTCCTGCGGCTCCATCTTGGCGAGCTTCAACAGTGCCGCCTGGTTGTCGGCCACCGGCGTGCCGCGCACGGCGGCGCGGAGGTCGGAATGCAGGCGTTGGGATATGCGTGTGAGCAGCTTTACGGTCTCGGGCGAGACGCCCATCCGACGAGCGACATGCTTGCTAAATCCGCCTCGCGCCTCGTCTTCCATTAATTGGGTAATGTTTACCCTATTTTCCGGGCGACCCGGTTCGACCTTACCGTATTTGCTTTCCCAAACATCGCGATAGGTCTGAACGAAGACGGCGCGATCGATCACCGAGAGCTCATTGCGAAACAGGTTTTCGGTGATCTCCAGAAGCACCGACTCCTGCTGATCCGCATCGACGACAACAGCGTCGATTTCCATCTCGTCCAGCAGTTCCATGGCGCGCAGCCGGTGGGCGCCCGCCACCAGCGTGTAAGCTCCGCCCTTGGCGGCGGGCGTGGCCCGCACCGTCACCGGGTTCAAAAGCCCGTGCTCCACAATGGAAGCAGAGATCGCCAGCGCATGGTCTTCCTCGACCGCGCGAAGCCGCTCCGGCACATGGATTTTGGCAATGGGAATGGTCTTGGAAACAGCCATCACGCTGCCTCCTCGTAGATGGAGGTAAGCGCCGCGTCGGCGCGCTCCGCCATGGCGTTGTAGTAGGCGAAAAACACCGGATTTTCGCAGCGATAGTCGATGATGCGTAGAGCCCGATATACAGACTCGCGCGATCTTTCCTGCATCCGCGCCACGCGCCGTTTCGGCACGTTGAACTTGCGGATCAGCATGTGCAGCGCGATCTGGCGCGCCAGCGCCGCGTCGAACATTTCATGCGGCGGGTCGATGATCTCGGCGATCGTCAGATAGGGAAAACCCTCCCGCACCGCCATGACGCAGGCATGGTAGAGCGCGTGTTCGCGTTCATGAGCGCTGTGAAAATTGATGGTCATGCGTCGCTCCGGCATGTCGAAGTCGCAAACGGCATGTCTAATTCGCCATGACGATTAGACTTGTGGTTGCGGCGGAAAACGGAAAAAATGCGAGTCGTGGAGCGGAAGGACAGCTTGCGTCGGCCGGGCTCAAGCGTCTCGTCAGAGATGAGCCTCTCCGAAAAGCCGGAGAAACTGGCCAGAACCGTCTGATCCATCCGCTCCACGTTCATCAGGCGGCGTCCTTCGTGGTCTTCTCGCCTGTGGACTCTGCCGCGTATTCGCGCGACAGAATGGTGTTCGACCGTTTGGGATAGCGGCCGGGGAAAAGCAGTTCGACGGGAACCTTGAGAAAGCGGGCGATGGCACGCTCCACTTTCTGATTTGGCCGCTTCCATACGGCGCGGAAGGTTCCGGGGTTGAGTTTGTTGATCTCGGCGAGCTTCGTCAGCGTCATGCCGCGACGATGAAGCTCCGCCTTGATCGCGAACTGATCCCACGTTCTGGGCTTATCCGGCATCTGTCTCTCCGGTCTGGGGCTGTTGGCGCAGCCCTTATTTTTGGTCAAACAACGCGCATTTGCCGTCAGCGAGTGCGCTACAGATGTAGGATTAAACCAGAAATCTGTTTTTGTAAAACGGAAAAGTGGTTTTATAGCGTGATTTTGATTGGCTAGGCCGGAAGTTGAACCCAAAACCCCTTTGGCGCAGCGTCTTCGCGACCTTCGAAAAGCTATCGGGGATCCGGAACGGGAAGAGCTCGCCCGCTCGATCGGCGTGAGCAAGAACACGCTGGCTTCCTACGAGCGCGGGGAGTCGGAGCCGACGGCGACCGCGATCAACGCCTATCGCGTTCACTGCAAGGTCAACGTTGGATGGTTGGTCACCGGCGAAGGTGAAATGTTCGCGTCAAACGGGGAGGGCGCGCTGGCCGCCAACAAGAGCGGAGCGGGCAAATCGGACTGGCTACCCCTGCCATTCTTCGCTGCAGAGGCCGCTGCCGGCTTCGGCCGCATAGCCCTGGAAGAACTGCCAGCCGGATCAGTGGCCTTCGAACGCGCCTTCCTGAGAGGCCTCGGCGCCTCGCCAGACAACTGCTTCGTCATGAAATCCCGCGGCGACAGCATGCAGCCCACAATCCCGGACGACTCCATCCTGGTCATAGACCAAAGCCAAACCGAAAAAATCGAACACGGCTGCCTCTACGTCTTCAGAGTAGCGGACGTGCTCCTGGTAAAGCGAGCAAGGTGGCACATGAATGGCAAACTGGAACTCAGCTCCGACAACTCCGCCTACCAGCCCGAATTCCTCGACCAGACGCACGCGGACACGCTGAGCGTGCTGGGGAGAGTGGTGTATTTTTGCCGGGCGCCGTGAGCGATCACCAACCACTCTTGAGCTTGTTGGGACAGCATTGCTAAAATAAGACGTCGTCAGATTGGTCGGATGGTTGTAGTGTGCTGTAATGGATTATCCAGGCGGCGCTGGGCCACCGAAGAGGCAACCCCAAGCATTCAGCTCAGTCGTCATGCTATATCCGCGCCATGTGAACCAAGCGCCTGCTAGCGCTAAAAGACTGATCGCAAGCAGTACACCCCGATGCCAGCATATCCGCGCATTGATCGCATCGAATGCGCTGTTGAACATGCCGCTAATTTCACTGAAATCCGAGTTGAGCCTCTTACGCTGATCTTTGATCTCGCGGCTTATGGCGTCGAGTGTAAGCATTTGATTCCAGCAAGACGCGATGAGAAGGGCGACGAAAAGGAATGCTCCGCCAAGAATGGCGATGTTCGCAATAGCTTCTGGGCCACAAGTCTTCGTCGATTTCAATTGGGTCGCTATGATGATGGCGGAGACAGGTAATCCCAATAATTGGCCCTGAATATCCGTAAATGTCTTATGCACTCTGGCGATGTATTCGGCTTGGCTCTTCTCGATTTCTCCACGGACCTTGGAGTAAGAAAAGCTCGACGCAAATAGCTTGTAACCTTCCTCCACCCGCTTCTTGAGTTCATCTGCATTCTGCAGCAGGTATATGAAGCGGCCATTTTCCAATTGCCCTGCCACTAGCGTTTTTATCGATTCTCCAAGAATGCTCAGCCTTTGTTCTCTGTGCAAATCACCTTCCAGTGTGGCCGAAAGATCATCAATCTTTGTTTCGTCCACGTACTGAAAATCGTTAAAACAATAATTAATCGGTACTTCTATGCGCCTATCGCCGAAATAAACTAGCAATGCGTGACTGACGTCGGTGAAAAGTGCGGCCTTACGAAGAATGCATACAAACCTCAGTATCGCTCTGTATTTCTCAAGAGGGACGGAGGTCGGAAGCTGACTTGAATGAGATTTATCAGACTTAATGAAGAAGTTTGAAGGGGCTTCCACTCGCCTTTGTGGGGCGTTGAGAAAACCATCCCAATTTTCGGTGAGTATCCCTAGCTTATACTGCGGATAACCAATGCGCGCGCGAATAGCTTTGCCTAAAGCCGCTTGCTCCATAGAACCTAAAATCGCGATGTCCGCGGTTTCCGCCGCCTTGTCCGAATTTTCGATTCGTTGAAGTGTCTCAAGGATGCTAGGAGTAGCGATGGAGATGTTACCCTCTTCGCCATCGTCCCAGACTGTATTGAGATAAACGTCTAATAGGTCTGACCAAGCGATTGTCGCGTTAGTCACCCTCGATCTCCTTAATTAGTTCTTGCCGCATGTTTTCCGGCACGTCTAACAGAGTTAGACTGTTTTCGACAGGATCGAAGCGGACCTTCTCTTCATGCAGTGCTTTGCGCGCAAACTCAACGGTCCAGTTTGATGTCTTCTGCTTAAACTCAACTAGGCCTTTTAACGCTCGCCGATCTGCTACAAAGCCGTCGTTGAGGCTGCGATCCGGGTCAGCGAGCACTTCAATCAGAGGTTCCGGATCGTCTGGTAAAAGTTCATTTGCCAGGGCGGCGAAATCGACTGGTTTGTCAAGTTTGACATCACGCGACAAGATGTCCACAGCGCGATCCAGAAAGCTGGTTCGTTCGGCTGGGTTCATATTTTGTTTTTCGGCGAAGTCTTTCAGCGCTTCCACCATATTGGTGGTTTCAACTCTGGCCAGAACCGTGGTGTCACAGCCCAGAAAGGCCTTGAAATACTCCGAAACGGCGCCTTTGCCTTTTAGAAAGCTGACATACCGCTCCTGATCGTTGTCCCAACCGTGGAGGTTAACACGACCTGCAAAGCGGTATCCGTCGACATCAAGGTGCTTAACGTCTTCGAGGTCGGTGTTTTCCGTAAGCGCGGCGCTTATCTTGTCATTGACAATCGCCACTAGAATGTACTGGATTTCTTCTCGAGCGAAATGAGCGAAAAATACGTGTCCGCCTTCGGAAGCCGGACGAGCGCTCGCTTCTTTGGAGAGAGTATCCATAAGAGCCAACGTTGTCTCTTCGAATGTGGCCGTCCCGATGATGTACTCACGGAGGCGAAGAGAACTGGGGAAATTGTCAGTGTCGGTCGAAAATCTGCCGTAAGCCTTCGACGGGCGTCTCGCATAAAGCCTGTGCAGATCATCGATTAGGCGCTTGGCTGTATTCCCTACCGCCAAAGCACCGTTGCCTGCATGAACTTGATACTCCCCGGCATCTACTTTCTCTAGGTGGTGGATTGCGACCGAAATAATATTGTCCGCCAACTGCCCCTCCATTGGCTGATTCTCTATCACAAATAAGACCAAATTTATTCTTGGATTGCTATAATCGTTTAGTGTCTGTCCAAGAATGGGGTATCGGTGGGCTTCGCCCTAATTGCAACGGTATTTCACTCAGAATGGTATCTATTTTTCTCGATCCGCAAAGCAGACTTAATGATTTCTGTGTAGCTACGCACCTGCTCACGGTCGCTCTCCTTCTCTTCCTCGGAGAGTTCACAATAGGGCGTTTCTATCTGCCTTTCCCAACGTGCAACAAGGTCAGCTGGAATGACGAGCGATCCATCCGCCTGCTTAGTGGCCTTGTTGTGTAGGTAGTACTGCCACTTCGCCCAGCGTGCATGCTCAATGCCGGCTAGTTTTTCGATTAAATCATCGATTATTTGATCCGTGTCCATATCGGTGCTCATATCATGTCGGCTTCGACCAGACGACGGTAATGCTCTCCCAACGCGGTCAGCTGACAGGTTTTACTGTTCCAGGCCGCGTGCCACATGTGCTCCTCCCCAACAGGACGAACTAGGTTTACCTTCACTAAACGTTGCAACACTGCGAAGACGGCATTCTTGTCCGGATCAGGAGCCGGAATGGATCTATCTCGCTTCTGCTCCGGTGATCTTTCCGGCTCATAGGAAGGATCGAGAGGGAACTCGTAGCCTTCGGTAGGGAAGAGGCTGGTGAGGGACTGCAGATCGGCTAGAGGAATGGGCGCTGCTGCCTTCCGAAGCGACACGAAGGATTTCACATTGGTTTTGAAGATGGGGCGTTGACCAGACCATGGACCTAGCGATTGGTCTATGTGCGCATACACGCTGCCGGGGGTCACATCACCGACAAGATTGGCCGCTGCCCCTTGAAGTGCGTCGACCATCAAGCTGGTGAAGACGCCACCGGGAATGCCGTCTTGCTTTTCCATCGCATACTGATCAGCGGTTGATGCAGTGAGTATGGTCAAACCGGATGGGATTTCGGCCATTCCCTTACCCGCAGGCTTATCGCCAGTGATCCCACCGTGGCAGCTATCGAGGATAATCACCTTGTTTTTGGCGGGCGATTTTTTCGCGAGCGTCATCACCTCGTCTAGGGAAAGTCCGTCGTCTCCTGTTTTGCAGTCAGCAGCACAAAGGTAGCCGCCCGTGTCTTCGATGTAGCCGTGGCCGGCGAAGTAAAATAGCGCGACGTCGGAATCATCTTTGAATAATTCTCTGACAGCTTCCTTGATTGTCGATCGGCCAACTGTTTCTTCAGAGTTTGTTCCGATTATAAGCTTAGGTGTGATGAAGTTGACGGTGCCATCCGCGTTACGCTCCAATACGCTTTTCACGGCATACGCGTCGTTTACACAGCCATTTAGGCCGGAAATGTGTAGGTAATGGTCGATGCCGACTATGAGGGCCTTGCGCATCAGAGGCTATCGATCCAGTTGGCTATATTGCTCCAGGTCCAAACCATAGTGTTGAGGCCGTCTAGTTTGGTCCGATCGTCCTTATAGCACCACATGCCGCGGACGGGCTTGCCTTCCTCCTTGGCACACTTAATCTCCCACTTCTGGCCGCTTGAAGAAAGCGAGTTCTCGCTAACAAGAACGAGTACGCCATCGGAGCGCTTAATGCGACTGCGAACGCGATCCTTCCAGTTTTCGTCGTACGGTTCCTTCACCGACATATCGATATATTCAAAAGGAGAGTTGGTGTTGAGGGATTGTCCCTTCACGTAGTCACGGCATCTTTCGTCCTCTATGGCGAAAGCTACGAAAACTATTTTCTTGTTTGTCACGATCTGTCTCCTCCCAGCCAGCGGCTCTTCGAGCGGATAAACGGCAAAACCAGTCCAGGCCACTTCCGTTTGTTCAGCTGTTTCTTCGAATAGCGGCATTAAACGGTTTGTGATTAACAAGGTCAATATACCGGAACTCTCGACCGGACTGATCTGATGTCGGCCATTTGGTGGATTGCCTTCTATTTCTGGGGCTCGCGGACTCGCATAATGGAATCTGTTCGCCAAACCGCTTCCGGCCCTTCTAAATTCTCGGCTTGCTCTGCAACGAACAACTGTTTCGGGATGTACTACTGAGCGCATGAGCGGCTGAGTTGGGGCCGGAAGCGGACTGGCGGGTTTGGGCAGGATCAGCCCCAGATCCGCCGTTAGTGTTTCGCGCGTCGTGGCGCCAGTCTCTGACAGCAAGGGTGGAAAGCTGCCCGTGACGTCGCGGCATTGTAACCACCGAAATCCGCATTTCGGAAGTATTCGACGTCTCCTAAGCAACAGCTTGTTTGGTGGCATTACAGGGTTCCAACGCTGCGCGCAGCTTAGCCATCGCAGAGTTGTGGGCGGCCGCAAACCATTCATGCTTAAATTCAATTGTCAAAGCTATCGCCTTGACGTCTTCTGGCATGTCATCCGATTGTTCAATGAAGGCAGGGGTCTCGGCAACGGCAGCCTCCACATCTGTGGTCGATTCAAAGGTGCTTGCGGCATTCAAACAATCAAGCATCACCGGGCCAACGACCGATTCGCACTTTGCGATGACATCTAGCAAGTAGCTGCCGAAGGCGCAGAATGTCTTTTTTCCATTTTGGTTTTTAACTTCCGGCTCAGCGAGAAACATCGGGAAGTTGCCGTCGACGTGTGCTTTAGACGTGATGTCCAATCCACGGTGAACGACCGCGTTGCGCAACTCGCGGATATAGGAATAGTTTGCCTCTCCGTCTTCGTATCCAGGAAACACCATGCGCGAATACAACTGCACTTCAAAGTCGTTTGGTTGCAGCGTTTTCGTTTCGCGAAAGAGTTCTGTCGCCGCCAGAAGATTCACAAAATAGCCAGAGTAGTGAACTCGCATGTCCGCCTGATCAGTGACGGAGAGTGGAGTGCGGAACGAGAGCGCTGCGCGCAGCGCAGTTTGTCTTGCTGACATGTACCACGACAACGAATACAGCATGTTTCTGTTTTCGATGCTCAAGGTTGTCATTGGTTCTCCCGGCAAACGCCACGAAATGAAACGCCTGACCCTACCTTAGAACTGGGCTGCTCGAAAGACGACATCACCGAACGAACAACGTCGGGTCGGGAGCGTCGTGTCTTGCGGGGGCTGAGTCCTTAAGCGTTGCGTCCGCTTCCTGGGCATCTCCACCCCCAGCGACGGTCTGCTCTCTCCCTCTGTGGACCTCAGTACTCCGCGCAACGAACGGCAGCTTTCGGGAACTGTACTCCGGGAATTGAGCGACCGGCTCGGGCGGCGCAAAGCTGACGGAACCTCCACTTCCATGTTTCTTGAGGCCAATTTAAAGGCAAATGCGTTGAAATGTTTCGTAAATCCTCGAAAATGGCAGAAGCTTCCATGTTCGGATTGCAATTTGGGCTTTCTTTACGGCATTCAGAGCGACGTCCAGATGGCCTTTAAATCATCTTCCAAGGGTATTTGAAGCCGACCCGTGAAAACCCCTCAAGTCCCGCGAAGCCTTAAATCTCAGTCGTTTCGCGGGGAGGGGACGGTTCAGTTCCATAAGGGGCCTTATGACGCATCCGCGCCGGATTCTTCTGTTTTCATGCCTTTTGAAGAGGTTGGCTGCGACTGGGCTGCGCTTCACACTGAAGGAGGAACTTTGAAAACCTCAACTGTCAAAGTTGGTTCCTAGCATCGCCGGCCGATATATTGGCAGATCGCCTGCGAAATAAGGCATTCGCGCGGCTTCCCGCCTGTTTTCGCCTATTCCCGGATATTGCAACCTCATCTGACAAACAACAGTAGTGTAGCGTGACGCGCGGTTTTGCAATTTTGACAGCTGGTTTTGCAGCAACCGGTTTTGCGACACCCCGATTTAGCATTCAAAACCCGAGTGGCACTAGCTTCCCATAGAACGCCAAGGAGAGCTCTCTTTTCAAAGTAGCTCAACCTTGCGCTATGCTATCAACTCTTGTCGAGCTTTGACGCGGCCGCTTTTCTGGCATCTATCACGGCGTTAATCCGATCCGTCTGAACGGACATTAGAGCCGGATTCAAAAGTTCATGACGGGAAACAATATCG
>NZ_JAINWJ010000015.1 GCF_021021415.1 Martelella mediterranea | reverse complement strand
CTTCTGATATCACTCAATAACTTTTAAATCGGCCTCTTAGGGCGACAGGTGGTGCCGTGGAGTTGGGATCAATCCTAACAACCAACGCGCGTGGCCGCCAACCACAATATGCGGACGATGGCTTGCCCGTCATCAATTCAAAACATGTGCGAACGAACCGCGTCATCCTTGGCGAAAATCGTACCGCAGTCGAAGCTGGCTCACCGGTCATCATCGAAAAAGGCGACGTGCTCGTGAATGGAACCGGCGTTGGAACAATTGGCCGTGCCGCAGCTTACTTGCATGATCAACGGGCGCTGCCGGACAATCATGTTACCGTTCTTAGAAGCAAGGAAGTCGATCCAATCTACCTTTCTGGTTTCCTGAACAGCCCGCTAGGTCAGCTCCAAATCGAACGCCACATAAAGGGCTCGTCCGGTCAGATTGAACTCTATCCTACCGACATTGCGAAGATCGTGTTTTGGGACGCGCCGGACGGTATTCAAACCAAAGTCCGTGACGCAATTCTATCTGCGTTTGCCGAAGAGCGCCGGGCGCATGAACTTCTGGAAGCCGCAAAGCGCGCGGTCGAAATCGCCATCGAGGAGGGCGAACCCGCAGCATTTGAGTTTCTTGATAGAGTCGAGGGAGAAGGCTAATGGCTCTTCCACCGCATGCCACCGAATGGATGAACCGAGCCGAAATTGACTATATCGGACCGTTTGTCAAAGCGTGGGCCGCATTCAATGCCTGGTATAGGCATGCAAGTGGACAGGCGCAAGAACGCGCTATGCTCAACTTCGCAATTCGAGATGCAAATAGCACTCTTCGCCGCCGTGTTCTGCCCTTGCTTCGCAATGGAAACGCTACAGCGGAAGCCGAACGACTAAAGCAGGCCATTAGTGATCTGCAAAGGCAGCTTGATGACATTCAATTTGAAGTAACGCGCAAAGGCGTGGTCGAACGTATTTCTCTTCGCGAGGTATGTATCGCGCCGAAGAATTTTCAGCGCGAACAAATCGAGCGGAACGGCCAACGCTTTGTCGCAGAAAAAGTCCAAGGCGGGCGCATCGAAATCACGGTGACTTCAATCCAAACTCAACAAGTACGGTTTCAGCATACGCAAGATAGCTATGAACCAGCGGCAGTATATGAACATGCCGACTTTGCAGTGCGGCTATCGAACGTACAGCAAACACGACTGCGTGAATTCTATGATGGCTGCAACCCACGCCCGATGAGCGACCTTGTGCAAGGTGGCGGGCCATTACTCGAAATTTCTACGATGCAATTCCAATGCTCCGCCGAAGACCTTTTGGCAGGACTGGTGGAAACGCTCTATGCGATGCGTAATGCACTCCTTCACGGGGAGGTCGATCCAGACGAGAAGGTGCTTGCTTGCTATGAGCCAGCATACCGGATTGTGATGTGCTTCCTTGAGAAAATTCGGTGAGGGAATAGCAAATGGCGAAGCTCAAAGGTCCAAAATTCGTTCAATATTTCCAGCCGGTCATTGACGGCTTGCGCGACCTTGGTTCATCGGCGAAGCCTAAGGAAGTTTATAGCTGGATTGCGGAACACCACGATATCCCGAAGGCGGAAATCGAAAGCACGACAAAGGGCGGGCAATCGAAGTTCGAAAACAAGGTTGGTTGGGCGCGGTTCTATTTGGCAAAAGCGGGCCTGATTGACACCGAACAGCGCGGCGTGTGGGTGCTAACCGAGCAAGGGCGCAAAGCGACCCTATCGCACGACGAGGCCTACCGACTTTTCAAAAACATCCATGATGGATTTCCGCGTCCGGACAAAACGTCCGAAGAAGAGCAAACGCGTTCGCCCGTTGAAGACGAAGACGCCAGCGCGCCGGATGAGAAAACTTATCTAAATCAGGATGAAATACAGGAACGCCTTGTCGAACTTCTCCGCAGCGTAAGCGACAAAGGGTTTGAAGAGCTTTGCGCACGGTTGCTGCGACATATCGGCTTTGAAAATGTAAAAGTGACAGGTCAAAGCGGCGATCAAGGCATTGATGGAGAAGGATATCTTCTTATCAATCGCTTCGTGCGCACAAAGGTCATGTTCCAATGCAAGCGCTATAGCAACACAGTCCAGCCCAAGGAGGTACGAGACTTTCGCGGAGCGATCCAAGGCAGAGCAGAACGCGGAATTTTTCTAACCACCGGCACTTTTACGAAAGGTGCAAGGGAAGAAGCCGCCCGCGAAAACGCAACAGCTATCGAACTTGTCGATATCGACCGACTGCTTGAATTGATGATTGAAGAGGGCCTAGGCGTTAAGGAAACGAAGGCTCTGACGATTGAGCCGCACTTCTTCAAACCATATCAAGAGCGCTTTTGATGTCGGTTTTCATTGCGAACTTTGGCAAGGCCAACTACGCTTGGAAAGCTTGCCTGGAGCAATCAACCATAGCGACAATTAATGACGCTGACGTGCATCATTTTTGGCTATCAGGAGACCGCGAAAGCTACATTGATGTATGTACCCGGCTAAAGAAAACCGCACACGGCGACCCTGCACCAAAACAGCTCGCGTCCCGATGGTTCAACCTGATGACCATCATCGCCAACTCATCCGGTGATATCTGGGTGCATCGAGACGGCAACACAATTTGGTGGACCGTGTCTACAGACGAACCTGCCTGGTTTGATGAAGAGCCACGAAGTGTTCCCTATCAGCCCCTCAAGGTCTTTGAATGCCACAAGCCATGTAAACCGTGGTCTTCGACGGATATGAACGGCAAACCATTGACGTGGGATGCCGTTCACCCAAAGGCAAAGGATTTCCTTACGACTGAAAGCACTCTTCAGGAACTCAGTCCAGATAATGCAGCTTACGTCGAGACGATGATCCGAGGCAGCACGTTGGATGCCTGGCACACACTCCCCCTGTGGCGAGGAAAACTCCAGGAGGCCAAATTCCAGCCGGTACGCAATTTTACGCCGGTTCAAAAGTCAATCGCCGATATGGCAATGCAGGCGGAGCAAACAACAAAGACAGCGAACGGGCAGACGGTTGAACGCATCGCCAAGAACAAAGATTTCGGCTTCAAGGATCGCCAAGAACTGGAATGCTATCTATACGACCTTCTCGAAGCTCAAGCGAACCAATGCGCAATCACCGGCCTCCCCCTACAATTCATTGGGTCGCACGATGACCAGCAAATGCTGTGTTCACTGGACCGAATTGACAGCAAAGGGCACTACGAGAGGGATAACCTTCAGATAGTCTGCCGGTTCGTAAACTTCTGGAAAAACAATATGGAAGATGCAGAATTTCGCCGACTGCTTTGTGTTGTGAGGCAGCAATAGAGCAACCCGGAAGCTTTTTTGGCTAGGCGCAAATTTCGAGGGCAAGCGACATAAACGGCGCAAATCGACCCAAATAAAGGTGGGCATAAAGCTATAAAAAGAATGGGTAGATTGTGGGTAGAATTTACTGAACTGAAATTAATTCAAATAAATCAATGATATTTGGTAGCGGAGGAGGGATTTGAACCCCCGACACAAGGATTATGATTCCTCTGCTCTAACCTACTGAGCTACTCCGCCAACCTGCGCACCGTCGGGCGGTGACAAGGGGTCCGGCGCTTTGCGCGGGACGGGGCGTTATTAGGGCCTGCGGCAGGGGGTGTCAAGCGTCAAGGGCGGGTTTTCCGATCGGTTTGCGGGGGAGGTTTTCGCGCCCGGCGCGGCCCGTCGATCCGGGGCGGCGATGCCGGCGCAATCTTTGCTCGAAATCTTCGGCGAAAAGGCCTATATGGGCCGGACGAAGGAGCTTATATGGCGATTGAAAACAAAAGCGAGGACTGGCAGGGACGCTATTCGCCCAGTCTCGAGAGCGTGGAGTCGCTGGCGATCGAGGCCTATGCCAAATTGCCCGAGGCGTTTCGGGCGCTGACCGGCGACCTCGTGATCGAGATCGCCGATTTTCCGAGCGACGAGGTATTCGAGGACATGGCGCTGGAAACGCCGTTCGATCTGCTCGGCCTGTTCGAGGGCCGCGGCGTTTCGGAGCGCTTCACCATGGAAACCGGCGAGATGGTCAACCGGATCACGCTCTATCGCCGACCGATCCTCGATTACTGGGCCGAAAACGAGGAAACGCTCGGCGATATCGTCAGCCACGTGCTGATCCACGAGATCGGCCACCATTTCGGCCTGTCGGATGACGACATGGAGCGGATCGAGGAAAGCGTCGACGACGACGCGGACGATGCCCGGCGCTGACGCGCCGGACGCTGTCTCATCAATCCGGACGGATGAAATCGCCGGTCTTGTTGTCCATCACCCACAATTCGCCCGATGAAATGTCGAACCAGGCGCCGTAGAGCTTCAGCTTGCCCTGTTTCTCGGCGTCCTTCACATTCGGGAAGGAGCGCAGATTGGCGAGCGAGTTGCGGATTGAAATCCGCTCCAGCGCGGTCTGGCGCTCGCCTTCCGTCATGATCGAATTGGAGTTGATCTGGGCGGCGGCGGGCTTCAGCAGGTTGATCCACTTGCCAATGAAGTCTCCCGGCGACAGCGGATCGGCGTTGGGCGAAAGTGCTGCATGAATACCGCCGCAGCGGCCATGGCCGAGCACCACGATATTCTTGACCTTCAGCCCCTCGACCGCGAATTCGAGCGCGGCGGACGTGCCGTGATACTGGCCGTCCGGCTCATAGGGCGGCACCATGTTGGCGACATTGCGCACCACGAACAGCTCGCCCGGGCTCGCATCGAAGATCATTTCCGGCGCGGCGCGGGAATCGCAACAGGCGATGAACAGGGTCTGCGGCTTCTGCCCTTCCTCGGCAAGCTGGCGATAGCGGGCTCGCTCCTCGATATAGCGTCCGGACATGAAGTTCTTGTAGCCGTCGAGAAGGGGTTTCGGGAAAGAGTCCGTCATTCTGCCGTCCTTATTTTCGGGCGCCGTGCCAGCGCGTCAGTTTCTTTTACGTCGCCGGGACGGATGCATCAATTGACGAAGGCCAACTTTTGCGAAGGGCGCCCGCAGACTTTGCGCATCCTTTTCCGGCATCAACTCGTCAGCGCCTTCGCGCACCGCGCGCGTCAGGGTCTCGAACACGGAAGCGGTCGATTTTTCAAGCGCCTCGGCCGGCGGCTTGCCGGCGAGCCTTGCGGCCAGAAACAGCGCGGAAAACAGGTCGCCGAGCCCGTTCGGCGGATTTTCGACGCGCTGATGCTCGGCCAGCAGCGCCTGCCTGCGATCGACGAACAGCGCCGCCACGCCCTGCTTCAGCATGGAATGCGCCGAGGTGACCACGACTTCCGCCGGCCCGAGCGCGAGTGCTGCGTCGATTGCGGCCGTATTGTCTTCGAGCGTGCGCCCTGAAAGCCAGGCGAGTTCGAATCGGTTGGGCGTCGCGATATCGGCGAGCGGCAGAAGTCGGTCGCGGATTGCGCGGGCGGTGTCTTCGCCAACATAAAGCCCGCCCTCATCGCCGATCACGGGATCGCAGAGATAGAGGAGGTCGGGATTTTCGGCGCGCAGGCCTTCGACCAGCTTTGCGATCGCTTCGGCCTGGCCGGCATTCGCGAGATAGCCGCTGATGACGGCGCGAACCTCGCCGCGCCAGCGGCTTTCGCCGAGTTCTCTCAGCGCCGTCGCGAAAGCCTCGCCTTCAAATTGCAGCCGCGTCGCCCGCCCGTGTCCGGGATGCCAGGGCAGCACGACGGTGGGTACGGCCCAGGTGTCGTAGCCCAGAGATTCAAGTGCAAAGACAATGGCGCGGTTGCCAATCTTGCCGCGCATGACGTAGCTTGAAATCGCGATAACGGCGCCGTCGGGGATGTCGAATGTCATAATGGGCCCCGTTGATGCCTGGGCTGAATGCAACCAAAACGATAAAACGGCGAAATTGTTTTGTCATTCGCCTCAATTACGCTCTAAATCGCCTATTGGAGCAAGCTGTCAAGCGGCTGTCATGGCCGCGGCGTTAAACGATATCCCAATGGAGCGGAAAATCGCCCAAAATAGCGGCTCGATCCGCTGACATAAAATAAGCTGGAGGAAACATGGACACCAAAGCCGACCAGAAGCGCAAGTCCCTGATGCAGCAGGCCGAGCGCCTCGCCAGGGAGGCCAACAAGGCTTACATCAACCCGGCTTTCATGTTCGACCATGCCAGTCCCGAGGATCTGGAGCGCTACACGCCCGAAGCGATTGCGGCCGCCGCATACCACGCGGCCGACGAGATCGCGGCCTATGACGGCGGCGACGCGCGGGTCACGATCGGCGCGGTCGAAGGCATCGCTCCGGAAGGCATCGCAACCGACGTGATCACCGTCACCGACCGCAACATGCCGTTCATCTATGATTCGGTGATGGCGGAGATCGCGGAATTCACCAATGATTTCATGCTCGCCGTCCACCCGATCCTGGTCGTGACGCCTGGACAGGCGCCGGTGGCGTTTTCATCCGATGTCGAGCACGCCGAAGACGATCGCGTCAGCCATGTCCAGGTCCATGTCCGGCAACTGGCGCCGGAAACGCGCGCGCGGCTGAAGGGGCAGCTCGAATATATCCTGAACCATGTTCGTCTGGCGGTCGCCGGCTGGCCGGAAATGCTCGCCAAGCTTGAAACCGCGATGAACGAAATCAAAACCCGCGCCCCGGCTGCCGTCGCGGATGCGCGGGAGGAGGCGCTTGCCTTCCTCGCCTGGCTGCGGGATGGCAACTTCACCTTTCTCGGCATGCGCGAGCTTGTCTATCTCAAGGATGCGGATGGCGCGCGGGTCGAGCATGTGCCGGATGCGGCGATCGGCATCCTCTCCGATCCGGAAATGCGGGTGCTGCGGCGCGGCCCCAATCCCGTGGTCTCCACGCCGGAGATCATCGGCTTTCTCGAAAGCCCGAAACTGCTTCTGGTGACCAAGGCCAACACCACCTCCACGGTCCATCGCCGTGCCTATATGGATTATATCGGCGTCAAGCGTTTCGGCGAAAACGGCGAGGTGGTCGGCGAGCTCCGGATCGTCGGCCTGTTCACCTTCACCGCCTATACCCAGTCGGCGGTGCGCATTCCGCTGTTGCGCGCCAAGATCGCGGACGTCACGCGCCGCTTCGGTTACGAGCCGAAGAGCCATGCGGGCCGGATGCTGCAGAACATTCTGGAATCCTATCCGCGCGACGAACTGTTTCAGGCTCCGGTGCCGCTGCTTGCGTCCTTCTGCGAGCAGATCATGGCGATTGCCGACCGGCCGCGCATCAGGGTGCTGAGCCGGATCGACAATTTCGACCGTTTCGTCTCGGCGCTCGTCTATGTGCCGCGCAACCTTTACGATTCGCGCCTGCGCGAGAAGATCGGCGACTACCTGGCCAGCGTCTACAAGGGCCGGGTGTCCGCCTATTATCCGTCGTTTCCCGAGGGGCGTTCGGCGCGGGTGCATTTCATCATCGGCCGGCGCAGCCTGGACAAGACCCCCAATGTGCCGCAGGCAGAGCTGGAAGCCGAGGTCACAAGGCTTGCCGCCGACTGGACGGAACGGTTCAAGGAACTGGCCGGTCCCGGCGCGCCGGAGATCGAGGCCAACGAGGCCTATCACGAGGCCTTCTCCCCGGATGAGGCCTATGCCGATCTCGGGCTGATCGGTGACGCGGCCAAGAAAGGCATGCGCATCGATTTCTACCGCGACCGGCATGAGGAAGAGGCCGAGGTGCTGCGGCTGAAAATCTTCCACGGCGGCTCCCACGTGCCGCTGTCGCGGCGCGTGCCGCTTCTGGAAAATCTCGGCTTTTCCGTCGTCTCGGAGCGGACCTTCGAACTGGAATATGCCGAGAGCGGCACGGCCAGCACAGAGGTTGTTCTCCATGACATGGAGCTGCTGGTCGAAAGCGAGGTCGATCTGGAGGCCGATGGCGACCGGCTCGAGGAAGCCTTCGTCGACGCCTTCCAGGGCGCGATCAGCAATGACAGCTTCAACCGGCTGGTTCTGCTGGCGAGACTCAGCGGGCGGCAGGCCAACGTGCTGCGCGCCTATGCGCAATATCTGCGCCAGGCCGGCGTCAACTATACCGGCGACTATATCGCCAATTCGCTCTGCCAGTATCCGGTGATCGCGCGGGCCTTGTTCTCCATGTTCGAGACCGCCTTCAATCCGGCACTTTCCGATGACGCCCGCAGCGACGGCATGAAAAGCGCGCGCGGCACGATCACGGAAGGGCTGGAAGGCGTGCCGAATATCGATGACGACCGCATTCTGCGGCTGTTCGTCAAGCTGATCGACGCGACGCTCAGGACCAATTATTTCCAGACCGACGAGAATGGCGCGCCGCGGCCCAACCTCGCCTTCAAGTTCGCCTCGCAGTCGCTTGCCATCCTGCCGCAGCCAAGGCCGTTCCGCGAGGTCTATCTCTACGGCCCGCAGGTGGAAGGCGTGCATCTGCGTTTCGGCAAGGTCGCGCGCGGTGGGCTTAGATGGTCGGATCGCGGCCAGGACTACCGCACCGAGGTGCTGGGGCTGGTCAAGGCCCAGCAGGTGAAGAACGCTGTGATCGTGCCGGTCGGCGCCAAGGGCGGCTTCTACCCGAAGAACCTGCCCCTCGGCGGCAGCCGCGAGGAGGTGTTCAACGCCGGACGCGAGGCCTACAAGAGCTATATCCGCACCCTGCTGTCGATCACCGACAACATCATCGACGGCGAGGTGGTGCCGCCGAAGGATACGGTGCGTGCCGATGAGGACGATCCCTATTTCGTCGTCGCCGCCGACAAGGGCACGGCAACCTTCTCCGACACCGCCAATGCGCTGGCGCAGGAGGCGGGTTTCTGGCTCGACGATGCCTTCGCCTCCGGCGGTTCGGCGGGCTACGACCACAAGAAGATGGGCATTACCGCGCGCGGCGCCTGGGAAGCGGTGAAGCGGCATTTCCGCGAGATGAACATCGATATCCAGACCACGCCGTTTACTGTCGCGGGCGTCGGCGACATGTCGGGCGATGTCTTCGGCAATGGCATGCTGCTGTCCGAACAAATCCGGCTGGTGGCCGCCTTCGATCATCGCGATATCTTCATCGACCCCGATCCCGATCCGGCAACGGGCTTTGCCGAGCGCAAGCGGCTCTACGACCTGCCACGCTCGAGCTGGCAGGATTATGACCGGGAGAAGATGTCTGCGGGCGGGATGATCATCTCCCGCAACGAGAAATCGGTGCGACTGACGCCCGAGGCGGCGGCCGCGATCGGTCTCGAGGCGGAGGAGTATTCGCCATTCGATGTGATGACGGCGATCCTCAAGAGCCAGGTCGACCTGCTCTGGTTCGGCGGCATCGGCACCTATATCAAGGCCGCCGGCGAGACCAATGCCGAAGTCGGCGATCGCGGCAATGACGCGATCCGCGTCAATGCCAACGAGCTTCGCGTCAAGGTGATCGGCGAGGGCGCCAATCTCGGCGTCACCCAGAAGGGCCGCATTGCCTTCGGGCTGAAGGGCGGGCGCTGCAATTCCGACGCCATCGACAATTCCGCCGGCGTCAACTGCTCCGACGTCGAGGTCAACATCAAGATCGCGCTGGCCTCGGCGATGCGCTCGGGCCGGCTGTCGCGCGAGGACCGCGACCACCTGCTTGCGGAGATGACCGAGGCGGTGGCCGAAATCGTGCTTGAAAACAACTATCTCCAGACGCTGGCGATCTCGCTCAGCACCCGCGAGGGGTTGCAGAGCCTGCTGTCGCTGTCGCGGATGATGGACGTGCTGGAGCGCGAGGGCCATCTCGACCGCGCGGTCGAGATGCTGCCGGACGAGGAGGCGCTGAAGACGCGCCGCCAGGCCGATCAGGCGATGACCCGGGCCGAAACCGGTGTGCTGCTCTCCTATGGCAAGATCGTGCTGTTCGACCAGATCCTGGAAAGCGACCTGCCGGACGACCCCTATATGGAGCCGGTGCTCTACGGCTATTTTCCGGAGCGCATGCGCAAGGCGTTTTCCGACGATATCGCCGGCCATCGCCTGCGCCGGGAAATCATCTCCACCGGGCTTGCCAATGACGTCATCAACCGCGGCGGTCCGGAATTCGTGATCAATGCCTGCGACATGACGGCGGCGACGCCGGCCGAGGTGGTCAAGGCCGCGATCATCGCCCGCGACGGTTTCGCGATGGACGAGGTCTGGGACGCGGTCCATGCGCTGGACGGCACGATCGACGGCGACGTCCAGAACGCGATCTATGGGCAGCTTCGCTATCTGTTCCGCATCCTGACGCATCTGTTGCTGCGCAACGGCCTTGCCGAGGGCGATATCGCCGGTTCGGTCAAGAGGCTGCGCGATGCCTTCTCGCTGTTCGAGGCGGATATCGAGGGTCTGTTGCCGGAGGCGCGCGCCGAGTGGCTGGCGGACCAGGAAGCCGGCTGGCGGCAGGCCGGCGTGCCGGAAGCCCTTTCGCGGCGGCTCGCGCATCATCTGGCGATGATGTTCGTGCCGGAGGCGCTGCAGATCGCGAGCCGCAGCGGCCACAGCCTGGAAAAGGCGGCCAAGGCCTATTTCGAGGTGACGCGGATGTTCTACGTCTCGCCGCTATTGTCGGCGGCGGCCCGGATGAGCCCGACCGACTTCTACGATTCGCTGGCGCTCGCCCGTTCCATGGACCAGATCTCCGCAAGCCGCCGCGATCTCGCCGCCAATGCGCTTATCGGCCATGGCGAGGCGGAAGAACCCGTCGAGGCCTGGCGCGAGGCGCATGCCCAGCGGGTGCTGCAGGTCACCGATCAGCTCTCCCGGCTTGCCGCTTCCGGCGATCCGACGATCGCCAAGACGACGGTGGCGGCCGGCCTGCTTGGCGATCTCGCGCGCGATCTTGTCTGATAGCTTGCGAAACGCCTGCCGTCATTCTATCGGATAGTGGCAGGCGTTAATAAGGGGCGACGGGGTGACACTGGCTGAGAGCGAGGCGGACGGACGCGTGGCTGGCCGGTCGGGCATCCTTGGTTGGATGTTCTTCGATTGGGCGGCGCAGCCTTTCTTCACGGTGATCATCACTTTCATCTTCGGCCCCTATTTCGTGGCCTCGCTCGGCCCGGACAAAGTTGCGGGCCAGACGGCGTGGGCGAATGCCGCGACGGTGGCGGGCGTCGTGATCGCGCTCACCGCCCCGCTGGCCGGCGCGCTGTCGGATGCAACCGGCGGCAACAAGCGCTTTATCGGCGGGCTTGCCATTGTCCAGATCGCGGCTCTTTGCCTGCTTTGGCAGGCCGCGCCGGGGACCGGCTATTTCTGGCCGGCGGTGATGATCGTGCTCGCCACGGTGGCGGCCGAGCTCTCGGTGGTCTTCAACGACGCCATGCTGCCCCGTCTGGTCGAGCGGGGCGCGATCACCCGGATTTCCAACGACGCCTGGGGGCTCGGCTATCTCGGCGGCATGATCTTCCTCATCCTGTTCCTGCTGTTCCTGTCCGCCGATCCCGATACCGGCCTCACCATCCTCGGCAATCCGCCGCTATTCGGGCTGTCGGCGGCCGAGGGCGAGCCGGCGCGCCTTGCCGGGCCGCTTTCGGCGCTGTGGTATCTGGTGTTCCTGATGCCGATGATCCTGCTGACGCCCGATCATGTGAAGACCGGCGCGGCGGGCCGGCGGCTGAAGGGCTGGCTTGCGGACTTTTTCGCGACCCTTTTAAGCCTCAGGAAGCGCCCGGCGCTGTTCCGCTTCTTTATCGCGCGCATGCTCTATATGGACGGGCTCAACGGCCTGCTGATCCTCGGCGGCGCGTTTGCCGCCTCCCTGTTCGACTGGTCGATCACCGAAATCGGCATCTATGGCATGATCCTCAACGTCGCCGCCATTTTCGGTTGCTTCTGCGCCGCCCGCCTCGGCCACCGCGTCAGCGCCGGACGGGTGGTGATCGTCACGCTGTCGATGTTGATTTTCGCGACCCTGGGCGTGGTGTCCACAAGCGTCAACGCTACCGCATTTGGTCTGGTGCCGCTCCCGCCGGCGGATGGCGGGCTGTTCTCGTCCGGCGCGGAAAAGGCATTCCTGTTCTACGGCGTGATCATCGGCCTCGCATTCGGGCCCGTGCAGGCGGGCTCGCGCGCGTTTCTGGCGCGGGCGGTGGACGTTGCTGAATCCGGCCGCTTCTTCGGCCTGTTCTCGCTCACCGGCCGGCTGACGAGCTTCATGGCGACGGCGGGCTTCGCGGTGCTCACAAGCTGGACGGGCTCGCCGAATATCGGCATGGCGAGCCTGCTGGTTTTTCTGGTCGCGGGGCTGGCGCTGTTCGTGCCGGCGGCGGCCGCTGTCAGTGACGGAAAGTCCTGACGCCGGTGAACACCATCGCCACGCCATTGGCGTTGGCGGCGTCGATCACTTCCTGGTCGCGGATCGATCCGCCCGGCTGGATCACGGCGGTGGCGCCGGCGGCGACAGCCGAGAGCAGCCCGTCGGCAAACGGGAAGAAGGCTTCCGAGGCGACCGCCGAGCCGCGCGTCATCGGCTCGGGCCAACCGGCGGCCTTGGCGGCTTCCTCGGCCTTTATGCCGGCAATGCGGGCGCTGTCGATGCGGCTCATCTGGCCCGCGCCGATGCCGGCGGTCTGGCCGTCCTTGACGTAGACGATCGCGTTCGACTTGACGTGCTTGGCGATCGCGAAGGCCATCTTCATGTCTTCCAGCTCGCGGTCGGTCGGCGCGCGCTCTGTGACCACGTTAAGGTCGATCTCGTCGATCATAGCGGTATCGCGCGACTGCACCAGGAAGCCGCCGGCAACGGTCTTGAAGTTCACGCCGCGTGCGCGCGGGTCCGGCAGGCCGCCGGTGGTGAGCAGGCGCAGGTTCTTCTTGGCGGCGAGGATTTCGCGGGCGGCATCGTCGGCGTCGGGCGCGATGATCACCTCGGTGAACAGCTTGACGATTTCCGTGGCGGTCTCGGCATCGAGCGTGCGGTTGAGGGCGACGATGCCGCCAAAGGCCGACTGGCTGTCGCAGGCAAGCGCCCGCTTGTAGGCCTCGGTCAGCGTCTCGGCCCGCGCCACGCCGCAGGGGTTGGCGTGCTTGATGATGGCGCAGGCAGGCGCCATCTCCGGCGGAAACTCCGCGACCAGCTCGAAGGCGGCGTCAGTGTCGTTGATATTGTTGTAGGAAAGCTGCTTGCCCTGATGCTGCACGGCGTTCGCCACGCCCGGGCGCTTGTCGCCGGTAACGTAGAAGGCCGCCGACTGGTGCGGGTTTTCGCCATAGCGCATTTCCTGGCGCAGCGTGCCGCCAAGCGTCATGTGGCGCGGATTTTCGAGCGACAGCGCCTCGGCAAACCAGCCGGAGATCACGGCGTCATAGGCGGCGGTGCGGGCATAGGCGCGGGCTGCAAGCGTTTGCCGCAGCGCATAAGGCACGGCGCCGTGGCCGGCCTCGATCGCCTCGCGCACCTCGTCATAATCGGCCGGATCGGTGATCACCGTGACATAGGCATGGTTCTTGGCCGCCGCGCGGATCATGGCCGGGCCGCCGATATCGATGTTTTCGACCGTCGTCGGATAGTCGCCGCCACCGGCGCGGACTTCCTCGAAGGGATAGAGATTGATGACGGCGAGATCGATGCCGGAAATGCCGTGCTCGCGCATCGCCGCCTGATGTTCCTCGTCGTCGCGGATCGCCAGCAGGCCGCCATGAACATTCGGATGCAGCGTCTTGACCCGGCCATCCATAATCTCGGGAAAGCCGGTGATTTCGGAAACGTCGGTCACTTCAAGGCCGGCCTCGGCCAGCACCTTGTGGGTGCCGCCGGTTGAAAGCAGCCTGATCCCCCGGGCCGCAAGCGCGCTTGCGAATTCGACGATGCCGCTCTTGTCGGAAACCGAAAGCAGCGCGGTTTTCACGGTGACGAGATCGGGGGCGGGGATTTTCTTGGAGGCGACAGCCATGGCGATGTCCTTCGGGCGGTCGCTGCGGAGGCCGCAGCGCTGAAATACGGGGATACCTGCGGCGCTTTAGCATGGTGCGCTGGATTTATAAACCGCTGCCCGGAAGGCTTGGCGCTATGTCCACTTATAAGAGATCGCTTCAGTCGAGACGTTTGAACTGCCAGGCGATGTCGGTGTGCTCGGCGACGTCGGCGGTGATCACGATCTGGCGTGAGGCCTTGGCGCCGGAGCTCGCGGCGAAATAGACGTCGTCTTCGAGCGCGGGCGAAAGGCCCGGGGCTGTGAACAGCCAGCTTTCATTGTCCGGTGCGGTCATGAAGATCGTGTCGGCATCTTCCCGCATCGTCCAGATGGACGGATGGAGGTGGAAGCGGATTGTCGCGACATGGCCGTCGCTGGCGAGCGGCATGGCATCATGCGGGCGGCGGAACCGGTCGATACCGGAGACCACTCGCCCGTCCGGAGACAGCGTCAGGCGGCGTTCGCAATAAAGCCGGAAGCGCGACAGATAGCCGTCATGTCGCATGATGAGGCGGTCATCGCCGCGCTCGTCCTCATCTCGCTCAACCTCAATGCTGCGTAGACCGCCAAAGGCGACCGGGCCGAGAAAGTCCGAGCGGGAAAAGCGGATCGAGGAATGGTCGTCGATCGTGACCGTGGAGTGGGCGGCGGTCGAGCGGGCCATGCGGGTCATTTCGCCGGTGCGGGCGGGAACCCCGGCATTGACGATGAAGCGGTTCCTGCCCGACGACAGTTCGAAGGCGGTCGCGCCGGCATGGGCGGTCTTCGACAGATGCGCGGAGAGCGGCTTTCCGGCATCGGCGATGATCACGGTTCCGCCAGCCTCCAGCCGCTGGAAACCGGTATGGGGCAGGGCCTTGAAACCGGCGCTGCCGATCTCGTCATAGCGCAGCAGTGCGGAAAGCGCGGTCGACGGCACGCGGCCCGAGCCGTTGAACAGCGCAAGCTCGCCATCGCTGTGGCGGAAGAAGTTCAGGGCCGCATAGGCCCGGTCGATGCTGGCGAGCAGGCGCTTGGGCAGCGGCTGTTCGAGATTGATGTAGGTCTGCCTCAGCGGCAGCAGGCCGAGCAGAAGGCGCAACAGCGCATCGGGGCAGCGCGAGATATGGCCGCCATCGGGCAGGATCTGGCGGGCAAGCTCGTCATCAAGCCTTTGCCTCGCCTCGGATTTGTGCCGGTCGGAAAAGTCGAGGCTGATCGAGGCCATGGCGAGCGTCATGGCGACCTGCAGTTTCAGCTCATCGCGCGCCATACCGCGATAGCGCCGGCGCAGCAATTGCTCGTGGCGGATGACGGCATCGATGAAGCGGCGGTAGAAGGCGGCGTCCGCGCCCTTGAGGATGACGGTGGAATGGCAGAGCCAGGCATTGAGCCGCGTCGCGACCGTTTCGGTCGTCCAGCTCGGGCCCGTTCGCGTCCGGTGACGGCGCAGGAAGCTCAGCACCGCGGCGCGGGCGAATTCGTTCGCGCTGCTGTCGCGCTGGGTTCTCAGATGCCGGAGCCATCCGAAGCCGGACACGATCCGCTCGAATGTCGCGCTTGGCATCTCGCAGGAAAAGAGCGGCCGGCCTTCCGTCAGCAACAGTTCGCCGGCGAAGGCGAAGCGGCCGGAGATGATGTCCTCACCCTCCAGCGGATCGGCGATGCGCAGATCTGTGGGCGCGACAAGCAATTGCGGCGTTGCGCCGCCGGGCCAGCGCGGCAATGGCAGCGACAAGACGGCCGCCCTGGCGCGCCGGAGGGATTCCTCGGCGTACAGAAAGGCATATCGTGCGATTTCCGCGCCCGGAAAAACCAATTTCAGACCCTTTTTATTTGTTTCGTTCGCCGGAAACCGGCGTGACCCGACCTTACGGGGTAGCGCAAGAGCCTGAACACTTGCTTAACAGGTTGTGTTTTGTCAGTTTCTGCTTACCTGTTTATCCGTCGGAGCGCGACCGCGTAGAAGCCGTCGAGCCCGGTCTTGCCGTCAAGCTGTGCCGCGGGCGTGGTACGGATCGCGCCGTTGGCATCGAAGAACGGCGCAAGCGTGTCGGGTCGTCCAGCGGGGAAGGCCGCGCGCTCCGCAGGCGCGCCGTCGGCCAGGAGCCGCTCGACGACGGTCTCGCCCTCCAGCGGATCGAGCGAACAGTTGGAGAAGATCACGATGCCGCCGGGGCGTACCAGATCGAGCGCGCGCCGGGCCATGGCATATTGCACCTCCGCCAGCTTCTCGATGTCAGAGAAATCCTTGGTCCAGAACACGTCCGGATGCCTGCGCGCGGTGCCGGTGGAAGAGCAGGGGGCGTCCAGAAGGGCGGCGTCGAAGAGCGTTTCCGGTTGATATTCCATCATGTCGGCGGCGATCGTCTCGGCGGAAAGCTGCAGGCGCGCGAGGTTCTGCTCCAGCCGCCGGAGCCTGCTTTTGGAGCGCTCCAGCGCGGTCACCTGGCCGCCCTGCATGATCAGTTGCGCGGTCTTGCCGCCGGGAGCGGCGCAGAGATCGATAACGCGCTGGCCGGTGAGATCGCCGAACAGCGTTGCGGGGATCGCGGCGGCGGCATCCTGCACCCACCATTCCCCCTCGGCAAAGCCGTCCATGTCGGAGACCGCACCGGAGGGCGCATCGAGGCGTATTGTGCCGGTGGACAGAACCGTGCCGCCAAGCCGCGCGGCCCAGCCTTCCAGATCGGATTTGACGGAAATATCGATCGTCGGCGGCTGAAGCTGGGCGCGGCCGATGGCGTGAGCAGTATCCGCGCCGTAGACGGCGCTCAGCCGCTCGGCGAACCAGTCGGGGATCGGGCTGACGCTTTCGAGTTCGGCGAGGATTTTCGCCTTGCGCCGCGTCATGCCGCGCAGAACGGCGTTGACGAGACCGGCAAACCGCTTGTTGCGCGGATCGGCATTGGCCTGTTCCACGGCGATATCGACGGCGGAGTGATCGGGCACGTCGAGATAGAGGATCTGGGCGGCGGCGATTGCCAGCACATGCGACAGCGCCCGCGCGCCGCCCGGCAGCGGGCGGTCGAGCAGCGAGGCGATTGCCTGATCGATCATCGGCTTGTGGCGGAGCGTGGTCAGCACCAGCGCGCGGCAGAGCGCCCGGTCGGCGGGGCCGAGCGCGCGATAGGCGGGGTTGCCGTGTTCGGTGTCGATCATGCCGTCGAGCGGCGTCTTGCGGTCGACCACGGCTGCGAGGATTTTGGAGGCGGCGGCGCGTGCTGCGTAGCCGGGCTTGTCGTTCGGACGGTCCTTATTCGGGGCCGTCCGCTTCATGTCATTATTCAAGACCAGGGACCTTTGAAGGGCGGTTCATTGCCGTTGCCGGTGTTGGGAACCGACTGCGATCTGCGGGTCGCTGTAGCAGGCCGGTAGCCCTGCGTCGAGGTCTGCCCCATGCTTGCAGCCTGATCGCGAAGGGCCGCGATCCGGTTTTCGGTGTTGGGATGGGTCGAAAACAGATTGTCCATGTTCTGGCCCGAGAGCGGGTTGATGATGAACATGTGCGCCGTCGCCGGGTTGCGCTCGGCGCGTTCATTGTGGATCGCCTGCGCCCCGTGATGGATTTTCTGCAGCGCGGAGGCAAGCGCCATCGGGTTGCCGCAGATCTCGCCGCCGCGCCGGTCGGCCGAATATTCGCGGGTGCGGCTGATCGCCATCTGCACCAGCGCCGCCGCCATCGGGGCGACGATCATCATCAGCAGAACGCCGACAATACCGAGCGGATTGTCGCGTCCGCGCCCGAAGAAGAAGGCGAAATTGGCGAGCATCGAGATCGCGCCGGCAAGGGTGGCGGTGATCGTCATGGTCAGCGTGTCGCGGTGCTGGACGTGCGCAAGCTCATGGGCCATCACGCCCGCAAGCTCCTCGCGCGAGAGCATTTTCACAATGCCGGTCGAGGCGGCGACGGCCGCGTTTTGCGGGTTGCGGCCAGTAGCGAAGGCGTTCGGCTGCGGGCTGTCATAGAGGTAAACCTTGGGCATGGGCAGGCCGGCGCGGCCGGCAAGCTCGCGCACCATGCCGTAGAATTCCGGCGCCGTGCGCTCATCGACCTCCTGGGCGCCGTACATTTTCAGCACCATGCGGTCGGAATTCCAGTAGGAGAAAACGTTCATGCCGGCGGCAACGACAAAGGCGATCACCATGCCGCTCTGGCCGCCGAGCATATAACCGATGCCCATGAACAGCGCCGTCATCGCGGCAAGCAGCATGGCGGTGCGAACGAAATTCATGTCCAGGTCTCCTGAAGCGACAAAGAGGAACTCTTCAGATTGGTTGAAGCTTGCCCTATAATTGGGGCATGGTCGCGCATATATCAATATTGCGGCGCCTGCGGGATTTTGCGGGATTTGATTGACGAAAGACGTGGCATGACAGACGGAAACGACGGCAACAGCAACGAAAACGATATCGCCGGCCTGCCATCGGCAGCCGATCTGGCGGCGCTGACGTCGACGCCGGAAAAGCCCGCCGACGCGCCCGATGCGTCGCGCCGCGATCTGCCCGAGGCCGCGAAACGGGCCCTTGCCGAGGCCGAGGAACGTCGCCGCGACGCCGCACGCCCGGCTGGCAAGCCGGCAACCGAACTCGGGGGGCGTGGCGGACTTGATCCGGCCCGGTTTGGTGACTGGGAGATCAAGGGCCGGGCAATCGATTTTTAACTATGGGTAAAAATTCCTATTGATGCTACGGAAACAAAGGAATAAATTCCTTTGTCATGAATCACTCCTTTTCCACATGCGCGCTGTTCTGCGCCGTTTTCCTGTCGCTGCCGCCTGTCGCCGGCGCCGTCGAGATATTCGCCGGGCCGGTGAGCGCGGAGGTCGTGCGGGTGGTCGATGGCGATACGATTGCGGTCGAGGCGCGGCCATGGCCGGGGCAGATCATCGAGACGCTTGTTCGGGTGCGCGGCGTCGATACGCCGGAGCTCCGCTCGTCCTGCGGGGCCGAGAAGGAAGCGGCCAACATCGCGAAAGATTATGTGATCTCGCTGCTGCACGAGGGCGACCGGGTGGAACTGCGCGCGATCGCGGGCGACAAGTATTTCGGTCGTGTGGTGGCCGATGTCGGCGTGCCTGAGAAGGGCGATCTCACAACATTGCTGCTGACCGGCGGTTATGGGGTGCCCTATGACGGCGGCCGCAAGACGCCGTTTGTCTGCCCGTCTTCCTGAGGCTCACGTCGCGTCCGCGTGGGTGAGGATGTTGAGCAGCAGGCCATCGGGATCGCGCACGAAGAAACGGCGCACGCCCCAGGGTTCGTCGGCGGGGCCATAGGCGAGGGCAAGGCCCATCGCCTCTGCCCGGGCAAGGACCTCGTCAAGATCATCGACCTCGATGGAAAGATCGGGTACCGGCGTGCCGGAACCGCCTTCGCTTGCGAATGCGATCTGGACCCGCGCGCGTTCGTCCGACGCCAGGGTGACGATCCAGCCGTGATCCATCACCGCCTTCAGCCCCAGCAGTTCCTCATAGAAACGGCGGCGCTCCGGGATCGACTGAGTGGCGATATTGGCGACGATGCGTTTGACGGTCATGGCTTCCCTTCGGCTTTTCCGATTGCGCGCGGGTCAAAGTCCGGTTCAGATCGAGGCGCCCGCATCGTTGAAAAAGTGTAGTTTCTCCGGCCGAAATTTCAAGCCGACCTGCTTGCGGCGCATCCCGGCCTCGATCTCCGCGACGCGCACGATCAGGCGGCCGGCGGTGCCGCAATCGACATAGAGAAACGTGTCGGAACCAAGATACTCGTCGATCTCGACCGTGCCGGTGACCTGGCCCTCGCCGGGGGCGACGACTTCAATGTGTTCAGGGCGGATGCCGAGCGATGTCGGCGCGTCACCGGTGCCATCCGGCAGCGCGCCGCCGCCATGGCCTTCGATGGCATATTTTCCGTCGCCGCCGGTACACGGCAGGATGTTCATCTTCGGCGAGCCGATGAATTGCGCCACGAACAAATTGTCGGGTTTTTCGTAGAGGTCGCGTGGGCTTCCGATCTGCATGATCTTCCCGTCCTTCAGCACCACGATCCGGTCGGCCAGCGTCATCGCCTCGACCTGGTCGTGGGTCACGTAGATCATTGTCGTGCCGAGCGTTTCGTGCAGGCGGGCGATCTCGAAGCGCATTTCGACGCGCAGCGCGGCGTCGAGATTGGAGAGCGGTTCGTCGAACAGAAAACCCTTGGGTTCGCGCACAATCGCGCGGCCGATCGCGACGCGCTGGCGCTGGCCGCCGGAAAGTGCCTTGGGGCGGCGGTCGAGATAATCGTCGAGTTTGAGGATTTCGGCGGCGCGGCCGACCTTTTCCTCGATTTCCGATTTCGGGCTGCCGGCCGTCTTCAGCGAAAAGCCCATATTGTCGCGCACATCCATATGCGGATAGAGCGCGTAGGACTGGAACACCATCGAAAGGCCGCGTTCGGATGGCAGGCGGTCGGTCACGTCGTCGCCGTCGAGCAGAATGCGGCCGCGGCTGGTTTCCTCGAGCCCGGCGATCATCCGGAGCAGCGTCGATTTTCCGCAGCCCGATGGGCCGACGAAGATCACGAACTCGCCGTCGGCAATCTCAAGGTCGATGCCCTTGATGACCTGCAGGTCGCCGAACCATTTTTCCACGTTATCGAGCTTTATGGAGCCCATATCATTCTCCTTCAGCCTGCAGCATGTCGTCGCCCATGGCCCAGGCCAGATGGATGGCCGCCGTCCAGGTGAATAGCTTGCCGCCCAGACCCTCGCCCGAAAGCGGGTCGAAATATTCGTAGAAGCCGGATTTTTCCACCGCCTTGCGCGTGTCGGCCCGAAGCCGTTCGGAAAGCGCCGTCTCGCCCTTTTCGGCAAGGCCGATGGCGATCATGTAATTCACGACCGACCAGATCGGCCCACGCCAGTAGCGCCGGCTTTCGAACTGCTCGTCGCGCGGGTCCCAGCTCGGAAAGCCATAGGTGCAGTTGTCGAGAATGGCGACGATTTCGGCGACCGAGCGCGACTGTTGGTCCGGCGTGCCGGCATCGGCGTAGAGCGCCATGGCCGACGCATTGGTGAAGGCGGTGGAGAGCCCGCCGGAGCGCAAGTCCTTGGCCACGAAGCCGCCGACCTCCTCGCTCCAGAAGCTTTCGCAGCCTTCCTTGGAATGCTTCAGCCAGCTTTCCGCCTCGTCGCGAATGCCCGGCTCGCCGAATTCGCCGGCGAGTTCGGCAAGGTCGCGGTCGCCGCGCATCAGCGCGAACTGGACGCACGGGTCGACCATGAAGAACGGGCCATTGCGGGCGATCTCCAGGTGGTCCCATTGACATTCGTGGCCGAATTTCACGATGGCGAGGTAGCGGTTATATTGCTCCGCCGTCGGCCGTTCGGACGGGTCGACATGGGTGATGTCGCGGCGCGGCAGGTCGCCGAGGTCCTCGGGCACGGCCACCTCAGCCATGCCGATATCCCAGTCCGGGCAATTGTCGCGGCCGGATTCCCACGGGTGAATGATGCCCACCACCCCGGTTTCATCGGGATCGCGATAGGTGTGGAACCACCGATGCCAACGGACAAGCCTTTCGAACAGCGCCTTTGCCCGCACGCGGTCCATTGCGCCGCCGGTCTTCATCATCGTTAGCACCGCGCTTGCGGCGACGGGTGGCTGGGAGTGCCCGGAGGAGGGGGGCACAGTGTTGGATTTCCACATCTCGGGACCGGGGAAATAGTCCGGGTCTGTCTTGTGGAAGATGATGTGCGGCACCATGCCGTCGGCCCACTGGCCGGAAAACAGTGTCTCGATCTCCTGCCATGCCCGGTCGCGGTCGAAGGTCGCGAAGCCGAGCGCGGCGAACACGGAATCCCATTCCCACTGGTAGGGGTATAGCCGCGCGGTCGGCACGGTATAGCCGCCGCGGTCGTTCATGCGGAGAATGTCGATGGCCTGTTGTTTCAGCGAGCTATGCATGCTCATCCTTTCACGCTGCCGGCGGTCAGCCCCGCCACCAGGAAGCGTTCGAACCACAGGAACACGACCAGCACCGGCACGGTCGCGATCACCGCGCCCGCCATCAGATGCTGGCGCGGCACCTCAGACGAATTGAGCGAGACAACGCCGCGCGAGAGCGTGAACATGTTGATGTCATCGAGGAACATGAAGGCGAACAGGAATTCGTTCCAGGCGATCATGAACACGTAGAGCGCGACGGAGGCGAGCGCTGGCAGGGCAAGAGGCAGGGTGATCTTCATGATCACGCCCGGCCGTTTCAGCCCGTCCATCAACCCGGCCTCTTCCAGCTCGGACGGCAGGCCGCGGAAATAGCCCTGCAGCATGTAAAGCGCGACGGGGATGGTGGTCGCCGGATAGACGATCATCAAGCCGAATAGCGAATTCCTGAGGCCGATCTGCGAAAAGGCCGAATAGAGCGGGATCACCAGAACGATGGCCGGCACCATGTAGATCAGCAGGATCGAGCGCGACAGGAAGTTCTGGCCGGGAAACCGCAGCCTGGCCACCGCATAGGCGCCCGGCACTGCGAACACCAGCGTGATCACGACGGTGGCGACCGAGACGATCGCCGAATTCATCAGGAACGTGCCGAAATGATAGGTGGTGAACAGCTCGATATAGGAGCTGAACAGGCCGGAAAGCCCCTGCGACAGATCGATCGAAAGATCGAGCGGGTTGGAGACCAGCGATTGCTGGCTTTTGAAGCTCGTCATCACCATCACATAGAAGGGCAGGGCCACGACGATGGTGAACAGAGTCAGCCCCAGCCCCTTCATGAACCGCAGGAACACGACTTCCAGGTGATAGCGGCCGATATTGCCGGCCGGCTGGTCGTGAAGCGCCGCCACGATCGACCAACACAGAGCGGCGATGAAGGCGACGAGCGCCACAAGCTGATAGAGTGTGGTGTAGAGCAGCGACAGGCCGAAGGGCTCACCGAAGGTCACGAGCATCAGCACCGCGAAGATGGCAATGACAATGACGGCCTGAAGCCTTGTGCCGCGCGCCTTTGGACGGTCGCGGGTCTTCACCGGCGACAGGATGTAGATCGCCGCGCCGATCGCACCGGCAAGGGCTGCCACCCAAACCTGCGGCGCGCTGGGCTCGCCGGCGAACAGCGTGTAGATCAGGCCGATGACGACCATCCAGACCGCGCCCCAGAAGGCGCCGAGAAGGATGGCGGCGATGAAACCGGTTCCGATACGCATCATCCCTCGTCCTGCGGTGAGAATTTGAAGAACAGCAGCGCGAATGCCAGAAGCACGACGAACACCACCACCGCGACTGCGGCACCCGCGCCGAGATTGGAGACGGCGAAAGCCTGCTCATAGACATCGACCGTCAGCGTGCGCGTTCCCGCAGCCCCGCCGGTCAAAAGGAAGATGTCGTCGAACTTGTTGAAGGTCCAGATGAAGCGCAGCAGGAACAGCACCGCCAGAATGCCGACAAGCTGGGGCAGCGAGATGTACCAGAATTGCTGCAGCGGCGTCGCGCCGTCGATCTCGGCGGCCTCGTAGACATCGGTGGAAAGCGCCTGCATGCGCGCCAGGATGAACAGGAAGGACAGCGGGAAATAGCGCCACGCCTCGAACGCGATCACCGTCGTCAGCGCCACCGGGAAATTGAAGGTGAGACCGAACACGGAAATCGGGATGTCGCGTTGGCCGAAGAAATCCACCGGCGCGCCGATCATGCCGGAGCGTACCAGCAGCGCGTTGAGCGTGCCCGAATAGGGATCGAGCAGAATGACCCACGTAAAGGCGACGGCGATGACCGGGGCGACATAGGGAAACAGGAACAGGCCGCGCAGCGCCGTGCGCCCGCGAAAGCTCTGGTTCAGAAGCTGCGCGGCGAACAGGCCCAGCACCAGCGCGCTCGCCGTGCCGAACACGGTGTAGTAGAAGGTGACGCGCAGAACCTTCCAGAAATCCTGCGAGGAGAAGATGCGCACGAAATTGTCGAGCGTGAACTCGAAATTGGTCAGGATGTTTTCCGCGCTGCCGAAGGCGGCCGGATCGCTGTCGCGCGGGTTCACCGGCGTCTGCAGATAGGCGGGGTCGGCGATCACCTGAAGACGGATGCTGTCCCGGAATTTCGGCGGCAGATCGCCAAGCGTGCAACTCACCTGCCGGTCCTCGACCACGCAGCGCTCATCAGCGCCGGTCACCGTCAGGCCGTCGGGAACGATATCGACGAAGCCGGCCTCGTAGATCGAGGCATCCTGAGAGGTGTTGCGCAACCGGTATTCGAGTTCGACCGCATCGCCGGCGTTTTCGATATCGCCGCGAATGCGCTCATTGATGTTGAGCTGCGGCGGGCGCAGGTCGGAAAGCTGAACCGGCTTGAACGAGATCCAGAAATTGGCGATCAGCGGCATCAGCACGACGGCGAGCACGATCAGAAAGGTCGGCGCCAGCATGGAATAGGCAAAGCGCATTTCGCGCCTGGCCATGCGGCCTATGGTCTTGGGCGGCCCCTTCGGCGTCGTTTCGGTTGTGTCTGTCATGCGATCGTTTCCGGCCTGGAGACTGTTCGCGCGCCCGGCGGGGACGCGCTGCAGGAGCGGCCGGGCGGTTCAGAAGACCCGCCCGGCGGTTTTCCCGAAAGGGCAATCAGTTGATTGCGCCTAGCTCCGTGTTGAGCCTTTCGACGGCCTGCTGCCCGTCAATCTCGCCGTCGATATACTGGCGCACGACCTGATTGATGATCTGGCTGTTGATCATCTTGGAGGCGAGCGCGAGCTGGCCTTCCTTCACGCCCCAGCGATTGGCGGTTTCAAGACCTGTCACGATCTTGTCCACCGTCGCTTCCGGGTAGAGATCGGCAAGCGGGGCCTTGCGGTCGACGCCGACCGGCAGCGTCGCCCATTCCTCGACGAACGCTGTGGGTTCATCCGCGGTGCCGCGACGGACCGGGAACTTGCCTTCCGGCGCCATCGACAGCGTGCTCATATAGCCCTCATCCATCGAGAACTTGATGAAGTCGGCGGCGACATCGATATTGGCGTCCGCGGTCACGCCGAGATAGCGGATATCGGCCCAGGCCGCGCCATCCGGATTGGAGGGGCCGGAGAAGGTGGTAACGACATCGGTCTTCTGGGCCAGTTCGGTGGAGGTCGGGTCGTCATTGATGGTCGGCGGCGCGCTGTCGCGCAGGCCGGCGAGCTCATCGAGGATGAAGGGCGACCAGATGATCATCGCCGCCTTGCCGTCGAAATAGAGCGAGCGCGACTGGTCCCAGTAGAGTTCGCCGGCGGGCGATGCATCGGCGAGCGTCTTGTAGAATTCCAGAACTTCGATCGTCTTCGCCTCATCCAGCGGCTTGAAGCCGTTTTCATCGACCGGCGTCACGCCGTTGGCGAGGAAGACATGTTCCAGAACCTGGCTCATGAAGTTCTCGTCGATCTTGGTGGCGGCGACGAAGCCGTAGATTTCCGGCGGATTGTGCAGCGCCTCGATCGCCGTTGCGATGTTCTCATAGGAATCCGGCGCGGCAAGGCCGTTCTCGTCGAACAGGTCCTTGCGGTAGATGATCATCTGCGTCCAGCCATCGACCGGCACGGCAGCGGTCATGCCCTCGAACTGCGCCATCTCGATCGCGCCGGGCGCGAAGGTGTCGATGCCGAGATCGTTGACGATCTCATCGTTGATTTCGACGTCCAGAATGCCGGCTTCGGCCCATGGCAGGACATATTGCACGGTGTGGTAGATCACATCGGGAAGGTCGCCGGCGGCAAAGGCTGCGGTGGCGCGGGTGCCAAGATCGGTCTCGGTCACCGGAATGACCTGAACCTCGTGGCCGGTCGCTTCCTGGAACTGATCGGCGATTTCCTGCTGTTTGGCAAGGCGCTCCGGCTGCTCCTCCGTGGTCCAGAAGCGGATCGTATCCGCCTGCGCCATGGTGGCGGTGCTGGCGGAAAGCGCCAGAGCGGCGGTCAGTTTGCTCAAAGTCGACATGTAAGTCCTCCCTCATTTTCAACCGGCGGCGTGCCGGGACCGAACTCCTGCGGGGCAAAAAGGCGATTGACCGGGGCGGCCCCTGTCCCGGCGTCGTTGGCAAAATCCATCAGTCGCGGCCCGGAGCACCGGGTCGGCATTTCGCTTTGAAAAGAAACTATCAGACTTCACTGAAGGTGAAGCACCCTCCCTAACGCGTTGGGCGCGTCTTTTGTTGCACAAAAAATACGCCTGACCGCTTCTTAGGCAAAAATGTAGCGCCGAAAACGACTCGGGGTCAAGACGCGGCGGCATTTCTGCCCTTTGCCACTTTGGTCTGATGGGGCTTGGGACCGACGCCCGCGCGAGGAACAAAGCCACGGGCCGCACGTTGGCTCACTGTCTATCCACGCAAAACAGGATTGGGGAGCGTCGCATGGTGCAAGGCGCGAGATGGCTGAAACCGCTGGCCCGCACGGGCTATTTTGCTCGGGGCATGGTCTACACCATCATCGGTCTGTTCGCGGTGCTGGCCGCCATCGGCTCCGGCGAGAACAAGGATACCAAGGGCGCGTTGGAGACACTGCTGGGTCAGCCCTTCGGGACGGTGCTGATCGCGCTGTTGATCATCGGCCTCGTCAGCTATGCGGTCTGGCGGCTGTTCCAGTCGATCATGGATCCCGACGAGCATGGCACCAAGCCGACCGGGCTTGCCGTGCGCGCCGGGCTTCTGGCCAGCGCCTTCACCTATACCGTGTTGGCATTCTACGCGCTGTCGCTGATCGCGTTTTCAGGCTCCGGCGGCGAGGGCAGTGGGCAGTCGCCGGCGCAATATATCGCCGGTTTCATCGGCTCGCGGCCCGTATCGCTCGGTCTTGCGGCGATCTTCGCCGGCGTTGCGATCGCCCATTGGGTCAAGGCGTTCAAGCGGAAATACGCCGATCACCTGAGGGCGTCGGAAGAGGTGATGGCCTATGTCCATCCGATTTCGATCGCCGGGCTGATGGCGCGCGGCGCCGTGTTCGCGATCCTGTCGGTCATGCTGGTGTTTCGCGGCCTCACCGCCGACGATGCCTCCGGCACGCCCGGCATCAAGGAGGCCATGGAGTTCATACAGGGGCTCCCCTTCGGCGCCATCCTGCTTGCCGCCATGGGCGCCGGCGTCATCATGTTCGCCGCCTATTCCTTCGCCGAGGCGATCTGGCGGGAGATCAATATCGAGGATGCTTGAGGCCGGGGAGGCCTCAAGTCCGAGGGCAAACCGCGAATGATCATCGAGGACGGTGAGCGGATGGCACCAGTCCCCCGAGACGAGTTGATACCGTCCCTTGAAGTCCATCTGCCACAGCAGGTTTGGCGCTTCACGCTCGAAACGTCCATAAGCCGGCCCCGCGCCCTCGGGCGTTGCGATCCGCTTGTGACGGACCAGAATGGCATGGACTGCTGTGCGGACGCCGCGAGCGACCCTGCGCCGCCTCACCAGACCTGACAGGCTTCAGCCAGACATAGCCCGTCTGGCGAGATATCCCGAAGCGCAGGCACAATTGCGAAACATTCGCATCCTCAAGCGCACAAAGTCGGCAAAACTCCAACCGTTGATCCACCACAGACCTCGTCTCCCACCCCATCCAAACCTCCCAGATTGCTATCCGGGAGGTGTCAGGCATCTCTCCGAACATCTGTCAGGTATGTATCAAGGCCGCACAACAAGCCCGAGCATGGAGAGTGGTGGGCTCTTTCAGAAACCTCTCGCCTCACTGTAGTTATCGCGACATCTTCGCCGCCGGGGCTAGAAGATTGGGGGCTATGCGGCTAACTCTGCGCGCAACCCCCTCAAAGCTTCGCAATATAATCCGCAAGCCGGTCGGCGGCCTCGGCAAGCTGGTCGGCATTGCGCAGGAAGCAGGCGCGCAGGAAGGGGTCGCTTGCATTGCCGAAGGCGGAGCCGGGAGCAAGGCCGACGCCGGTCTTGTCGACGATATCGAGCGCGGCCTGGCGGCTGTCGGTAATGCCGTCGATCTTGAGATAGGCATAGATCGCGCCGGCGGGCTTCAGCGTTTCGACCCGGTTGGTTGCAAGCAGTCGGTCGCAGAAGATGTCGCGGCCGGCCGTCGCCCGCGCGATGTTCTCCGCAACGAAATCGTCACCCTCCGTCACCGCCGCAACGGCGCCGCGCTGCATGAACTGGGCGACGCCCGAGGTGGTGTACTGCACCAGGTTTTCGATCGCGTCGCCGAGTTCGGGCGGGGCCACGATCCAGCCGATGCGCCAGCCGGTCATCGACCAGTTCTTGGAGAACGAATTGGCGAACACCACCCGGTCGCCCTCCTCGATGATGTCGAGGAAGGAGGCGGCGCGGCCGCCGGCATAATGATAGAGCGCATAGATCTCGTCGGCGAGGATCCAGATGCCGTGGCGGCGCGACAGGTCGAGCAGCGCCTTGAGATCGGCGAGGCTCGCCGTCCAGCCGGTGGGGTTGGCGGGAGTGTTGACGAACATCATGCGCGTTTTGGGCGTGATCGCGCGTTCCACCTCACCGATATCGAGCGACCACTGGCCGTCGGCGAAGGTCAGCGGCACGCCGACCTTGCGGGCGCCGGAAACGCCGAGCGCTGCCGCGATATTGGGCCAGCACGGGGTGAAATAGATCGCCTCGTCGCCGACATCCGTCAGCGCCTCGACCATCAGCTTGATCGCATGCATGCCCGAGCCGGTGACATAGATGTGCTCCGGCGAAAGCCGGGCCTTGAAATGGCGGGCGTAATAGTCGGCGATCGCGCTTCTGAGTTCGGGAATGCCGCGCTGATAGGTGTAGAAAGTCTCGCCATTGTCGAGCGCGGCCTTGGCGGCGTCGCTGATGAAGGCGGGTGTTGGCAGGTCGCCTTCGCCGGCCCACAGCGGCAGCAGGTTGTCGCGGCCGCGAGCGTGATTGATGATCTCGACGATGCCGCTTTCCGGCGCTTCGAGGGCGCGGCGGCTGAGGCTTTCGGTAAGGCGCATGCGGAGTCTCCTGTCGCGCCAGTCATAAAACGGCGCGGATGGTGAATGCCATGAATTTCAAGCTTTGATCAATTGATTCTTTTGATGGGTGTGCTGCGACAGTCGCATTTGAAAAAAGCGGCCCATGGCATATCGTGATGGCCTGCGGCCGTGATTGCCGCAGTCGGAAACGGGAGAATGAACGGATGTTGCCCGGCTGGCTGATATTGTTGTCGGCGCTGCTTTACATCCTGCTGCTGTTTGCCGTCGCCAGTTTTGGCGATCGGCAGGCCAAGCGGCAGATGCGGCCGCGCGACGGGCGCAATATGGTCTATGCGCTCTCGCTCGCGGTCTACTGCACCTCCTGGACCTATTTCGGCGGCGTCGGGCTGGCGTCGACGCGCGGGCTGGAATTCCTCGGCATCTATATCGGCCCGATCCTGGTGTTTACCGTCGGTATGCCGGTGGTCCGGCGCATCGTGGCGCTGGCGAAGGCGGAAAAGCTGACCTCGGTCGCAGATTTCCTTGCCGCCCGCTACGGCAAGAACCCGATCGTCGCGGCTCTCGTGGCGATCATTTCGCTTGCCGCCGCCATCCCCTACATCGCGCTGCAATTGAAGGCGGTGTCGGATTCGGTCTCGGTCATGGTCGGCGGCGAAACCGGGTTCCTGTCGGCGGGCGCCGCTTATGGCGTCGGCCTGCCGCTCGCGGTCACGCTGGCGCTGGCAAGTTTCGCCATCGTGTTCGGCACCCGCCACACCGATGCCACGGAACATCAGGACGGGTTGATCCTGGCGATCGCGATGGAATCCGTGATCAAGCTGGTGGCCTTCGCCTCGGTCGGCCTGTTCGCGCTGTTCATTCTGTTTGACGGGCCTGCCGATCTTCTGACCCAGGCGCGCGAAAACGCGGTGACGGCCGCAGCCCTCAGCTATGAGACGCCGATCAGCCGCTGGATATTGCTGACCGGGCTTTCGGCCTGCGCCATCCTGCTTCTGCCGCGCCAGTTTCATGTCACCGTGGTCGAAAACCGCTCGGAAGGCGAGTTGAACCTCGCCCGCTTCCTGTTTCCGCTCTATCTGATCGCGATCAACATTCTGGTGCTGCCGGTGGCGATCGGTGGGGCGATGACGCTCGGTCCCGGCGCCGATCCCGATCTCTACGTTCTGCAACTGCCGATCGCCGCCGGCCAGCGGCTGATCTCGCTGATCGCGTTTCTGGGCGGTTTTTCGGCCGCCACCGCCATGGTCATCGTCGCCTCCGTGGCGCTGGCGATCATGCTGTCGAACGATATCGTCAACCCGATCTTCCTGAGGCGACGGATGATGTCGGGTGAGGGTCGACGGCATGATTTCTACGCGCTGCTGCTCAATGTCCGCCGCGCCTCGATCCTCGGCGTCATGCTGCTGGGCTATGCCTATTACCGCCATATCGACAGCGATCGCGGCCTGTTCTCGATCGGGCTTTTGGCATTCGCGGCGATTGCGCAGGTGGCGCCAGCGCTGTTCATCGGGCTCGTCTGGCGCAACGCCAATGCGCGCGGCGCGATCGTCGGCCTGTCGCTCGGTTTCGTCACCTGGGTCTATCTGCTGTTCGTGCCGAGCCTCGGCGGGCCGGATCAATCCGCCGTCGCCGGCATGGTGATGAACTTCCTCATTCCGGGGACAAGCCTGTTCACCGGCCCGGACGCCGATATCCTGCTCAACGTCACCTGCCTGTCGCTGCTGGTCAATATTGCCGGCCTCGTGATCGGCTCGCTCAGCCGCCCGGCGCGACCGCTGGAGCGCATTCAGTCCGGCATTTTCGTCAAGCGCCAGGCGCGCTGGCAGTCGACCGCGCGCGGCATCGGCACCGGCGTGTCCGTTGGCGTGCTGCGGGAGACGCTGAAAGGCTATCTCGGCTCGGAGAGAACGGCGCGGTCGTTCGCCACCTTCGAACGCACGGCCGGGCGCAGGATGACCGATGACGAGCAGGCCGATATGGCCCTTATCCATTTCTCCGAGCAATTGCTGGGCACCGCCATCGGCTCGTCATCGGCGCGGCTGGTGCTGTCGCTGGTACTGCAGCGCGCCGAGGCGGCCTCCGGCGACGCCGCCTTCCTGCTCGATCAGGCGAGCGAGGCGCTGCAGTATAATCAGGGCCTGCTGCAGACCGCGCTGTCGCAGATGGATGAGGGGATCGCCGTCTTCGACGCCGCCAACCGGCTCACCGTCTGGAACAAGCGATTTCGCGCGCTGCTCGACCTGCCGGAGGAGGTCGGTCAGGTCGGCTATCCTCTGATCAACATCATCGGCCGTCTGTCCTCGCGCGGCGACCTGACCGGCGATGAGGCGAAGGAGGCGCTGCGCAAGCTGCGCGCCCACGAAACCGCCTTTCCGCTGGTGCTGGAAAGCGGCAAGCGGATCATCGAGGTGCAGTCGCGCGCCATGCCCGATGCCGGCATGGTGGTGACCTTCACTGATATCACCCGTCGCGTCGAGGGCGACCTCGCGCTCAAACAGGCCAATGAGACGCTGGAGCAGCGCGTTGCGGCCCGCACAGCCGAGCTTACCGAGGTCAACAAGGCGCTGCGGCTGGCGCGGGCGGCGGCAGACGAGGCCAATATCGGCAAGACCCGGTTCTTCTCCGCCGCCGGCCACGACATTCTCCAGCCGCTCAACGCCGCCCGCCTCTATGCCACCGCGCTCGGCGAGCGGTTGCCGGCGGCAAGCGAGGTCCGCGACTTCTCCGACAAGATCGATTCCGCCCTGCAATCGGTCGAGGATATTCTCGGCGCGGTGCTGGATATCTCGCGGCTCGATGCCGGCGCGATGAAGCCGCATTTCACCACCGTCAATCTCGGCGACACGCTGAAGCGGGTCGAGACCGATTTCCGGCCGCTCGCCGATGAGAAGGGCCTGGAACTCGTTGTGGTGCCGTCTTCGCTCAAGGTGCGCTCCGATGCGCAGGCGCTGAGGCGGCTGGTGCAGAACCTCGTGTCCAACGCGATCAAATATACGGTCAGCGGCAAGGTGCTGGTGGGCGCCAGGCTGAGGGGCGATCACGCGGTGATCGAGGTTCATGACACCGGCATCGGTATTCCCGCCGAAAAGGCTGAAAGCGTGTTCAAGGAGTTCACGCGGCTGGACGAGGGCGCGCGCGCGGCGCAGGGGCTGGGGCTTGGCCTGTCGATCGTCGATCGACTGGCGCGGATGCTGGAGCACCCGGTCTCGATGACCTCCGCGCCAGGGGAGGGGACGGTGTTTCGCCTGTCCGTTCCGCTGGCCGAGGCGGGCGTCGACAGCGCTCAGCCCGCGGCCAAACCGGCCGGCAAGCTGCCCGGGCAGGCGATCGCCGGGCTCAAGGTGCTCTGCATCGATAATGAGGAGGCGATCCTGGAGGGCATGCGGGTGCTGCTCGGCGGCTGGGGCGCCGAGGTTCACGTGGCGCGGGGGCATGAGGAGGCGCGCGCCATCCATATTGTTCCCGACGTGATCATTGCCGACTATCATCTCGACAATGGCGCAAGCGGCGTCGATGCGGTGACGATCCTGCGCGAACATTACCAGCGCCATATCCCGGCGCTGCTGATCACGGCCGACCGCACGCAGGAGGTGCGCGATCTGGCCGAGGAAGAGGACATCGCCGTTCAGCACAAGCCGCTCAAGCCCGCGCTGGTGCGCGCCTTCCTCAACCAGATCGCGATCTTCCACAAGGCCGCTGCCGAATAGCCCGACGGCTCGGCTTTCAAAGCGTTTCGGCGAGCTCCTGCAGCTTGCGCCACCGGATCGATGACCACAGCGAAAGCGCGATCAGGCCAGCGCCCACCAGCCCGGTGATCGCCTCGGGAATGTGCAGCAGCGTCTGGGCATACATGATCACCGCCAGCACCAGGACGGCGTAGAACGCGCCGTGCTCCAGGAAGCGGAAATGCGACAGCGTCTGGCGGTCCACCAGCATGATGGTCAGCGAGCGCACATACATCGCGCCGATGCCGAGACCGATCGCGATTACCAGCAGGTTCTTGGTCAGCGCGAAGGCGCCGATAACGCCGTCGAAGGAGAAGCTGGCATCGAGCACTTCGAGATAGATGAAGGCGCCGAGGCCGCCCTGCGCCGCCGCCTTGGCGGTCTGGGTCTGGGATGCATCGAGAAGGCCGCTCAGCACCTCGATTGCCAGATAGGTCAACAGGCCGTAAATCGCGGAATAGAAGAATTCCTCCGCCCGACCATCCTCGACCAGCGTGGAAAAGACCAGCACCAGCACCAGCGCGATGCCGGTTTCGATGCCCTTGACCGCGGCAAGCTTTGCCATCGGCATTTCCAGCGGCGCGAACCAGTGCACGTCCTTCTCGTGGTCGAAGAAGTAGGAAAGGCCCACCATCAGCAAAAACGTGCCGCCAAAGGCCGCGATCGGCAGATGAGCGTCATGCATAATCTCGGCGTAGGCGCGGGGCTCGGCAAAGGCCAGGTGGATGGCGGCAAGCGGTCCGACCTTGGCGGCAAGCACCACGATCACCAGCGGGAACACCAGCCGCATGCCGAACACGGCGATCAATATGCCCCAGGTGAGGAAGCGCCGCTGCCAGACATGGCTCATGGTCTTGAGCTTGTTGGCGTTGACGACCGCATTGTCGAAGGACAGCGAAATCTCCAGCACCGCAAGCACGGCGGTGATGAACAGGAAGGCGAGCGCGCCGCTCAGCCCAAAGCTGAAATAGCCGTAAAGCGTGCTGGCCACGAGCCCTGCAATGGTGACGATGAACGCCCATTTGAAATAGGAAATCGTGGAGGTTTTCATGGACGGGCCTCCCCTGTCGGCAGGGAGCGATGAAAGAAAAGCACGCATGCACGAAGATTACGCGCACGCGTCCGAAACGTCAGATTTTGAAGCATGGTAACCATGTCCGCCGGCTAATTTGCGGGCGGTACCGACATCACGAGAGCGCCGTCAAACTCTCGCCAGAGGGGCCCGGCACCGGGTTCGTCGCGGCTCCTCCAGGATGCGCCGGACTGCACCAGACTTAGCCGCAAAATCGCCGGCGTCAAGTGCCGCGTCGAATCGGCTTTCCAGATTGCACGCCGGACAGGGCGTGATAGATTGACAAATCACAACCGGGTTGGGAGTTGGCGGCATGCTTTATCTTCTGGCGTTATTAATCGGTATTGTTGCGGGTTTGAGGGCGATGACGGCGCCGGCTGCGATCAGCTGGGCCGCTTATCTGGGTCTTCTCGATCTCTCCGGCTCATGGCTCTCCTTTCTGGCCTCGCCCTGGGCGGTCGGCATATTGAGCGTGCTGGCGCTCGCGGAATTCGTCACCGATCAGCTTCCCTCCACCCCCAGCCGCAAGGTGCCTCCGCAATTCGGGGCGCGCATTTTCATGGGCGCGGTCTGCGGCGCGGCGATCGGATCGGCCTCGGGCGTCTGGATCGCGGGTCTCGTGCTCGGCATTGCCGGCGCGGTGGTCGGCACGCTCGGCGGCGCTGCCGTCCGGCAGCGGCTCGCGGCCCGGTTCGGCCGCGATCTGCCGGCTGCCCTCATCGAGGACGCGGTTGCCATCCTTGCCGCATTGGGTATCGTGTGGAGCCTATGAGGACATTCGACGCCATCATCATCGGGGCAGGGCAGGCGGGGCCGCCGCTTGCCGCGCGTTTTGCCGCCGAGGGCCGGAAAGTCGCGCTGATCGAACGTCATCAGGTCGGCGGTACCTGTGTCAACACCGGCTGCACGCCGACGAAGACGATGGTCGCCAGCGCCCGCGCCGCGCACGTGGCACGGCGCGCGGCCGATTTCGGCGTGGATATCGGCGGCGGCATCAGCGTCGACATGAAGCGGGTCCAGGCGCGCACGGCCGAGATTGCCGGGGCGTCGCGGTCCGGCCTCGAGAGCTGGCTCTCCGGTCTCGACAATGTCACCCTGCTGCGCGGCCATGCCCGTTTCATCGGTCCCGACCGGGTTGCGCTCGGCGATGAAGTGCTGACCGCGCCGAAGATTTTCATCAATGTCGGCGGTCGGGCCGCGATCCCGGATATCGAGGGGCTTTCCGATATCCCCTATCTGACCAACAGCGACATGGTCGGCCTCGACCGCCTGCCGGAGCATCTTCTTGTGCTGGGCGGCAGCTATATCGGGCTGGAATTCGCCCAGATGTTCGCGCGGTTCGGCTCCAAGGTGACGGTGGTGGAGCGCGGCGCGCATCTGATCGGCCGCGAGGATCCGGAGGTCAGCGAGGCGGTGCGCGGCTTTCTGGAGGATGAAGGCATCACGGTGATGACCGGCGCGGAGTGCATCCGCGTCGAGCGGCGCGGCGACGGCATCGTCATGCATGCCGATTGCGGCGGCGAGACCCGGACCGCCACCGGCTCGGACCTGCTGGTGGCGCTTGGCCGCAAGCCCAATACCGATGACCTCGGTCTCGACACGGCGGGCGTCGCCACCGATGGCCGGGGCTTCGTGACCGTCGGGTCCGGCCTTGAGACCAGCCAACCCGGCATTTTCGCGCTCGGCGATTGTAATGGCCGCGGGGCCTTCACCCACACGTCCTATAATGATTACGAGATCGTCGCCGCCAATCTTTTCGATGGCGAAAGCCGCTCGGTCGACGATCGCGTCTCCGGCTACGCGCTTTACACCGATCCGCCGCTCGGCCGCGCCGGCATGAGCGAGACGGAGGCGAAAAAGGCCGGCTACAATGTCGCGGTCGCCAGCCGTCCGATGACGAATGTCTCCCGCGCCAAGGAAAAGGGCGAGACGGCGGGGCTGATGAAGCTCATCGCCGACGCCGATAGCGGCAAGCTCCTCGGCGGCGCCATTCTCGGCCCTGGCGGGGACGAGGCGATCCACGCCGTCCTGAACCTGATCAATATGGGCGCCACAGCCAAAGACCTGCAATGGGCGGTGCCCATTCACCCGACGGTTTCGGAATTGTTGCCCACCCTTGCCGGCGGCCTGGAGCCGGTTCGCTGACCTCTCGCTTTTTCAGCTTGCCGCCGGTGCGCGGGCAGTGGTATGGAACGGCCTCCGACGCGGTCGGACGGGCGGGTATGATGTAATGGTAGCCTGTCAGCTTCCCAAGCTGAACGCGCGGGTTCGATTCCCGCTACCCGCTCCAGGGTCTCTTCACTTTTCCGATGGCTTGTGCTCGGTTTTGCGCCACAGATAGGGCGCGTGGTAGAGTTCCACGAACGCCTTCCACGCCGAAAATGACAGCATCAGCCAGTAGAGCGGCAGCCAAAAGGCGCTTGCGCGCATACCGAGCATTTCTCCCTTGCGCATTTTCGACACGCCCAGCCGCAGGAATATCCAGTAGCTGGCGATAATGTTGATCAGGTCGATGCCGGTCAGGATCTGCTGCAGCGGTCCAGGGTTTGAGCCCGGGTGGAGCAGCAGCCAACTGGTCGTCAGCACCGACAGGAACAATAACGGGTGCAGCAGCGATGACAGGATCATCCCGCCGGTATTGGCCAGGAAAACGGCAAAGCCGAGCAGGCCCAGTTCGTCGCGCAGCCGCCCCGGTTCCCTCAGCGCCACCAGCGCCGTCTGCAGCCATCCCTTGAGCCAGCGCGATCGCTGGGCAATCCAGGGCCGGATCGCTGTCGGCGCGTCCTCCAGCGTTTCCGCGGTGATGGCCCCGCAATAATAACCGAGCCGGTGCATCCGAAGGCCGAGATCGGCGTCCTCCGCAACGTTGTAGGGATCCCAGCCGCGGCAGGCGCGCAGCGCCTGAATGCGAAAATGATTGGAGGTGCCGCCGAGCGGTATCGGAAACCGGTGAAGAGCGAGAAACGGCAGGATGCCGCGAAACAAACCTGAATACTCGCAGGCATAGAGCCCCGTGATCCAGTTCTTTCCGACATTGGAGATCGTCAGCGGCGCCTGAAGGCAGGCAAGCTCCCGCGGCGACTGTCGAAACGTGTTCCAGGCTTCGCGCAACTGGTCGGGATGCGGCCGGTCTTCGGCGTCATAGATCACCACGAACCGGCCCTTTGCGCCGCAAAGCGCGTAGTTGAGCGCATTCGGCTTGGTGCGAGGGCCGCCGGCTGGCACGACCACAAGCTCGAATTGCGCCGGCAGCCGCGCCCGCTTAATGGCGTTGATGGTTTCCGCGTCATCCGCCTCGCAAACCAGCTTGATATCGAGCTTGGAGGCCGGCCAGTTGATGCGTTGCATACTCTCCGACAATTGCGCGATCATCCCGGCCTCGCGGTAGAGCGGGATCAGGACGGTATAGACCGGCAGGTCCGGCGGTTCGCTTTCAGGTCTCGGGGCGCGCTGGCGGGGCCTTGCCCGCGTGGCGGCAATGCGGACGAGCAGGGCGAACAGATAGAGCGTCGTGAACGCGATATGGGCAAGCAGCAGGGTCTCGGCGGGAAAGAACAACAGACCGGCCAAAAGCGTCGCCGCGCTTCCCCCGAGCAGGAAGCCCTGTTTGCCCCAGAACACGATCCGTGCGGAAAAGCGCGGCTCCCAGACCATGAGGTCGTTGACAGCGTTGGTGAGCCGCCGGCCCTCGCCGGTCTTCCATACCGCCGCCCGCACGGCCTCCGGCGTCGTGATGATGACGCAGCGCCTGACTTCAGGCCGGGACGACAGGCGGAGATGGAGGTCGGCAAGATCGCCGGCGGTGGGCACCACGGCGAAGCGGCGCTCGGCCTCTCCGCTGTCGAGCCGTAGGCCGCGCGGGTCCGCCAGCAGGCGGTCGATCCCGGGGCGGTCCGTGACGCAATCCGGATCGATGCGGCTTTCGAACGGCAGCACGAGATACCGGGCGAGCCTCCTGTAATAGTCGTCCGAAGCGACCGCGCCGCTGAACAGAAGCTCCTTCTCGATCGTGGTATTGTTGGCGAGCGCGGCCTTGATCCCCTCCTCGATGACGCTTTCGTCAAAGCCGAGACGGTGCAACATCTGGCGCTCCTTCCGGATCGCTTTCGGGAGCGAACGCAGGGCAGCAGAGGCGCGATCCGGCGTGCGGATGGCGGCCTGCCTGAACACGGACATGATACCCCTCTTTACCGCGCGCCCTCTTTTGTTTTTTACAAGTAAAGACTCAGGGTGAAGGGAAAGGCAAGATAGAAATGTTGTTTCTAGATTTTGGTCTGCGCCGTGCAGCCATGTGCACGGCGTTTTATGAGGATATATTCAAGAAATACTTTAGTTTTATCTAATCAAGCGAAGTTGAGTTATTCACGCCAGCGAAAACCGCCTCAAACAGTGCGGTACCGGGCGATCGCGCCGCGTTCGATCGCGGCGCAGGTCAGCTTGTCCAAGTGGAGCCGGTCGCGGAGAAGCTGCAGCAGGCGGATTTCCTCGGCGCGGATGACCTGATCGACGGACATGATCTCGACGGCCAGCGCATAGGCCGTGTCGTAGAGCCGCTTGGGCAGCGTGTCGCGGATGATCTCCAGCGCGATATCCATGCCCTCCGGCCCGGACACGATCCCGGCGCAGTCATGGGCAATGCGGGTAAGATCGTTTTCGTCGAACCCCTCGAACACCGGCAGCGAGCGGGTGATATGTCCGATCCGCGCCATCTCCGTGTCGCTCATCGCGCTGTCGACGGCGGACGCCATCACCATCACATAGATCAGCGCGTCAAAATGGGTAAGCTCGGGTCGGGACATGAACGATCTCTCGGGTTTGGAAAATTACTGGCTGGCCCAGAGAATGCGGGCAATCCACTCTATGTCTGAAAGGTCGAAGACGATATTGGCATGGGCGGGGTTGATCGACATCAGTTCGATCTGGCGGGTGGTGCGGCGCACCAGAACCTTGGCCAGAACCTCGCCCTCGCGGGTGCGCACCACCACGCGGTCGCCCTTGCGGGTTTCGGCATTGGCCTCGACGATCAGCACGTCGCCGTCGCGGTAAAGCGGCATCATGCTGTCGCCCTGCACTTCGAGGGCGTAGATCCCCTGGGCGCTGCGGGAGGGAACGGGAAAGTCGACCTCGTCCCACCCCTGGCCGACCGGATAACCGCCATCATCGAAGAAGCCGCCGGCGCCCGCGCGCGCGAGCCCCAGAAGCGGTATTGTCGACGGCTGCGGCGGGAAGCTGCCGATCGGTCCCGGAACGCCGCCGACAGCCGCCGGGCTGTCGTTGACGAACTCCGTCATCGATGTGTTGGTGGCCGCCAGTATCTTGGCGAAGGATTCCATCGACGGCCAGCGCTCGCGGCCGTCCGGCGCGCGCCGCTTCGACTTGTTGAAGGTGGTCGGATCGAGACCGGCCTTGCGCGCAAGACCCGACGGGGTGAGCTTGTGGCGCGCGGCAAGCCGGTCGATCGCGCTCCAGATCTCGCTATGGGTGAGTTTTTCAAACATCGCCGTCGGGTCGGTTGATATCCACTTAACCTATAGCTTAACGGATATCGCAGCGTAAAGGCGGACAGGAATAAAATCCTGTCTTTTACATGTCATCACGCAACCATCGCCATGTTGACCTTGCCGAGCTGGATGACGGCCTGGGTCCGGCTGTCGACATTGAGCTTCAGCAGGATCGCTGAGACATGCGCCTTCACGGTCGCCTCCGAAACGCCGAGCTCATAGGCGATCTGCTTGTTCAACAGCCCCTCGCACAGCATTCTGAGCACGCGCGACTGCTGTGGCGTCAGCGTCTGCAGCCGCTGCAGCATGTCGGCGATGTCGGGATCGCTTTCCTCGCCGCCGCCGTAATTTTCCGGCGTGTAGACCTCGCCCGCGAGCACCTTGCGGATGCCGTTGCGCAATTCGTCGATCCCGACCGATTTCGAGATGAAGCCGGAGGCGCCGAGCGCGAGCGAGCGGCGGATGGTGTCGTCATCGTCGCTGCCGGAGATCACCACGATCGGAAGACTGGAGAATTCGGAGCGCAGCGTGATCAGGCCAGACAGGCCACTCACCCCCGGCATGGCGAGGTCGAGCAGAAGCAGTTCGGCTTCCGGATTGTCGCGCGCGGCCTGCTGGGCGCTTTCGAAATCGCCCGCCTCGACCACGGCATAGGGCGTCGCCATGCCGCCGATCGCCTGTTTCAGCGCGCTGCGGAACAGCGGGTGGTCGTCCGCGATCAGAATGGTTTGTCCGGTCATTCCTGGCCTCCTCCCAAAGGCAGTTTCACAACCCTTAACATTCGACCTCGCGCTGCTGCAACTGTTTGACGGCACAACAATGGTGGTCCTGCTATTTATGATCGCCGCCACGCCCCATTAGCAACCCAAAAAAGCGCATGATGCCCGGAAATAGGCGATTTCCCCTTGCTTTCGGCCGCTGAAACCGCGTGGTGATGGACATTTGCGTGACTCTTTGCCAAACCCGGAGCCGGACAGCACAGCGACGGGACGGATATGAACCAGCAACCGATTTACAAGATCGTTACCGAAGGCGAATGGCAGGCGGCGCGGTCCGCCGGCCTCTTCAAGGGTGCGGCGGTCGATCTCGCGGATGGCTTCATCCACTTCTCGACCGCCGACCAGGTGGAAGAGACCGCCGCCCGGCATTTCGCCGGCCAGACGGATCTGCTGCTGGTCGCGGTCGACCCCGCGGCGCTGGGCGACGCTCTGAAATATGAGCTATCGCGCGGCGGAGCGCTGTTTCCCCACCTCTACGGCGATCTGTCTTTCGATGCCGTTCTTTGGGAAAAGCCGCTGCCTGTGGACGGAAACGGCCGGCACGATTTTGCGGGACTGCTTTCATGATCGACCTCTACCGTTGCGGTGGCCGCCGCGCCGCCTTCGCGCTCGATCCCGAGCTTGCCCACGGCCTGACGCTGAAGGCGATCCGCACCGGCCTCCTGCCCGGAGCCCGCCATGCCGGCGACAAGAGCCTTCATACCACGGTGGCCGGCCTCTCTTTCAAGAACCCGCTGGGCGTTGCCGCCGGGCTCGACAAGAACGGCGAGGCGCTCGACGGATTGCTGAAGCTCGGTTTCGGCCATGTCGAGGCGGGCACGGTCACGCCGCGCCCGCAGCCCGGCAACCCGAAGCCGCGGCTGTTCCGGCTGGTCAAGGACGAGGCGGTCATCAACCGCATGGGCTTCAACAATGACGGCCACGACGCGCTTGCCGCCCGGCTCGAGCGCCGCGACAGATCGGTGGGCCCGGGCATCATCGGCGTCAATATCGGGGCCAACAAGACGTCGGAGGATCGGATCGCCGACTATGTTGCCGGCATTACGCGGTTTTCAGGGCTCGCCGACTACCTCACCGTCAATATTTCCTCGCCCAACACGCCGGGCCTGCGCGATCTGCAGGCGCGCGCGGAGCTTGCGCGGCTTCTCGGCAGGGTCGCCGAGGCGCGGGAAAAGGCGGCCCGCAAGGTGCCGGTGTTCCTGAAGATCGCGCCGGACCTGACCGAGGAAGGCCTCGATGATATCGTCGCCGAAGTTCTGAACAGCGCGCTCGACGGCGTCATTGTTTCCAACACCACGCTGTCGCGCGCGGGTCTCAGGGAAGAAAAACTGGCGGGCGAGGCCGGCGGGCTGTCCGGCGCGCCGCTGTTCGAGCGATCGACCGCGCTTCTGGCTCGCATGCGCCAGCGCCTCGGCCCCGATCTCGCGCTCATCGGCGTCGGCGGCGTCAATTCCGGCGCGCGGGCGGTGGAGAAGATCCGCGCCGGCGCCGATCTGGTGCAGATCTATTCCGGCATGACCTATGAGGGCCCGCAACTGATCGAGGACAGCCTGACGGCCATCATCGCCGCCATGCGCGAGGCCGGAGCAAGTTCGCCGCGCCAGTTGCGCGACAGCGGCGTTGCGGAATGGGCTTCAAAACCGTTTTGAGCGTTATTGGCTGAGGCACATCGCCCAGAACGGCTGGTTGCCGGAATTCGAGCTGACGGCGCGGGCGACGCCGATATGGGAATAATTTCCCAACATGTTCTTCAAATGCCCCGGCGAATTGACCCAGGCCTGGAAGGCGCGTTCGGGCGTGCGCTGCTGCATGGCGATGTTTTCGGCGGCCGGCAGCGGCAGGCCCATGCGCTTGAACCGGGCCAGCACGCTCTCGCCGCCGGTGATGTGGTTCATCTTGTCGGCCAGCGCCATGCGGCTTGCCTGATCGATCGCCGCCTGCTCGCAGGCGCGCGAATAGGAAAGCTTCGAAAGCCCCCGGCTTTTGCGCAGCTCATTGACCCAGGGCAGGAAGGTGGACGTCATCGCCTCGCTGTCGACATCTCCGCGCGGAAGGTCGCTGCCGAAAAACGGGCTGCAGGCGGCAACGCCGGCGGCAAGCGCGCCCAGCAGGAGGACGCGGCGGGTGGTGGCGATCTGTGTCAACGGCGATAGCTCAGGATGCGGATGATCAGGAAGACCGGCACGACGATGATCGCGCCCAGCACGAAATAATGGCCAACCTCGCCAAGGGCGGCAAAACCGCGATTCCAGATATTTCGCAGGAAATCGATGATGCCGTAATAGATGTCGAGCGGATGGATGCCGAGCGCCGACAGGATGAAGCCGACGATCAGCGATACCACCAGCAGGCGGACGATGGTGCCGACGACCGTGCCGCCCAGGAACCTGTTTATGCCGTTGCTCATGCCGCTCTCCTTTACCCGGCTAGATAAAGAGGCTTTGCGGCGCATTCAAGAAAAAAGCGGCGATGCGATTCCGCTTGCTTTTCGAATGGAAAAGCGACATTGGCGCTCAGTTCCCTACCGGTTTTCGAGACATGAGCCTTCTTTCCCTTTCCTCGGGCGATCTGATTGCAGATCGCCGCGCTGATTATGCCCGCATGCTGGACGAGGCCGGCGACCATGCCGCCGCTGCGGAGGTGATGGAGCAGGCGATGACGCTTGTGCCGGACTGGCCGGCGGGCCTCGCCCTGCTCGCCGCCTATCGCGAGCATGCCGGCGATGTCGCGGCGGCAATCGCAACGCTCGAAAGGCTCGAGGGCGAGGACGACGACGACCTGTTTGCCGCCAGCCTGAAGCTTGCCGTTCTCGGCGCGTCCGAGCCGCCCGCCCATCCGCCGGGCCGTTATGTCGAGGCGCTGTTTGATTCCTATGCCGATCATTTCGACGCGGCGCTGACCGAGCGGCTCGATTACAACGCGCCGGAAAGGCTTGCGGCCCTTCTGGAAAAGAGCGAGGGCGCGGCGCGCCGCTTCAGGCTTTGCGCCGATCTCGGCTGCGGAACCGGGCTCTCGGGCGCTGCCTTTTGCGCGCGGGTCGACCGCCTTGAAGGCTTCGATCTCTCGGCCAACATGCTGGCCAAGGCGGAGGAGAAGGCGGTGTATCAGCACCTCGCCCAGGCCGATCTTCTGCTTGCGCCGGAGGAAAGCGGGCTGTTTTCGCCGGTGCTTGCGCATCACCGCGCCGATCTTGTCGTGGCCGCCGATGTGCTGATGTATCTCGGCGCGCTTGAAAGCCTGATGGCGAATGTCGCGGCCCTGATCGCGCCCGGCGGCCTGTTCCTGTTTTCGGTGGAGGATGGCGGGGAGGCCGAGGCCTATACCCTGCTGCCGTCGCTGCGCTACGCCCACGCCTTCGCCTATGTCGAGGGCCTGTTGTCGGAGGCCGGTTTCGCGCTGAAGCGCCATGAACGGGCGGCCTTGCGCAAGGATGCGGGTGAACCGGTTCCCGGCATCCTGTTTCTGGCGGTCAAACTTCTCTCCTGATGCTGCCGGCATGTCGGCGGGCGGAACTCCGAGACGGACATACGCGTTTATCCTGCAAACTTGTCCAACAGACCGAAAGGAGGCTGACCATGACCTTCACGCCTGAACTTTGCCACGCCGCGCGTATTCTCGCCCGGATCGACCGTCCGACGCTTTCCGCCGAAAGCGGGATTGCGGAGGATCGGATCGAGGGATTCGAGAACGGCACAGCCGATCTGGGCGATAATTCGGTCGAGAAACTGAAGATGACGCTCGAAGCGCTCGGCGTGATTTTCCTGCCCGAGGAGAAGGAGGGCGGCGTCGGCATACGCCTGAAATTCACCGGCAGCGAAACCCGCCGCATCCTGAACTGGGAGGGTGAGGGCGGCCGCGTCAATCAGGATGACGTGGTTTAAGCCGGTTTGACGTGCGCGGCGATTTGAGCGATGGAACTATCGGGGCCGGTCCGGTCCCGATTTTTCATGTCCGGAGCTCGATAGCTTGTCCGAAAACCGCTTTCTCGCCGGGATCGTCAGTTCGACGTCCGAAAGCCATTCGGCGCTTGAGGATGCGCAAGGCATCATCGCGGGGTCGATGCTTGCCTGCCTGGGCGTGATGGTGCTGAAGGCCGGCGGGCTGCTGACCGGCGGCACGGCCGGTCTCGCCTTTCTGCTGACCTATGCGACCGCGCTTGATTTCGGCCTCGCTTTCTTCATCGTCAATCTGCCGTTCTACTATTTCGCCTGGAAGCGGCTGGGGCTGAAATTCACGCTCAAGACCTTTGTCGCGGTGGCGCTCACCTCGGTTCTAACGGCGGTGGTGCCGGATTTCATATCGATCGGCGAGACCGACCCGCTCATTGGCGCGCTGTTCGGCGGCGTTCTGGTGGGGGCGGCGCTGCTGATCCTGTTTCGCCATTCGGCAAGCCTCGGCGGTTTCGGCATTCTGGCGCTCTATCTGCAGGACCGGTTCGGCTGGAAGGCGGGCTATGTGCAGCTGATGCTGGACGGTTGTGTGCTACTGTTGTCGTTCTTCGTCGCGACGCCCTTCATCATTGCCTGTTCCGTCGCGGGTGCTGTGGTCATCAATCTGGTGCTCGCCATCAATCACCGGCGCGATCGCTATATCGCGATGTAGGACGACAAAATATCCGCTGGCGTTTCCCGCCGATAATTGCCATTTTGCGCTCATGAACGAAACGGAAACATTGCCGGAGCGCTTCCGCCGCTGGTTTGCCGAAAACGGCTGGCAGCCGCGCCCGCACCAGCTTGAACTGCTGGCGCGCGCGGGCGCTGGCGAGGACATGCTGCTGATCGCGCCGACCGGCGCGGGCAAGACGCTTGCCGGTTTCCTGCCGTCCCTTTCCGATCTCGACCGGCGCGGGCCGCAAAAGCCCGGTCTCAGGCCGCGCGGGGTTCACACGCTCTACATCTCGCCCTTGAAGGCGCTCGCCGTCGATATCGCGCGCAATCTGGAGCGCCCGGTGGTCGAGACCGGACTTCCCATCACCATGGAGACCCGCACCGGCGATACGCCCCAGGCCAAGCGCCAGCGCCAGCGCCTGAAGCCGCCGGATATCCTGCTGACGACGCCGGAACAACTCGCGCTGCTGCTTGCCGGCAAGGATGCCGACCGCTTCTTCGAGGATTTGCGCTATGTGATCTTCGACGAGCTGCATTCGCTGGTCACCTCCAAGCGCGGCCATCTTCTGTCGCTCGGGCTCGCGCGGCTTCGGCGGTTGAGGCCGGAACTGACCGCCATCGGCCTGTCCGCCACCGTCTCCGATCCGATGGAGTTGCAGCGGTGGCTGGTGGCCCAGACCGGCGAGGTCGATCCGCCCCATGCCGGGCTGATCACGGTCACGGGGGGAGCGCGGCCGGAAATCACCATCCTGAAGGCGTCCGCGCGCATCCCCTGGTCCGGCCATTCGGCGCGCTATGCCGCGCCCGATATCTACGAGGAGCTGAAACAGCGGCGGATGACGCTGATCTTCGTCAATACCCGCTCGCAGGCCGAGATCGTGTTTCAGGAATTATGGGGCATCAATGACGACAATCTGCCGATCGCGCTGCATCATGGCTCCCTCGATGTCGGCCAGCGCCGCAAGGTGGAGGCAGCGATGGCCGCCGGCAAATTGCGCGCGGTCGTCGCCACCTCCACGCTCGATCTCGGCATCGACTGGGGCGATATCGACCTCGTCATGCATATCGGCGCGCCGAAGGGGGCGAGCCGGCTGGCCCAGCGGATCGGCCGCGCCAACCACCGCATGGACGAGCCGAGCCGCGCCATTCTGGTGCCCGCTAACCGGTTCGAGGTGATGGAATGCCAGGCCGCCCTCGACGCCAATTATGTCGGCGCGCAGGATAGCCCGCCAATCGGCGAGGGCGCGCTCGATGTGCTGGCCCAGCACGTGCTCGGCATGGCCTGCGCCGAGCCCTTCGACATCGACGCGCTGTTCGACGAAGTCCGCACCGCGCTGCCCTATACCGGCCTCGATCGCGATACCTTCGCGCGCGTCGTCGATTTCGTCGCCACCGGCGGCTATGCGCTGCGCAGCTATGAGCGCTACGCCAAGATCCGCCAGATGGCGGACGGGCTGTGGCGGATCTCCCATCCCGATGTCGCCCGTCAGTACCGCCTCAACCTCGGCACCATCGTCGAGATGCCAATGCTGAAGATCAGGCTTGTCAGGGCAGGCAAGCGCAGCGGGCCGCTGCGGGGCGGGCCGACGCTGGGCGAGGTCGAGGAATATTTCATCGAGATGCTCAGGCCCGGCGACACCTTCCTGTTTTCCGGCAAGGTGCTGCGCTTCGAGGGCATTCGCGAGAACGAATGCCTGGCCTCGGTCGCCTTCGATACCGATCCCAAGATCCCGGCCTATGCCGGCGGCAAGTTTCCGCTGTCGACCTATCTCGCCGATGGGGTCAGGGCGATGCTCGCCGATCCGGAGCGCCGCAAGGCGCTGCCGGCGCCTGTGCGCGAGTGGCTGTCGCTGCAACAGCTCCACTCCCACCTGCCGAAGCGCGGCGAATTGCTGGTGGAGACCTTCCCGCTCGAAAACCGGTTCTACATGGTGGCCTATCCCTTCGAGGGGCGGCTGGCGCACCAGACGCTCGGCATGCTCCTGACTCGGCGGCTGGAGCGCATGGGCGCCGCGCCCACCGGTTTCGTCTCGACAGACTATTCGCTGGCGATCTGGGGGCTGAAGGATATCGGGGCGATGCTGGTCGATGGCACGCTCGACCTGAAGGAATTGTTCGACGAGGACATGCTCGGCGACGATCTCGAGGCCTGGCTCGACGAAAGCTATATGCTGAAGCGCACCTTCCGCGCCTGCGCCACCATTGCCGGCCTGATCGAGCGGCGCTTTCCCGGCAAGGAGAAAACCGGAAGGCAGATGACGGTGTCCGCCGATCTGATCTATGACGTGCTCCGAAGCCACGAACCCGACCATATCCTGCTGCAGGCAACGCGCGCGGACGCGGCGGCCGGCTTGCTGGACATCGCCCGCCTTGGCACAATGCTGGAACGAATCAAGGGCCATCTGGTGCACTACCGGCTGGAGCGGGTCTCGCCGCTGGCAGTGCCGGTGCTCTTGGAGATCGGCCGCGAAAGCGTCAATGGCGGCGCCGGCGATGCCGTGCTTCAGGAAGCCGCCGATGAACTGGCAGCAGCGCTCGAGGCGGCGGAAATGATGCATGAAGAGGCAGGCGAATGAACGTGCAGACGTCGATCGAACGGGAAGGGCAGGCCGGCCGCGCGCGCCGGTTTTCGGGCCATGCCGTTCAGTTCGATGCGTCCGGAGCAGCCTTCTTCCCTGAACTCGGCCTTCTCGTCGTCTCCGATCTCCATCTGGAACGTGGTGCCGCCCATGCGCGCCGCGGCTTCTTCCTGCCGCCTTATGATACCGGACGCACGCTTGCCGCCCTTTCAGCCGTGATTACCCGCTATCGCCCCGCCCGCGTGGTCTCGCTCGGTGACAATTTCCACGATCGTGTCGGGGCTCGCGAAATGCCGGCGGAGACGCGGGAAAAGCTCGCTTCCCTGGCCGAAGACTGCGACTGGGTCTGGATCAACGGCAATCACGACCCGGACGGCGTCGGCGGCCTTCCGGGGCGGGTTTTCGATGTCTGGGAATTCGAGGGACTGACTTTCCGCCACGAGCCGACCCGCAGGGCCGAAGCCGAAATCTGCGGTCATCTCCACCCCTCCGCCGTGCTGCACCGCCCGGGCAAATCCGTCCGCCGTCCATGCTTCGCCGCCGACGAGACGCGGCTGATGCTGCCGGCCTTCGCCACCACGCGCGGCGGACTCGACCTGCGCCATCGCGCCTTTGCCGGGCTGTTCAACCGAAAGCTGCTCAACGTGCACATGCTCGGGCCGGACCGGGTTTATTCGCTGCCCTTTGCGGCACTTGGCTGCTGATGCACGCCGATGAAGTGCCCGTCAGCCTCCCGGCGGCGCGCGCGCTGATCTCCGCCCAGTTTCCCCGGTATCGCGATCTGCCGGTAAGCCCGCTTGCGGGCGGGACGGACCATGCGATCTTTCGCGTCGGGCAAAACATCGCGGCGCGTTTTCCCAGGCGGAGGGAGGAAGCCGAAGCGTGCCGCATCCGGCTTGAGGCTGAAGCGCGCGCGCTTGCCGAACTGGCCGCCTGTTGTCCGGTGCCCTGCCCGGAGCCGCTCGGCCTCGGTCGGCCGGGCGACGCCTACCCGATGTACTGGACGCTGCAGACTTTTCTGCCGGGCGCGGTCGCGACGCCCACCGGGCTCGCCCGATCCGATGGATGTGCCGATGATATCGCCCGATTGATCGCATCGCTCAGGCAGGCTGACACGAAAGAGCGGCGTTTTGACGGGCGCGGGCGGGGCGGTCGCCTGACGGATCACGATGCCTGGATCGCGACCTGCCTTGAAAACAGCCGCGGCCTGCTCGATGTTTCGCGCCTTTCAGCCTTGTGGGAAAACTTGCGGCTCCTGCCGCCGGGCGGCCCCGACGTGATGAGCCATCGTGACCTGATCCCGGGCAACCTGCTGGTGAAGGGGGATCGGCTTGCGGGCGTGCTCGATGGCGGCACCTTCGGGCCGGCCGATCCGTCGCTCGATCTGGTGGCCTGCTGGCATCTCTTCGACGCGCGGCGCCGGGCGCGCATCAGGCAGAGCCTCGGCTCGGACGCGCTGGAATGGCAAAGGGGCGCCGCCTGGGCGTTTGCACAGGCAATCGGGCTCGTCTGGTATTACGAGGTGAGCAATCCCGACATGGCGGCGCTCGGCCGCAGCACGCTCGCCCGCCTTGTTGAAGACGAGATCAGCTCTTGCGGAACATGACGCTGGCGAACCAGCCCGAAAACAGCGCGATGGCCACCGCGCCGAGGCCGTAGAACAGCGGATATTCGTGCGCGGCGACGGTGAGCCGGGCTTCCAGCCCGGTCTTCACGACCTTCAGCGGCAGGGTCTCGGTCGCGATCTGGCGGCCGTTCTTGAACAGATAGGCGCGCACCGTGTGGGTGCCCTGGGGAATGTTCACCGAAAGCCTGAGGCTTGCCCTGAACAAGCTGTTGGAAACGAAGGACACTCCGTCCGGTTCGCTGTCGTAAAGCGCGTCCGTGGCGTTCAGCCGCAGCATCGCCTCGCGGAAGGTGGCGACGTCGCTGGCATCGCCGAAATAGCCGACGGGCGAAATCCGCAGATGCGAAACGCCGATGCCGGCCGAATTGAGCGCCTGCGGCGTGGTCACTTCATCCAGCGGCCGCGTGCTCGAGATCGAATAGGAGCGCGGCACATGCTCGAAGGTCACCGTCTCGCGGTTGACCCAGATGCCGAAGACGCGCTCCTTGCGGCGCACATCGGCCTCGGCTTTCGGGCCTTCGAGGATCACCACGATGTCGTAGGCGCCCTTGGAAAGCAGCATTGGATCGGCATCGTTGATCGCACCGAACACGGTGAGGTCGGCGCCGGAGAAATCCGAGGTGATCGCGATCTGGTTGGTCGAGGTGCCGATTTCGAGCGTCTCTTGCTGCGGCCCCTGGGCAAGGGCTGCGGCGGGAAACAAAAGCGCGGCGAGGAGGAGGACGTTGCGGATCATTGCGGCGCTCCCTCGAAGACGACCGAGAACACATCGCTCGGCGTGACGACCAGACCGAAGGCGAGGCGGACGCCGACGGCCAGGATCAGGACCGCCAGCAGCGCGCGCAACTGCTCGCCCTTGAGCTTCTGGCCGACGCGCACCCCGTATTGTGCGCCGATCACGCTCGACAGCATCAGGATGGTGGCGAGCACGATGTCAACCGAATAGTTGGTCGTTGCCTGTATCACGGTGGTGTAGGCGGAGACGAAGATGATCTGGAACAGCGACGTGCCGACCACGATATTGGTCGGAATGCGCAGCAGATAGATCATCGCCGGCACCATGATGAAGCCGCCGCCGATACCAAGCGAGGAGGTGAGAACGCCGATCATGCCGCCAAGCGTGAACACCGGGATGACGCTGAGATAAAGCTTCGATTTCTTGAAGCGCATCTTGATCGGCAGGCGGTGCACCCAGTTGTGCTGCCCCGGCTTTCGCAAGGAGACGGATTGCTGCTTGGCGCTGCGCCGTATGGCGCGGATGCTTTCCACCAGCATCAGCCCGCCGATTGACGATAGCAGCACGACGTAAAGCAGCGAGATCACCAGATCGAGCTGGCCGAGATCGCGCAACAGCGAGAACAGCCAGATGCCTATGGTCGCCCCGACCAGACCGCCCGTCAGCAAAACCGTGCCGAGCTTCATGTCCAGCGTGCCGCGCCGGAAATGGGTCAGCGTGCCGGAGACCGAGGAGGCCACCACCTGGCTTGCGCCGGTTGCGACCGCCACCACCGGCGGGATCTGGTAGAAAATCAAAAGCGGCGTGATCAGAAATCCGCCGCCGACGCCGAACATGCCCGATAAGAAACCCACTGCCGCGCCCATGCCGAGTATAACGAAAATATTGACCGAAAGTTCGGCAATCGGCAGGTAGATCGACACGCGTGTCCCCAATAGCATTTGGGCCGGATGTTGAATCCAGCCTTATTAAGTGTGCTTTCTTTCTGCGACTCAAAGCCTTGCAAGTCAATTCGCAAAGCCGTGATATTGCAATTCTTTTCAGGCGCTGTTGCGGGCCAGCAATGCCTTTACCAGTTCGGGCGTGATCGCACCGTCGGCGGCAAAGCCGTTTGCCTTCTGAAACGCCTTGATCGCGGCATCGGTCTTGGCGCCGAGCACGCCGTCTGCGGGGCCGGCATCGTAGCCGTTCTTGTTGAGGATGGTCTGGATATCGCGCACCACGGTTTCCTTGTCGACGGGCGCGCTGGCGGCGACGAGATCAGCCGGGGTCCACTCTTTCGGGCTTGTCAGGCGGTTGGCGGCGTCATCGAGCGGCTCGGCCTTCCAGTTTTCGGCGAGTTTGCGGGCGCGGTTGAGATCGGCATTGCCGAGCGCTTCGGCCACTTCGTCGCGGCGCTTGGCGGCCTCGGCATCGCCTTCCCTGGCGGCGACGGCGAACCATTTGTAGGACTGCACCAGATCGGCATCGGCGCCCGCGCCGCGGGCATGCAGGATGGCGAGGTTGAACTGGCTGTCGGCGACCCCGTGGTCAGCGGCCTTCTGGAACCATTCGGCCGCCTCGGTGAAATCGGGCTTGCCGCCGTCCGCGCCGTTGGCGAGCATGACGGCGAGGTTGTGCATGGCGCTGACATTGCCCTTTTGGGCGGCTTCGCGATAAAGCGACACGGCCTTGCCCGCATCCTCGTCAACCCCTGTGCCCTTCTCGTAAAGGCTGCCGAGCTGGAAGGCGGCGGGCGCGGAGCCGCGCTCGGCCGCCAGCTCGAACCAGAAGGCGGCCTTTGAAAGATCCTGCTTGAAGCCGAGGCCGTCGAGATAGCGCAGGCCGATCTCGTAGAGCGCTGCCGGATCGCCGGCCGTGGCGGCATCGGCGAGGAGCTTCGTTTCAAGGCCGGCCGGCAGATCGGCCGTGATCGGCCGGAAACCGGTTTCTGATGCCTCGGTGACGACGTTCGTCTGCGGAGACGCAGTATCTGTTGCCGGGGCGGTGGCAACGGACGTTTTCGCTTCAACCGCTTCGGGAGATGCCTTGGCCGGCGTGTTCAGGACGTCGAGCACATCGCGTGTGGTGACGGCAGCGGTCTCCACCGCTTCTTCCGTCTTGTCTTCAAGCGCGGCAGCCGCCTTCTTGAGCTTTTCCGCCACGGGCGAAGGACCGGCGGCGTCCGTAGTCGCATCGGGCTCGATGCTGCCGGTCACCACATTGTCGGTTTCGATCATGCTGAAGGCGCGCACCGGCGCGCTTGCGACCTCTTCGGGCGCTTCGGCGGCGAAATTGTTCTTCACCACCGGCGTCATGGTGAGATCGATCGTGGCCGGGGCGGCGTTGCTGACCTTGACCGGCGCGGGCGCCGGCGCTTCCCGCCTGATCGTGGCGGCGTCGAGCGATTGCGCCGCCTGGAGAATGGCGTCGCGGTCGCGGCCCATGCCTGTCAGCAGCGGATAGGCCATGATCGCAAGCAGGATCGCGCCGCCTGCGAGATAGACCGGGCGGCGGGAGAACCTGTCCTTCGGCGGCTCGGCCGTCTCGGTCGTTTCCGTTTCGCCGGTTTCTTCGACCGCCGTGTGGACCGCGCGCCGCGCCGCGGCGATCAGATCGGCGCGCGGCGTGCGCGGTCCGAGGCCTTCGCTGATGACGCCGGCGGGCTTGGAGCGCGCGCCTTTCCGGCTCTCCGCCGCCGGGCGTTCATGCACCGGCAGCACGGGGCCGTGGCTCGGCATCGCGTCATTCTTCTGTCCCGCGCGCACCCGCGACAGGATATCCAGAACGTCCTGGCTACCGTCTTCCTCCGGTTTCGCATCGGAAGAACCGGCGTGGAAACGGGTTTCGAACGGCGGCGGGCCAAGGGGGGTAGTCGGCTGAACCCGCGGACGCGGCAGCGGCTTCTCGCGCGTTTCCGGCGTCCCGGCGGTGTCCGGGGCCTCCTGGGCCTTGACGCCGGGCATGGCATCGAGCCGGCTCGCGATCGTCTTCAATGTGTCGTGCAGGCCCGCGCTCGCCTTGTCCTGATCGGCGTTCGCCGGGATCCGGAGCGCCTTCAGATCGGCCGCGAGACCCTTGATGATTTCGATATGTTCGTCGTTCTCGCCCTTGCGCCCGGCCTCGAAATTCTTCAGCGCTTCTTCCGCCGCATGCTGGGCGGCCTCGATCACCAGATCGTCATTGCTGGCCGACAGCGCCTCGATGCGCGCGCCGATCCGCTCCTCAAGCTCGCCGATCGGCAGTTTCGGCTCCGGCCGGTTCATCAGCGTGGTGAGTTCGGCGATCTGGCGCTCGAGCTTCTGCAGTTCGGGACCGCTCTTGTCGCGGCGGCTCTCCTCCAGCCGGTTGGCAAGCGCCGTCAGCTGGGCGGAGAGGCGGCTTTCCGCGCCGTTCTGCTCCACGGCGGCGATCTTGCGCGACAGCCGCTCCTCAAGACCGGCGATGTCGAGGGCGTCAAGACGCTCCACGACCCGGCTTTCGGTCTCAAGGTTGGCTTCAATCTTGCGACGCAGTTCAGGGTCCGCGCCGGCAACCGGCATTGCGGAAATCTGGGCTGCGAGCCGGCGTTCGGCGGCGGAGAAGTCGATCTGGCCGATCTTGCCGGTGATGCGGGAGACGGCGTCTTCGAGCGCTGCCGGCTCGATGCCGCGCCTGTTCTCGATCAGCGTCGCAAGGTTTGAAAGCTGGCTCTTCAGCTCGCGCCGGTCATGGGCGCTGAAACTATCCGAGCCTGCGGTTTCGATCTTCTGCGCAAGGCGGCGCTCGGCGCCCTTGAGGTCGAGCCCGGCGATATTGTCGTTGAGCCGGTTGACCGCATCCTCGATTGCGCGGGGATCGCGGGTCTCGATCAGGCCCGCCAGATGGCCGATCTGGTCCTTGATTTCACGCCGATCGGCCTCGCTCAGTCCGCCCGCGCCGACACTGTCCAGCTTCGCCGCGATCCGGCGCTCAAGGCTTGTGAGATCAATATCGCCGACCTTGTCGGAAAGCGTGGCGACGGCCTTGCCGAGCGTATTGCGCTCGGTGCCGATCCGCTCGACAGCGCCCGCGAGCGCCTCGATGCGGGCTTCGAGCCTGGTATGGGCATCGGCGCTGTTATGGCTTTCGATGCGGCGGGCAACCGCGTCGAGGTTTTCCAGAAGTGTCGCTTGCTTGGTGCTCTGGTCGCGCATCTGCCAGACGACGGCGGCAACGGCGTTCGAAAGGTCGCCGAGGCGGGCTTCGAGCCGCTCCACCGCCGGGTCGCGCGGGGTCTCGCTCTGGCGGCGGCCGATCCGCTCCAGGTTGCGATCGATATCGTCGATGCGGCGCTCGATCGCGTGCATCTGGCCGTCGAGCCGGTCGCCGGAAGCGGGAATGCGCGCGCACAGCACCTCCATGGCTTCGGCAAGCCCCGCCATGCGGGCTTCGATCTCCTGAAGGCTGTGGCCGCTATCATCGTTCTCGAGAAAGCGCCGCACATCGTCGAGCCCGCGCGCCAGCGCCGTCAGTTCGAGATCGAGCCGGGCCGGATCGAAGGGCGCGATCTGGCGTTCGAGAGTGTCGAAACGGCTTTCCAGCCGGGCGACGCTCTTGGCATCGGCAAGCCCGCGCAGCAGCGTCTGCAGATGATCGAACTCGGCCATTAGCCGGCTGTCGTCATCGGCGGCGGCATTGCTCAAGAGCCAGTCGACGCCCTCGGAAATGCGGAGCAGTTCGCTGCGGGTGTCGTCATCTATGTCGCGGGTATCGGTCTGGCGCTCGATCTGGGAGAGCATGGTGTGCAGGCCGGCGAGTTCGTCCCTGAGGCTCGCGGTGAAATCGTCGCGCACCGACTGGCGGAGATCCTTCAGAGTGCGGGAAATGTCGCGCAGTTCGGCATCGAGGCGGGCATTGGCGGGCTCGGCCGGCAGTCGGCGCTCGCGGGGGGCACGGTCGCGGTAGTCGGGCGATCTGGCAGGCCCGCGCGGCGCGATGCCGGATGCGCGGGCTTCCATCATCTCGGAAAGCCGCGCCTCGAGGCCTTCGATCGTCTGGCTGAGCGCGTCGAGACCGGGTCTTGCCTCTACCCTCTCCTGTGCCATCCGCGCCTGCGCCATACCGCTGCCCCAAAATGTTGGCGGCTGCGCGCACATCCCCCGGCGCGCAGAACCGCATCAAAAATCCTGGCACAAGGATTCGCGCAACATGGTAAAGAAGTTGTTAATTTTCCGCGCTGAAGCGGGCGGAAAGTGCTGGAGCGGCGGCTTTTCCGGTTTTTCGGGGGCGCGGTTGCGGCGGCTTAGTCCGCGGTCACCATGGTTGCGCCGAAGATTGCGCCGGGGTTGCCGTCTGCGTCGGTGGCCTGCAGCAGGATCGCGCAGCCATCGCTCTCGCGCGGTTCCAGCACGCGCGCCGGCAGCGTCACCTTGGTGGCCTCGCCGTGCCACATGCCCACCGTCTGCACATCGGTGACGATATTGCGGTAGTCGATGGTCCGGCCTTCGTTCTCGCCGTCCTTGATCGCGACCTGTTCCCGGCTCTTGAAATAGACCACCAGCACATCGGCCTTGCCCTTGCCGCTGCCGATATCGATGATCACCTCGTCGCCGGATTTGCGCAGGCTGACCGGCACGGTCAGGCCCTTGTCATCGGATTTGAGATCGGCAATCGTTCCGCGCAGCTTGTCGAGGCTGGTGCCGACCATCTCGGCCCGCCCGTTGACCACGGCCTGCGGCGTGTAGACGCCGGAACGGCCCATCGCGGCGCTGTAATCATACTGCCGCTTGGTGTTTTCCGGGCTGCTCATCGTGTCGGTCCAGCCGAGATAGTTCCAGTAATCGACATGATAGCTGAGCACGATCACATCGCCCTCGTCCGCAAGCGTCGCCGCGGTCTTGTCGGCCGGCGGGCAGGAGGAGCAGCCCTGCGAAGTGAACAGCTCCACCACGCCGAGCGGGCTTTTGATCTCGCCTGCCTCAGCACCCGCAAGCGAGAAAGCGGCAAGGCAGGCACTCAATATGACAGTCTGTTTAAACACCGCTCAAAACCTTGGTCGTCGGGCACAGCGCCCGCTGAACTGGAAGGCAATCTAGCGCCAACGCACATCAATCGAAAGTCACGATGGGGTGAAAAAGCGGAAGCGTGGCGTGAGCGGGATGTGATGCGTATTGGTGCCGTCTAATGGGATGTATCCGCGCGCGGGCAAAAGCAGCCGGCCCCGGCCTGGACAGTTCTATCCTGCCGTGGCTTCTGGAGGATCAGTCGGACGACTCCGTGTCCGTACTTCTCATCTGATCGGTGATCTGCTTCAGGCTTACAGTCATTTCCTCGATAGCGCGCAAATCGATGCCGGAGAGCTTCTTGCTGATCTCGGTTTGGTGTTTCGCCACCGCGTTTTCGAATACCGTTTTGCCCTCGGGTGTGATCGAAGCTCTGAAAGAACGCCGGTCATTGGGCTCGACCGATCGCCTGACATAGCCGTCCGCCTCCAGCCGGGTGACGAGGCCGGAGACGTTTCCGTTCGTCACCTTAAGCTTTTTGGAAAGCGCGCCCATCGAAATTCCCTCGGGGTAACGATACAACTGCGCCATCACGTCGAACTTGGCGATGCTCAGACCGGCCTCGTTGATCAGGCGCGCGTTCAGGTCATTATAGATGAGGTGATGGACATTGAGGATCTGAAGCCAGAATCGGGTCTCCGCCTTCTGCCGACGGGAGAGACTGGCTTCCAGGGACGTATCGCTCTCGTGTTCCAGACCGTCAATCATCGCCGCAAAGCCTCCCTCGATAGCACCGATTGAGGAAGCATCTACTGACACCATTTTTCAGAATAGGCAACTATCGCGGCCCTGATATCCGCCGGAATGACGATGGACTTGTGGTGATCGAGCGCGGTCGTGACCGTGGTGAAATGTCCACGCAGGGCCTCACGACCGTCTTTCATGGCGTGCAGCATCAATGTGTAGGATTTGCTCCCGACCCGAACGACGCGCACGAATATCTCAAGCTTGTCGCCCATCATGCACGGCGTGAAAAAATCGGCCGATGCCGTCACATAGCCGAGACCCGTGCGGCGTTCGCCAATGACGTCGTAATAGTCGATTCCCAAAGCTTCGATGAACCACCCTTCAATGGCGTGATTGAACAGATCGAAGAATTTGGGCGTGTAGACGATGCCGGCGGGATCGCAATGCCCGTGCCGGATCGCCACCTTGAACGACCAGCATGATGGCGGCATGGCCTTGGCGTCAAGGGGAGAGGAAAATTCTTGCTGGCGCGCTGTCTTCTGGTCATTCATAGATGTGTTTCAATCGTCTGTATGGTCTCATTGAGAGATTTTTGTTCGGGATCCTTGACGGCGGCAAGCAATAACAGCCGCGCCCACTGCGCCGCATCGTCACGGTCCAGCAGCCGTAGTGTGGTGTTCATAACCTTGTCGAACTTGGCGTGTCCACGCACATGCGTGTCCGAATATCCCTTGATCAGCCGGCGGAAACGCAGCATTTCCACGCCAAGCTCGTAATTCGCCGTGAGACCGCGCTTTGCGTTGGTAAGCCATTCGTCGCGATGCGCCACCTCTGTCACGTGCCGCAATGAGACCCGCCGCATACGTTTCCAGCGCGCCACGCAGTAGAGCGCGACAAACCAGTGCAGGGAGTAGGTGTTGACATGCCGGCCCTTGTCCACGCGCCGGTCGAGCCAGGCATAAAATCCCTTGCGCGACCTGAGCCAGCGGGCGAAGCCCGCGGGCAGGGCCGACGAGACTTCCTCCATGCGCGGATGCATGAATTCGGTGGTCTTCAAAATCTGGTTGTCCTTGACCTTGAGCTCGCCGGCAATTCGGTCTTTGCGCGCCTTGCGGGTCTTCAGGTCGGCGACGCGCATCAGGTCGTCATAGACCATGGCGTTGGCGAGATACTTCGCCGCTTCGCTGGTGAACAGCCAGTCATGGCCGTCGCCGCCGGCCTGCCGGTCTGCGGCATGAAGGTTCGCCAGCAGGTCGAGATACTCGTCGCCATAGGCGACATCCTGGAACGCCACCACCTTCTTGAGACCCGCAAACGCCATCGGTTGCGCCGCCTCGGGCAGTTCGTTTCTAAGCCGCTGCAACAGACGGTCGGCCTTTCGCGAGGCCAGCCTGGATGGAACCGTCGCCACCGCGACGTCATCACTGGATTCGTCGACCGGGTCCGGTCCCTTGAGGGTGCGGTCATAGGCGGCGTCGAACGCGCGGATGCTCGCCTCCACGCCCTTGCCACCCTTGCGGATGACATCGTGATAGGCCTCCCGCTCGAAGGGCAGGGCGCCGGATGCAGCAAGGCTGCCGAACATCGACGCGGAAATGACGCTGCCATTGCGCACCGCCAGTTCATCCATGTCGAAAATGATCTTTTGCTTGGCGGTAACGCCAACGGCCTCATCAACCGTGCTGCTGGTCGCCACGCCCATGCCGGGCGGCATCTTCTCGGTCACCGCGAGCGCGCGATGGCTCGACGCGATCAATGTCGTCCGGTCTGGCGTCACCAGGCCGCGCAGGATCGAGCGCCCGGCCTCCATGAACTCGGACGCAATCACCACGTCGACATCGCCTGGCGTCGGCATCTGCGCAAGAATCGGATGCCGGCCGTTTTCGCGGGCCTTCATCATTTCGACATAGTAGATCGTCGCGCCGGTCCGCTGGGCGACGCCCGGAACCGATGTGGACTGACCGATCCAGCCCTGGCTTTCCGCCAGTTCGACGATCCAGCTCGTCAGCACGCCGCCGCCCTGGCCGCCCATTGCCACGATGGCGATGGAAATCGGTCGTTCCGTGGCCTCGCCCGCCGGAGCGAGGCTCAGTTTTACAGTATCATCTCTCATGTCGGTGTCAGGCCTCGAAGCTTACGGCGAAACGTTCGCGGGTGTTCTGCAGGAAACCGATGATGCTCATCGAAAGCCTGTTGGAAAACCGGTCCCACTTCGATGGGTTATTGATGACGTCCGCGCGATAGAAGCTCGGACAGAGAACGGCTGCGTCCGCCACTTCGCCGCAATTGCCGCATGCCACGCAAGTGTTGTCGATCGCGGCCACCGGGTCGTCGCGCAGCGGGTCGTCGAGTTGTTTCACCGAGAGCGATGGACAGCCAGAAAGCCGGATGCAGGCGTGATCGCCGGTGCAGACATCCTCGTCGACGCCGAATCGCGCGGTGACCGTCCTCTTGCCGTCGCTGATGGCCTTTCTGATCTGCGGCTTTACGCGGCGCTGCTTGTTGAGCATGCATTCCGAGGACGCAACGATAACCTTCGGCCCTTCGAATGGCGTTGTCAGCGCCTCCTTGAGGACGGCGCGCATCTTGTTGACGTCATAGGTGCGGTCGATCTCGCGCACCCATTCGACGCCGATGCCCTTGACCGCCTTGACGATGCTGTTGTTGGTGTTTCGCCGCTTGTTGAAGGCGCGCGATGACAGGATGTCCTGTCCTCCGGTGGCGGAGGAATAGAAATTGTCGATGATCAGGAACACGCCGTCATGCTTGTTGAAGACGGCGTTGCCGATACCGCTGGTCAGGCCGTTGTGCCAGAAACCGCCATCGCCCATGATCGAGATCGACCGTTTCGCGCCCTTGACGTTGAAGGCCGCCGACGATGCCCCGCCAAGGCCATAGCCCATGGTGGTGGCGCCGAGGTTGAACGGCGGCAGGATCGAGAACAGGTGACAGCCGATGTCGGCCGAGACGTGATGCTCGCCGATTTCCTCATGAACCAGCTTCATCGCCGTAAAGATCGGGCGCTCGGGACAGCCCGTGCAAAGACCGGGGGGGCGCGACGGCACCACTTCCTTTAGTTTTGCCACTTCCGGCAAGGCAAGTGTTGGCTTGGCGCTTGGCACGGGCGGCCGATTGCCAAGGCGGGTGGGCTCATGATCCTCGAAATAGCGCTGCAGTCCGTCGGTGAGCACTTCTGCGGTGTAGTCCCCGCCCATCGGCAGGTAATCCTTGCCATGCACGGTGGTGGCCGATCGGCCGCGGGCGAGGGTGGTGGAAATGGACTGCTCGATATATTCCGGCTGGCCTTCCTCGATCACCAGTACGGACTCAAGTCCCTCGCAGAACCGGTCGACCTCCGAGACGATCGTGGGGTAGGCGACATTCATCACGTAGATCGGGACATTGGTATCGCCATAGGCATCGGCCATGCCAAGGAACTGAAGGGCGCGGATCGTGCTGTTATAGGTGCCGCCCTGGACGATGATGCCGGTCTTGCTGCCGCTCTTCTCGCCGAAGAATTCGTTGAGCTTGTGCTTGGTGATGAACTCGATCGCGGCCGGCATCCGGCGTTTGATCTTTTCCTGCTCGTGCTCATAGGCAGCCGGCGGCAGAACGATCCGGTCGAGATCGCGCTTCGGGTTGTTCATCGCATCGGCAAGCGTGAATTCCGGGCGGACATTGTCCTTGCAGACGAAGCTGCCATGCATGTGGCAGGAGCGCACGCGCACCTGCAGCAGAACCGGCGTGTTGGATTCCTCGGAGAGTTCGAAGCCTTTCTCGATCAGGTTGACGATGCATTCCTGATCCGGGCGGGGGTCGAGAAGCCACATCTGCGACTTCATCGCAAAGGCGTGGGTGCGCTCCTGCATGATCGAGGAGCCTTCGCCGTAATCCTCGCCGACGATCACCATCGCGCCGCCGGTGACGCCGCCCGAGGCGAGATTGGCCAGCGCGTCCGATGCGACATTGGTGCCGACCGTGGACTTCCACGCCACCGCGCCCCGCAAGGGATACATTACCGATGCGGAAAGCATCGCCGCCGCGGTCGCCTCGTTGGCCATGCTCTGGAAGTTGACGCCCAGTTCCTCGAGGATTTCGTCGGCGTCGGCCAGCACGTCCATAAGGTGGGAAATCGGCGAGCCGGGATAGCCGCCGACATAGGAAATGCCGGACTGCAGGAGGGCCTTCGTGATTGCAAGAATACCCTCGCCGCGGAAAACGTCGCCCTCTCCCAGCTTGAGGTCTTGTACTTCTTTCGCAAATGAGCGTTCGGCCATCAAAGTCTCCAAAAAATATGCGCCAAGAATAATTTTATATGTAAAATATGTCAACGGGTTTTTCCGGTCGAGGTATCTGCCGAGGCCTTTCCCTGGCCGCGAATGCGATCGTTTCAGCGTGATACTTAAAACGGAGGGACGGCATCCCGATAAGCTGGCACGCGCTGTAGAGATCGCAAAGAAAAGGGTAGCCAAATATAATTTTATATGTAAAATACCTTGGCATAAGAGATGAATTTGTGGCGATCTCTATCGCATTTCCGGGCACCGAGAACCCAGAAAAAGAAAGCGAAATCAAATAAATAGATCGCATCCGGTTCTGGCTTGACATGGGAGTGGCCTGCAACGGCAGGCTTTCGTGGCAAGCAGGGCGCGCAGAGGCATCTCAGGTGCAAATTCTTGGCTCGCAAGGGAACGGTTGAATGCTTCCACTACGTGATTTTCCCAAATTCAAGGCGGCTGCCGTGCAGGCGAGCCCGGTCTATCTCGACGCCGCAGCGACGGTGGAGAAGGCTGCGGATCTGATCGCGGAGGCCGCCGGCAACGGCGCGCGCCTGATCGTGTTTCCGGAGGTGTTCGTTCCCGGCTATCCGTACTGGAACTGGATCACCGATCCGGTGACCGGCAGCGCCTGGTTCGACAAGCTGGTGCGCGCATCGGTGTTCGTGCCGGGGCCGGAAATCGACACGGTCCGCGCGGCGGCCCGCACCCACGGCGTCTACGTCATCCTGGGCGTGAACGAGCGCAGCCCGGTATCGCTTGGCGCGCTTTACAACACGCTGGTGTTCATTGGCCCCGACGGGGCGATCATCGGCAAGCACCGCAAACTGGTGCCGACATGGGCGGAAAAGCTGACCTGGACGGGCGGCGACGGATCCAGCCTCAAGGTTTACGATACCGAGATCGGGCCCCTCGGCGGTCTCGCCTGCGGCGAAAACACCAACACGCTGGCGCGTTTCTCGCTGCTGGCCCAGGGCGAGCTGGTGCATGCCGCAAGTTACATTTCCCTGCCCGTCGCGCCGCCGGATTACGATATGGCGGAGGCGATCAAGCTGCGCGGTCAGTCGCACAGTTTCGAGGGCAAGGTATTCACCATCATCTCCACCTCGACCGTTTCGGACGAGATCATCACCGAAATGGAAAAGGTCCGGCCTGACGCGCGGGCACTGCTGGAGCGCAAGTCCAGCGCCTTCTCGGGCATTATCGGCCCGGACGGCCGCGTCATCGGGGACGCCCTGATCGACGACGAGGGGATTGTCTATGCCGAGATCGACCTCGGCAAGTGCATTCAGCCCAAGCAGATGCACGATATCATCGGCCACTACAACCGGTTCGATGTTTTCCAGCTGAATGTGAACCAGACGGTCAGAAATCCGATCGAGACGCTTCGCGCGCCCGCCGACGAGGTGGAGCGGGAAAAGAGCGAAGCTTCGCCTGAGGATTTGGGGCCCATCAAGATCCATAAATGAGGAGGTTGAAGTCATGACTGATACAGCACAAAGCGATGACGTCCTGGGCCGCGCCCGCGTCAAGGACAATGCGGAACTCGAAGCCTACTACAACGATCTTGCCAAGCTCGACACGGGAGCCCTGTGGACGGTCGCCAACTCGATCGAACCCTGGCAGCCGACGCCGGCCTCGGCGCCGGTTCTCTGGAAGAATTCGGAATTGCGCGATCAGGTTCTGCGCGCGCTCGATCTGGTTCGCCCGGAAGATGCCGGCCGCCGCGTCGTCTATCTGCGCAACCCCAAGCGCACCGAAGTCAGTGCCGCCTGCGGCTGGCTGTTCTCCGGCATTCAGGTCATGCGGCCGGGCGAGCGGGCAGGGGCGCACAAGCATGCCGCCTCGGCCCTGCGCTTCATCATGGAAGGCGCCGGCGCCTACACGATCGTGGATGGCCACAAGATCAATCTCGGCGCTCGCGATTTCGTCATCACCCCGAACGGCACCTGGCATGAGCACGGCATTGCCGAAGACGGCGAAACCAGCATGTGGCAAGATGGGCTCGACATTCCGCTGACCAACGCGCTGGAGGCCAATTTCTACGCCGTTCACCCGGACGATTACCAGACCACCAATCTGCCGCTGAATGACAGCCCGCTGACCTATGGCGGTCCCGGGCTGCTGCCGCTCATGGACAAGTGGGACAAGCCCTATTCGCCCCTGATGCAGTATCGCTGGGAGCCGACATACGAAGCGCTCACGAACTATGCCAAGGTCTCCGACGGTTCGCCCTATGACGGCATCATCATGCGCTACACCAACCCGATCACGGGCGGCGATCCGATGCTCACCATGGGCGCTGCGATGCAGCTCCTGCGTCCTTCCGAACACACCAAGGCGCACCGCCATACCGGCAATGCCATTTATCAGGTCGCCAAGGGCGAGGGCTATTCGGTCATCAATGGTCAGCGCTTCGACTGGAAGGAAAAGGACATCTTCTGCGTTCCTGCCTGGATGTGGCACGAACACTGCAACACGTCGTCCGGCGACGACGCTTGCCTTTTCCAGTTCAACGACCTGCCGACCATTACCAAACTGGGTTTCTATGCCGAACAGGGCCTGAACGAAAACGACGGTCACCAGATCGTCAAAACGAACTAAATCAAGGACTGCATTATGAAATTGGTAACCTATCGCGGACACGTGTCCGCGGAGGGCCGTCTGGGCGTCGTCCAGGATGGCCTCGTCATCGACGTTGAAGGCCTCGGCGAGGCGGTCGGCGAAGTTTTCGCCGACTCGATGCTGGAACTGATCGACCAGGGTCCTGATGCCCTGGTCGCGCTCCGGTCCGCCCTGAAGGAGACCGACGGCGCCCGTCCGCCCGGGATCGCGGTGCCGCTGGAAAACGTCAGGCTGCTGGCGCCGATCCCGCGCCCGCGCAAGAACATCTTCGGCATTGGCCTCAACTACGTCGAGCATGTAGCGGAATCCGCGAAGTCGCTGGATACGTCGAAGGATCTTCCCAAGCAGCCGGTGGTTTTCTCCAAGCCGCCGACCGCGGTGATCGCCGATGGCGAGGGCATCCAGCACAATGCCGCGATGACCCAACAGCTCGACTGGGAAGTCGAACTGGCGGTGATCATCGGAAAGCGCGCCACCCGGATCGCCAAGGACGATGCGATGAGCCACGTCTTCGGTTATTCGGTCATCAATGACGTATCCGCCCGCGACAACCGTCGCGCCGGCCAGTGGATTTTCTCCAAGGGGCAGGACACCTATTGCCCGTTCGGACCGATGATCGTGACGGCCGACGAGATCGCCGACCCGCATAATCTCGACCTCTGGCTGAAGAAGAATGGCGAGGAAAAGCAGCGCTCCAACACAAAGCACCTGCTGTTCGACATTCCGACCCTGATCTCCGACCTTTCGAGCGGCATGACGCTTGAGCCCGGCGACATCATCGCGACCGGCACGCCGTCGGGCGTGGGCGCCGGCCGTGATCCGCAGGAATGGATGTGGCCCGGCGACGTGATCGAGTGCGGCGTGGATGGCATCGGGGTTCTGCGCAATCCCGTCGTCAGGATCGGATGAGCGTCATGGAGAACCTCAACAATACCATCAAGATCGGTCAGATCGTTCCGTCGTCGAACCTGACGATGGAACGGGAGATCCCGGCGATGCTGCGCGCCCGCGAGCAGATCCTGCCGGAGCGCTTTTCCTTCCACTCATCGCGCATGCGCATGAAGAAGGTGACGGCCGAGGAGCTGAAGGCGATGGATTGCGACAGCGACAGATGCGCCCTGGAGCTGTCCGACGCCGCCGTCGATGTTATGGGATATGCCTGCCTCGTGGCCATCATGGCTATGGGCAAGGGCTATCACCGCGAAAGCCAGGCTCGCCTGCACAAGTTGACCGTGGAAAACGGGCATCCCGCGCCGGTGGTCAGTTCGGCGGGCGCGCTTGTCGATGGGTTGCACCTGATGGGGGCGAAGCGCATTTCGATCGTCGCGCCCTATATGAAGCCGCTTACCCAGATGGTGGCCGACTATATCGAGAGCGAGGAGATCGAGGTCAGCGATTATGTCGCGCTCGAGATTCCGGACAATCTCGAGGTGTCGAGACAGAACACCGACAATCTTCTCGACATCTACAAGAAGGTCAATCTGAAGAACATCGATGCGCTGGTGCTATCCGCCTGCGTGCAGATGCCGTCCCTGGCCGCGATCCAGAAGGTCGAGGACGAGTGCGGTATCCCTGTCCTGTCCGCATCCGTCGCCACCACGCACCAGATGCTCAAGGGCCTCGGCCTTGAGGCCCGGGTGCCGAACGCAGGCGCGCTGCTTTCGGGCAAATACAGCTAGAGAGCGTCCGGTGAGTACGCCTCACCGGACGAAAGACCAACGCGGTCAGGCGATGTCGAGAACGATGCGGCCGCGCGACACCTTGCCCGCCTCCATCATCCGATGCGCCTCGCTCGCTTGCGCAAGGGGCAGGCGGCGGGCGACCTGCGGACGAAACACGCCGTCGCGCGCCAGCTTCGCCACTGCCTCGATGGCATATTTCCTGTCATGGATGTGAGGCACGCTGATCCGGACGCCATATCGCTCGGACTGGTCTTCGAAAGGCGCGGCGCGCAGGCACACCATGTGGCCGCCGCGTTTCAGAACATCGTATGAGCGGCGGTGCACCTCGCCGCCCATCAGGTCGAGAACGATGTCGAAGGGCTCCTCGACCGCGGTGAAGTCGTCTCTGTCGTAGGCAATCACCTCATCCGCGCCCATCCCGGTGACATAGTCGGCGTTGGCCGCGCGACAGGTGGTCGTCACGTGGCAACCAAGATGATGGGCGAGTTGAATGGCAAGTCCGCCGATCGCGCCGGCGCCGGCATGCACCAGAATGCGCGCGTCGGCCTTCAGATCGGCGGTCTCCACAAGGCATATCCAGGCGCAGATACCCGCATGCATCAGCGAAGCCGCCTCGCCGAACTCCAGCGTTTCGGGCATGGCCACGATGCTGTCCTGATCGCGCACGATCTTTTCCGCATAGGTGCCGTCTTCGGCATGCTGCGCCACCACGCACACCGCGTCGCCGACGCTTGCATAGTCTACGCCGTCTCCGAGTTCGAGCACGATCCCGGCGCCGTCGCGGCCGGGTATCTTCGGCAGGGTGACAGGGAGCATGTCTTGCAGCATGCCAGAGCGCACTTTCCAGTCGGCGGGAATGGCGCTCGCCGCCTTAAGGCCCACGAGCACCTCGCCGGGGCCTGGCCGGGGATCGGCAATTTCGACCATCTTCAGCACACTCAGGTCGCCATAGGAGTCATATCTTATTGCGCGCATGGTTCACCGAGGATATGTTTTAGGAATAAAATAATATGTGTCGCACATTGTGCGGCCTGTCAACTCGATCCGCCGGGAGAAATTGATGCGCTTTGCCTACTTTCTGTCCTTCTTCGACCGCGACAATCCCGGCAGGGAAGTGGATCGCGCAACCCTGGACCGGGTTGGCGACATTGTGCGCTCCACGCCCTACCTGAAGCGCGGGCTTGTGTTTCACGCCGATCAGAGCGCGGGACAACATTATCCCGCCGACGACGCGCCGCCTCAACTGGCGCTGCAGCTCTATTTCGATGAAATCGCGCATCTGGAGAGCGCGGTCGCGCGCGACGGCCATCTCCAGCAACTGGCCTTGCCGCAGACCCTGCCGGACCTCGCTGCCGCCGAGGCCGAGCAGCAGGCCATGATCGTGCGGCGCTTCGCGGTGCCCGAACCGGCGCGCGACCAGCCCGTATCCGAGCCTTTCTGCACCTATCTCGTGCACTATCCAGGCCCCGCCGAGGATCTGAACGCCTGGCTCGACCACTATGTGCGCGAACACCCGCCGATCATGGCGAAATTTCCCAAAGTGCGGGAAGCCGAAGTGTGCTCGCGCATGGACTGGCTGGGCTTCCTGCCATGGCCCAGGGTCGACTATATGCAACGCAACAAGGTCGTGTTCGACAGCGGAGAGGATCTGGTTGCCGCGCTGAACTCGCCGGTGCGCGAGGAGATGCGCGCCGATTTCGTCGCGTTCCCGCCCTTCAGCGGCGGCAACGCGCATTACCCCCTGACAACGCAGGAATTTTTGCCGTAGGGCCTTTTTTCGGTCGGTCGCCCTCTATTGGCCGGGGGCGACCGCGAGAACCCGAAGCGGACTTCCCGAGCCATTGAGAATCTTCAGCGGCGCGGCAAAGACGATTGCGCCTCTTGGCGGCAACTGATCGAGATTGCACAGGCATTGCAGCCCGTACCGGCCCGCGCCATGCAGATAATAGTGGGCCGGGTGCGGCGGGTTGAGATGGTTGGCCTGTCCCCAGTCCGTTCCGATGGTTTCTGTGCCGAAACCGAGAATGCCGCGCTCTTCCACCAGCCATTTCATCACATCGGCGTCCGGACCGGGGGTATGAGCGCCGTCTTCCTTCAGGTTTGCATAGTCGCGGAAGTCGCGCTTCGACCAGTCGGTGCGCAGCAGAACCCACTCACCCGGCTCGATTTTGCCGTGTTGCTGCTCCCATGCGATCACATGGTTGCGGGTCAGAAGGAAATCCTCGTCCGCTGCGGCTTCCGCCGAGCAGTCGATCACGCAGGCGGGGGCGATCATATGCTTGACCGGCAAGGTGTCGACGGAGCCATTGGGCACGTCCTTGCCGGTATGCCAGTGGATCGGCGCATCGAAATGGGTGCCGGTATGCTCGCTCAGCGAAATCTCGTTCCAGTACCAGCCCGGACCGGCCTCGTCATAGCGCGAAATGGTGCGTATGCGCACCGGCGCGGCCTGCCCGAGTTCCGGCGGCAGCACCAGAACGGGAAAGTCCGGCGACAGCGTGAAGGTGAGATCAACGATCTGCAGGGCGCCGGAGGCGATCGCAACTGCAAGTTCGGTCGGGTCGGTCAATGCCATTGTCGATGTTCCACTCAGGTGTGCCGGTTGGTGAATTCGCGCTCAACGCTCTTCGGATTGTCGACGAGGTTCTGCTGTATCTCCTTGGCGACATCGCCAACGAACATCTCCTCGACGCCCTCGTTGAGAGCTTTGACCACGGCGCTGCCAAGCGCCTTGGGCGCGACCTTCGGGGGTGGCAGGGTCTGGAACCATTCCGTGTCGGTTGGCCCGGTGAACAGATTTATCACGCGCACCCCACCGCTGCGCAGTTCGCCGCGCAGGCAGTGAGAAAGCGAAAGGCAGGCGGCCTCCGCGGCGCTGTGGGTGCCGAACGCCGACCAATTGGCAAGCGCATGAACGGAGAAGATGTTGACCCAGGCCGCCGCGCTGTTGATCTGGTCCGCGCCGCGCCCCAGCATGGCGGGGGCAAACGATTGGGCGAGGTTCACGAAGCCCAGATAGAGCTGCTCCATTTCATCGCGGATGACGGTGGTGCGGCTACGGTCCAGAAGACCGCCGGGACGGATGAACTCCGAGGTGTTGACCAGAATATCGATCTTGCCGCCGATATCGGCCGCCAGTTCTCGAACCGAGCGTTCGTCTGGCGCATCGAGCGGTACGATCTTGAAATTGCCCTTGCGCAGCTTTTCCTCGCCGGGAAAGGGCTTCCAGGGCTCGGCGATGCCGACATAGACGGTGGCCCCGGTCTCGGCCAGGGCGCTTGCCACGGCCTGACCGATGGCGGAACGGCCGTTGGTCACCAGCACGCGGCGGAATTGGGGTTTCGCAACCATTTCGTACCACTGCCTGTCTTGGTCCATATTTGGGGTGGGTTCTGTGGGTATCGCAAAGAAGACGGCCTGGCCGGATTTGTCGAGCCGCAATGTCGCCCGCACGCGGTCGCCATCCTGGCAGTCGCCATGCAGGTGCGCAACGGCGATCGGGCCGCAGTCGAGCTTCACCATGCCGATCCGCCAGGGCATCCGCTCGCGAAAATAGCTGTCCGAGGTCACATGGGTGGTGGTCTCCGAGACGATCACGCCGCCATCGGGCGCATCGGTCAGCGCCAGATCGACCGACAGGCAGTTGGGGCAGACTTCGCGGGGAGGATAGATATAATCCTTGCATTCCGCGCAGCGCTGCAGCGCGAACCGTCCCTCGGCCGCCGCCTGGGTCAGCAGTTGCGCCGACCGGCTGCGGGCTGCGGGCGGAAGGGTCTGCTGTTGTGTCCGCTTGAGCGGGTTTTTGCGCTTCGGGGGATTGAGAGGCTCGACCATCATCTGTCTCCCGTGAGAATGACCGCGCCGGAGGACAGGCCTCTCGCGTAGTTGATCATGCCAAAACCGGATGCGAGGCCGACCTTTGCATCCTTGACCTGCGTCGGCCCGGCGGTGCCGAGCACCTGTCGCACGGCTTCGGTCAGTCCGATATAGGCGCCGCCCGCACCCGCCTGTCCAGACGAGAGCTGGCCGCCGGTGGTGTTATGGGGGAAATCGCCGTCGATCGTGAGGTCGTGGCTGCGAACGAATTCGGGGCCTTCGCCCTTCTTGCAGAAGCCGAGATCCTCGAACTGCATCATCACGATGAAGGGATAGTCGTCATAGGTCTGCACGAAGTCCATGTCGTCCGGCTTCAGCCCGGCCATGGCATAAAGATCGTCGATATCGGCAACCCAGCCGCCATGGGTCTGCACCACGTCGTCGGTGCGCACATTGTGCCGTTCGATGGTGCTGAGGATCTTTGCGCCGGCCAGCCCGTTCGCCGCCGCCGTCTCCTCGCGCATGATCAGAAACGCTTCTGCGCCGGCGCAGGGCATCACGCAGTCGAACAGGTGGATCGGATCCGAGATGGGTCTTGCATTCATGTACTGATCGAGCGTCAGGGGCTTCTTCATCAGCGCATTGGGATTGCGCAGGGCGTTCTGACGCTGCGATACGGCGATCCGTCCGAGATCCTCACGCTCGATGCCGAAGGTCTTCATATAGTGGCGCGCAATCATGCCGAAGCTGGCATTGGCGCCGCCCGCGCCATAGGGATAGGCCGCGTCCTGGGAAAATCGCGAAAAGTTCGACAGGGTCTGGCGGAAGCTATCCGTGTGGTTGGTATCGCCGGCAACGCAGACGACGACGTCGCAGTCGCGGGCTTCCACCGCTCTTGCCGCGCGGCGGATGGCGCTGATGCCGCTGGCCCCGCCGAGCGGAATGTGATCCAGCCAGCGAACGGACAGGCCCAAATGTTCGGTGAGACCAATGGCGGCATCCGAGCCGAGGGTGAAACTCGACAGGCAGAAGCCGTCGATATCGGCCTTGTCGATGCCGGAATCGTCCAGCAGCGATCGCACCGCGCGACCGATCCACCAATGGGCGGTCTTGTTGGAAAATCGCTCATAGGGGATCGTTACCGGCGTGGTGATCACCACGTTGTCATAGGGGCGTCGATTGCTTGTGGAATGCGTCATGGAGGGGATCAGCAGAGGTTCGGGGCAATATCGTCATTGCCTCTGGTTGCATTGGAAGACGGGCATAGCTTGCGCGCGTCCGCGATGATCTGAATTGTACTCGCCCCGCCATGCTCGGGCGGCGAGACGCTGAGAAGGAGCCCTTTGCCGTCCCGGCCGCCGAAAGCCGTTTGCATCGGCAGGTGGCGCTTCAGCTTCTTGTCCGTCATCCTCCCGATCTCCGTATCGATGAAACTCTGCCGGGCTATGCGCGGCGTGACTTTCTCAGCTTATAAGGCGCTTCCCGCAGCGTGGACACCGGTTTTCCGTCCGGAAAGCGCCAACAGCAATAAGACAGCGCATTTCTGATGATCCGGCCTTCACCGGAAATGCTCTGGCGGGCAATTGGGCCGTGAGGATTGCAGGCCGAGATATCTGCCTGACTTCCCCAAGGCTGAGGGTGCGGCTCCAGAACCGAACCAGTTCAGCCAATGTTTATTTTATATATAAAGAAAATTTGTTGCCCGCAATGGTAATTTGCGATGGCGCGATTTTCGTCCCCAGGACCCCAACGCTATGCCAGCCTGAAGCCGGTCCTGCTGTTCCGGCCCCGGACCGCCCGCCGCGCCATGTTTCTGTGGGGAAATGCGGTCGGACAGGCAAAACGACACGGACGGTTTGACGTCGGCTTGAGAGTATTATACATCTAAAATAATTGCAGTTTCGTTTGAATTTTCCGGGATACGATCATGCCAAAAGCTCATGAAAACGCCGCCCAGACGCAGGATAGCGCCTACGACCGGGCCTTAGCCGCGTTCCCGCCGTCCGACCGGATTCTCTCGACCATGCTGCTGCGCCAGGCCGAGAAATACGGCGACAGGATCTTGTTCACCTTTGGTGATACGCGCTGGACCTTTGCCGAGACCCCGGTCGTTGCCGCTGGCTGGGCGCAGCGCCTTGCCGAGGCAGGTATCGTCGCCGGAGACCGGGTTGCCATCCACTGCAATAATCGACCCGAATTCATGCAGATCTATCTCGGCTGCGCGTGGCTCGGCGCCATTGCGACACCGATCAATACGGCGTTCCGCGGCGCGCAGCTCGAAGGCGTCATGAACAATTCCACCGCCAGGATTCTGGTGATCGAGGAAGACAATCTCGGTGTTCTGGAAGGGCTCGAGAACGGAACGGCGGTCCCACCGCAGATATGGACGATCCGCAAGGACGGCATTCACGGTCCCGATGACGCCTTGATCACCGCGCCCGAAACCGTGGCGGATATGACGCCGCCGCCGGTGAAAGTCAGCGACACCGCCGTCATCCTTTATACCTCCGGCACGACCGGCCCATCCAAGGGCGTTTGCTGCCCGCAGGCCCAGATGTTCTGGTGGGGCGTCTATTCCGCTGAGGCTCTCGGCGTGCGCGAAGGCGACGTGCTGATGACCATGCTGCCGGTCTTCCACACCAATGCCTTGAACTGTTTCTACCAGGCGCTGATCAATGGCTGCGAATATGTGCTGGAACCCAAGTTCACGGCGTCCGGTTTCTGGCGGATATGCAAGGAACGCAAGGCCACCGTCACCTATCTGCTTGGCGCCATGGCGGCCATTCTGATGGCCCAGCCGCAACGTCCGGAAGAAACCAGTCACAGCATTCGCGTGGCCCTTGGCGGCGGCGTTCCCGGCCCGCTCCACGAGCCCTTCCGCGAGCGCTTCAACGTGCCGCTGGTGGACGGCTACGCGTCTACCGAGACCAATTTCGTGTTCTGGAGCCGCATTCCTTCGGATCGACCGGGCGGCATGGGCTATCTGAGCAGTGGCGCGGAAGCCATCATCGTGGACGAATACGACAGCGAGGTGCCGGACGGCGAGGCCGGCGAACTGCTGCTGAGGCCGACCCAGCCCTATTCGTTCGCCACCGGCTATTTCGGCATGCCGGACAAGACCGTCGAGGCGTGGCGGAATTTCTGGTTTCACTCGGGCGACCGGGTGCTGCGCGAACCGGACGGCAGCTTCAAGTTCATCGACCGGATGAAGGACGCCATCCGCCGTCGCGGCGAAAACATCTCCTCCTGGGAGGTCGAGCAGGAACTGCACAAGCATCCCGCCGTCGATAGCTGCGCGGTGTTTCCGTTGCCTTCGGAACTGGGGGAGGACGAGGTGGCCGTTGCCGTCAAGATCAAGGCGGGCAAGGCGCTGGAACCGGAAGAACTGGTCGCTTATGCACAGATGCGGCTCGCGAAGTTCGCAGTCCCGCGCTTCATCCGCTTCGTCGACGAAATGCCGCATACCGAAAACGGCAAGATCAAGAAAACCGTGTTCCGCGATCAGGGGCTTGTGGAGGGCATCTGGGATCGCGAGAAGGCCGCAAAGGCCTGATCTTTTGAACGCGCAGGGTAAGGTTCAGTCGCCTGTCAGATTGCGGCGACCGGATCTTCTCCGGCGTGTCATTGTCTCAAGTGTCGCGCGTGACGGCACGCATCAGATACATGCCGAAGGTCACCACGCTTACCAGCACATAGGACCAGACGATCGAGGCCGGTCCGAAATTTGCGGCCGGCACGAGCACGAGCACACCAAGGCCTGACAGGGCGAATTGCAGGAAGCCCAGCATGCCGGCGGCGCTGCCGAACGATGTGTCCAGCGCGCTGGTGGCGCTGGCGGTCGCGCTTGGCACAACCAGTCCGTGCCCCAAGGTCAGAGTGCCGACAAGCAGGAACAGCCAGAACACCGAGAGTGATCCCGCCACATAGATCGCGGCGAGCGGCACCGACAGCGTGAAGGCGAGCGCAGTGCCGAACCCCATCATCCTGTTGACGCCCAACCGCTCGGCAAGCCGGCCAGAGGTGAGATTTCCCAGCATGAAGCCAACTGCCGGGATGGCGAAGAGCGCGCCATAGGAATTGGGGCTCAGGCGGTAATGCTGTTCGAGCACGAACGGTGCGGCTGCAAAGAAGGTTTGCGCCAGAAAGCTCGGCAGGATGACCTGCCAGGTGAAATAGCGGAATGCTTTCGACTGCAGCAGACGGCCATAGATCTCGACGGTCGAACGGGGCCGCGGCGGACGTCGGGAGACGACGTTGGGCACCATGGCGCTCACCGTCACCACGAGCAGTATCGATATGGCCGACAGCAGTGCGAAGTTCCCACGCCAGCCGATGCTCGACTGAATGTATCCGCCCGCCACCGGCGCGAGCATCGGGATCACCATGATGCCGACCGTCATGTAGCCGAGCATGGCGGCGGCGCGTTCCGTCGGGTAGAGTTCGCGCATGAGCGCCCGCGAGGTCACCATGCCCGACGACGCTCCGACCGCCTGAAGAATCCGTCCCGCGACCAGCCATTCGAAGTTCGGCGTCACCATGCAGATCAGGCTTCCCAGGGCGAACAGGATCATCCCCACGATCAGGGGAGGCCGGTGGCCGAACCGGTCGGAAAATGCGCCGAACACCAGTTGCGGCACGGCGAGGCCAAATAGAAACACCGATTGCGCCAGAGCTATCATAAAGGACGACACGCCCAGCGCCGTCTCGATGGCTGGCAGCGATGGGGTGACCAGCGTCATGCTGGCGGGACCAAGGCCAGCCGACAGTCCTAGCGTGGCGACGATGACCAGCGGATTTGGATTGTTTGTCTGCGCCAATGGCGTGCCTCCCCCGGAAAACAAGCGTCACCCGGCGAGGATAGCAACAGGACCGGTCCATACGCCGAGATATTGTTATACATATAAAATAAAATATTGGAAGAAGCCTGTTTCGTCTCGGGAGAGGGGCTCTTCCGCGCTGGCGAATGGGCCGACGCGCTCAGCCATCCAGTACGGGTGAGCGGGCCAGCCCCATATTCCTGAGTGCCGCCGCAAAATCGCCGAGGCGCTTTTCCCTGTAGGCCTCGGGATCAATGTCCTTGAAATTGTAGAAGCCCTCACCGGATTTGAGGCCGATGCGGCCGGCCTCCATGTTCTCCGCGATGATCGGAGGCGCGGCATAGCGCTCATCGCCAAGTGCGCCGACGAGATAGCGCGAGGCATAGTGCAGGATGTCGCCGCCGCCCCAATCGATGAATTCCAGCAGGCCAAGGATTGCGAAGCGAAAGCCGAAACCGTGGATAATCGCCTTGTCGATATCCTCGGCCGTGGCCACACCCTCGCCGACCATGCGCGCGGCCTCGTTCATCGCCAGTGTCTGGATGCGCGGCACGATATAGCCGGGGCGCGCGGCGCAGACCACCGGCACCTTGCCTACGCTTTCGAGCAAGGCGATCAGCTTTTTGGTTGTCGCGTCACCGGTATTGGCGCCCGGCGAGACTTCCACCAGAGGAACGAGGAAGGCGGGGTTGAGCCAGTGCGCGTTCAGGAAGCGCTCCGGATGGACCACCGATCCCGACAGGTCGTCGACCAGAATGGTCGACGTGGTGGATGCGATGATGACCTCCGGCCCGGCCATGGCGGAGATCTCGGCGAACGCCTCGCGCTTGAGATCGAGGATCTCCGGAAGTCCTTCGAAAACGACGCTGGTATCCACAAGGGCGATGGCCGCTTCGCCCTTGGGAACCACCCGCACGCGATTGGCGATCATGTCGATATGCTGGTCCTGCATAAGGCCGATCCGGGCCAGCATCGCCAGCGTCGAGGCTATCTCGTCGCGAACCTCCGCGACGAGACGGCCGAAGCCGTCCGCGTCGCGGTCCTTGAAGTCGATGATGTCGACGGGATGGCCGGCATAGGCGAACACGACGGCTATGCCGCGCCCCATGCGCCCTGCGCCGAGGCAGGCGATCTTTTCTCTCATCTGAAACCCTCGACAAGCAGGTCCCGAAGCGCGTCCCGGTCCAGATGATCGAGGCCCAGCGCCGAACGGCTGCGTCCGGTCTTCATGAAATCCTCGCCGACGATCGCGCCGCCAATGGCCATGAAACCGTTGACGAGCGGCGTCGACACCCCGGCCAGCGCGCCGAACGAGGACAGCAGGGACAAGCCCATGCGCGTGTCCTCGAGCATGTAGCGATGTGCTGTCAGATCCAGGCTCTCGTTCCAGTCCCGGGTTTCGCTGATGGTGTCGTGGTCTTCGCGGCCGTACATCCACAGTTCGCCGGTCTTGCTGTAGTGATCGGCGAGGGGGAAGTGCGGCGCGCCATAGCCGAACGCTTCCCGCACCGCGATGCGCTCCCGATCCAGCGCGTCGGTGACCCGGCGAACGGCTGGCTGGGTGCCTTCGGTATGAATGTCCCAGGTGTCGAAATGCTCGATCGCCGCCGCGTTCATCACGATCAGGGGCGGGTGGATGATCGGCCCGGCATTCATCAGGGCGGCCGATAGCGCATCACCGCAATCCTCGATTACCCCCGGAAACGCGCGCCCGATCACCTCCAGCGCATGGGCTGATTTGGATTGCGGGAACACGCCTGTCGGCAGCCTTACGCCGCGCCCCGACAGACGAACCTCGTAAGCGCCTTTCTTGCGCGCAAGCCATGGCAGCGTGCCGGTCTCGGCGAAGGCGACGTCCGTCGACCCGCCGGCGTCCTTGACGGTTTTGGCGAAAACATAGCTGCCGAAAGTGCCCGGCGGCAGAAAGACCACCTGACCGTCCTCCAGATGCGGCGCGGCGAGCCGCGCGATCGAAACCTGCGCAAACGCCGGCAAGGGGCAGAGGATGAGTTCGGCCCCGGCAAGAGCCTCGGCGATGGAGCTTGTTATGGTGTGCAGCGTCACGACGGCCTCCTTGCGGCCCTCGATCAGCGTGATGGTGCCGCCCGCCGCGCGGTGCGCGGACACCTGCGCCTCATCGCGTCGCCACAAGCGGACTTCGTGGCCGGCGAGCGTGAGGTCTGCCGCGGCGGCAAATGACCCGTTTCCTCCACCCAGAACCGTAATAATCATATGCGCTTCACTCCTTGTGCATGTGCATTGGGGCGCCGACCGGGACGGCTACATGTTGGACGGCAGGAACAGGACCAGAGCCGGGAAGAGCAAAAGAAGCGCGACCCGCAGGATGTCGATGACCAGAAATGGCACCAGACCCCTGAAGATCGTACCAAGCGACACGTCGCGGACGACGGAACGCAGCACGAAGGCATTCAATCCGACCGGCGGCGTGATGTAGCTGATTTCCGAGACGACCACGACAAAGATCCCGAACCAGATTAGGTCGAAACCCTGGGCCGCGACGATCGGGACGAAGATCGGGATCGTGAGGGTGATCACCGAAAGCGCTTCGAGCATACACCCAAGCACGATGTAGATGAGCACGATCAGGAGCATGGTCACGTAAGGATTGTCGCCGAAAGCGCCGAGCAGCGACTGCATATCTGAGGTCATACCGGACAGGTTGACGTAATTGGCGAAGGTCAGCGCGCCGAACAGGATGAAGAACATCATCGCCGTGGTCTTGGCTGTATCGAACAAAGTGTTAAGCGTTTCCCGCCATTTGAACCGGCCTTTGGCGATCAGCAGCAGCAGCGCGCCCCCGGCGCCCATGCCGGCGCTTTCGGTCGGGGTGAAGACGCCGAAATAGATGCCGCCCATGATGAAGGTGAAGATCAGCAGCGCGCCGGAAACGCCGCGCAAGGCATAGATGCGCTGCATCAGCGGCAATTTGGGCTCTTCGGGCAGGTTTACGCCGCGCCGGCGCACCGAATAGATGACCGCGATCGCGTATCCGAGGATGCCGACGATGCCGGGTATGATGCCGGCGATGAACAGTTTGCCGATATCCTGCTGCGTCATGATGCCGTAGATGACCAGGATGACCGAAGGTGGAATCAGGATCCCAAGGGTGCCGCCTGCCGCGATCGAGGCGGTGGAGAGCGTATCGGGATAGCCGAACCGGCGCATTGACGGCATGGCGATCTTGGACATGGTCGCCGCGGTCGCAAGAGATGATCCGCAGACCGAGGAAAAGCCGCCGCACGCGACGATCGTCGCCAGCGCCAGCCCGCCCCGGCGATGGCGCAGCCACGCATAGGCCGCATCGTACATTTCCTTCGCGACGCCGGACTGTACGACGAAATTGCCCATCATCAGGAAGAGCGGAAGGATGGACAGCGAGTAGGCGTGGCTGTTGTCAAAGAATGTCTGCCCGAGGAGGGAAAAAGAGGCCTGCCAGCCAATGATCGAGGCTGTGCCGATCGTGCCGACAAGCGTGAGGGCGAACGAGATCGGGACGCCTGCCCCGAGCATGATAAAGAGCAGGGCGATGCCGACTTCCCAGCTACTCATATGGTCTTATCCTGGTCTTGAACGTGATGTGGACGCCGGGGCGGGGTAAAGCCGACCAGCAGGGTGACAAGCACGGCGATGCCGGTCAGGACCGAGGTAAGGTAGGCGACGGGGGCGACGGGGATATCCAGACTGTCGGTCACCGCGCCGTAGCCCGCCAGATTGTCGCCCACGATCCACAGCCGCCAGCACACCACGCCCAGAACTGCCGCCGACAAGACGGCGACCAGCGCCCGCCGGAACGGCTCGACGGAGAGTGGCGTTTGCGCGGTGATGATGTCCACAGTGATGTGTTCGTCATCGAGGCCCGCTGCCGGCAGCCCCACAAAGATGATGGCCGCCAGCAGCAGTTCTGTCATTTCGGTTGCGCCGATAAGAGGGCGGTTCATCAGGTAGCGTCCGACGACGTCCACGATCGTGAGCATCATCATGGAGACCAGCATCAGGCCACATAATATTTTGAGACCCAGAACGGCGATCTTCATTGGTTTGGAACGCATGCCCGTGACCTCCCCTTCAAGCGATTGCCTATTCGGCCGATACCTTGGCCACTTCGGCCTTCATCATCTCATAGGCGGCCTGGCCGTCGATCCCCGTGGAGGAGACTTCTTCGATGCCTTTTTCGATGACCGGCTGAAGCTTCTCCCTGAGGGACGCCATATCCGCGTCGGAGATCTCCTGGATTTCAACCGTGCCGGCCATTGCCTCGCGGGCGTCGCCGTCGATCCGGTCCCACATCTGGCCTGCCTTGCGCGCCAGCGCCTCGCCGCTGATCTTGTCGATGGCGGCCTGGTCCTCTTCCGAGAGGCTTTCCCAGGTGTTCTTGCCCATGATCATGAAGAAGGAGGTGTTATAGAGACCGCCGGGAACCATAAGCCCTTTCGACAGCAGGCCGTCGAGATTGAAGTATTTCACGGATTCCAGCGGGAACAGGATGCCATCCGCCACACCCTGCGACAGAAGCTCGTATGCCTTGGACGAGGGGCCTTCGACCGGCGCGGCGCCGAGCGTGGTGGCGACCTCGTGCGCAACGCCGCCGCCGACGCGCATCTTCTGGCCATTGATCTGCTCGATGCTGTCGATATCGGGATTCTTGAAAAAGGCCCCGCCGGGCCCGTGGGTGAATACGCTCAGCACGTGTACGTCGTCGTATTCGCCGGCATCTTTCAGCATGGCATCCCAGGTGCGCCAGTAGGCAACCGAGGTCGCTTCGGCGGTGTCGCCAAGGAAGGGCAGTTCGCCGATGACCATCGTCTTGAACCGGCCCGGCGTGTAAGCCTGGTTGCCCTGCGCCAGATCGATGACGCCGTTCTTGACGAGGTCGTAGTGAGCGGGAGGAGCACCCAGCGGAGCCGGTAGTATTTCCACTTTCACCCGGTTCTCGGTGACCTTCTCGATATCCTCGGCGAAGGGAACCAGAACATCTTCCACCAGCGGGTGAGTGGGCGGCAGCCAGATCGAGAACCGCATCGTGGTCTCGGCCCATACCGTGTTGGAGGCCTGCATCAAAAACAGAGCGGATGCAGCCGCGAGCTTTCCGATATACTTCATCTGTGACGTCTCCTTTTTCAGTCGTTTACATATAAAATTTTGTAACGTTCTTCTGTTCAAGGGGAGGCGTTGAACTGTTCTCGCTGCGGATTTTTGGTGCTTAGTTGTCGGCGTATAGCGGCGCAAGCGTTCGCTGAACGTCACGCAAAAGGTGTAGCGAGCACAACATCGGATGACCCGGTCTCCCTCCGGGCATTGCTCCGTATACCATCAGTCCCCTCTCGTGATCGGGCATGCTGGCCTCGATCAATCTTCTTATTTAGGAGAAAATTCACATGAAAATGGTAATTTGTCAATGCGCGTGATCCGCAATCGGTCACGCTTTGTTGGCTCGCCTGCTTGAGCAGTGTGCGCTCGGGGCCCAAATCGCTTCGGCCGGCATTCGAGGCTCGCGTTCAAAGCCTATGTTCAAGGCCGACGTTCAAGGATTGAGATTGGAGAAGATCTTCCGGGTGATCACATTGACGGCATGCAGGTCATCAGTCTCGATATCGTGACAGGCCTGAATCGCGATCGCGCGGGCCTTCTGGAAAACCACCGCCATCTTCTCACGCCCAAGCTCGGTCAGAAATACATCCGTGGAGCGTGCGTCCTCGGTCGATGGCCTTGTGTCCACAAGACCCTCCGCCGCCATCCGCTGAACCAGTTTGGCAATGGTGGAAATCCGGATCATCGTTTCTGTGGACAGCTTGGTGACAGTGGCGGGCTCGCGTTTCTCGAGAATGGTGAGGATACGCCAGCGAGCCACATCCATGCCCACCGGTTTGAGAGCTGCATCGAGGCGCTGATGATAAAGTGAGAGGACCCGTGCAAGATTGTAGAAGGGAGACGTCTGATAATCGAAGTCGTCTTTCGTCGGGTCGAGGCTCACCTTAGGCTCGGTCGTCTTGCTCATTTGAACTGAGTTCTCCATCCCCGGCGTCCCGTGATGATGCCGATCCAGTCTTTCCAAGTTGCGCAAACGCAGTTTGAATACGTCTTAAACATCATCTGCAGGGCCGCGAGCAAGGCGCTTTTTGCGGCGACTGCCGTTTCCAATCCCTCAAGTATACCCAAATTCGTTTGAATATTCTAGCAAATATGCTAGTTCCAACATGCGTATCAACCAAATAGCGACCGAGGCGGCTGGCGAAAAAAGACCAGAATGACAGGCCTGTTCTCGGGCTGAGAGGACCGCCGGCAAACGGTTTCGAGGGAGAATAGTATATGACGGATTCAAAACGAGCATCATTCACGGCTATGGCAGAGAAGGAGCCGGATGCGCTGCATCGGCAGTTGCAGGCCTGGTTCAGAGCGGAAGGGACGGAGGACGCCGAGGCGGTCCTCCACTGCTTCGAGCCCGGCTATCAGATGGTCGGCGCGGCAGGCAATGTCGTGAGCATTGAGGCCATGCATGTCGGCTTTCCCAAGCAGCGCGGCAGCCGACCGACGCTGATCATGGAAATCAGCGACGTGGAAATCCGTCATGTCGAGGGCAAGACTGCGCTTGTCCGCTACAAGGAGCGCCAGATTCAGGACACCGGGACCAATGATCGTTGGGCAGCGGCGGTGCTGGTGGATCGGGGCGAGGGGAAGCGGCCGGGTTGGTTGTTTCTTCAGGAGACCTTTTGCCCATAAGCGGCCAGTCCTGATTGGCTCAAGCCGCTATCTGGTCTGGCTTCGAGGTGGTGGTTCTGCTTTTTGTCAAAAAAATATTCGACATTTCGAGTGAATATTCTCATAATAGGCAAAATCGCGGAGGAGCGTAGACATGACGGTTTCGCAGGACGACTTCCGAATAGGCATGCGGCAATTGGCTGCCGCGGTTAACGTGATCACGGCGGGCGCCCCCGGCGCGCGTGCAGGCATGACGGCGACCGCGGTGATGTCGCTGACCGCCGAGCCGCCGCAACTGGGCGTCGCGGTCAATCGCTCCAACGCCTCGCACGCGGCGATCACCGCTGGTGACGGCTTCGTGGTCAACGTGCTGCGGCGCGATCAGCATGAGATCGCCAGCGCCTTTGCCGGCGGCAAAGGGGCCAAGGGCGAAGAGCGCTTTGCCTATGGCGCGTGGCGCACCTCCGGGCGCGGCGCGCCAGTGTTGTCCGACAGCGCCGCGAGCTTTGAATGCAGCCTCGCACAGTCGATCGAGTTTTCCACGCACACGCTGTTTGTGGGACTTGTCGAAGCGGTGTCGGTGATGCCGGACGAGCAGCCGCTGCTTTTCATGAACGGCACCTGGGCAAGCCTTGTCCGCGCCAAAAGCGAGCAGATCGCGGCTTATGAAGCCGTCGTGGGAGAGGTCGACCAAGCGCTCGACAGGACCATGAAGACATCGGGTTCGGCAACAGACCAACTCGGGGATTTCGCGCGGGTCTTTATCGACCTGAACGCCCCCAGGGTGGATTTGCTGCGCGAGTTTTATTCGCACGAGAACTTTGCCGCCGCCGACGAACTTCAAGGCGTGAACGAGCGCAAGCGGAATGTGGAAGACAAGCTGCGCGCACTGTTGAAGCGTGGAAAGGAAAGCGGTGAGTTCGATGTCGACGACCCGGACATGGCCGCCAACGCCATCATCGGCATGCTCAACTCCATCCATCGCTGGCCGCGGCGCGCGCATCAGCGCGACGCGGAGTTGCTGAGCCGTGGAATTCTCAAATTCGTAAGCGCAACCCGCGAACCGGAAGCCAGGTAACCCTCAGTTGGCACCTGGCGCCTGAGGCGCGAAAAGACAGACAGATAGAGCAATTCCGGTTTGCGCCGGAAAAGCCCTGGAAAAAGGGAGACGAGCATGAGCGACCAAGTAATTGAAGCGGTTGAGGGAAAAGGCGAGCTGGAGAGCCTCAAGCAGGAGGTCCGGTCGCGCCGCGAGGAGTTCGAGACGCTGCGGCATATTCCTGGCGATATCGTCCGGAAGCTGAAGAAGATCGGCGTCTATCGTGCCTTTGTGCCCAGGTCTTTGGGTGGCGACGAGCTGTCCCCTGCTCAGTTCCTGCATCTCATCGAGGAACTGTCGCGCGCCGATGCGTCAACGGGCTGGGTCGCCAGCTTCGGCGTCAGTTCCACCTATCTTGCCGCGCTGCCCAAGGACACGTTCGAGCACATTTACGGCCAGAACCCGGATCTGACCTTTGCCGGATCGATCTTTCCCCCGCAAAAGGTCGAGAAGACCGACAAGGGCTTTCTGGTCAGCGGCCGCTGGCCTTACGCGTCGGGCTGCATGGGCGCTGATCTGATTGGCGGCGGCATCATCGATGACTCCAACGAAAGCCCCTTGCCGCGTATGGCGGTCATGCCGGCCGACAGGGTCGAGATCGAGGAGGTCTGGGATACGGTGGGACTGTGCGCGACCGGCAGCCACGACATCGTCGCGAAAAATGTCCTGGTGTCGGCGGACTGGACCTTCATCCGAGGCGCGAAAGCCGAGCGGAGCGAGCCGATCTTCAAATACCCGGCAATGGCGCTGGCGGCTCAGGTGCTTGCGGTCGTCGGGCTTGGCGCGGCGCGCGAGGCCCTCGACTTCCTGCGCGAAAGCGCGGGGCGCAAATCGATCACCGGCGGTCCCTCGGCCGGCGCCAAACCCTATGTACAGCAGGAACTCGCCAAGGCGGAAGCCGCGCTCGCCGGCGCGCGCGCATTCTTCTATGAGGTCACCGACAAGGCCTGGGAGCAGATTCTGGCGGGCGATCCGGTTTCGCCCGATGTGCATCTCAATCTTCGCCTCGCGTCCACCGAAGCGGCGCGGGCCGGGGCCGATGTTTCTAGGCGCGCTTTCGAACTCGGCGGCACGCCCGCCATCGTTCGCGGGCACACGCTGAACCGGTGCATGATGGACGCAGCCGCCGTCGGTCAGCACGCCTTCATGGGCATGGGAACCTGGACGGCGGCCGGCGCGGTCATGCTCGATCAGCCGGGTTTTCCCGGCTATCCCTGAGGCCGCAGGTTTCGAAACGCGACGATGTCACCTGTCGAGGTGGCATGAGACAACCGGAAAGGACGACTGATATGCACGCATTCTCCCGCGCCCGCGATTTACGGGCCGCCGCTTACATCGAGGGCGCATCGTGATGGCCGCGCCCGAGGTTGATGGAATGCAGACCGCCGTGGTCACCGGCGGCGGAAACGGGCTCGGCGCGGATATTTCGCACGCCCTGCATGAGGCGGGTTTTCGCGTCGTGGTCTCGGACGTCGACATGACGGCTGCCGAGGACGTGGCGATCCGGCTCGACAGCACCGGCCAGACGGCTGTGGCGGCAAAAATCGATGTCTCGCAGCCCGGCGACTTCCAGTCGGCGCTCGACATGATCGTCGAACGCTGGGACAAGGCGCATGTTCTGGTGAACAATGCCGCGCGCACCGAGGTGAAGCCGCTGCTCGACATCGATCCGGCGGACTTCAACAACATCCTCGCGACAAATGCGGGCGGATGTTTTGCCGGCAGCCAGATCTTCGGTCGGCACTTCAAGCAGAACGGCTACGGGCGGATCATCAATCTCGCCTCGATCGCCGGACAGAATGGCGGCACGGCGACCGGCGCGCATTATGCCGCCTCAAAGGGCGCCATCCTGACGCTGACGAAAGTTTTTGCGCGCGACCTCGCCGCGTTCGGGGTGACGACCAACGCCATAGCGCCCGGTCCGCACGATACGCCGATGGTGCGTTCCGTCCTGACCGACGACAAGCTCCCCGCCGCCTTGGCCGGTATCCCGGTCGGGCATCTGGGCGATCCGAAATTCGTCGCGAAGCTCATCGTTCTGATGGCGGGCCCGGAAGCCGGCTTCGTCAACGGGGCCTGCTTCGACGTCAATGGCGGCATCTATATGCGCTAAGGGAAATCCCCGGGGGCGAAATAGCCGCCCGGGGTATCTGCCAGCTACTGATAGTGGTGAACCACTGCCTTAAGCCTTGTGTGTCCCAGAACCGACTCCTTGCCGAGATCGAAACCCTGGCCGGAATTCTTCCAGCCGCCGAAGGGCAGGGCCATATCCAGCGCGTTGTGGACGTTCACCCAGACCGATCCGGCCTCAAGGCCCCGGGTCATGGCCCGGACGCGGTCGAGGTCCTGCGACCAGACGCTGGCGCCCAGGCCGTATTCCGTGTCGTTGGCGAGGCGTAGCGCCTCTTCGTCTGTATCGAATGATGCGGCCACCAGCACCGGACCGAAAATCTCCTCGCGCACCGGGGTCATGTCGGCAGTGACGTCGGCCAGCACTGTCGGCTCGATATAAGCGCCGCCATGATCGGGAGCGCCGCCGCCGGCGACGACGCGCGCGCCCTGGCTGCGCCCGGCCTCGATATAGCCGAGCACCCGTTCGCGTTGCCTGTGGTTTGCCAACGGCCCCATCTGCGTTTCCGGGAGCAGCGGCGAGCCAAGCTGAATGTCCCGTGCGATTTTCGAAACGCCCTCAAGAACGTCCTCATAGTGGCGCTTGTGGACGTAGAGGCGGGACCCGGCGCAGCAATTCTGCCCGTGATTGCCGAATATACCCCAGGCGGCTGCCGGTATGGCGCGATCGAGATTGGCGTCCTCCATGATGATGAACGGGGACTTGCCGCCCAGTTCCATGCTCACGCTTTTGAAGGAACCGGCGGTCGCCTGCGCGATCAAACGCCCGGTCTCGGTGGAGCCGGTAAAGGTGATCTTGTCGACATCAGGATGCCGGACGAGGGCCGAGCCCAGTTCGGGCGCACTGCCCGTGATGATGTTCAACACGCCTTCCGGAACGCCGGCTTCAAGAGCGATCTCGGCGAACCGCAACGCGGTCAGCGGGGTCTGCGGCGCGGGTTTCAGCACCATGGTGCAGCCCGCCGCAAGCGCAGGCGCGATCTTCCAGACGGCGATGCCCAGAGCGACGTTCCACGGAACGATCGCGGCGACAACGCCAATGGGCTCGCGCAACGTGAAGCCATCGAAATCGCCGTCGGGAATGTAGGGCATCGACAGCGGCATCGTGCTGCCTTCTATCTTCGTTGCCCAGCCGGCCATGTAGGTGAGGAAATGGTTCGAGTAATCGACATCGATGCCGCGCGTATTGGCCAGCAACCGTCCCGATTCCACGGCGCCGATCTCCGATATCTCCTGGCCGTTCTGCTCAAGTAGCGCCGCCATGCGCAGCAGGCAGTTCTGGCGCTCATTGGGACGCATGCGGCCCCACGGCCCCTTGAGGGCGCGCCGTGCTGCGGCGACAGCCGTATTGACGTCCGCCTCACTCGCTTCGGTCGCCGTCGCAACCGGCCTGCCGCTTGTCGGGTCGATGATCTCGTATCGCGAACCGTCGGCGCTCGACTTGCCGTCGATATGCAGTCCGTGATCGCGATCGAGGAAGGCGCGCGCGGCGGCGCCCAGTCTGCCGAGGTCGTTGTCGAGCTTGTTCATTGCTGTCTCCATGGTGTGCGTTGCCGGTTAATTCCGGCTCTTTGTTTTGACGCATCGGGTTATCGAAAAACCGGATTCCACTTTTTCGCCCGATGCTCTAGGCGATGTCCATCTCGTGGGGTGGCTTGCCGATCGCTGCGGCGACCAGAGTGCGCGTATAATCGTGCCGGGGATTGCCGAAGACCTCATCGACGGGTCCCTGCTCGACAATCTCGCCCTTGTACATGACGAGCGCCCTGTCGCAGAGGTGGCGGACCACGGACAGGTCGTGAGAGATCAGCAACAGCGAAAACGGCGTCTTCTTGCGCAGTTCCCGCAACAGTTCCAGAATTTGCGCCTGCACCGAAACATCGAGACCGGACACGATCTCGTCGGCCACCAGCAGCCGCGGGTTCGAACAGAGCGCGCGCGCAATGTTGACGCGCTGTTTCTGGCCGCCGGAGAGCTGTTTGGGGAAGCGGGATATCATGTCCGGCGTCAGCTTCACATATTCGAGCAGTTGGCGCGCCAGTGCGTCCCGGCTTTGCGCAGATGGCGGAAGCCCCTTCGCTTCCACGGCTTGGGTCGTCAGGCTCCCGACGGTCCTGCGCGGATTGAGGGCCGATTCCGGATCCTGAAACACCAATTGCACCTGGTCGAGAATTCTGCGCCGGTTCGCGCTGGAATGGTCGGCGCCGTCGAGTTCGGCAACCCTCAATTCCCCTTCGCTGACATCTTCAAGGCCGACGATCAGTTTCGTGAGCGTGGTTTTTCCCGAGCCGCTTTCCCCGACCACGCCGACGAACTCGCCTTCGCGCACCTCAAAATTGAGGCCCTTGAGGGCTTCGACGTGGCGCGCCCGGCCGAACAGGTCCCTCAACACATAACTCTTGCGAAGATTGGAGGCCTTGAGAACGATCTTCTGCGAGGAGAAATCCTGCAGCGCGTCCATCGTTCCGGGCGGCGTTTCGATCGTTGCTGTGAGTTCGGAGCGGAAACAGGCGCTCCGGTGGCCGCCGATTTTGGTTTCAAGCGGTGGACGTTGCTGACTGCAGTGTTCGACCGCAAGGGGACAGCGGGGCGCAAATTCGCAGCCGCGCAGTTCATTGCGTTCGGCAATGCTGGCCATCGCCTTCGGCAGTATCAGCAGGGTTCGGTTCGCGGCCTCCATGCTCGGTGTCGCGAGGTTAAGACAGCGCGAATAGGGATGCCTGGGGTCGTTGAGAATGCTTTTTGCCGGTCCGTCCTCCACAATACGCCCGGCGTAAAGAACGCTCACATCGTCGCACACATCCGCAGCAAGCCGCAGATCATGCGTGATCAGCAGCACCGAGGTCTGGTGCGAGTCCCGCATTCTCTTGATCAGCTCCATGACGAGCGCCTGCATTGTCACGTCGAGCGCCGTTGTCGGCTCATCGGCGATGACCAGCCTGGGATTGGAGGCGAACGCCATGGCGATCAGCACCCGTTGCAGCATGCCACCGGAGAGTTGGTGGGGATAGGAATGCAAAAGTTGCGAAGGGTTGTGCAGACCGACCTCGTCCAGAAGTTCGATCGCGCGCGCCTTCCGGCTGGATTTCTGCTCGATGCCGATGCGCTTGAGGTGGCGCACGAACTGTTGACCCACAGTCAGGCTGGGATTGAGCGCGGTCATCGGCTCTTGCGGGATGAAGCCGATCTCACGCCCGAGAATTTGCCGTCGCTTGGGTCGCGACATTGTCGTCAGTTCGTGGCCGTCGAAGTTTATCCGGCCGTTGGTGACTTCGATTCCAGGGGCGAGCGTGTCGGCGATGGCGTTTCCGAGCATCGACTTACCGGCGCCGGATTCACCGATCACGCCAAGGATTCTTCCCGGCTCGATCGTCAGTGAAATATCGCTCAGGACCCGCGCTTTCGCCGCGGGCAGTCCCGCCTCCAGGCCGGATATTCGCAGGATAGGTACCGAGGCCATGGCAGATTGATCCAGTTTGTTATTGACGGGGGTCGAGAACGCGCCGCAATCCGTCGCCGAGCAGGTTGAAACCGAGCACGGTCAGGAAGATAGCGGCGATGGGCAGAAGCAGTCCCCACGGCGCCGAATAGACGTCCATGCGGGCATCGGCGATCATCTGGCCCCATCCCGGTTCATTGGGCGGAACGCCCATCGAGACGAAGGACAGGATGGCTTCGACGACGACGGAGATGCCCATCTGCAGGCTGAACAGGGTGATCAGCATCGGCATGGTCGCGGGCAGGATCTCGCGCGTCATGATGCGCAGGTGCGAAAATCCGATGAGACGGGCGAAGGAGACATAGTCCTTGCGCCGCGTCACCTGGACGTCGCTTCGCAAGACACGACAGAACCGCGTCCAGTCCACCAGAACGATGGCGAGGATCACCTTGTCGATGCCGATGCCAAGCCCGATGATCAACAGCATGGACAGCACGACGGGCGGAAAGGACAGCCAGACCTCGACAAGGCGGCTGATGAGCCAGTCGACCCAACCGCCGAAATAGCCTGCCAGATTGGCGAGCACCGCGCCGAGCAGCATCGCCCCGGTCGAGGCGAAGAAGGCGACATACATGGCGATCCGCGCCCCGTAGAGCAGGCGGGAAAGCGTGTCCCGCCCCAGGCTGTCGGTGCCCAGCACGTGTTCCATCGAACCGCCCGGGGCCCAGACCGGCGGCATCAGCATATTCAGCAGATCCTGGTCGTTGGGAGGGTAGGGCGCCAGCCAGGGGGCGAAGATCGCGGCGAAGAGAACGGTCGACGCCAATACCGAGCCGATGATGAAGCGCGTGTCGAGCAATCTGGTCGGAAATCGGCTCATGAGGAACGCAACCTTGGATTAATCATGTAGGCGAGAGCATCGGCGAGTGAATTGAAAAGCAGCGTGGTCGCGCAATAGATCAGCGCGACCGTCTGGATGACCTCCAGGTCGCTGGACTGCATCGACCGCAGCATCAGATTGCCAATGCCGGGATAGGAGAAGATCATCTCGACCAGCAACGTTCCGCCAAAAAGCAGGCCGAACTGAGTGCCGACGAGGATGATAACGGGCAGCATGGCGTTTTTCAGCGCCTGCCCGAACAGAATCTGGGTTTCGCTCAGGCCGCGCATCCGGGCCTGGCGGATGTAGCTTTCCTCATAGATCGAGATCAGGCTGGAATGCAGCACCCGGATGATCAGCGGGGCGAAGGCGAGGCCGAGCGCCATGACCGGCAGCACCATATGGGAGAGAACGCTGCCGATTAGCGTCGGGTCGCCGGTCAGGAAGGCGTCGATAACCAAGAAACCGGTCTGGTCGGGCACGATCATTCCCGGACCGAGACGCCCATTGACGGGAAAAATCTGAATGATCACGCCGAAAAGCAGGATGAAGAGCAGGGACAACAGGAAATCCGGCAGCGCCATCAGCACCGACGTTCCGAAAACCGCCGCGCCCTCAAGCGGCGTGCCGCGAACCGCAAACAGAGTCAGCCCGCCGGCCACGCCGACGATCACCGCAAAGATCAGTGCGCCGAGCGCCAGTTCGACAGTGGCGGGCAGGCGCGACAGTATGACCTCGCTGGTCGGCATTCGGTACTGGGCGGAATCGCCGAAATCACCCCGGACAGCCTGTCCCACCCAGTGGGCATATTGTTCCCAGATGGGTTTATCGAGCCCCATTTCCAGGCGCTTGGCCTCGACCTGTTCAAGGGTTGCCTGCGGCGGCAGCGCCATTTGAGCGGGATTGACCGGCAGTGCTCTCAAGGCCACGAACACCAGCATCGAAACGATGACGAACACCGGCAAAAGCGAGGCGAGGCGTCGTGCGAAGATCAACAGCAGTGATTTGATCAACTATCTCGGTCCCTGAAAGAGAATTGCTGACCGCCGCTGAGCGGCGGCGGTCAAGGGAGATCGACAGACCCGTTCAGGCCTTCGTGATGGCGCTGGGCAGAATCCAGCCATTGGTCCAGGGCTGGAAGTTGAACTGGTTGCTGAAGCCGATGGTCTGGATCGCCTGCAGCAATGGTATGATCGCCCCTTCTTCAATGAGCCAGCGGTTCAGCTCATCATATTTGCGGATGCGCTCGTCATAGTCCGCGATATCGAACAGCGGCTTGATCTTGGCTGTGATGTCGGGGCGCCGGAAAGTGGCGAACGGCAGATCGGCGTTGAACATGTTGCCGGTGAAGATTTCCGGGTCGCCGGTGCCGTTCTCCCAGACGAACAGCGACGCATCGGGAAGCTTGCCGGTGGCGTTGAGATCGTACCATTGCCCCTCGGTGATGACCTGGAGGTCCGTCTTGATGCCGACCTTCTCCCACATCGTCACGATGGCGCGGGCGATATCGTAATCGCCGGTGAAGTTGCCGTTGGTGGTTGCGAAACCGATGGTAACCGGATTGTCCGGGCCATAGCCGGATTGCGCCAGTAATTCCATGGCCTTCTCGGGATCGTAGGGGAATTCGAAATCCTCGGGATAGCCGGGCATGCCCGGGATCGAGGGCGCATCGATCGCCACGGCGTCTCCGCCGAAGAAGGCCTTGGACAACAATTCCTTGTTGATGGCGTAGTGGGCGGCAAGACGGATGTTCTTGTCCTCGAAGGTGCCGTCGGCGCGCACTGTGACATAAATGATCCGGGCGATCGGGTTGGCGATGGCCTTGAAGCGATCGGATTGCTGCAGGCGCTTGACGTCGCGGATCGACAGTTCGACGGCGAAGTCGACATTGCCGGATTCAAGCGCCGCAAGACGGGCCGTGGCGTCGGGAATGATCTCGAAGGTGAGCTGCTTGATGGCCGGCAACTCGCCCCAGTAGTCGTCGCGGCGTTTCAGCACGATCCGGCTGTCGCGCTCGTATTCCACCAGTTCATAGGGTCCCGAGCCCATTGGCTTGGTCTGCAGGCCCTCGATGCCCACCTTCTCGGCATAGGCCTTCGAAATCACGAAGCTCGCGCTGAAACTCAGCCATTGCGCCGGGGTGGCGAAGGGCTGCGAAAACCGCATGATGCCCTCGGTTGGCGAGATGATCTCGATGTCGGATACGACCCCGAAGCCGACAACGAGATCGATTTCATCGCCTTGCTGAATGCGTTCGAAGAAGGTGTAGCGGAAGTCCTCCATCGTCATCGGCGAACCGTCGGAAAACGTGATGTCGTCGCGCATCCAGACATGCATGCTCATTGCGTCGTCAGCCAGTTCCCAGTCCGTCAGCACATTGGGCGCCAGCTCGAGATTCTGAAGCTGGTCGATCGGCTGATCGAAAATGGTCTTGAGAATGGACTGCGGGTCGGGCGCAAGCCGCTGGTTGGGATCCCATGTTACCGGATCGGAGGTCCAGGCGATCGAGACGTTTTCGATTTCGCCATCATCGGCAAAGGTAAGATTCGGGCGGGCCACCAGTGCCCCTCCGGCCGCGGCTGCGAGCTTCAGGAACAGTCGCCTGTCGATCTTGTTCATCGGTATTCTCCTTGCTTGGCTGAGGACACGAATGCCGCATTGCAGACCGCTCCGGTCCGCTGAATAAAAAGTCCGACCGTTTTGACGCGCGATTGCGGAAAGTCCGCGGCCGAAACTGCAAACCAGTGAGCGTAGAACATGGTATATCTAGTTCCGGTCTGTTCATCGCAGTCTTGGTACAGCGGAGCCAGTTTGGACGGTCGAACGAACTCATGTGAGTGTAGAGGACACCAAAACCCGCGATCCATGCACTTTGTGACCGAATATTTTGCATTAGCGGCCATAATCGCGCTATTGTTTCGTAAGTAAAATAAAATTTGGGGACGGCGGTCGCCGCCGCCTACCGTATTGGAGTAGGCCATGCAGACCAACGCTAAACATGCCGCTGGAACGGGAACCTATGAAGTTGCCGGTCGCAGCGAAGCCCTGCCGGTCGTGCGGCGCTTGTTCGTTGACGCCATTGTCAGGGAACTAACGGGTGACGGCAAGAACCTGACGGACCTCTTGTACCGGCATGGCCTGACCGATGGCCCGGCCGTGAGCCCATATGCGATGATCCCGTTGCGCGCCTATGTCGGTTTCTTCGAGGATGCGGCCAACCTGCTGGAGCGGCCCTATCTCGGCCTGGAAATGGGCCAGGCGTTTCGCGCCTGGGAGATTGGTCCGGTCTATTCCCTGCTTGCGACGGCCCAGACGTTAAGAGGTGCTCTGGACGTATTCGCGCGTTTTCAAAGGTTATGGCAGAGCCATACCACCATGGCCTGCAAGAGGCAGGAAGAGCAAAGCGTATACGTCTACATGATCGACGATCTGAGCGTATGGCCGAGGCGCCAGGACGCGGAATACGCCATAGCGGGCCTGTGCGGCATGGTGCGGCAATTGCTGTCCGACCGCTGGAACCCTGTGGAAGTGAGGTTCGAGCACGACGTTTCCGACCGCGCAGAGGTTCTGCGTCGCTTCTTCAAATGCAGGATCAGAGGCAACGCCTCCGCCAACGGCATGGTGCTTCGCGAATCCGATCTCGAGCGCCCCTTAAGCAATTGGCTGCGCTTCAACGAGGCAGCCCGTCAGATCGTCGAGAGCCACCTGTTCGATCTGCTCAGCGCGCCGGAAGAGCCTCATTGCTCGCTTCCCGAGCGTGTTGCGCTGATCGTTGCGCGGCGGCTCGGCCGGGAGGCTATCGATCTTAAATCGGTGTGCGACGAACTCGCCGTCAGCCCCCGCACCATCCGTCGCCAACTCAGCGCGCACGACACGAGCTTCAGAAAAATCGTTAATGACGAACGCTTGAAAAAGGCCCGGAATCTGATGAGTGGCGGAACGATCACCATCGAGCAAATGGCCGAGCATCTCGGCTATGGAAACCAGGCGGCGTTCTCTCGCGCCTTTCGGAGTCTGACCGGCGTATCGCCGAGTGCTGCGCGCAAGGCTGTCCGCAGACAATCATCCCATCCTTGATGTGAAAACGCCACCGATTTTGCCTGCGCGCAGCGGTCCGGAGAGCCGCGACCGTCCCCACGGAGCGTGGCCGGAATTGTAACGTAAATGACCGCAAGCGCAATTCATGGGGGTCTGCCCATGCAGTACCACTCAAAAACCGTTCGCCGGGAGTTGGCAGACGGCCCGTGATTGAAACCTCCGCATATCCGGACATGTCTTGGGCCGTCGAATACGTAGTTATGCTGCGGGAGAGGAGACGTGGCGCTTTGGGAAGGTCGGAGCGCCGTGCCGCTCTACCGGTCACCTTGCGCTCGTGCAGAGGCTCGCAGCAGACGGCCACGGTTTGGCGAACCGCCGGTTGACAACGAGGATGACAGAATGACCATTTCCACCAAGATCGATTTCATCTACCTGTCCGAGCCCGATATGGTGCGCGCCGGTGTGACCGACATGCCCGCCTGTGTCGATGCCATGGAAGAGATGTTCGCGTTGCTTGCTGGTGGCGACTATCGCATGGCCGGAGCGAACAACAGTTCGCACGGCTCGCTGATCCTGTTCCCCGAAAATTCGCCGTTCCCGAACATGCCGAAGCCCACGGCAGATCGCCGTTTCATGGCGATGCCGGCCTATCTTGGCGGCAAATTCGGCACGACCGGCGTGAAATGGTACGGCTCCAACATCGCGAACCGGGAGAGGGGCCTGCCGCGTTCGATCCTGATGTTCATCCTGAATGACACCGATACAGGCGCGCCGCTCGCGCTGATGTCGGCAAACCTGCTGTCGGCCTATCGCACCGGCGCTGTGCCGGGGGTTGGCGCCAGGCATCTGGCGAGAAAGGACTCCAGGGTTGCAGGCATCCTCGGTCCGGGCGTCATGGGCAAGACCTCGCTCAGCGCTTTCATCGCCGCCTGCCCCGGCATCGACACCGTCAAGGTGAAGGGACGTGGTCGCAAGAATCTCGACGCTTTCGCGGAATGGGTCAGAAGTACCTATCCGCAGGTCAAACATATCGAGGAAGTCGGCACCGACGAGGAACTGGTGCGCGGATCCGATGTGGTGGCCTATTGCTCATCCGGCCCGACGGGCGATCCGTCCACCTATCCGCATGTGAAGCGCGAGTGGATCAGCCCCGGCACGTTCTTCGCCATGCCGGCCCTTGGAAATTTCGACCGCGGCGTCGAAGGTCCCGATGTGCGCAAGGTGCTGGAATTCACGCCGCTCTATGAGGCCTGGCACCACGAAACCCCGAAGCCGACGCACAATCACATTCCCGCGGTTGGCATGCGCTTCATGGATCTGGTCGACGAAGGCCGGCTGCGCATGGATGACATTGAGGATCTGAGCCGCATCGTTGCCGGCGAGGCGCCCGGCCGGCGGAATGACGACGAAATCATCATGCTTTCGGTCGGCGGCATGCCGGTCGAGGACGTCGCATGGGGAACGATCCTTTACCGCAATGCGATCGAGAAGGGGATTGGCGTGAAGCTCAATCTCTGGGACGAGCCGGTTCTTCGCTAGGCTTGCTGCAATCTGGAGAGACAAAAAATGGTTGATGTGATCAAGGTAAAAACCGGCAACAAGTTCGAGGACTGGGCCAGCTATTCGCGCGTGGTCGCGGTGGACAATCTGATTTTCGTGTCCAACACCGCGGGCCGGAATCCGGAAACCAAGGAGATTCCGGACGACATCACCGCGCAGACCGAGCAGGTTCTGGCCAATATCGAGCGGGCGCTTCGCGCGGTGGAATCTGGCCTGGAGGATGTGGTTTCATCACGAGTCTATGTTCAGGATCCGGCCGATGGCGATGCCGTGGGCGAGGTTCTGGGCAAGGCGTTTCGCGGCATCGATCCGGCGACGACGATGGTCTGCCCGGCATTGGGTTCCAAAGTCTACCGTGTGGAGATCGACGTGACGGCCTATCGTGGTGCGGGCAAGGGCAACACCAGGTTGATCAATCTCTCCGCCACGTGATCCACATGCCCATTCACTCCTAAGCGAACACGCACCGCGTTCAGGACCCTTCTCATGGCGCCGCTCATCAGACCCGTACAGACCTCATCCGATTTGCCCAAGCAGACCACTGTCGTCATTCTCGGCGGCGGGATCATCGGGCTGACGGCCGGTCTGACGCTTGCCGAGCGAGGCATTCCGGTCACCATTCTGGAAAAGGGGCGGATTGGCGCAGAGCAGTCATCCCGGAATCTCGGCTGGGTGCGGAAGCTGAACCGCCACCCAGAGGATGTGGCCCTCGCCGTGACCTCCGACCAGCTCTGGACACAGATGCCCCAGCGCACGGGCTTTGACGCGGGGTACCGGCGCGCCGGCATCATGTATGCCGCGCGTACCGAAGCCGAAATGGAGCCTCACAGGAAATGGCTACAGGCCGTCTCTGACCTTTCGCTCGATTCCCGCCTCGTGACGCCGCGCGAGATCGACGATCTGATGCCCGGCACGGCACAGAAATGGGCGGGTGGCATCTATACGCCCTCGGACGGTTATGCCGAGCCGACGCTGGCTTCGAGCGCGATCGCGACGGCGGCGCAGCAGAAGGGCGCAGTCATCATCGAGAATTGCACCGCATTTTCGCTTTCCCTTGCGGGAGGGCGGGTGGCGGGCGTCCACACCGAGCGCGGCGAAATCAAATGCGATCAGGTGCTGCTTGCCGCCGGGCTGTGGTCGCGTCGCTTCCTTGGCAATATGGGCATCTCGTTGCCCACGCTTCCGATGGTCGCCTCCGTCATCCGCACAGCGCCCATGGACGGGCCGTCGGATATCGCGTTCGGGGCTTCGGATTTTTCGTTTCGAAAGCGGCTGGACGGCGGATACACCGTGACCCAGCGCGGCGCGCTCTGCCATCCGCTGACCATCGACAACCTGTTGATCGGGCTCAAATATCTGCCGACCCTTCGGGACAATTGGAAGTATTTGCGTTTATCGCTGGGGCGCGAGTTCCTTGGCGATCTCGGCTTGCCGAGACGGTGGAAGGATACCGGTCCTTCACCATTCGAGCGGGTGCGCACAAAGGACCCCTTGGTCGATGCGGGCCTTATCGCCGAAGCCATCGCCAATACGGTCAAGGCCTTCCCGGTTTTCGAGAAAGCCGAGATCAGGGAGACCTGGGCCGGGATGATCGACGTCACCCCGGATTCGCTGCCGGTTATTTCAGGCCTTGATCGGGTCCCCGGCCTGACATTGGCCACCGGATTCTCGGGTCATGGTTTCGGCACGTCGCCCGCCGCAGGCCAACTGGCTGCCGATCTCGTGTCGAACGCAACGCCGATCGTCGACCCGGCACCCTACCGCTTCAGCCGGCTTTCGAAATAGCCAACGCGTTGGGGCTGCGAGGCCTTCGAAACCTCTTCATGACAAGCAAAAAGGTCGCGACCAGCTTGGTGTATGCTGGTCGCGACCTTTCGTTTGCATTGTCTGGATGCTCTTCGCTGTATCCTACCTCAGCAGGCCTGGAAGCCAGGATGTCAACTGCGGGAAGACGATCATGAGCGCCAGAATGATAAATTCGAGCAGGATGAATGGCGCGACCGCGGCATAGATGGTCGTGACCTTCAGCTGCTTTCCGACGACGCCTTGCATCACGAATAGCAGCAGGCCGAAAGGCGGTGTAATAAGGCTGATCTCGAGAACGATCAGCACGAGCACGCCGAACCAGAGCTGGTCGATCCCGAGGCCGGCTACGATCGGCATGAAGATCGGCAGGGTCAGCATCATCATCGACAGTTGATCCATGAAACAGCCGAGGAACACCAGCACGGCGAGCATGCCGAGCACCAGAAGAAGCGGTGTCAGGCCGGAGGACGTTACCATCTCGGCAAGGCTCTGGGTCGCGCCGCTGAAGGCGAGGATCTGCGAGAAGGTGCCCGAGGTACAGATAATGATCAGGAGCATGCCGCTGAATTTCGTGGTTTCGACCAGCGATTTGCGCAGGCTTTCGATCGACAGTGCCCGGTAGCCCGCAGCCGCAACGATTGTTGCAAGCACGCCGATCGCCGATGCCTCGGTCGGCGTGGCGACGCCGGTGAACATGCTGCCCACGACCGCCACGAAGATCAGCATGAGCGGCAACACATGGGTTACCACCGGCATCAGCCGTTGCTTCCAGGTCAACTCCTTGACATCAAATACCGGCGCAATATCGGGCCTGATGACACAGCTTACGATAATGAATCCCAGGAACAGGAGTGCCATCAGGACGCCTGGAACGATCGCGGTCAGCAGCAGGTCGTTGATGGATATCTGCGCCAGGCTGCCTAGGAGCACGCCGAGGCTTGATGGCGGAATGAGCATGGCGATGCCGCCAACGGCAAGGACCGGGCCGACCGCCATGACCGGGTGATAACCGCGATCGTGCATTTGCGGATAAAGCGTACGCCCCACCACTGCGACATTGGCGATGGTCGATCCCGAAAGCGAGGAGAACACCGTGCCGCTCAGAACGGCGACGATGGAGAGGCGCCCGGGCACGCGGGATATCAGCCGGTCAATCGCATCGATCGATCGTGATGCCATGCCGGTCTGCAACATGATCTCGCCCATCAGGACGAACAGCGGCACCGGCGCGAGCGAATAGTTGGCGACGGCGGGCCCCATGTTTCTCACCATTTGCGTGAGCCCGATTTCCCCACCGAGAAAGATGATGGCGCCAACAATGTTGACCACCAGAAAGGCGAACACGATCGGTAGGCCGATCAGCAGCATGGCCACCACGCCGCCGAACATCAGCAATAGTGCGAAAGTCCATTCCTGCATGATTATTGCGCCTTGTGTTGAGCAGAGCCCGTGGAGGGGAGGGCCGCCGAGACGATCCGGCCGAGAAATTCGATGCTTAGCAGGGCCATCACCAGTGGCACTTGCCATTGAAGCAGCCAGTCCTGAATGATGAGATCGCGAAAGATCAGCTGGCCCGATGTGTACGATTGCATGAGGAGCCGGACGCCGATCCAGAAGGTCACGCTTGTGGCACAGAGCCCCAGTACCCAGGTCAGCAACGCGGTGGCCGAGCGCAATTTTTGCGGCAGAAGGTCGACGACCACGTTGACCGCGAGATGACCGTTGTGGTGCAGCAGCCAGGGCGCGGCAAGCATCGCCATCATGAACAGCGCGTATTCCGACAGTTCCACGACGCCCGGCAAGAACGGCAGATGCAGCGTGCGGGTGATGGCTTCTCCGCCGATCAGGAGCACGAGCACCGCAAGCATCGCAATGGCGATGGCGGCGAGGAAATTTATGATGAGTAGATAAATCCTAACGAGAAATGTCATGTCAGGGTGTCCTGGGCTGGCGTCTGGCGCTTGGAAGGGCGTTGGAAGTTCAGCCTTGACGTCAATCGATCGGCTTCGGACGCACTACCGTCACGCATGTGTACCCGCATCGATGACAGAGCTGGGGCGTATGGCGCCGCAAGGTCTGCCGGCCGGGGAACATGTGCGACGGCGGTGCAACCGGATTGCCGTTGGGATTGGCGCCAGAAAGGACCGGGGAGGCGCCCCGGTCCAACTGGCTGAGCAAGGACAACTATTTCATCAGCGCCTTGCGGATGGCCGGGATGGTCTCCGGGCTCTGCTTTTCGAGGTCGGCCCAATACTGCTCCAACGCGAGATCGACATATTCGTGGCCGATATCGATGGTCTTGATGCCTGCGTTTTTCTGGAACTCGATTTCGTCCTGAAGCGCTTTCTCGGTCCACTCGACCATGTAGTCGTCGAACCACGCCACCGAGTCGAAGAGCACCTTGCGCTGCTCGTCGTCGAGTTTCTCAAGGCTCTTCTCGTTCATGATCACGGTCACGTCGACATTATAGAAACCCGGGTCGATCCGGACCTTGGTCTCGGGGGCCCAGCCCATCTCGCCGATGCCGTTCAGCGGCCAGCCATAGCCCTCAACCACGCCGCGTTCGAGCGCCGTGAACACGTCGGGGGTCGGAATGTTCGTCCCCTCCACACCCAGTTGATCGTAAATCTGCTTGTAGATCGTCTGGCTGCGCAGCCGGCTGCCGCGGACATCGTCCAGGCTGTTTGCGTCCTTGTTGAGGTAGACGTGGAAGGTGATGCCGCCGCCATAGGTGGTCAGGTAGACGACGCCCATTTTCTCCTCGGCCATGTCGCTTATCATCTTGTAAGCGTCGGATTCGCGCAGTTCGGCCAGCGTGTGGTCGGTCAGCGATACGGCATCGGCTTCCACGAACATGCCTTTGTAGTAGGGCGGCGGAACCGCGGCCATGTCGAGCACGCCGGAGATCACGGCGTTGGGCTGCTCGGCGCCGGGAATGGCTTCCGGTCCCAACAGCCGAATCTGCAGAACGCCCTTGCCGACTTCGTTGACATGATCGACGAAAATGTCCATCGGCACGCCAAAGGAGGCGTTGGGCGGAATGAAGACACCGGCCTTGAGCGTAACCTCCTCGGCCGTGGCTACTGTGAAGGACAAGGCCAGACCGACTGCGGACAAGCCGGCAAGCAATAAGCGACGCATATAAATTCCCCTTTTTTCCATTTTTGGCTCTCGATCCGAGGACCGGAGTTTTGTAAACCGCGATGTTTCCACGTCTGCCGAACCGGCCGCAGCTTCTTCAGCGCGTGGTCATGTGTACTGCACACTCCGTCCGGTCGTTCCCCGATCTTGGCGCCGAGGTAGCCGACCCTGTTTGCGCACCCTGTCCGGACGCGGCGGATATTATTATAGTTATAAAATAAATTGGAACTCAAGCGCTATTTCTAGCGGCGACGTTCGGACTGCGGGCATGCTGATGATCGAGCCCTGTCAGCCTTGGCCTGCGTTTACTGAACTGTTACGCTCGCCAATGAAAGACATCGACCTTTCGCCATCGTTGCGATTAGAGTCCTTCAGGTTTAAATGGAATCCGTTCTGTTTGTCGAAACCGGACATTCCACGCGAACAAGCCCGCCGGCACAGCCGTAGCTATGGCGAAGGGCTTCGACAAAGTGGACGGCCGGTTGCGGCACATCCGAAGGGCGGTATGAATTTGCGCTTTTTTGGATCTGTTCGGAAAATGCAGTCCGGCCGTTAACGAGTTGCGATATGCACCGAAAAAGGCCAGCGCTTTGGTGCTGGCCTTAGTTTGCTGACAAACCTATCCTCAAGTGGCAAAGCCCAACGGCTTTTGACCAGTCAGGGAACCGCTCTAGTCAAACACCTCTGCGAGGTCGGCGTATCCGACGCCTTCCTTGATTTCGCGCAGCCGTGCATAGGCCACCGAAACCGCAATCGAAATCAGGGCCGTGGCGACGCCGTTGATCAGGCCGAGTGCAATGGCGACAATGAGCATCGGGATCGGCAGCAGGCCTGCCGCGAGCGCGACCAGGAACGTGATGACGAAGATGATGATGTAGGCGACCACGATGAAGCCGATGATCGGCCAGCGGTATTCCTTCGTCAGTTGACGACTGCGCGCAAGGGCGCCGAAACCCATGCCCTCGATCATCACGACGGGGACGCAGACGGCCCAGGCGCCGGCGAGCCAGAGCCCCGGAACGATGAACAGCATAAAGGCGATGGCAACGCCGAAGGACGCGACAAGCGTGACGAGGATGAGCGCCGGCAGGCGGCGGATCACGGCCTTCAGATAGGCCTCCAGCCGGACCGGGCGGCCCGACTTCGTGTCATAGGCGGCCAGAACCATCATGCCGGTCATGATCGAATAGAGCAGCATCGGCAGGATCGCCGAAACGAGTATGATGATGAAGACAGACGGGGTCGCCTGACCCGACGCGAACGGGTCGGCCTCAAACCCGGTGCCCAGACCCGTGGCATAGGAGGTGAGCTCAACGAGAATTCCGGGGACTGCGGACAGGATGACAAAGGTCATGAAACGTTGGCGCAAAACGGAGAATGTTTCTCCAATCCGCTCGTTCACGCCAAAGGCGGGCCTGGTGGCCGGGGCGTCGGTGGATGTCATGTTTGGCTTGCTCCTTCAGATTCGTCAAAACCTGGTGCTGACTAACCGATGAGACGAAAAAGTCCATGGTTTCAATGGAAAATGCGTCAGTCGGCACCCGAATGTTCGCTTCCGTAGTGTTTGTCAGCGCGCGCGTCGCCGAACAGTTTCTTCTGTTCGAGATAGCCCCGCTGGGCGATGTAGAACGCCTGCAGGAAGGCTTCTTCCTCATGCGGCGCGATGGTTTCTTCATAGCCGATCTTGCGGCGAATGCGCATGGCGGCGTCGGAAAGCCGCGGACGGCTGATTTCGTTTCGCTCGCCGCGCAGCAGTTTTTCCAGAACCTGCAGCTCATAGGCGCCGTAAAGGTCCATCTGCGTCGGCGTGAAAACGAAACGCTCCGCCGATGGCGTTGCGGGGGCGCTGGCCAGATCGGGCAGAAGCGCCGCAGCGGGCGTTGCAATCACGGCCGTGCCGGCGATCAGGTCGCCGATGCGCTGGCTTTGCGCGTTGAAAGCGGGAAAGGCGATCACAACAATCAGCCATGCCAGCGCGACCAAGGGGATCAGAAGATTATCGGGCGTTGCGCCGAACAGCAAAAGGATCGGCGTGAAGATTTCGATTTCCTTGAGCAGATTGCGCACCACGATCTGATGCACCGACAATCCGCCGCCCTCTACGGAGACCGCGCGGATGCCCAGCAGCCGCTTGCCCGGCGTGCGCCCGTTGGCGAGCAGTTCCGCGAGGATATAGTAGGGCGTCCCGATGAACAGAAAGATCAGCGATGCGATTGCCGTGGCGGTCGCAAAATCCACCGATCCGATCAGCCCCACCGCCACCAGCAACAGCAGGCTGGCGCCTACCGTGATGATGATGTCGATGATTTGCGCGCCGGCGCGGGCGAACAGGCTGGCGATCCTGAGATCGAACGGCACGCCCTCGGGCGGCACGATCGTCAGCAGCCGGCCGCCCGCTTTCACCTTCCCGCTGTGTCTGGCTTTGGCGGTTCCGGGCTTTATCGTGGCTGTTTCGGCGCTCATAATGTCGCCTCCGTGGCCACTGGTCGGCTCCTTGCGAAGCCCTTCTGCCGCCCGGCACCCAGCAACCAGAAAAACCAGAGCGCGCCGATGCTCCAGCCGATCGCGATCCGCCACACCGGCGCGGTCACGAGTTGCCGGGCGAAGCCTTCCAGCAGCCCGGCGGCCACCAGCATCAGCGCCGCCAACACGGCCAGCTTGACCGCATCATGCGCGGCGTCGGCGAGCGCGGCCTTGCGCGTTTTCTCGCCCGGAAACAGAACCGCGCGTCCCAGTCGAAAGCCGCCCGCCGTGGCGATGGCGATCGCGGAAAGCTCGGTGACGCCATGGATCGAAAGCCAGGCGAACAGGTCCAGTCCCAGCCCCTTGTCCGCATAGACCGCGCCGAGAGCACCGATGACGCTGCCATTGTAGAGCATCAGCAGCGCGCTCGGCACGCAGGCGAGAATGCCGAGAACGAAGGAGAAGATGGCAACCCTTGTATTGTGCGAAAACAGATAGGTCGCGAAGGCGCCGAGTTCTTCGATCGCGCCCGGTTCGCTGTCGTAAATCACCCGGCGCAGCGCATCGGCGCTGGCCTGCGGGCCGCGCCCAGCCGCCAGCCCTTCCGGCACAAAGGCATAGAACCAGGTCGGGTCCGTTCGCGTCAGCGCAAAAGCCGCCACGCCGCCCAGAACCATCAGGACGAAGGCGAGTACGAGTTCGATGCCCGAACGACGGAAAGCCAGCGGCGCGCCCTGGCGGAAGAAGCGGGAGACAATGCCGCGAATGCTGGCGCGCGGCGCATAGACCACCAGATAGGCCCGCGCGCACAGGCTTTCCAGATAGGCGACAATCGCGCTATCGAGCGAGATCTCGCGCGCCACCGAAAGCGCGTTCACCGCCTGCCTGTAAAGCGTCACCAGATCGCGGGCATCCTCGAAGGCGAGGCTTTTCACGCCCCGCCGTTCCGCCTGGTCCAGAATGGCCTGCAGCCGCAGCCAGTCGCTTTCGCGTTCCAGGCGAAAACGGCTTGAACGGATCGTTTCGCCGGATGTTTTCATATCAGCTCCCGGGAGCGGATGGAGAGGTAGGTCGAGATCAGTTCCGGTCTCAGCCCGCCCGGCGCGGTTTCGATGACGAAGACGCCAAGCCGGGAAAGACTATTCAGCACCCGCCGGCGCTCCCGCTCGAGATCGGCGGCGGCCGCCACCTCGGAGACCATGGCGAGGCTGTTCACCGACTTGTGGTGATAGGCCGCAAGCAGCGGATCGCGCAGGCTGACGAACACCACCACATGATGCCGGTTCAGCATCTGCACATTTTCAATCAGCAGCTCCGCCGTCGTCGTGTCGACGAAGTCGGAGAACACGACAACGAGGCTGCGTCGGGACAGGCGCTGGTGCAGATGGCTGAGCGCCAGCGTGTGGTTGGTCTCCACCAGCCGGTAGTCCAGCGCCGCCGTGTGCGAGCGCAGCTGCGCGAAGGCGCGCCGGCCCTCCATCGGCGGCACGAACAGGCGCGGCCTTGCATCAAAGGCGAACAGCCCGACCCTGTCGCCGCTCTGGATGCCGGCCCAGGCAAGCGCCAGCGAGGCGTTGATCATGTGGTCGATCTTGGCGAGCCCGTCGATCGGCTCGCGCATAAGATGACCGTTGTCGAGGGCGAGCACGATCGCGTGGTTGCGCTCTGCCTGCATCTGCCGCGCCACCAGCCCGCCATGGCGGGCGCTGCGCTTGTAATCGATCATGCGGGTGTCCATCCCGGCTACGAATTCGCGGAGCTGATGAAACTCCGAGCCTTCGCCATGAATGCTGGCCGCCTTCGCGCCAAACTCCGTCGTGGCGAGCTGCGTGTCGATTGCGCCCGAGGTGATCGCGCGGATGCTTGGAACGACGGCGATTTCGCGGTCGAGCGGATGATTGGCGATGAGGTCAAGAAGACCGAGACGGCTCCTGCGCAGCGTCGAGACGGACGCGATCCGCCACTTGCCCCGTTTCAAAGCGCGCGCGGGAAGATCGGCGGCGGCGATATGCGCCCCCGTGGGCATCAGCCTGAAGTCTCCCGGACCGGCCAGCCCCTCCGGCCAGCGCAGACGGCCGGCGGCTGGCGCTACAGCGCGCGTGCCCTCCTTGCCCTTCAGCCGCAGCGCAACAATCCCTTCCTCACCCGCAAAGATTTCGGCCGGCGCGTCGATCTCCATGGCGAAATGACGCGCGCCGGGGCTGACAGCCCAGTCCGCGATCACCGCCGCACCGAGCAGCAGCCATGCACCGGCAACGATCTCGACCGGAACCGCGGGCACTGCGAGAACCGCGACCGTCAAGACCGCCAGAGCGCAGGCCAGAGCAAGGAGCAGGACGGAGGGACGCATCAGCGGGGCGCTTCGGTTCTGTCGAGTATGCCCTCCAGCACCGCCTGCGGCGTGCGGCCCTCGATCTCGGCCGCCGGTCCCAAAACGATGCGATGGCGCATCACCGGAACGAACAGGCCCTTGACGTCGTCGGGCAACGCATAGTCGCGACCGTCGAGCGCCGCGCGGGCGCGGACCGCGCCGCAAAGGGCATCCGCCGCGCGGGTCGACACGCCGTGCGCGATATCGCCATCCTCGCGCGTCGCCCGCGCCAGCGCCAGAACATAGCGCAATATCGTCTCGTCCAGGCGAATGTCGTCGATCAGAGCCTGTCCGGCGCGGATGTCCTCAAGGTCGGCCACGGGCTTGATCGCCGCCTGTCTTGCATGCGCATCGAGCCCCTGATTGGCGTGGCGCTTGAGGATCTCGAACTCCGCCGTCTTATCCGGGTGATCGATGACCAGCTTGAACAGGAACCGGTCGAGCTGCGCTTCCGGCAGGGGATAGGTGCCCTGCTGCTCGATCGGGTTCTGGGTCGCGACCACGAAGAAGACGTCACCGACGGAATGATCCACACCGTCGATCGTCGCCTGGCGTTCGCTCATCACCTGCAAAAGGGCGGCCTGTGTTTTCGGCGGCGCGCGGTTGATCTCGTCGGTTAGCAGGATATCGGTGAAGATCGGTCCCTTGATCAGTTCGAAGCGCCGGGCATCGAAGTCGAAAATGTTCGAGCCCGTCACATCGCCCGGCATCAGGTCCGGCGTGAACTGGATGCGCTTGAAATCGAGGGTCAGCGATGCGGCGAGGCTGCGCGCCAGCAGGGTCTTTGCCGTGCCGGGCGGCCCCTCCAGCAGGCAGTGGCCGCGCGCGAACAGCGAGATCAGCAGGAGTTCGACAATCGCCTCCTGCCCCTGAACCGCCTTTTCAATCTCACCGGTCAGCCGGTCGCGAAGGTCGCGAAGCGTGTCCAAATGCATCGAGGGTCTCCTGAAATGCTTCTTCAAAGGGAATGAGCGCCGCAAGGCGCTGATGGGTCTCGGGTCCGTCTCCGGCCAGTTGGCCATAGGCCTCGGCCAGACGCTTGCCGGTTTCGGGAACGCGGTGGCTGACGCGGCGGATGATTTCGCCGGCAATTTCGTTTGCGGGCATCGGCCGGCGCGCGGCGCCAAGCACGATGCCGTCGAGCGTCTCCATACGCGCCCGGATATAGGCCGAAACGAGATCGCGCTCGCTGCCTGCAAGCCGCAACAGCCGCGCCGAAGCCGTAATGGTGCGCGCCTTGGAGGCCATGTCGAGGGCACTCGCTTCGCCGACCGGCGCGCCGAACCGGCGGCTTCCGCGCCACAGCGCGAGCCCGGACGCGATGACAATGCCGATCCAGAACAGCGAAAACGGGTATTCGAAAAACCGGCCGAGGTCGGCGAGCGAACGCGTCCGCGGGTCCTGGCCGCTAGTGTCGGTGATATTGGCGTAGGTGGTCGTGTCGATATAGACCGGACGGCCCGCGGCAAGCGGCGCGATCATCGCCACCGCGATATCCGCGTTGTCGCCATTGGCGAGCCCGTGATTGTCCACCAGATCGGGGTCGGATAGCAGGTAGAAGCTGCGGCCCTCGCCCCAGAGATCATCGCAGCGGGCAAGCAGCGTGCCCCGCCCGGCAAGGGAAAGGAGCGGCATGCAGGCATCGTCGACGATATCGCTGAGCACCCGCGGCGCATAAAGCGCCGCCTCGTCCGCAAGCGTTTCCTCCGTCAGATCCTTCGTGACGGGCGCTTGCACGAAGCCATCGCCGGCCGCCGCGACGGTGGGGCCGCGCCAGAGGCCGAAGATCGTCATCTGTCCCGGCGGAATAAGCACGTCGGGATCGGCGGTGCCGCTGGTGATCATGTCGCTGCGCCATTTGGGCAGGATCACAAGCGTGTCCGCGCTTTCGATCTTGGACCGGAATGCCGCAAGCGAGAGGTTGCGCAGCGTCGCGCGCGGGCTTCCTTGCTCAAGCTCCTCGGCTTCCCGAGGTCCGACCGTCAGATCGGTGTCATAAAGCGGCAGGATGCGCAGGATCGGTGTCTTTTGCCCGACGATCTCCTCGGGAGCCGTGTTCAGAACATCCATGCCCTGATCCCGCAGCCAGATCGCAAGCCCGTCCGTGCCGATGGCGCTGCGGTCGATGCGGCTCGAAGAGGACGAAAAATACATCAGCGCAAGCCCGGCAATCACAACCACGGCCAGAATGATGAGAGGGGCGGAATTGCCGGAAGCGTTGTCCTGAGATTGCTCGCTCATGTTTTGGCCCTCCTGAGGAACGGGGCCGCAAGGTCGAGACAATGCTGATACCGCGCGGGATCGATGGCGTGGCCGCCGAAAACGACGCGCTCGACTTCCAGAGCCAGCGTTTCAAGCGCCTCGCGCTGCGCGAACCCGCCGGGCAGGCGCTGCATGATTTCCCGCGTGGTGAGGCTGCGCTTGACCGGAATGCTGTTTTCCTCAGCCGCGAGGACCAGAAAACGCTGAAGCACGGCGCGCAGGCCTTCGCGGTGATCCGGTTCGCCGCGCAGCCTCTCGATAAGGTCATGGTCGATGGCAGTTGACGTGGTTTCCTGGGGGCGAGGTGTCGCGGAAAAGGCGCGTCCCCCATTGGAGCCGGCAAGTTCCGCAAATACGTTGCGGGAGCGGAAGGCAAGAACCGCCAAAGCCAGCACCAGAAACGCGATCAGCGCCCAGCCGGCCGATTTTCCGATGTCGAAATCGCCATTCTCCGGCCTGTCGGGAAGCTCGGGGACTTCCTTCTCACCGGAACTGTAGCTTATGCCGGTCTGCAGGCCCTTCCCCTCGACCGCCTCAAGATAGGCCTCGCCCGAGGGGCCTCGGGGCGGATCAAGCGGGCGGTCGGTCGCCTCCGTGCAACCGGCGGCGAGGCTCGCGACGACCAGCAATAAAGCCGCATAAATGGCTGACAGTATGCGGCTTTCCGGCTTCATCGAATCTGTCCCCGAGAACGTCCGTCCGGCTTTAGCACGTGTGCGGGGCGGCTTCAAACGCCAGGCGGTCGTCGCGCAAAGAGCAAGCTGCGACATAGGGCCGGCTTTCACATCGGGAAGAAAAGGCCGATCGCGAAGACCGAGGTAAGTCCGACGATGATGTTCATCGGAATACCCATTTTGAGGAAGTCGCTGAAGCGGTAATTGCCGGCGCCATAGACGAGCGTGTTTGTCTGGTAGCCAATCGGCGTCGCAAAGCTCGCACTTGCCGAGAACATGACCGCGACGACGAACGGACGCGGATCAAGACCGAGCTGGGTGGCAAGCGCTATGACGACGGGCGTGTAGACCACCGCCACGGCATTGTTGGTGACGGTTTCCGTCAGGATGGAGCCGACGAAATAGACCGCCAGCAGCATGAGCATTGGCGACAGGTTTTGCAGCCACGGTTTCAGCATACCCACGACAAGCTCCACGGCGCCGCTGTTTTCCAGGCCGGCGCCGACGATCAGCATCGCGAAGATCAGAATAAGAATGGATCCGTCTATGGTCTTCCAGGCCTCATCGCTGTCGATACAGCGCAGCGCGAGAATGACGGCAACGCCCAGCAGGGCAAGGATGCCGATCGGCAGAACATTGAAGGCGGCAAGCGTGACGATGCCGATCAGGGTCAGTACGGCAATCGGGGCCTGGCGACGCCGAAAGGCGCGGCCGCCTGGTTCCGTAACGGAAACAACGTCGCCGACCCTGGACAAATCATTGAAACCTTCGGACGTGCCCTCAAGAAGCAGTTTGTCTGCCGGCCGCAATTGAACATTCACCAAGTCGGGGCCGGCCACGTGGCTGGCGCGATAGGCGCCCAAAACACGCATGCCGGCGCGCCGCCCGAGCGCCAGGCCCGCTATGCTCGTGCCCGAGCTTCTGCGCGATGGCGACACGATAACTTCGGCCACGCGTGTCTCGGCATCCGGGTCCAGCAGAACCGAACGGCTCAGGCCCACCTGCAATCCGTCCTGCTCTTCAAGGGTCAGGAGCTCGGATGTCGGCGCAATGACGATCACCGTGTCTCCCTGTTGAAGGACGTGTTCGGACAAGTCGCCGCGTTCGATCTCGCTCCCGCGCTTTATGCCTGTCACGCGAATGCCGGAACGCTGAAAATCGCTGGCTTCGGAGAGCGTTTTTCCGATGCCGGCATACTTGGACAGAATTGTGATCTCGGACAGAAACGGCGTCTCCTCATCAAGGACATTCTCATCGCTATCGCGTTGCGGGAGAAGGAACTTGCCGAGCACGAAAACAGAAACGCCGCCTACGATCGCGGAGATGATGCCGACGGGCGCGATCTCGAAGATCGAGAACGCCTCCAGACCGTTCTGTTGCGCAACACCTGCCACCAGAAGATTGGTGGAGGTGCCGATCAACGTGCATGTCCCTCCGAGAATGGCCGTGTAGGAAAGCGGGATCAGCAGCCGGGTCGGCGCCATGCTCAGGCTCGCCGCAAGCCGAACAACCACCGGAATGAGAACGAGAACAACGGGCGTGCTGTTCATGAAGGCGGAGGCAGCGGCGGCGATGAAGATAAAGATTACAATCGCCAGGACCGGGTGAGATTTGGCGCGTTCCACGATGAAATCGGCAAGGGCATCCAGTACGCCGGTGCGCAGCAGCGCGCCTGAGACCACGAACATCGCCCCGATTGTGATCGGAGCAGAGCTGGAAAACACGCCCATCACATCATCCGCAGGCACCAGTCCAAGGATAATGAACACGGCGGCGCCGATGACGGCCGTGACGTCCGGCGGGTACTTTTCGAGCGTGAAAGCGACAAACAAAAGCGCCAGAAGCACTAGTGCCACAATGGCTGGGGAAACGCCGATGAACTCGATCATAACTATCCGTTCTGCTGTCCAGCACATATGAGAATGCTGCTATGAATTCGGTCACGCTAGGGCCGGTTCAAGCCTCAATAGCAACAAAACGGGTCAGCAGGAAACGGTGGCCGGCAAGGTTCCAGTCATTGATCCTTGGCATAAGGCGTCATAGCCCCGCTATAGGGGCGCCGCTACGACACTGAGTTGATCGTCAGCTGGTAAAGTCTGGTTATTATAATAGGATGTTTTCAGGGTTGTCTGATTGGCCGAAAGCGGACTCGATCGAGTCTCGCGATTCGTCGCGCGGATGGGGCCGACACCCGGGAGACAGGCGCTTTCGTGGCGCGGTGCACTCCATGTGTTGGTTTGCCCCACCGATGCGGGGACGGCAGCTTGTTCAGTCCTCTCGTCCCACCAGCTTGCCTTCTTCGGCCTTGTGATGAAACTGGCTTGCGACCAGCCATCCTTTCAGTGGTCTCAGCAGCGGCACGCAGGACAGGAACACCAGCGGCACCGATACCAGGACGTGAAACCACATCGAGGGTTGAAAAGTGACCTCAGCCCACACGGCGAAGAACACCGAGGGGACGCAGCCGAAGCAGATCACGAAGAAAGCGGGGCCGTCGGCTGGTTCGGCAAAGTCGTAGCTCAGCCCGCAAGCCTCGCAGCCGGGCGCAAGCTTGAGGAAGCCTGAAAACAGCCTGCCCTTGCCACAACGCGGACACCTGCCGCGGATGCCGACGCGCCAGGGCTCAAGTCTGGGCCACTCATCATTGCTTTTGATCATGGTGTTCTTCTTTGATTCTGTCACGGTAATCCATTCTGGCGCATCATCTGAGCTGCGCTGCCATGAGGCTGTCGTGGACTCAATCGAGCCATACATTTATCCACGTACGTAATATTTGTATGCGCTCGGTGCAACAGTTTTGGTGCCATACACAATCAGGGAAATTTATCATTTACGCCTCGAGCCGTTTGTGTACGTTGAATATCAAGCAATCTCTTGCAATAGATCGGTTCCGGCAAAGCGATTGGTTTACACACATACCCGTACATTGTATGGATAATTGTACGGCCTACGGAGTTTTTGAAGCGCGATGTGGACACCCCGACTGATAGAAGGCGCCCGGATGAAATATCTCGGCATTGTCGACGCGCTTGAGGCCGATATTCGCTCAGGGCGGGTTGCGCATGGTGAGCGCCTGCCCGCGCAGCGCGCCATAGCGGAGACGCTTGGCGTCGATCTGACCACGGTGACGCGCGCCTTCAACGAGGCGCGCCGGCGTGGCCTTGTGTCGGCGCAGGCCGGTCGCGGCACTTTCATTTCAGAAACACAGCACGGCGCGCCGGCGGAGAACGTTCATCCGCTGATCGATCTCAGCATGAACATTCCGCCACAGCCGTCCGATGCCGATTTCGGTCGCCTGATCCCGGACATGCTGAAGGAGATTCTGAGTAGCCCGACCGGATTGCTGCATCTGCACTATCAGGAAAGCACAGGTGCGGAGCCGGACAGGGCCGCCGCCGCACGCTGGCTCGGCGCACGGGCCGACGGACTGACGCCCGATCGGATCGTCGTCAGTGCCGGCGCCCAGTGCGCTCTTTATGCCATCTGCGACCTGTTGCTTAAGCAGGGTGACATTGTCGCAGCAGGCGCCATGACCTATCCCGGCCTGAAGGCGGTCGCGATCCAGAAGGGGTTTTCGATAGCGCCGCTGGCCATGGACAGCGACGGCATCCTGCCCGACGCCTTCGAAAAGGCCTGCAGGGATCGCAATGTCAGACTACTTTACGTCATTCCCAGCATCGACAATCCGACGACGGCCACGTTGCCGCAAGAGCGCCGGCGATCGCTGGCAGAGATTGCCCGTCGCCACGAAGTCATCATTGTGGAGGATGATCCATATGCTGCTCTGCTGCCCGATCCGACGCCGCCGATTTCCGCGTTCGCCCCGGATATCACATGGCACATCGCAACGCTTTCCAAATGCGCCACGCCGGCGCTGCGCATCGCCTATGTCGCAGCGCCCTCCGACCATGCAGCGCGTCGTCTCGCGAGCGTTCTGCGCGCGACTATGCTGATGGCGCCGCCGCTGATGTCGGCGCTTGCAAGCCGCTGGATCGCAAGCGGTATGCTGGACGAAATTACCCGGTTTATTCGCGCGGAGAATAAGGCGCGCCAGAAAATTGCCGCGACGGCCCTCGCAAATCTGGACTTTGCCGCCGATCGGCATGGTCATCATCTCTGGCTTCGCCTGCCGGGGCGCTGGCGGGCATCGGATTTTGCCGAACATGCCGACCGGGCAGGGGTTTCCATCGTGCCCGCCACGGCCTTTGCAACTGTTGCGCATCCGGTCGAGGCGGTGCGTATTTCGCTCGGCGTGGCGCCGGATCGGGATTTGCTGGAGGAGGGGCTCGTCCTGCTTGCCGGTTTGATCGATCAACCCTCGCTCGGCATCAAGGCCATCGTCTGATTTTTCTCGGCGACGTTTCCCTGTCCCGGCTTCGCGCGTTCCCCGCTCCTTGCGGGAGCCCTTCTGAACCAGATCGCGTCAGCCCCAGGCTGTGCCGAACAGCCGCATCCAGTTGCCGCCGAGGATCTTTTCGATCCGGCTTTGCGACCAGCCGCGGCGCTGCATTTCCGCGGTCAGGTTCGGGAATTCGTCATTGCGGCGGATGCCTTCGGGCTTGGTGATCCTGGCCGAGCCGAACTCGGTCAGCGTGCGGCCAGTGCCCTTGTCCTTGTTGGCCCAGAGCAGCCACGGGCCTGGACGGGGGCGATTGTGATTGAAGTCGGTACCGATCGCGACATGGTCCTCGCCGACAAGGTCCATCGTATATTCCATGGCGTCGATGACGTCGGCAACCGTTGCGTCATTGCCTTTGGCAAGACCGGGTGAAAACAGCGAGGTGCCGATGACGCCGCCCTTTTCGGCGCAGGCCTTGAACACCTCGTCCGGCTTGTTGCGCGGCACATCCTTCAGCGCGCGCGGCAGGCAGTGGGTAATGGCGACCGGCTTTTTCGAACAGGCGATCGTGTCGAGGGAGGTCTGGATGCCGACATGGGAGAGGTCGATCAGAATGCCGCATCTTCCCATCTCGTCCACGGCCTCGCGGCCGAAGCCGGTCAGGCCGCTGTCCTTTTCCTCAAGATAGCCCGCGCCGAACAGGTTCTGGGTATTGTAGGTCAACTGCATGATGTTGACGCCGAGGTCCTTGAAGATGCCGAAATAGTCCAACCGGTCCTCGACCGGCGAGGTGTTCTGCCAGCCGAAGATGATGCCGACCTTGCCCGCCACCTTGGCGCGGCGGATATCGTCCAGCGTTTTCACCGGCATCGCGATATCGGCGTTTTCGGCCAGCTTCTCTTTCCACATGACCACATATTCGATGCCGCCGCGGAAGTTTTCCCACAGTACGGAGGACGCGCTGATCGCGGTTACGCCGCCCGCCTGGGCTTCCAGAAGGATGTCGCGGTTGAAATCCGAGCATTGCAACGCGTCAATGACGATCGAGGAGGAATGGAGTTCGTTCATGGAGACTTTTCCTAAATGCAGGCCGTGGCGGCGAGTTCGCTCGGAAGCCATTCCTCGCCGGTCATGTCGGGGCGATCGTAGTCGCGGAAGCGGGCGAGATGGATTTCGGCATCCTCCGCCATGAAGGAGCGCACCAGACCGGAGGCGAGCCGTCGCGCGCCCTCGCTCGAGGCCGGGATGCCGGAGGTCACCTTGCCGTGGCTGGGAACTGAAGGGTAGGCAAAGCAGGTGAGTTTCGAAAGCGCGGGGCATGCGCCTTCACGCTTTTCGATGAAGGTGAAGTCGGGGCCGAGATAGGGATGGGCGGCGAGGCCGGGGTTTTCCGCCGCCTTTGCTGCGCCCATCACATCGCCCCAGGTGCGGATGTCGGAGGCGAAGGCGGCAAACTCCGGCCGCATTGCAAGATCGATGCCGAAGCCGGTGGCGAAAATCGCGACATCGGCGTCGAGCGCGCCCCTTGGCGTAAAGACACGGATGCCATCCGCGGTTTCCTCAACTCCAGTGACCGGCGCGCCGACGTGGAGAAAGGCATTGTCGTGGCGGGCAACCCGCTCGACCGAGTGCTTCGGCGGGGGCACGGGAAAGCGGTCGCCCTCGTTCATGATCTCCCACTTGACCCGGTCGGGCAGGCCGACAAAGCCCGATGTCATGCCGCGCGAACCGGTTCCGGTAAACTTGTCGATGACGGGAATGGCGGGACGGCGCACCAGAAGATCGAGCCGGGCGCAGCCCTCTTCCAGCGCGGTCGCCGCGTTGTCCATGGCGGAAGCACCGGCGCCGACGACAACGACCCGTTTGCCCTTCAGCGTTTTCGCGTCGAACACGTCGGCGGAATGATAGACCTTGCCCTTGGGAATATGGCGCGCGACGGCGGGAAGGCGCGGCGCGCCCATGGCGTCAAGACCGGTGGCGATAACCACCCGGCGGGCCAGCACCGTTCCTTGCGTTGTCGTCAGCCGCAGCAGATTGCCCTCCGGCGCGATCCCTTCGACATCGCAGTCATTGACGATATCGGCCTCGGTCACCCGCGAAAACCAGTTCATGTAGTCCATCCACATGGTGCGCGGGGCGAACTCCATGCGGTCCCAGGCCTCCACGCCCCATTGCACCTCGAACCAGGCGCGGAAGGTCAACGCGGGAATGCCCATGGCGGGCCCGGCGGCTTCCTTGACGGTGCGCAGCGTTTCCATGCGCGCATAGGTGACCCATGGCCCCTCGCGTCCCTTCGCCGCGCGGTCGAACAGACGGACGTTGAAAATGCCTTCCATGTTGAGCGCGAGATTGGCGGCAAGGCCGCAAAGGCCCGCGCCGATGATCGCGACATCCAGAACCTCGGCGCCATCCGGGCCGCGTGTTGCCGGCATCCATGCCTTCGGCGGCAGGTTCAGCAGCATGCTTTGCCGTTCGAGTTCGGCTTCCAGAGCCTGAAGGCCAGAGGTTTGCGTCATCGGGATCGAGTTCCTTGCATTACAGACTGGACCGTTCCAGCGCCCGGATGTCCGAGGGATCGTGAAACACGCAATCCGGTATGGTCGTTGAACAGGCAGCCTCGAAACCTGCCACGAAGGAGAGAAGTTCTGCGGGAAGCACACGGCCCGCGGCGCTGAAAAGACCCCAGATATAGGGCAGGTCCACGGCGAGCGGCCGGATCGACACGCCATCGACGGGAATGCCGAATGCCGTGACCGGATCGATGATGGCGATGCCGAGCCCGGCGCGGGCGGCCATCATCGCGTTGAGCGAGGAATTGGTGACGATCTCGGCGGCGGGCACAATATCCTGGCGCTTGAGTGCGCCGTTGATCTTGCCGCGAATGCGGTAGGCATTGCCGACGGTCAGAAGCCGCGCGGCCGCTAAGGCTTCGAGAGGCAACGGCTCCTCGGCATCAAACGCACCGCCCTTTTCGACGGCTGCGACCAGGCGGGATTCGCAGATCACCTTCGCTTCCAGCGTGGCGTGTTCAAATGGCAGGGCCGAGAGGCCGAAATCGGCCGTCCGGCTGGTCAGGGCACGCGCCACATGCTCGGCACTCATGGCCTCGATATTGACGACACCCGGCAGGTCCAGCCCCATGCGCGCCAGTGTCGGGCTCAGAAGCCCGCCCGCCATGGTTGGCGTTGCGGCGATATCGATCGCGGCGATCTGACCGTCGCGAATGGCGGCGGCGCGTTCGCGAATCTGATGCAGGCCCGACATCAGCCGCTGCACCTCTCCATAGAACTGAAGCCCGCGCTCGGTCGGCGATATGCGCGGCCCGTTGCGGTGAAACAGCGGGAAACCCACCGAATCCTCCAGTTCCTTGATCTGTCGCGTCACGGCCGGCTGGCCGATACCCAATTGCTTGGCAGCCGCCGTCATCGAGCCGCAGGCCATGGCGGCCTGGAAGGCTTCGAGCGCTTTCACATCGGAAATTTTATCATTCGATATTGACATATTGAACTCATCATTATCCATATACGTGATATTGGCAAGTGCAGATTAAGCCATTCACGCGTCACGGGCAGTGAGCCGCGATGGCGAGACCGGAAACGGAACGATAAAACAGAGGAATAGCAGCATGTCTTTGATAGCACGCATCGCAGGCGTCGCGACGATCGCGATCACAACGGCCACAATGGTGCAGACCGCCTCGGCAGCCGACGTCTGGCGGCTGAGCTCGATGATGACCCCCGACAGTTTCGAGGGGAAGGCCTACCAGAAGTTCGCTGATCTGGTGTCGGAATACACCGATGGCGAGATCGAGGTGAAGATCTATCCCAATGAGCAGATCGGCTCGATGGATTCCGTCATCGAACAGCTCAGCCAGGGGATCATCCAGCTCGCGCCGTCGAGCCTGTCCTTCATGTCGCGCTGGGAGGACAGCATCCGCTATGCCTCCGCGCCGTTCCTGTTCGACAATTACGATCAGTGGTCGACCTTCATCGACGGCGATCTGTTCCAGTCCTGGCTCACGGAAGTGAAGGACAAGGCCAACATCACCGTCCTCGGCAGCATTCCGGACATGCCGCGCGGCACGTTCCGCACGCTTCTTTCGACCAAGCCGGTCGAGTCCGTTGACGATATCAAGGGCCTGAAGATGCGCCAGTTCCAGGATCAGCTCGTAATCGACGCCTGGACCTATCTCGGCGCGGAAGTGCGGGTTCTGCCCTGGGGCGAGGTCTATGACGGCATCAATCGTGGCATCGTCGACGCGGTGACCTCTCCGGCGGAGCTGATCGAATCCACCCGCTTCTACGAAGTCGCGCCCTACATCATCCGTACTGATGAATATCCGCAGGCGGTGGCCTGGATGATGAACGACAAGGCCTGGGAAAAGCTCACGCCGGAGCAGCAGGATGCCTTCGAACGCGCCCACAAGGAAGCGGCAGCCTATGCCCGTCAGTTGCTGGAAGAACAGGCCGCATCGTTGAAGACGGACCTTGAAGCCAAGAATGGCGTCACCGTGAACTTCGACTTCGACACCACGCAGTTCAGCGACAGGATGGCGGCCTTCTATCAGCAGCGCGCCGACAACGGCGAACTGCCCGAAGGCCTGCTGGACGCCGTTCAGGCAGCGAAGCAAGAGTAAGTTCGATGCGCGCGCTTGACGGGTTTCTTGACGCCATCGCCAGCCTCTTCAAGGGGCTGGCGACCCTCTGTCTCGCCGTCATGGTGGCGCTGAACCTTTTCAACGTCGCCTTCCGGGCGGTGTTCGATCACGCCTTCGGCTGGATATTCTCGTGGACGCTGCTGTTGTTCATCTGGATGCTGCTGCTTGGCTTCTTCGTCTATATGCGCAACCGCCGCGACGTGGTTGTCGATATCTTCATGTCGCGCCTGCCGCCCGTCGGGCGGCGGGTCGGCGGCATGTTCGCCTGCCTTGTCGGCATGGGCGTGATGGCGGCGATCCTGCGCGGCGCGCCGGCGCTGATCTCGCTGCAGCGCGCGCCGATGGATGGCACCGGCCTGCCGATCTGGACCCAGTCGCTGCCGCTGTTCGTCTCCGCATCGCTGGTGTTCCTGCATTTCCTGCTGTCCTTCATCGAGATCGCCACCGGCCGGGCCGAAGCGTTCCCGCGTGATATCGAACCGGTCGAAAAAGGAGCCGTCGAATGACCCTCGGCCTCATTGTCATCGGCGGCTTCGTGCTGCTGATGCTGATCGGCGTGCCGGTGACCGTCGCCATCGGCGCCGGCGCCATTATCGGCCTCTACTGGGCCGGTTTCGGCGATATGGGCATCGTCGTCCCGCAACAGATTCTAGACGGCGCGGCAAAGCCGGCGCTGCTCGCAATCCCGTTCTTCGTGCTGGCCGGCAATCTGATGAACACCATTGGTTTGACCGATCGCATCTTCAATTTCTGTCTGGCACTGATCGGCCATTTCCGCGCCGGACTTGCCTATGTCAACGTCGTCGCATCGCTGCTGTTTGCGGGCGTTTCGGGCGCGGCCACGGCCGATATCGCCGGTCTCGGCCAGCTTGAGGTGAAGGCCATGCGCGAGCGCGGTTATTCGCCTCAATTCTCCGCGGCGCTGACCGTCGCGACCTCGCTTGTCGGGCCGATCGTTCCGCCCTCGATCAGCCTGATCGTCTATGCCTGGCTTGCCAACCAATCGGTGGCTCGGCTGTTTCTGGCCGGCATCATTCCCGGCATTCTCGTGGCGATTTCCTTCATCCTCTATATCCGCGTCGTTTCGATCTGGACGCCGATGCCGCGTGAGAAACGCGCCAGCATCGGCGATATCCGCCGCGCCACGCTCGAGGGACTGCCGGCGTTGATCGCGCCCGCCATCATCCTGAGCGCCATCATCTTCGGCTTTGCCACGGCCACCGAAGCCGGCGTGATCGCCTGCGGCTATTCGCTGCTGATCGGCCTGTTCTATCGCACGGTGACATGGAAGGGCGTGCGCGACGCGCTCACCGAAAGTGCGGTGCTTTCCTCCCTGATCATGATGATCATCGGCGTCTCCCAGATCATGGGCTGGCTGTTTGCCTTCGAGCAGGTGCCGCAGGCCTTTGCCTCCGGCATTCTGGAGGCGATCAGCAAGCCGTGGGTGTTCATGGCCTTCACCATCGTGCTGCTGGTCATCATCGGCTGCTTCATGGAGGCGACGCCGGCCAAGATCATTCTCCTGCCGCTGCTTCTGCCCGCCGCCGATGCCTTCGGCATCGACCGGGTGCAGTTCGGCATGGTGATCACCCTTGCCCTGCTTTTAGGCATCGCCACGCCGCCGCTCGGCGTCGGGCTTTACCTGATGTCGGCCGTTTCGGGCGTGCGTTTCGAAAAGCTGGCGATATCGATCCTGCCACTGCTGATCCCGCCGATCGTCGTGCTGATCCTGCTGGCGACCGTGCCGGAAATCACGCTCTGGCTCCCCAATCTCATCATGGGACCGCAATGACTATACACCATGCCCGGCCCGACGCGCTGGACCGCGCCGGCGGCCTTGCCGACGAGGGCGAAATCTACAAATTTCGCGCGCTTCGTCCCGAATTCCTGAACGGCGCGGAAGACTGCCGCGCGGCGGTTCTCACCCCTCAAAACGATCTCGGCCTATCGCCGGCGCTGCGCGCTGCGATCGCCCGCCGGGTGGCGCTGACCGCGGACGATGAACGCCTGCTCGCCGAATATCCCGTGCCGGAAGACGAGGCCTTGGCCACGCTTTCACGCGGTGAGATGCCGGAAGACGATCGCCTTGCAGCGATCGCCGCCCATGCTGACATGATCGCCGCCAATCCGGGCGCAAGCACCCGCGAAAGCCTCGATGCGCTGCTTGAGGCCGGACTGAGCGTGTCGCAGGTGATCGCGCTGTCCGAGCTTCTGGCCTTTGCCTGCTTTCAGATCAGGGTCGCCCACGGCCTTTCACTGTTGGAGGAAGGTGCATGAGCGCTCTGGGAGCCATCCGCATCAAACCGCTCACCTGGCATCCGCATCTGCCGCCGGTCGAGATCGAGGACGCCACACCGGAACAACTGGAAGCGATGAAGGTGACGCCGTCGGCGAAGAAGGTTTCGCCCTATGTGCGCACCCTTGCCCATGATCCCGAAAGCTATGTCGCGCGCACCACGCTGTTCAACGCGATCATGTATGCCGAGGGCGGACTGCCGCGCGCCGACCGCGAGCTTGGCGCGCTGGCCGCATCCCAGGTCAATGGCTGCCGCTACTGCGCCAATGTCCACGCCCGCCAGCACATTCGCCTGTCCGGCTCATCCGACGTTATAGCCGCGCTCTGGACCGAGAATCGCGCTGCGCTGTCGGGCCGCGATGCCGCGATCGTCGCGTTCGCCGAGGCGCTGACGGCGACACCGCCCAAAGCCGACAAAAGCCATATCGCGGCGCTGAAGGCCGCAGGCCTCGAACCCTTCGAGATCATCGACCTCATTCATGCTATTGCTATATTCGGCTGGGCCAACCGGCTGATGCACCCGCTTGGCCATTCCGACAATGAAGAGAAGAGGACATCGCCATGAAAGCCATCGCCACCGACAAGGCACCCGCCGCCATCGGGCCCTACAGCCAGGCCGTTCGCCATGGCGATCTGCTGTTCGTGTCGGGTCAGCTTCCGATCGATCCGGCAACCGGCGCGTTCGTGGAAGGTGGCGCGGTGGAGCAGATGCGGCAATGCCTGAAGAATATCGCGGCGATTGCCGAGGAAGCCGGAACCGACCTGACGAAGACGATCAAGACTACCGTGCTTCTGACCGACCTTTCCGGCTTCGCCGACGTCAACGAAGAATACGGCAAGACCTTTGCCGAGCCGTTCCCGGCGCGCGCCTGCTATGAAGTCTCGGCCCTTCCCAAGGGGGCGATGGTCGAAGTCGAGGCGGTAATCGCGCTATGAGCGGCGAGAGCCTCCTGACCGACAGTCTGGACATCGCGCTGCCGGCCTGCGCCGAGCGGGCCTGGGCGCGCCGCGCCATCGGGCTTTTACAGGGCGACGCCCGCCGCTCCGCCGACACCCATCTGATCAAGCCGGTCTTTCCCGGCCTTGCCGGTCTTTCGGTCTATCTGAAGGATGAAAGCACGCACCCGACCGGCAGCCTGAAGCATCGCCTCGCCCGCTCGCTGGTGCTTTACGGCATCTGCAACGGCCATATCCGCGAGGGCACCACGCTGGTCGAGGCGTCGTCGGGCTCAACGGCGGTTTCGGAAGCCTATTTTGCCCGCATCCTCCATCTGCCGTTCATCGCCGTGATGCCGCGCACCACATCGCGCCAGAAGATCGAGGCGATCGAACGCTTCGGCGGCCAGTGCCATCTGGTCGAACGCTCCGGCGAGGTCTACGAGGCCGCGCAGCGGATCGCCGCCGAGACCGGCGGCCACTATCTCGACCAGTTCACCTTCGCCGAGCGCGCCACCGACTGGCGCGGCAACAACAACATCGCCGAGAGCATTTTCGCGCAGATGGAAAACGAGGAGCATCCCACGCCCGAATGGGTGGTGATGAGCGCGGGAACCGGCGGCACCTCGGCCACGATCGGCCGCTATATCCGCTACCGCAACCTGCCGACACGGCTCTGCGTGGTCGATGTCGAGAACTCGGTGTTCTATGACAGCTATGTCAGCGGCGACCGCACCATCAGCCGCAATGACGGCTCCCGGATCGAGGGCATCGGCAGGCCGCGCGTCGAACCCTCCTTCCTGCCGACGGTCATCGACCACATGATCCGGGTCCCCGACGCAGCATCGCTTGCTGCCATGCACGTGCTCTCAAAGCGAATCTTCCGCCAGGTCGGCGGCTCGACCGGCACCAATTTCTTCGGCCTCTGCCGGATCGCGGCGCAGATGATGCACGAAAAGCGCGAAGGCGCGCTCGTCACCCTGATCTGCGACAGCGGCGCACGCTACGCCGATACCTATTACAACCCCGACTGGCTGAAGGAAAACGGCCTCGACATTGCGCCCTATGTCGATCAGTTGGAGCGCTTTCTCGATAGCGGAGAATTGCGCGAAGCGTGAGCCGCGTCTTTCCGGTTTGGGTTGAGAGGCCAGGATGAGAGGTCTTCACGTCGGGCATGGCGGCGGTACTCACATTTTTTCAACTGTTTAGGTACTCAGGAGAATGCCGGTTTCGACTGGCGCCATCGCCTGAAGCCGGTCACCGGCGAGCGCTCTTGACGAGTTGGAGATTCTCGCCCTAATCCATGTTTTGTCTTTTCCGCTGGACCAGCCAGCTATGATTGGCGGATCGCTTGGAGCATCGTGCGTCCATTTGGACCCCCAAGGGCGCTCCGAAGTTATTGAATCTACGCATCGCGCGTGCCGAAAACCGAGTCCGTTTTTCGAGTCGTTCGTTGTGCCAGCAGGGAACAGCTTATCGTGGAGAATACCGTCGGTCGGGTTTCGCGCCCCTTTCAGGTAACGCACCGGCAGGTTTTCACGATCGCGCTGCCGATGATGGTCGCCCATCTTTCGACGCCGCTGGTCAGCCTCGCCGCGACCGGCGTGGTCGGCCAGTTGCGCGATCAGGTGCTGATTGGCGGCGTGGCGCTTGCTGCCGTCATCTTCGATGTCCTGTTCACCACCTTCAACTTCCTGCGCGGTGCGACGACTGGCTTCATCGCGCAAGCTGTCGGCGCGGCCGACCGCCGCCAGGAGCAACGCATGCTGCTTGGGGGCATCCTGATCGCGCTCGTCGCAGGCCTGCTCATTCTCCTGCTGCACGTGCCGATCGGGCATCTGGGGTTGGCAGCGCTCGATGCCGAAGGCGCGGTGGGCGAAGCGGCCTGGACGTATTATGCCTGGCGGGTGTGGTCGGCACCGTTCGCGCTGTTCAATTTCGTGGTCTTCGGCTGGGTGATCGGTCGCGGCGAAGCGGTAACCGCGCTGCTTCTGCAGGTGGCGCTGAATGCACTGAACCTGTTTCTGGCCTTTGCCGGCGTATTGTGGCTGGGCTTCGGACTGGCCGGAGCGGGTGCGGCGAGCCTGATCGCCGAGGGGCTGACGGCCGTGATCGGCGCGGCCCTCATCCTTCGGCGCACCGACCGGCAGCTTTGGGAGTGGCCCGACCTTTCCGCCCTCAAGCGGATGTTCTCGGTCAACCGCGACATGATGATCCGCTCCTTCGCGCTTCTGATCGGGCTTTCCTTCTTCACCCGCCAGTCAGGCGTGTTGGGCACCGACATCCTGGCCGCCAATACCGTGCTGCTGCGTTACTATTTCCTTGGCGTTGCCTTCCTCGACGGTTTTGCGACCGCCGCTGAACAGCTTGCTGGCCGTGCCGTCGGCGCGTTCTATCGCCCGGCCTTCGATCGCGTCATCAAGCTCACCACGCTCTGGGGCGTGGCAATGGCGCTCGTGGTATCGGCGATCTTCTTTATGACCGGGCCCATGGTTGTGGCGTTGATCGCGCCGATCCCGGAGACGCAGGCGCTCGCCCACACCTATCTGCCCTATGCGGCGATCATGCCGCTTATCGGCGTGATCGCGTTCCAGATGGACGGCGTATTCATCGGCGCGACATGGTCGCGCGAGATGCGCACGCTGATGCTGGCGTCGCTCGCCTGCTATTTCGCGGCATGGGCGGTGCTGCAGCCGCTATTCGGCAATCACGGGCTCTGGATGGCGATGCTGCTGTTCCAGGGCGCGCGCTCGATCTTCTTCCGGCTGACGTTGCCGAAGCTGGCGGAACGGACCTTTTCGCCATCGGGCACACAGCACCGTTGAACGTCCGGGAAAAAGGAGGACGCGGATTGCAGGAAACCTGTTCGCTCCTCTGTCTCTCAAGCCAACCACTACTTGTAAATCGGCATGTGGATTCGACGCCGGTCAGCACAATAAGACTTTGAAATATTTAAGGCGAGTGGGGCCCGGTGCCGTGTCAAATAACAGAAGCCGTCCGCATCTCTGTAGAAAGCCAGCTCGCAAGAGCGCTACGGGAACTCGGCGGATCGAGCGATCACTGTTCATGATCGAATGGTAAACCAGCCGATCATTGCGCCGCCACTGCCAGGCCGGCCTGAATAAAGGCGAAGCTGCGCACGAGCTGAAGCGCACTGCTTTCTTCCGCGAGCGCGGCGAAATCCGCGACCGATTGTTCGAAAGCCATTTATTTCGCGCATCCGGCCTCAATCTTGTCGTCAACGCGATCGTGCATTGGAATACGGTCTATAGCGAACGGGCCGTCGCCTCGCCAAGGATTGGGAGAAGTCCATCGCAAGCACCACAACATGGGTCGCAAGCATCACGGTTATGACCAGACGCCTTGCACGATATTGCTTCCCATCATGAACTTTTGAATCCGGCTCTAACGGCAACGATCATGTTCGGTTCGGCCTTGTCGCGACTCCGGACTGCTCTTGTTCTGACCGCAGGGTTGGGCCAGATGTCCAAAGCCTTCAATTGCGGACCTAGAAAGAACAGGCAAGGCCGGGCCGACGCGACGCCGGTACCGGCCATGCGGTTGTTTTATCCACCATTGCGCAAGAATTCGTAGCCGTTGGCGAAATCGATGGTGTAGATGCGGTCTTGCTCGACAAAGGGTACGGTCGCGCGGTAGGCCTCAAGCAGCGCGCCCGAGGCTTCTCCCAGCGCCGGGCTATCGCGCAGATCCACGGCCTGCGCGGCGTGGAGCAACGCGATCGACGACATCCAGTACATATTGTCCAGAATCCGCGCCAGATTGTCGACAGACAACGGTGCGTTGCTGTTGAGGTCCTCGATATTGCCCGCCATGGCAATCGACGCGACCGGCGCTTGCGCGCCGATCTGCGCGTTTTCGACCAGCAGCGACACAAGCGGTTTCTGGATCGCGCCGAAGGCGTGACCCGCATTGCCGTCTGCCGCCAGGAAGCGGGAAAGCCCCGTCATTTCGGGGTTTTCGAGGCGAATGGTCTGCATCGTGATCGCCTGCGACAGCCGGACCAGAGCTGTGTTCAAAGCCTCGATGCGCGTCGCAATGGGCAGCATTTCGAAATTCGCGCTCGGATAGATCGCACCCGAGACATCGCCTTCGATCAGATAGCTGGCGACCTGCGAGGAGGCGTCCGTATCGACTGAGCCGACGACCACCATCGGATTGTCGTCGCTGTGATTGGTCTGGATTTCGAGCGCGTCCTGCAAATCCTGCAATGCCACATAGGCACCGCCCAGTACATAGGCCATCGTCCGGTAGGAAAGAGGGTCCTGCAAAGGTCGGCCGGCGGAGGTTTCCCAGAGATAGCTACCCTTGAGCGCGCTACGGACCTTTTCCGCGCCGGTAATGTTTTCATCAAAGGGCCGCTCCTCGGCGCTCTCGGCGAGGAAAGGTGCGATATTGCCGTTAAAACCTTCCAGTTGCAGTGCGAAGATCGCGGTTTGAAGATCGAGATACTCCCTGACCTCCTCGCTCAGCAGAGCCGCCCGGCCAACAGTGAGCGCATTCGTGCTCAGGATCGACAGGAAGTCCTTGCCGATCGGCTCCAGCGGGGCAATGCCAGCATCGTTCAGCGCCTGTGCGGCGGAGATCCGTTCGCCTTCGACAAACACGTCTCCTTCGCCGATCATTGCAAGTCCGATGTGAGACGCAAGCGTGATATCGGCCTCGCCAACCGAACCGCGTTCGGGCACGACCGGTGTGATGCCCTGTTCGATAAACCGACGGTACATTTCCGCCACCGCCGGCTGCACGCCGGTTCGCCCCGTCGCGATCTGGTTCAGGCGGATTGCCATGGCCGCTCGAACATCGTCCACCGGCATCGGATCTCCGATGCCGGCGCCGTGTGCACGCAGCGAGGAGAGGTTGAAGGTTCGCGACATCTCCAGCAAGTCCGCATCCAGCACCTTTTTGCCGTCCTCCATCGCGAAGATTGGACGATCCTTGTTCCAGCCGACGCCGACGGTCAAGCCGTAGACGGCCTTGCCCTGCAACGCCGCCTCCATGACCAGGTCGAGCCCCTGCTCGATGCGCTCGGATGCTGGCCCAGTAAGGGTTATCCGCGCATCCTTGTCATGGCTGATACCGGCAATATCTTCCAAGGTCATGTCCTGCCCTGCGATCACCCAGTCGTCGGCGAGTGCCGCACCTGCGGCAAGGCAGATCGCGAGGCCGGCGCTGCCGGCGATAAGCTGTCTCGAAATTCTGAACATAAAACTCATCGTGGTCACCCTCTGTTTTGTTTGAATGGCAGATCCGGCCTTACCGCGGCCGGTATACGCTGAGGTGCCGCATTAACGGCACAGACGCTGTCGTCCGGCTCAGACGAAAAGCAGAACCAGGCCGGGAAACAGCAGGAAGAAAATGATGCGCAGCACGTCGGCGACGATGAAGAACGACGCGCCGCGGTAGATATCGCGCAGTTTGAGGTCCTTCTGGATGCCATTGAGCACGAACAGGTTGATGCCGACGGGTGGCGTGATCATGCCGATCTCGATGATCATCACATTCATGATCCCCCACCAGATCGGATCGTACTGAAGTTGCCCGACGATCAGCGGATAGATGAACGGCATCGTCAAAATCATCGCCGCCATCGCATCGAACACGCAGCCGAGGCCGATATAGAGCAGGATCACGATAATCAGCACCGCCTCGCGCGGCAGTCCCATGCCGCCGACCCAGGCGATCGCGGCCTCGGGCAGGCCCGACAGGGTGAGAAAGCTCTTGTAGATCTCGGCCCCGATCAGAATGAGATAGATCATGGCGACGTTCGAGGCCGCCTTCTTGAGCGTGTCGATGAAATTGCTGCGGGTCAGACGTGCCCGCACGATGCAGGTCGCGAACACCAGGGCAACGCCGACCGCCGCACCTTCGTTGACGGTGAAAATGCCGCTGTAGATGCCGCCAAGCATGATCACGCCGACCAGCATGGTCAGCCTGGCCTGTCCCGTCGCCTTGGCGCGCTCGCTCCAGGTGGCGCGGGCCAGGGTTTCCGACGTGTCTCCGTGAACGGCGATATAGACGCGCACGGCGATGGCGTAAAACAGCACTGCGACAATGGCGGGCACGATTGCCGCGCGAAACAGCGACAGCACGCTCTGCTGCGTCAGGATGGCATAGACGACCATCACCACGGAGGGCGGGATCAGCGAACCCAGCGTTCCGCCGCCGGCGATGGAACCGGCGATAAGGGAATCGGAATAGCCGCGCCGCCGCATTTCCGGCAGGGCGATCTGGACCATGGTCGCGGTGGTGGCAACGGATGAACCGCAGATCGCGCCGAAGGCGGCGCTGCTGCCCACGGTCGTCAGCGCCAGGCCGCCGCGCAGATGTCCGACCCAGGCATGCGCAAGCCGATAGATCTCCGAGGACATTCCGGCAATGATGGAAAAGCCACCCATCAGTATAAACAGCGGAATGATCAGCAATTCCTGAGAGGAAAGTGACTGCACCGTCGCCACGCCAAAGATCGAGAAGACCGAGGCTTCGAAGGTCAGGAAAAGGGTGAAGAGCGTGCCGACGATAGCCATTGATGCGGCGATTGGGACGCCGACCAGAATGAAGGCCAAGAGCGTTACGAGACCTGCCGCTCCGATCATGATGTCCGACATCATTCCGCTCCTTCCGCGGCGTTTTCCAGAGGGGGTGGCTCGGATGCCGAAATCGCCCGTCCGCATTGCCGCGCCAGAACGACGAACTGGATCAGTGTCGACATCCACAAGGCAAGCGAGGCGAGCGCCCATGCCGGCCAGCGCGGCAGGTTCAGGAGCCAGGTCGTTTCCCCCGAGCGCCAGATGTCGAGCGTATAGTCGCTGACCCACCACGCCATCAGCGCGAACATCGCCAGCAGGCACAGGTGTCCGCAGACATCCAGAGTCTCGCGCAGACGCCACGGCAAGACGTCAATCAGGAAGCGCACCGTGATCGCGCTGCGGCCCGCTGCCATCGCCGGAAAACAAAAGGCGATGGCGACGATGCCGAGCGGGGCATATAGATCGGACAAGCCGTCAATGCCGGAGTTCATCACGAAATTGTCGAAGCCGGGGGAAAGATCGCGCAGGCCGTAAACGATGTCCGATCGCAGCGCGATATCGAACAGGGTCAGGGCGGTCACCGCCAGAAGGGCGCTTAGGCCCACCACCGCAAGCATATTGGACAGCCTGGCCATTTCGCGTTCCTTCTCCCGGCTGGGCGATCATTTGCCCAGGTGTGTCTTCGCGGCTTCCAGCGTATCGGCATTGGCCGGGTCGGCGGCGACCCAGTTGTCGACGACCTGCTGCAGCACCTTGTCGGCCCGCTCCATATCGGCTTCGCTGAAGGTGACGAAATGGTGATCGCCCGATGCTTCCAGCCGCGCCGTCACTTCATCGGTCTGCTTGTCCATGTTGGCGCCCAGCACTTCGGTGAACCACTCGCCGCGCAGCGCGTCGATCGCCTCGCGTGATTTCGGCGACAGGCTTTCATAGCGATCGCGCGACATTGCCCACAACACCGTGAACGAGCCCAGCGGAAGGTTGGTGACGTGATAATGCACGAGATCGCCGATGCCGAAATTGTAGAGATTGCCGGTATCGACCAGCGCGCCGTCAATCAGGCCGCGGCTGATATTCTCCGCCAGCCCCGTGGCCGGAATATTCGAAACCGGGACCGCGCCCAGCCGCGAGACGATCTGTGCCTGCATTTGTCCTGAAACCCTGAGTTTCTTGCCGCGCAGGTCGCGCAGGCTGTCGATTTCCTCGCTGGTGTGGATGAAATAAGGGCCGGCCTGCAACACGCCGAGCACGACGAGATCATCCAGTCCGGTGATCTTGCCCTCTTCGATCAGCGCCAGCGTCGCCAGCGAACCGTCGGAGTTGGAGCGCGCGAGATTGGGAAGCTCGAAGACATCCATGCCTTCGATGCGGCCGGGCGTGTAGGGGATCGGGATTTCGGCGATATCGGCTATGCCGTCCTGCACGATCTTGAGCTGCACCTCGCCGCCCGAAACCAGCGAGCCGCCGGCATAAAGCTTGATCTGCAAGGCGCCGTCCGAAAGCTCTTCGGCGCGTTCGATGAATGCCGGAACCGATACGGCGTTGTTCACGGTCGAGGCCGGCAGGAAGGATGAGAATTTGAGCTCATCGGTCGCCTCCTGGGCAAAGGCGGCAGAGGCCAGCGTGACCGACAGCAATGCGCCTGTGAGAATGGTCTTCAGTTTCATGATCATTTCCCTCTTTGATTGGTATTTTTCGGTTGTGCATGCGTCTCCCGTCACTCCGGAGGATCAGACGGGAATATGGTTGATTTTTTTAAGCGCCACCTCGTCCAGCGCGTCTTGGTAGCCGGCATCGGCATAGCGGATGACGCCGAGCCCGGTGTCATTGTCGAGCGCGATTTCGAGGCGACGGTCGGCCGCCTCGGTGCCATCGGCGACGATCGTGACGCCGGCCGAGGTCATATAGCCGGCATAGCCGCCGCCGCCGGAATGCACGGTGACGAGATCGGCGCGGGACGAGCATAACAGCATCGCGTCCAGAAGCGGCCAGTCGGCGATCGCATCGGAGCCGTCGCGCATGTTCTCGGTCATGATATTGGGATGCGCCATCCCGGCCGAGTCAAGGTGATCGCGGGAAAACGCAACCGGCCCCTGTAACGCGCCGGTCGCGGCCATCTGGTTGACCGCGCGCGCCAGCGCGCTGCGCTCTCCATGGCCAAGCCAGGCGATACGGGCGGGCAGTCCTTCAAAGGGAACATTTTCACGCGCAAGCCGGATCCAGTTGGTGACGATCCTGTTGTCGGGAAACATTTCGAGCACGAGATCGTCGATCTTGCCGATGTCGGAAGCCTCGCCCGACAGCGCCATCCAGCGAAACGGACCGATCGCGCGGCAAAACAGCGGCCGCAGATAGGCTTCGGTGAAGACCGGAATGTCGAAGGCATTCTCCACACCGCCGATCTGCGCCTGCGTGCGGATCAGATTGCCATTGTCGAACACTTCGGCGCCGCTCTTCTGAAAATCCAGCATGGCCGAGACATGTCGCGTGATTGAAGCGCGGCCGGCCTCGATCAGTTCGTCCGGGTTCTGCAAGCGTAGGCGGCGCACGCGCTCGATGTCGTACCCCTCGGGGATATAACCATAGACCAGATCGTGCGCCGAGGTCTGATCAGTCACGATATCGGGGGTGATGCCGCGCCGGGCGATCTCGGGGTAAATCTCCGCGGCGTTGCCGACGAGCCCGACTGAGACCGCACGACCTTCGGCGCGGGCCTGCTCGATCCGCGCGAGTGCTGCGTCGAGGTCCGGTGCGATTTCATCGAGATAACCGATTTTCTTCCGCGCTTCCGCGCGGGCGGGATCGACCTCAACGCATAGGATCGCAGCGCCCGCCATCCGTCCGGCCAGCGGCTGGGCGCCGCCCATGCCGCCGAGACCGGCGGTCAAGATGAAACGGCCGGAAAGACTGCCAGCAAAACGGCGCTCGGCGATCCGCATGAATATCTCATAAGTCCCCTGAATAACGCCCTGCGAGCCGATATACTGCCATGCCCCGGCGGTGAGGCCGCCCCAGCAGATCAATCCCTTGCGTTCCAGATCATAGAAGTTTTCGGCCCTGGCCCACTGCCCGACGATGTTGCAGTTCGCCATGATCACGATCGGCGCCTCGGGACTGGTTTTCATCAGGCCGACGGGTTTGCCCGACTGGATCACCAGGGTCTGGTCTTCGTCCATGCCGATCAGTGCCTGACGGATCGCATCATGTGCGGCCTTGTTGCGCGCGGCCTTGCCCAGAGCGGCATAGACCACCAGATTTGCCGGGTCCTCGCCGACGGCCAGGACATTTTCCATCAGGCGCAACAGGGCCTCCTGCCGCCAGCCTTTGGCGCGAAGCGTCGGGCCGGAGGGGATCGGAAAAGCCGGATGGCGGGGATTGTCCTTCGGCATGTCAGCCCTCCAAGGCATAAGAGGTCAGGTCGATGCCCATGACCTTTTCCGGGTGAACATAGACGGCGGGATCGAGAACGCCGGCGCTGATCGGCAGAAGCGCTTTCGGCACGTGCAGGACATGGATCTTCATACCCACCTTCAGCTCGCCGACTGACAGCGGTTCCGCGTCGGGCGAAAGCGTGGTGATAACGTCGGGGAAAGTGGCGATACGGCGTCCGTCTGCCGCGTCGACGGCCATATATTCATTCATCACATGCAAGGTGACGGCGCGGTCGCCGCTGCCAATCGTCACGGTTCCGACATCGAAGGCCTCGTTGGTATAGGTCACGTTCTTTGCCGTGATCTCTCCTTCGACGATATAGCTTCCGCGAGTTGTATGGGCGATGGCATCGAGCATGGCGGAGGAGCCCCTGGGTTCGGCCGCCAGAATCGCCTCGCCCAGTTCCAGCGCCTTCGAAATTCCGCCAAGGGCCGCATTTCGGGCGACGTAGGACGCGCGTACCGGGTTGCGCGCCGAGGCAATAAAGCCGCCGGACATATCCGAGGCGGTGCGCAGAACCGGCGAGACGCGGCCCGTGGCGCCTCTGGCGACAAGCTCGATATAGCGGTTTTGCGCGCGATTGCCGCCGACGGCGGTCTGGATCGTTTCTTCCGGCCGTCCGGCCATGCCGATGGCGCCCATATCGCCGGTCGGGTGGGCGCGCATGTCGCCAACCGCATCGAGCACTTTGCAGCCGAGAATGGCGGAAGGCAGCCAGGCGTTGAGGGTCGAGGATTTACCGTTCTGCCCGATCATCAGCGCCGCGACGCGCGCGCCGAGCGCCTCCTGAAGGAGCTCAACCGCCTTCACATAATCGACGCCGCGCATCTCCCAGGGCGTGGTCGAGGCGGGCGCGCCGATGGCGGCGGCGGTGGCGACCCAGTCATCATCGTCAAGCTCCTCGACCGAGACCAATTCCGGCGCGCCTGCATTGACAGCCGCGCGGCCAAGCATGCGCCCGTGATGCACCCAGCCTCCGCCGCCCGCGGCATAGACCGCGCCGCCGCGCACGGCGGGTTCCACATCCTTTTCGGTGAGAACGCGTGCCATCTGTTATCCTTCCTTGTTCGCGTCGATCGAGATTACGGTATCCGCCAGGACCTCGGCGGCAAGAGACAGATCGGCCGCGTCGGCCCATTCCTCCGGGCAATGCGAGCGCCCGCCGACACAGGGTACGAACACCATTGCCGCCGGGCAGAGCCGGGCCATGAACGCTGCATCGTGGCCGGCGCCGGAAACCATGCGCCGGTGGCCGATATCCAGCGCAGAAGCCGCGTCGGACAGGGCGTCGACAAGAGCGTCATCAAGGCGCACCGGATCGTTTTCAGAAATCTTGCGGGTCTCGATGACGATGCCGTTTTGATGCCCATCCTGTTCGCTGTCCTTGATCCAGCGTAGAAAGGCCTCCATGTCGGCCTCGGTCTCGGCGCGGATATCGATCAGCATGCGGACATGGCCGGGAACGACATTGGCGGCATTGGGCTTCATCTCGAACTCGCCCACCGTCGCGGTGAAATGCCGCCCCGCTGCCGTCATCTCAACGGCCTTCGCGCGGATTGAAAGGACCAGTTCGGAGGCGGCAGCCAGGGCGTCGGCGCGGCCATCCATCGGGGTCGTGCCGGCGTGTTCGGGTCGCCCGGTGATGCTGACCTCCACCCGGGTTATGCCGACGATCGTGGTCACCATGCCAAGGCTCAGCCCCTCGCGTTCCAGCACGGGTCCCTGTTCTATGTGCATTTCCAGAAAGGCGCTGAGATCGAGGCGCAACGGTCCGGTGAGAGCCTCGGCATTGCCGCCGACATCACCAATGGCACGGCGAAGATCGCGACCGGCGCTCTGGCGCTCAAGCCAGGCGGGCGGCAGAACACCGGCCATGGCGCGCGAGCCGATGCACGAAACACCGAAAATAGACACTTCCTCGGCCAGAAAGTCGGTGATGGCAAGGTTGTGGCGCAGCATCACGCCCCTGTCTGCAAGAATGCGAGCCACCTCAAGCGCCACGACGACCCCGGCAACGCCGTCGAAGCGCCCGCCATCGGGAACGGTATCGGAATGAGACCCCAGCATGATCGTGCCGGAGTCCGGCGCGATTCCCTGGCGAATTCCGGTCAGATTGGCGCCGGCGTCCAGCGAAACATCAAGGCCCGCCGCCTTGAAACGATCCCACAGGAAGCGACGCCCCTCGTCGAACAGGGGCGAGAAGGCGCGCCGCGTCCACGGTCTTTCGGTGTCGGTGATCGCGGAAAGCGCAGTCAGGTCAGCGGTTATCCGATCCTGTGAGGCGTGGAGATTGCGTTTCATGCGTGCAACTCCCGGCGCAGGCCCAGCGTTTCGGGCGGGCGGACAAAGCCGCCGCTGCCCGGTGCGGCCAGAACCGCGTTGCCGTCGAACACCATCCTGCCTTCATGCCAGACCGCGGCCACGGTCCAGGGCAAGGCGATGCCGTCATAGGGAGACCAGTCGGCAACCGAATGCGCACTGGCGGCGGCCTCATAGACGGCGGGCCGGTCGACAAGCACGGTCAGGTCGGCGTCGCGGCCGACTTCGATGCCGCCCTTGCGATGATCGAGGCGGAAATGGCGCGCCGGGTTTTCGGCCATCAGCCGGGCAGCCCAGAACAGCGGGACGCCGCGTTCCATCGCGCCCTTGACGAACAGTGGCACCATCACCTCGAGCCCGGGAACGCCGGAGGCGCATTTGAGTATTTCCGGATCGATCTTGCGCTCGCGCGCCCAGCTCACATGGTCGGTCGAGACCATGGAAACACGACCTTCGGCGACATGACGCCAGATCGCCTCGACCTCGCGGCGCGGCCGCACCGGCGGGTTGATCTTGGCCATGCCGCCCAGACGCGCGACATCGTTTTCCTCGTCCAGCGTCAGATAGTGGATGCAGCATTCGGCGGTCGCGTAGAAGCCCTGGCGGCGGTAATTCTCGGCAATTTCGTAGCCGCGCGCGACCGAGCAGTGCACGACATGGGCCGGGCAGCCGGTCTCCGCGCCGGTTTCGTAGATCTGCAACATTGCCAGCGTTTCGGCCAGTTGCGGGCGCGACAGGCCGTGGGCGCGCCAGTCGGTGATGCCCGCAGCCTCGACCTCGGCGATTGCTGCGCGCACATAATCGTCATCAACTCTGTTTGATGGTTTGGTCTCTGATCCTTGC